>NZ_JALNTJ010000005.1:331173-377999 GCF_023161885.1 Pseudoalteromonas sp. 2CM37A
GTCCCCATCGTCTAGAGGCCTAGGACACCGCCCTTTCACGGCGGTAACAGGGGTTCGAATCCCCTTGGGGACGCCACTTACTATTTATAGTAAGGTAGTGTTATTAAAAACTCGCCTGAAACGAGTCAAACCATTCAGTTGTCCTAGTGACACAGAAAACGTTTTTGAGAAGATAATGCCATTCGCCTCGCAGGCTCGGTCTCATCTTACTTAGAAATAGCAAATCAGTGATTTGCAAAGCAATTTCTGCGTCCCCATCGTCTAGAGGCCTAGGACACCGCCCTTTCACGGCGGTAACAGGGGTTCGAATCCCCTTGGGGACGCCACTTACTATTTTAGGTGATGTATAAAGCAGTGTGACACCGCACTCTCTATGCACGACGTTATCAAGAGTACTAATCTATTGAGAAGCCACTTACTATTTTAGTAGTGTATAAAGCTATAACTTCCTCAGCGCTATCCAGCGCATTAATTTCTACCGGTTATCTGTTAAAATTTTAGTTTTACACTTTTAATTTTCTTCAATATCTAAAAACCTATCTATTTAATTAATAATCACCTTCGTATAACTTCTTAGGCTTTCAAGACCGATCCGCAATAATAATTATTCATTTACAGTGATAAATTTTTTGCTAGCTGCGTTAAAAATACATACTTATAACTGCATGTGTAGATAAAATGGATAGCACAACTAAATTACAAATTACTCTTAACCATATTTATTCATCCTTTAAATAGCTCAATCAATAAAGCCTGTACAAAATATTCAGCATTTATAAAGCGCTGTGCTGCTAGCCTTTTAGTTTAATTTCTTATTATTAGGAGTTAATTATGGCAAGTGGTTGGGCGCGTGATGGCGCAATTCAAGATCAAATCGATGCAAGTGTTAATGACGCAGTGCAATATGCAAGGCAAAATTTAATCTCAGGCGCGAGTGCTGAATTCTGTGATGAGTGTGATTGTGAAATACCACAGGCACGCAGGTTAGCGCTGCCAGGTGTTAGGCACTGTGTGGCGTGTCAAAGCGAGCTTGAGGCTAAAGGCAAAGGCGTTGCTGGCGTAAACCGCCGAGCAAGTAAAGATAGCCAACTAAGGTAAAGGTGCGACTAGACACCTTTTTGATAAATTTTATTGCCTAGTGAGCTTTGTTTTTCTTTTTCTGAATAAGCTCAATTGAATAGCCATCAGGGTCTTTCACAAAAGCAATTTCTGTTGTGCCGCCTTTTACTGGCCCCGGTTCTCGACTGACGTTTCCACCTGCTGCCTTTATGTCGTCACATGCCTTGTATATATCGTCAAATTCAATAGCTATATGGCCATATGCATTACCAAGATCGTAGCTATTTTCATCCCAATTATAAGTAAGCTCTAATACAGTATTACTATCCTCTTCACCATACCCTACAAAAGCTAATGTATAACGGTACTCTTCGTTGTCAGAACGGCGTAATTCTTTCATTCCTAAAATCTGTGTATAAAAAGAAAGTGACTTTTCTAAGTCGGCTACACGCAACATTGTGTGTAATAAACGCATTTAGGTTACCTCTGTGAGTTTAAATTTAAATAGGTGTGGAGCATAGCGTCTTAATGGAGTATTCATAACCGCATTGCAAAGGCCAGAGCCTGCTATATACCTAGAGGCTTATTTTACCTCAACTGTGACCAATAAGTTTAAATTAACCAGCTATTTGCGCACTCATTGCGTCAAATTTATTTGCAATAAGCCCAGCTATTGCCGCGCAAGTGGCTTTGCCTTCACTGAAAACCTCGGCTTGTAAAATAAATTAAAATATCAGTACTATTTAATATGTAAGTAAACTTCTTAACCTGAGTTCGGGCAATTTAAGCTAAATGTGGGCAAGGCTCGGCATTTACAACCACGCATTGCCATAATATTAGCACACTAAATTAGTGGTATTACCAACAATGGGTTAGTGCACAATGTAATTATAGCCACGCTATTTATACGAGTTTATAAAGTTGTTGCACTTATTGGTCAACCTATTTTTTATTAAGCTCTAACCAAAGAAGGGAAAAGTGCGTTGAATTAATTTGATTTCCATACTACCTATAACTAGTTGTTTATTATTGTTATTTTGTTAACTTGAAATGAATTGTAAATTACCTTGGTTTACAAAGTTAACTTATTGGTTGACAAGATTGGTGTATGGTAATACAGTTTTTACATACCAATTGGTAAGTTGCTTGGTTTTAGCTTCTCCAAGGTATTAATAAATAATCAAAGCAATGCTAAGCATAACGAAATAAATACGTAACCGGTCAACAATATACAGCGTGTAATCACTCTGTTTTTATTCGCTCAAATGGTAATAACGCGGCGGGTTACCTATTCAAACGAACATGCTCAGGGTTACTTTAGCAAATTGAATTAAACGACACAGCGTACCTATTTATGGGGTAAATCATTACTCGTACTCATAAAAGCACGCGCCATCATATTTAGGAGTTATTCATGTCTAAACCAGTAATCGGTTTTATCGGCCTTGGCTTAATGGGCGGCAATATGGCCGAAAACTTACAGAACAAAGGCTATGAGCTTATTGTTATGGATTTAAACAAAGATGCGGTTGCTGCATGCGTTAGCAGAGGCGCAAAAACAGCAAGCACTGCAAAAGAGCTTGCACAAGGTGCAGACATAATTATGTTTTGTTTAACAACATCAGCAGTTGTTGAAAAAATTGTGTACGCAGAAGATGGCATTTTAGCGGGTATTAAAGAAGGCGCGGTATTAATTGATTTTGGTACATCAATTCCTTCGTCTACTAAAAAAATTGGTGCTGATCTAGCCGCTAAAGGCGCAGGCATGATTGACGCACCACTAGGGCGTACTCCAGCCCATGCTAAAGACGGCCTATTAAATATTATGGCAGCGGGCGATATTGACACCTTCAATAAAGTTAAACCTGTACTTGAAGATCAAGGCGAAAACGTATTTCACCTAGGTGAGCTAGGCGCAGGGCATACAACTAAGTTAATCAATAACTTTATGGGTATGACCACAGTATGTGCTATGTCACAAGCGTTTGCTGTAGCAGACAAAGCCGGTGTAGACCGCCAGCAACTATTTGACATTATGTCGACAGGGCCTTCTAGCTCTCCATTTATGCAATTTTGTAAAAACTACGCGGTAGACAATGTGAGCGACCTTGGTTTTTCAATTGCCAATGCAAACAAAGATTTAGGCTACTTCCTACAAATGGTTTCAGACCTTGGGACTGAATCAAAAATTGCTGAAGGGTCATCTGCTAACTTACAAGCGGCATTTGATGCAGGTATGGGGCAAGGCAACGTACCAGAAATTTTTGATTACTTTAAAACTCTAGAAAAGTAATACCAATAACATTGGGTGCTTTAACGTAGTTAAAGCACCAAAACACACACAACATCAATTGGCTAGATTTAACCTGCTTTGTGCAATGAGTGCAGCATTACTATTGATAAGGCATTACTTCCGGTCACACTGAAAAAGAGTTATCTATGCGTTTAATTAATATAATAAAGCTTAGCCTAGTTCTTATTGGGTGCACATCCACACAATTGGCAGCCAAAGATTATTTTGTAGACACTAAACAAGCTTTTCAAGAAATCTCTGACAAACTCGTTGCCGGCGATAAAGTAACTCTCAAAGACGGTACGTGGTCTAATTTCGAAATTTTATTACAAGGCCAAGGATCCAAAAACGCCCCTATAAAGCTTACAGCGCAAACCAAGGGTAACGTTATTTTATCAGGGCAATCTAATTTAAGACTGGCGGGTTCATATTTAGAAGTGTCAGGGCTTGTATTTAAAAATGGTTATACGCCTAGCTCAGCCGTTATTGAATTTCGTAAAAATAAAGATGAGCTTGCTACTCACTCCCGCGTAACACAAGTTGTTATCGATAACTACAATAACCCCGATAAACGAGAATCAGACTATTGGGTGGCTCTATATGGTAAACACAATCGTTTTGATCACAGCCACTTAGTAGGTAAACGTAACAAAGGCGTTACGGTTGCAGTAAGGCTTAATAGTGAGCAAAGCCAACAAAACCACCATCAAATTGATCATAACTTCTTTGGCTATCGTCCTACTTTTGGATCTAACGGCGGTGAAACACTGCGCATTGGTACTAGCCACTATTCATTAAGTGATTCATTGACCTTAGTTGAAAACAACTACTTTGAACGTACTAACGGCGAAGTAGAAATAATCTCGGTTAAATCAGGGAAAAACCAAATCCGCAATAATGTGTTTTTTGAATCTCGCGGCACACTAACGCTGCGCCATGGTAATGGCAATATTATAGAAGAGAACGTTTTTTTTGGTAACGGTGTAGATCACACAGGTGGCATTCGCATCATTAATAAAAACCAAACAGTAAAAAATAACTACTTAGAAGGTTTAACAGGCTACCGCTTTGGAAGTGGTTTTACGATTATGAACGGCGTACCTAACTCACCAATAAATCGCTACCATCAAGTAGAAAACGCGACAATTGAAAACAATACCTATGTAAATGTGCGTCATATACAACTTGGCGCAGGTAGCGATAGCGAGCGTAGCGCTGCACCAATTAATAGCGTAATGAAAAATAACCTTATTATTAATCAAGATGGCGAGCAGCCTTTTACAACCTTTGATGATGTAAGCGGTATTAAATTTAGTAAAAATGTAGCTAATACCCAGGTATTAAAAGAGTTAAATTACGGTGTTAAACAGCAAAATGTAACACTAACCAGAGCTAGTAACGGTTTACTGTATCCTGAATCAAGCAAAATTAGTGCAGGTGCTAAACGCGGTTTAAAAGTGCTAAAAAAGGCCGATACCGGCGTTAGTTGGTATCCAAAAACAGAGCAAGTTGTAGCATTTGATACGGGGAAAACTCACCAGGTTATAGCAACTGCAGATGCCTTACTTAACGCAATCAATGCAGCCCAAACGGGTGATGTATTAGAGCTTGCAGATGGTCAATACGATGTTTCTAAACTCGTTAAAATAACAAAAGTGCTTACCCTTAAGGCTAAACATACTGGCAAAGCTAAGCTGACCTACCAACGCTCCACCTTATTCGAAATTCATGACGGCGGTAGCTTAAAGCTAGATGGTTTAGTTATCTCGGGTGAAAACGCACCTGATGCCATTAATAATAGTGTGGTACGTACTAAAAAGTGGGGCATGGTTGATAACTACCGCTTTGAAATACACAACTCACAATTAACTAATCTTAATATTAATCACTCATTTCACTTTTTTGTAACGGATAAAGGGGCGATGGCAGATGAAATCACGTTAGTAAATAACACCTTTAAAAATGTGACTGGCGATATTTTACGTCTCAATACCGAAATAGAAGACTTAGGTATTTATAACGCAGAGTATGTAACACTTAAAAGCAATACCTTTAATGAGGTAGCCGGTGGAGTCGTTAAGTTATATCGAGGTGGAAGTGATGAAAGCACCTTTGGTCCGCATTTATTAATGACCAATAACACCCTAACTAAAGTAGGTTTAGGTAAGCGCAACAAGGCGCAAGCGAGTGTGTATGCGCACGGTGTACAAGTCACAAATATTGCAAGCAACGTATTTGAAAAATCGGCACCGATTACAATTGAGCACACGGTTGGTGAGCCAATAACAGCCATTACAGATAACACCTTTGATGCAACTCAAGCGCCAAGCGTAAAAGAGTTACGTGTAGCGGGCCCGCACACGGCAACGCTTAAAAATAACAACGTTTTAAATAAGGTGAACTAACAATGATGAATTTAACCCCAAATAAGTCATTATTTAAAACGCTGGGTGTTACTGTAAGTGCCTTAGTTTTATCGATAAACGCTTACGCAGCGCATCCAAATTTGGTAATAACCAATGATGATGTACAGCAAATGCGCCAAGCAATTAGCAACAACGAACAGGGCAAGTTTGCCAACGCATTTGCAGCGCTTAAGGCACAAGTGGATGAGCAAATTAAAAGCCCTATAACAGTGCCTGTACCAAAAGACGGTGGGGGAGGGTATACCCACGAACGACACAAAAAAAATTATCAGCTTATGTATAACGCCGGTGTTATTTATCAGCTAAGCCAAGATGATAAATACGCTCATTACGTACGTGATATGTTGCTTGAGTACGCCAAATTATACCCAACACTTGATGTACATCCTAAGCGCAAAGTTAAGTCGCAAAACCCAGGTAAACTATTTTGGCAAAGCCTTAATGAGGCCATGTGGCTTGTTTATACCATTCAAGCATACGATTTAGTGCATGATGCGTTAAGCGCCGCTAATATTAAAACCATTGAAAATGACTTACTGCGTCCAGTATCGTTATTTTTATCACAAGGCCAGCCATCAACCTTTAACAAGGTACATAACCATGGTACGTGGGCTACAGCCGGTGTAGGCATGGCAGGGTATGTGTTAGATGAATCTGAGTGGGTCGAAAAGTCTCTTTACGATTTAGATAAATCGGGCGAGGGTGGCTTTATTAAGCAGCTAGACATGCTGTTTTCGCCACAAGGCTATTACAACGAAGGTCCTTATTATCAACGCTTTGCACTACTTCCGTTTGTTACCTTTGCTAAAGCAATTGAAAACAACGAACCGCAGCGAGACATTTTTGAATATCGCGATGGCATATTACTTAAAGCCATTGATACCACTATTCAGCTAAGCTATAACGGTTTGTTTTTCCCGATAAACGATGCAATTAAAAGTAAAGGTATAGACACAATAGAGCTGGTACACGGTGTAACAGCCGCTTATGGTTTAACACACGATACTGGTTACTTAGATATAGCTAAAAAGCAAAATCAAATAATACTCTCTGGCGATGGCCTAAAAGTGGCTCAAGCACTGGATAAAAATAAGCAAACTCCTTATGTATTTAAATCGGTAGCATTTGGCGATGGTAACGATGGCGAGCAAGGGGCTTTGGTAGTAATGCGTACGCAAACTGGTGGCGACCAAGCACTTTTATTTAAACCTGCCGCACAGGGTTTAGGGCATGGACATTTTGATAAATTAACTTGGCAGTTTTACGATCATGGCAATGAAATTGTGTCTGATTATGGCGCTGCACGTTTTTTAAATGTTGAGGCTAAATACGGCGGCCGTTACCTACCAGAAAACGAAACTTACGCAAAACATACCGTGGCACACAATACGGTTGTGATTGATGAAACCTCGCATTTTAATGCAAATGTTAAAGTGGGTAATAACAATCATCCTACGCTTAATTTCTTTGAAACAAACCAATACGGAACGGTGTCAAGTGGGCAAATAAGCACCGCTTACAAAGGTGTTGAGCTTGAACGCACGTTAGCGTTAATTAATTTACCTATGCTTGAAAGCACGCTTGCAGTTGATATTTTTAATGTGACTGCAGATTCCTCCCATAAAATTGATTTACCACTGCATTACAAAGGCCAATTAATTGATACCAGCTTTGAGTTACTTGGTAACACCAAAAGCTTAGCTGCGCTGGGTGATAAAAATGGTTATCAACATTTATGGTTAAAAGCACAGGCGCAACCAGATGAAGGCCTAGCAAAGGTAACGTGGTTAAACGACAACGGCCGTTTTTATACACAAACTAGCCTAGTAAAAGGGGATGAGTCTTTCTTATTTACGCAAATAGGGGCAAACGATCCACACTTTAACCTTCGTAACGAAAATGGCTACATTCGCCGTGTAGAAGGTAAAAAACAGCATAAATTTATTTCAGTACTTGAGCCTCACGGTGAATACAACCCAAGTAAAGAATATACCCTAGAGGCTGTTAGCCGTGTATCGTCACTTAAGTATGACGCGCAAGAGCACTTAGACCTAATTGAAGTTAAAGTAAAAAATAATACCTATTTGGTTGCTATCAACAAAGCCGATAAAGCAGCTAAACACACATTCACATATCAAAATAAAGCATTCACCTTAAATGGCCGCCTTGGCGTTTATGCGATGAAGAATAATCAGGAGTAAACAGGATGCAAAAGCAAAGTGCACACTTTTCATTTGGTAACGAAACCGAGATTGAAGATTTAGGTAATGGCTTAAAACGCCAAATGCTTGGCTATAACGAAGAGCTAATGGCCGTGAAAATTTGGTTCTCAGAAGGGGCAATTGGTTATAACCATGCACACAGGCACTCGCAAGTAACGTATGTGGTTGAGGGTGAGTTTCACTTTAACATTGATGGCGTAACTAAAATCTTAAAAGCGGGTGATAGCTGTTTTATTCCTCCTTTTGCTGATCACGGTGCAACGTGCCCAACTGGCGGTATACTGATTGATACCTTTAGCCCAGCTCGCGAAGACTTTCTTGAGGAATAACCTATGAAAATTCAAGGCTTACGCTGGTGGGTTATAGTGCTAATTGCACTTGCTACCATTATTAACTACATCGACCGTCAAGCGCTTAGCGTTTTATGGCCAGACATTGTGGAAGAGATGTTCCCTGATGAATCTGCGTTAGAGCGTAAACAAATTTACGCTAATATTTCTATAGTATTCGTATTTGCTTATGCATTTGGCCAGGCTATTTTTGGCAAAATTTTTGACTGGGTTGGCACGCGTTTAGGTTTTGTGCTTTCAATTGGTGTGTGGTCATTAGCCACTGTTGCCCATGCTTTTGCACAAGGGGTGCTTAGCTTAAGTATTTTCCGTGCAATTTTAGGTGTAGCCGAAGCTGGTAACTGGCCCGGTGCAGCTAAAGGTAATGCCGAGTGGTTTCCAACAAAAGAGCGTGCTTTAGCGCAAGGTATATTTAATTCTGGCGCAGCCATTGGTGGCATTATTGCTATCCCGCTTATTGCTTATTTAACCGTGTATTTTAGCTGGCAAATGGTGTTTGTATTTGTTGGTGCCTTAGGTTTTTTATGGTTAGTTCCTTGGATTATATTGGTAAAAGCGCCTCCAGGCTCTCACCCTTGGATAAGTGAAGAAGAGCGTGAGTACATTCTTACCGGACAAAGACGCGTTGATGATAACGGCGATGTAACAAGCGATGACGAAGAAGAATATAACCCGTCTACAGGCGAGTTACTCTCTCGTAAGCAAAGCTGGGGCGTAATTATAGCCTCTGCAGCTATCGACCCTATTTGGTGGTTATTTGTTTTTTGGATACCAATTTACTTAAACGAAGTGTATGGCATGGATGTTAAATCGATTGGTATTTATGGCTGGGTTCCGTATGTAGGCGCTATGTTTGGTGCTTGGTTTGGTGGCTTACTTGCCCAAAACCGCCTTAAAGCAGGCTGGAATACCGATAAAACGCGTAAGCTGACCATCACATTAGGGTGTTTAATTATGTTGCCGGCGCTGCTTGCAATGGCAAACCCAGGCGAGCCGGTAATTGCGGTACTTATTATGGCTGTTATTTTATTTGGTTTTCAAACCGCCATTGGTAACGTGCAAACCTTACCAAGCGACTTACTGGGTAAAAAAGCGGTAGGTACGTTGTCGGGCTTCTCTGGCATGGCCGCTAAATTAGGTGCTGTAGGCCTTACGTCATTGGTACCTATTTTAACAGCGGACGGTAATTATACACCGGCGTTTGTGATAGGCGCGTCTTTAGCGATTATTGCAATGGCAGCAGTATGGATTTTAATTCCAAAAATTGAACCATTGAAAAAGCCTAACTAATTTGTTGGCAATGGCTGTGTTTCTCACAGCCATTTACTACCTAAGGTAAGTGATAATAATGAAAAATATTTACTTTATTGGCGAGTGCATGATTGAGTTAAGAGCGACTGTTCCCTCTACATTGCATCAGTCATTTGCAGGTGACGTATACAATTCGGCTGTTTACTTAAAGCGTTGTTTCCCACAAATCAGCACCTCAGTTATTACCGCTTTAGGGGAGGATAACTTAAGTAAAAAAATGCGTGAGCGTTTTGCAAGTGAGCAATTAAATACAGACTATGTATTTGCTCATAACAGTAAAGTGCCAGGTATGTATTACATAGAAACGGACGAGCAAGGCGAGCGCAGTTTTATTTATTGGCGTGATGATTCAGCAGCCAAAAAGGTGGTTGAATTTATCAGCCCTGGGCTTGTTAAGCAGCTGTCATCGGGTGATATGTTTTTCTTTTCGGGTATTTCTTTAGCCGTAATAGAAGAGCAAGCAAGAGCGCAGTTTTGGGACATAGTGAAGCAACTTAAAGCCGCGGGTGTAAAAATAGTATTTGACCCAAATTACCGTGCGCGACTTTGGGATAACGTTGAGCAAACTAAAGCGCAATACCATAGTGCATTTAGCCTAGCCGATATTACGTTACCCGGCGTTGAAGACTTAGAAACGCTTTACAACGTGCAAAGTGTAGAAGCGGTAATTGATTATTTGGCTCCGTACAACATTAACGAAATTATAGTAAAAAACGGCCCCGATTCAGTCATTACAAAAGAGGCTAATACAGTGCAAAGCCACAGTATTACGCCGGTTAAAAACGTTGTTGATACAACCTCCGCAGGCGATGCCTTTAACGGCGTGTATTTAGGAGCGCGCTTAGATGGGCGCCCAATTAGCGAAGCGGTTAAGCTGGGCGCGCAGGCTGCCGGCGCTGTTATTCAGCAACCCGGTGCTATTGCACCAAAAGATGTTTTTCAACAAGCCATGGCCAAATCAGGTCTCTAACTGGCTAATTTACTCAATTTATAACACTAAGTAGCACGATTACTTAAAATAAGGGAAATAACGCATGACTCGCTTTTCTGAACTAATGGCAGGGCAAACTCTGCTACCT
Source organism: Pseudoalteromonas sp. 2CM37A (assembly GCF_023161885.1). Classification (NCBI taxonomy): domain Bacteria; kingdom Pseudomonadati; phylum Pseudomonadota; class Gammaproteobacteria; order Alteromonadales; family Pseudoalteromonadaceae; genus Pseudoalteromonas; species Pseudoalteromonas sp. 2CM37A. The sequence goes on from NZ_JALNTJ010000005.1 coordinate 341,914, forward strand.
ATAATTCAAGCAGACACGCCAGAGCAAGGTGTAAACATTGCTAAAGCAATGGCAGAGGCAGGCCTAACTTTGGTAGAAGTTGTTCTTAGAACAGATGCATCAATTGATGCGCTTAAAGCCATAAAAGAACAGGTTCCACAGCTAAAAGTGGGCGCAGGCACCGTTATTAACGAAACAATTTTAAAGCAAGCGCTAGAAGCAGGCTCAGATTTTATAGTTACTCCCGCTGTATCGCCTACACTATTAAGTGAGCTGGTTAAGTGTAACGTGCCAGTATTGCCAGGTGTATCAAATACCGGCGATATATTAATGGCGCTTGAGTATGGTTTTGAAGAGCAAAAACTCTTTCCTGCTTCACTGGCTGGTGGTGCGCCGTTTGTCTCTGCTGTCTCATCTGTATTTCGTGCAGTGAGCTTTTGCCCGACCGGCGGTGTAAGCGAAAAAAATAAAATGGATTACTTGTCGTTAAACAATGTATTTGCAGTAGGCGGTACCTGGGTTGCTAAAAAAGAATGGGTAACGCAGGGTAATTGGCAAGCCATTACAGACTCTTGTATCGAGGCTTTAAAATAGCAAGGAGCAAAAAATGAATTATTTAGCCCCAACCATTGCACCAGGCGTTGTTGTTGGCGATGAAGTAAGCGAAGTGTATAAACACGCACGAACGCATCAGTATGCATTGCCTGCTGTAAACGTGGTGAGCACATCGTCAATTAATGCCACCTTAGAGGCCGCAAAAAAAATGAAGTCGCCGGTCATTATTCAACTATCTAATGGGGGAGCGCAGTTTTTTTGTGGTAAAGGTTTAGCACTAGAGGGCCAGCAATCTGCCGTTGTTGGGGCAATAAGTGCTGCACAGTATGTGCATAACGTGGCGAAGCACTATGGCGTTGCTGTCATGCTGCACACAGATCACGCAGCAAAAAAACTACTGCCTTGGATTGATGGTTTATTAGATGAAGGCGAAAAGTATTTTGCACAAACAGGCAAGCCGCTTTTTTCATCGCACATGATAGACCTGTCAGAAGAGCCACTGGAAGAAAATATAGAAATTTGTGAGCGTTATTTAGCGCGGATGGCAAAAATAGGCATGACACTTGAAATAGAGCTCGGGTGTACCGGCGGAGAAGAAGACGGGGTTGATAACTCGCACCTAGACATCTCTGCGCTTTACACTCAACCAGAAGATGTAGCCTACGCCTATGAGCGACTTAGTAAAATAAGCCCTAATTTTATCATTGCTGCTTCTTTTGGTAACGTCCACGGCGTATACAAGCCTGGCAATGTGGTATTAACACCTACCATATTACGCGACTCGCAAGCCTATGTAGCTGAAAAATTTAATTTAGAGCATAACGCTATTAATTTTGTATTTCACGGTGGGAGTGGCTCTGAGCACAGTAAAATTGCGGAGTCGCTAACCTACGGGGTGGTAAAAATGAACATTGATACCGACACCCAATGGGCGAGTTGGAACGGGGTATTAAACTACTACCAAGAAAAACAAGACTACTTGCAAGGCCAAATTGGTAACCCTGATGGCGAAGATAAACCCAATAAAAAATACTATGATCCACGTGTGTGGTTACGTCAGTCGGAGCAGCATATGGTGGCTCGCCTGATCCAATGTTTTGACGACCTTAATTGTGTGAACAGGTATAGCGCATGAAAAGACTGAATAAAGTATTAAAGCAAGATGGGGTTGAAACCGACCTTATTATGTTAATTCGCACGCTATTAGCAACCACAAAAGAAATAGCGTTTAGAGTAAGCCAAGGTGAGCTTGCGGGTGTTTTAGGCTCTACCCTTAACGAAAATATCCAGGGCGAGGTGCAAAAAAAGTTAGATGTCATTGCCAATCAACTGTTAAAAGATACCTTAATTGATGATGATCTTGTAAAAACAGTGGCATCTGAAGAAGAAGATAATGCAGTAGGCGCCCACCCTGATGGTAAATATATTGTGGCATTTGATCCCCTTGATGGGTCATCAAACATTGATGTTAACGGGCAAATAGGCACTATTTTTACCATTTACCCAGCAAAAGCAGATGTGCCCTACGATAGTGATGAGCAATTTAATCAACCCGGTACTAACCAGGTTTGTGCAGGCTACGTGCTGTATGGGCCATCGTCGTTACTAGTAATGAGTACAGGTGGGCCAACCCGCTGTTATACACACGATTTAACCCACGGTGGCTTTTTGCTGACAAAACCAGAGCTTGCAGTACCGAGTAAAAGCCGTGAGTTCTCGGTTAATATGGCAAATTACCGATACTGGGATGAAGCAACACAAGTTTACTTTGATAAATTACTGTATACATCAGAAGAATTTGCTAAAAGCTCAATTCGCTATAATGCAGCCATGGTTGGCGATGTGCACCGAATTTTATGCCGTGGCGGGGTATTTATGTACCCGCAAGATACGCGCGCGGGTAATGAAAACGGTAAAATACGCTTACTTTACGAAGCTAACCCACTGGCAATGCTTACTGAAAACGCAGGCGGTATAGCCACCTCTAAAGGCATGCGTATTTTAGATATTCAGCCCGATGAGCTGCATCAGCGTGTGCCTGTTATTTTAGGCTCTAGTGAACCTGTGACTTACTTTAATTCTACGGTTTATTAAATCTGACTAAGGCCCCAGTACAAAAGGGCGGTTATTGTGCCCTTACGCCTTTTAAATAAAACGTAAGCCACTGCTGACTAATAGTGAGTTAAACACAGTGGCTACGTTATTTTATATACACACCAAAAATTCATATCTATAGGCTATTACAGTTAAAGCTTTACGCCTGTATTTTCCACCCCTCCATTCTTTATGTGCTTATCGCGCTACGTAACAATTAAGAGTAATTCTTTCGGTAAAACCAATTGTTCATAAAGGTTGCTTGTTTATCTATTCGTGAAATTAATATTGGTAATAACGCTGCGTTATTAGATATAGACGTAAGTTAACTTTCAGTTAATAAGATATGATGAATTTTGAACGAATATAGTGGTAAAAGTGTTTTTATTATGCTTATATTACCAAGTTGGTTAACAATGAAGCGTAAAAACAAAATAATTTGGTAATAACACACTGGGTATTTGGTAAATCACACATAACACCTGCTAAATACTAAACCACACAATTAAGGAGAATAGAGCCATGATGAAATTAAAACATTTTGCATTATGTGCTGTTGCAGCTGCCATTATAGGTTGTGACACGGATTCAAATAATAATAACAACACATTGGGCTCTATTGCTCTATCAGGCACAGCGTTAACGGGCGAAACATTGTCGACCAGCGTGAATGATGCCGATGGTATTTCTGGCGAAGTAAGCTACTACTGGTACGCCGACGGACAAGTTATAAGTGGCGCTAATGACGCAACTTTTACATTAACAGATGAGCAAATTGGTTTTGCAATTACAGCACAAGCACTTTATACAGATGACAGCGGTGTTAATGAGTCACATTTAAGTGAGCCCACCGATGAAGTGTCAGCTATTCCTTTTGCGGCCACGGTAGAAATTAACGGTGATGCAATTATAGGTAATGAACTAAGTGCTAATGTAGCGGATGAAAATGGTTTTGATCCGGCGCTTGTAGCATATACATGGTTTGCAGATGATGTTGAAATTGCCGATGAAACCCTAGCAACCTACACTATTACCGAATCGCAACTAGGTAAAGTTATAACCGTAAATGCAGCATTTGAAGATAACAGAGGCTTTGCAGAGTCAGCTACATCAAATGCCACAGCGCCAGTAGAGCGTGCAAATTCAGAAGGGTCGGTGGCTATTGTTGGCACACCTACGGTGGGTAATACACTTACAGCCGAAATAACAGATGAAGATGGCGCAAGCGGCACAATTACTTACCAGTGGTTTGCTGATGAGGTTGCAATTAGTGGTGCCACGCAAAGCACTTACGTTGTAGATGAGTCATTATTAGGGCAATTTATTACCGTACAGGTTACCTACACGGACGATCACGGTTTTACCGAAGACAACCTTTCTGAGGCAACCATTGCTGTTTCTGCAGAGGCTGTAGATGAAGCGGGTAGTATCACCATCTCAGGGGCTACGCCTTATTTAGTGACTAGCGAATTAACCGCTGAAATTAGCGATAACAACGGGGTAGATGAGCAAAACGTTACTTACACTTGGCTTGCTGATGGCGTTGCAATTGCAGATACCAACAGCAAAACATTTACGCCAACTAATCAAGCTGGCGCGATTATATCGGTCACTGCGAGCTATACCGATAACGATGGCTTTTCAAGCACAATTACGGGCGCCGCCGATACAGTAGTGTACACGCAAGTGATAAGCGATGCGGATGCGCTATTAGGTGCTATTAATGCAGGGCTCGGTGATGGCGATGTGCTTGGTTTAAATACCGGTGTATATGCCGATCTTGATGCCATTATGCTAACCAGCGCAGCAACACTTAAAGCTGTTGAAGGACAAAGCCCGGTAATTAGTGGCGAGCTTTGTATTCATGTAGCCAGTGGGGTTGATGGCGCGGGTATTGAAGGGCTTACATTTAAAAATATTGATACTAAATCGGGTGGCTTTTGTGAAACCGAAGAAGATGCCGTTATTTATTCTGAGGGTGACAACTTCACATTTACACAAAATACTATCGATGGTGAAGCAGAGACGTTAAATAATTCTACCTACCATTGGTTAATGCTTAAAGGCGACGCCGCAATGGTTGAGCGTAATACCTTTGCCAACCGCGATAAAGCAGAAAATGGTTCGGTGATCAAAATGTCTTCATCGAGCACTAACCACGTTATTCAATATAACCTTTTCACAGGTACCAGCAGCAACCCAAATTTTGGTAATTCTAGCCTGCACTTAATTAACGCAGGTAGTACAACAGGTACAGGCTCTGCTGATGATGCAAACTTTACTATTCAATATAACCGAGTAGAAAACTTTGTTACAGGCCGACGTTTAATGCGCGTACAAACCTCTGGCGCGACGATTAAAGGCAATACCATTTTAAATCCTAATGGCGGTATTTCGCTTGAAGATGGTGGATTTAATACGGTATCAGACAACATTATTATTCGTACCACTGATATTGCAAGTTCAAGCGATCGTCCTGCTGGCGTGCTAGTTACGCCTTTAGGTCACACTGTAAGCAATAACTACATCGCTGGTATTCGCTCAGGTAATAAAGAAGCCGGTGGTATTGTATTTACCGCTAACCCATTTTCACAAGCTGATGGCGGGGTGCCAAATGGAGGTAACCAAGCTGTGCTTGATGGCGCAGGCGACTTTACCCTTAATGTTACTAACAATACGGTACTTAACTCACAGCAACCATTTTTATTTAGTACAGAAATAGGTTCAAAGGCACCTGTTGGAGATTGTGATGAGCTTACCGCAGAAAATGCCCCTGTACTGTATGGTTTAACTAAAAATGCGTTTGAAATTAACTTCAACGGTAATTTAAATGCTAATGGGGTGGGCGATCAAACTGATGAAGACACCATTGAAAGCAGCGCGCTTGTTTATGGTTTCTTTTACCCTAACGAGCTGTCGAGCGATCACTCTTTTGAATACGACTGTGACCTAATTAACCATACTGAATCACTGTTCTCTAACAGCTTTGGCTTTAGTGACAGTTATGAGTCGGGCGATGCGAGCGACCTATGGGTTGATATTAGAAACTTAAATGGCAATGGTGAATACGACACCGATGGCGCTATTGACCAAAACCCAGAAGCAAATGGTAAAGAAATCCCAGAGTTTGTCACTGCTACAAGTACGCTGCTTGAGACTGACTCAAATGGAGCACAAGCCTTAGCAGGTGCAAGAAACTTATACTACATCCAAAGCACTGATGTAGGTGCAGGCTCTACGTGGGTGGCACAAGATGAATAAGCCCACACTGCACATTATTAATACTTATAAAAATAGCAAACTACGCACAACACACACAATGATAAAGGAGAACGCGGCATGTCGTTAAAAATGGATCGAAGACGTCAACATTTTACAAACAGCTCTGTTTGTAATCATTTTGCACTTTCACCTGCTGCTAAGTTAATTAGAGCAAGTTTACTTGCAGGTATGGCAGGCTCATTGTCATTTAATGCTTTTGCTCAGCAAGAAGCCCAAGAAAAAGTGACTGAAGTAGAGCAAGATGTAGAAATCATCAGCGTTACAGGTACTCGTAGAACCATACAAGATCAAATTGCAATTAAGCGTGAGGCAACAACGGTTGTCGATGGTTTATCTGCAGAAGATATTGGTGATTTACCCGCGCTGTCAATTGGTGAAGCGCTTGAGTCGATTACCGGTGCCGCATCTCACCGTGAAAACGGGGGCGCTACCGAAATCACCATTCGTGGTTTAGGCCCATTTTTAAGCGCAACCCATATTAATGGCCGTGAAGCTACCAATGGTAGTGGTGACCGCTCGGTTAACTTTTCACAGTTTCCATCAGAGCTTGTAAAAAAGGTCGCTATTTACAAAACCCAAGATGCTTCAATGATTGAAGGTGGCGTAGCCGGTGTGATTGCACTTGAAACGATTGCCCCGCTAGATTACGGCAAGCAACGCGTACAAGGCGAAGTTAAACTAAATTATAACCCAGATGAAAGTAATGTAGAAAACTCACTGCAAAGTGATACAGGCTATCGTGGTACGTTTAGTTATGTTGACCAGTTTGAGTTTGCCGATGGCCAAGCAGTAGGTGTGTCTTTTGGTGTGCAGCGTCAAGATATTAGCCAACCAGAGGCCGAGTACAGAAGCTCAAGCCCATCGGGCTCTTCACTTTGGGCATGTTTAAATGACCCAACTAATACGAATGAAGGCTTTTACAGAAGCAGCGCAGGTGATTGTGAAGACCAAGTAAGTGGTAGTAACAATCAAGGTTATCAAACAAACATCGACCCAGAAACAGGCAAAGCCGAAAGCGATGGCACTCCATACGCATGGACAGGTAGTAGCCGCAGCTATCGTCAAAATGAAACCTCAGATGAGCGTGATGCTGTATTTATTGCAATGCAATACCAGCCGTCGTCTGAGTGGGATGTTAACTTTGATGCACAAATCTCTGACAGAACACAAAGAGAAGCACGCCACGATTTAATTTTTTTACAAAAACGCGCAACACCTGGTCTAACAGGCCCAACGCTTGTAACTAACGATGTAGGCGGAATTTTACATTGGGAAGGTGAAGAACGTATTGAATCGGCGGGCGAGCAATTCTCACGTGAAGAAAACTACCAAGGTTATGGTATTAATATTGAGCACACGGTAACCGACCGCCTTACTGTAAATCTTGATTTAGCGTATTCAAAAACTGAGCGTGAAGAGCTACAAATTTCTAACCGTGGTAGAACCGCAGACCGTAATTTGTTTAGCTGGGATATGGGCGATGAAATTCCTCACTTCACCTTAACGGACTTTGATGTAACTGATATTTCTAACTTTACAGATAGCTTACGTACACGTTTAGACCGTGAAAATGTTCGCGAAAACGTAGTTAAATCGGCGCGTATTGATTTTGACTACGCGTTAGAGGGCGATATATTTACCAGTATTGAAGGGGGTATTAGAGCCTCAGAGCTAAGCTTTATACAGTTTGGTGGTAGCCAAGGTAATGGGTCTCGTACTGAGTACACGATAGGCGATGACTCAGCATTAGAGATACTTCAAGGCTGTCAAATTGACTTCCCAGAATCTGATTTTTTATCTAGCGTATCGGATGGCAACTTAGTAACAAATGTAGATAGTAGCGGTAATGTAATAAGCTCTGGAACAGGTTCTTCGTGGGCGACCTACGATAACGTGTGTTTCTCTCAAGCTGTAGCGGCTACAGACGCTGACTATACAGGTGAATTTGGTTACCCTGATGTTGAGTACGAAAATGCCGGTACCATAGATGTTACTGAAAAAACCACCTCAGTGTACTTAATGGCAAACTACGACACCGAAGTATTTGGTAAGTTTATTCGTGGTAACTTCGGCCTACGTATAGTTGATACTGATGTAACCTCGGTAGGCTTTAGAACAAATTACACTGTAGATGTAGATGAAACTACAGGCGCTGTAACCCTCGATGTAGGGGATTCACTAGAAAGAACCGAAAGCGGCGGTGGTTATACTAAATATTTACCAAGCTTTAACTTAGTAGTTGATTACAGTGAAGATATTTTACTACGTGCGGGTATTTACCGTGGTATGTCACGTGCTGACCCATCTGATTTAGGCTATGATCGCGACTTTGTAACAGACGATCAATCTGTTGCGCTATCGCTTTCTGACTTATTAACCGTAGATGGTTCAGGTAACCCTGATACTCAACCATTAATGTCATGGAACTACGACTTAGCCTTTGAATGGTACCCTAATGAAGATTCTATTTTAGCGCTAAGCCTATACTACAAACAGTTCCAAGGTGGCTTCCAGCAACAAACTGTGATTGAAGACTATGTGGTTGGCGGTGAAACAGTATCACTACCAGTGACAAATTCAGTAACAACCGATAATGATAGCGATATACTGGGTTTAGAAGCATCGTTCTCGTACCGTTGGGATAATGGTATTGGTGTAAAATTTGGCTATAACTTTGCAGATACTGACTTTGAGTTTGAAGATAGCTTATATGGCGATACATACGTTACCGACCTAGATGGCAATACTACTCAATTAACTGCCGGTATTATTGAACCTGGTTCGGTGCCGGGGTTCTCAGAGCATGTATTTAGCAGCCAACTGTATTACCAAATTGGTGACTTTGATACGGCCATTATTTATAAATACCGTAGTGAATACTTCCAACCATATACCAGTAATGGTACCCGCTTACGTTATGTTGATGCCGTAGGTGTATGGGAAATGCGTGCATCGTATAAAATTAACGAGCACTTTAGAGTTAAAGCTGAAGCCATTAACTTGTTTAGCGCACCTAAGTCACAAGACTTCTTTGTGGAAGATAACCTAGGTGAAGTAAACGATTACGGCCCACGTTTATTCTTAGGAATGAGCTTTAAGCTATAACACAATAACCAGTGATCCCCACTTTAAAACCCAATTAGCGTATGCCGCTAATTGGGTTTTTTTGTATGTGCGTGTGGGCTATTAACCCTAAGCTTTTTGAATTGCGGCGTACTCTCTTAACTAAATCTTGGTTAAACCTTTTTACCTAAAGCGCAGCATTACTAAACTCAGTGTTAGTAACGCTGCGTTATTGGCAGCGAATTAGTTAGCCAAAAGTCTACTATCTTTATCTTGGTTGACCAATTAATTCGGTAAAAACGGCTAAATATTAAAATAACGCTGTATATATAAAAAAAATATATCAGTCAGGTTGAGGAGGTTTTAATCTATTTTTGTGTGTTATTTAACCTTAATTTAGATTTAAAAGCACATTAAATACAAGTGGTTATATTATGGTCAGTAACAAAAGTATTTTTGTCATGCCGAATTGGCTTTTATTGGTAATGACGGTTTTTGCTTTTTTTACAAAAATGGTTTACCAATAGGTTGACCTTTGGTGCTTTTGCTGTAAATATTAAGTTAACCATTTAGATAAATGGTAAGGCGTTTAATAAAAAATATATAGCGAGTTACACATAGCACTGACACACACAGGAAAAACTATGAATCACAAGTTATCAAAAATTACGCTAGCAGTTATATCTGCCACAGCATTAAACCTTTCTATGTCCACACACGCACAGGAAGCCAAGCCAATTGCAGAAGATGATGTAGAGATCATCGAAGTATCTGGCATTCGTCAATCACTTACTAATGCACTTGCTGAAAAACGCTCTGCAGATAGCCTAGTTGAAATTATTCAGTCAGAAGATATTGGTAAATTACCCGATCAAAACCTCGCTGAAGTATTAGAAAACGTAACGGGTATTCAAATTACACGTCAAGCGGGTGTAGGCACAGGTGTACAAATTCGTGGTACCGATGCTAACCGTACCGAAATTAACGGTGTATCAACGGTGGGCTCAGGCTCTGGTCGAAGTGGTATTAGCTTTGAAGATGTATCAGCGTCAATTATTTCAAGTTTAGAGGTAATAAAGTCGCCTGAAGCGAAAACAATAGAGGGCTCTGTAGGCGGTACTATTAACCTTAAAACGATTCGCCCACTGCATTTAGGTGAGCAGCTAGCCACTATTAGAGTGCAAGGTGAGCACAGTAGCTTAAGCACTGATAGCGGTTTGCAACCACGTTTTTCGGGAACTTTTGCTGATAACTGGGAAGGTGATTACGGTAAATTTGGTGTGTTAGTGAGCGGCAGCTACGCAGAGCAAGATGTAACGGCGTTTCGCCCACGTGCTGATAGAGATAACATTATCACTGCAGATAGTGGTGTAGCCAGCGCTCAGTCTTTTGACTTTTTACCGATTCAATTTTTTGTACAAGATTACGATAACTACGAATACGAAACTAAAAACTTTGTAGGTACCATTGAATGGGCGCCAAACGACAACACAAAGTTTTATTTTGATGCTGTGGTTAACGATCAAGAACGTCGCCAAGAAAGTTCTCGTGTACAGGCCTCTGGTGTAAGTGCGCTTAATGATATTTCGGTTCCTGATGAATTTGAAACCGTAAACTTAGGCTCACTTGGCGGTACCAACCTTGGGTCTATTCAAGCGGCCTTACGCGGTGTCATTCCGGTTAATTTAGAAAACGATGATGACGATCCTAACCTTCGTTTTTCAAGTGATACAAACTCGCGTGTTACCGACAGTAATATTTTTAGACTCGGTGGCGAATGGCAAGGCGATAAGTGGTTTGTTAGTGCTGAAATTGCATCATCATCTTCAGATACAACTACGCCTAGCTTTAATACAACGCTTAACTTTATTAACCCTAATGTGCCGTTAGATGCTGGTGGCGGTAATGATAATAGTGTGCCGTTTGAGTATGACTTATCAGGTGGCGCATTGGCATTTGGTATTGCAGAGGGGGCAGAGTACGCGCCAACGGTTGAACAACTACTAGACCCTGCAAATGTAGTGCTACGTGATGTAAATATTGGTCAAGATACCGTTGAAAACTCTGAAGATGCGTTCCGTATTGATTCAACCTATTACACAGACTCAATTGTAACCTCTATTGATTTTGGTTACCGCTACAGTAAATCACAAAGCAAACAAAACGAAATTACCTCAAGCATTGGTTTAAGAACCATGGCTGATAGCCCGTCGGGTGATTTATTTGCCGACTTATTAGTGGCAGGCCCAGATAACTTTAACGAAGCTGATGGCCGCTCGTTATACATAGGCGACTTTTTACTTATTGATCCAGAGCTTGTGGCCTCAGACCCTGATGCGGTACTTGCCACATTACAAGCAGCGATGACTGCGCACGGTTCAAGCAAAACATTAAATGCACCTACTTCAAGTTCTGCAGGTTTTTTTGATATAGAAGAAACCACCCATGCGCTATATGCACAAGCTAACTTTGAGTACGAAATGGTGCGCGGTAACATTGGTGTGCGTTACATTCAAACAGACGTAGAGTCTACGGGTAACTCAGTTACTCAAGATGGTAGTGGTAATGAACTGGTAACGCGTATTACCAATGAATCAGACTATGACTTTATTTTACCTCGTTTAAACCTTGTGGCTGATGTATCAGAAGATGTACTTGTACGCTTTGGTGTTGGTAAAGATATTCGTCGCCCTGATTATAACGACCTATCAACATCTATTACTTACAGCACAAGTCCAAATGACGAAGTTGAATTTGGTAACCCAGCACTGAAACCTGAAGAAGTACTGTCTTACGATTTATCGGCAGAGTGGTATTTTGCAGAGGCAAGTGTATTTAGCGTAGGTATTTTTCATAAAACACGTAAAGACTTACACGTAAATCAGTTAACCTCGCCAGTTGAAGACCCTGTAACAGGGTATCGCGACTTAACAGATCCATGTGAAGGCGGCGGTATATTTAACCCCATTGCAGATATAAACGTATTTGGCCCTGAGAATGGCCGTGGCGTATGTGTTGGTACAGAAACAAAAGTAAACGATAGTGGTGAAACTACCCAAAAAGGGATTGAGTTTGCCTTTCAATATGACCTATCAGGCTTTGAAAAAGACCTAGGGTGGGCATCTGGTTTTGGTGTGCTAGCTAACTATACAATTCAAGAGTTCTCAGGTGGTGAAACCGAAAATTCAGCAACCTCAAGAGCAAGTAATGTATTTGCAGCAACCACCGGTACGCCAGGTATTGAAGTAAGTGAAATTCAAGGCTTACTTAACCTTTCTGAAAACGCGTATAACTTTACGCTGTACTACGAAAAATTTGGCCTATCAGCACGTATGCGTTACACGTGGCGTGAAGGGTATCGTTCAAATGACTTTGGTAGTACGTCTAGCTTCCCTTGGGGTTTCCCAGTGGTACAGGAAGACCGTGGCCAGCTTAATGCAAGTATTAGCTACGATGTGAACGAGCAACTTAATATTGGTTTAGAGGCAGTAAATATTACTGAATCTGAAATTAGCCAATCATGTGTAAACGAAAGCGCACTATTGTGTTTCCAAGGTTTAACTGACCGTCGTATTACACTGGGTGCAAGTTACCGTTTTTAAAAAGTATGTTGAGAGTGTGTAGCCTTTGAACGGGCACTCAAAAGCAAGCCACATGGCTTGCTTTTTTTTTACCTAAAATTAGCCGCAGTTAGGGGGTTAATAAAGGGCCGTGGTTCTTTGTGTTGGGGGTAAAAATGCACCTGTTTGCAAAAAATAAAGTGTGTGTTGTATTACTTGTTGGTTGTAGCGCATTCCCGTGTGTTTGGTTTTTAGGCAAGGCAGAGCCTGTGAAGTGTGGTTATTCCCCATAAATAGGCGATAACGCTGCATAAATGCCAAACATGCGCTGCCCTTTGGGTTCTCCTAGGGGCGATAAACTCTTTGTTGCCTACATGGATGTAGGTAAGGGGCGTGAGCAGGACGCGGAAGCTTTACTTGGTTTTTACTTATTCTTACATGGATGTAAGTCATTAGAATAACGCAGGAGCAGTTATCGAGCCCACTAGGTTACAAACCTCGCGCCGCGATTTAATCGCCCCTAGATTGAACAAATTTCAATCCGCAAAAATCAACACGCCCTCAGTTTGGTTGATGCTACAGACACCAAGCCATCGTTTTTACCTTTAAAATAATGCTGTGTCAGGGTGGATGCTTTAGTACCGGCTATTACGCCTAAATCAATGTCCAGCTCATTTATGGTGTTGCCCAAACTCTTACTGCCTGTAATTAAAGATTGGCTTACACCGCCGGCTATATGCATTAGCCATGAACCATTTAAATGATTAGCTAATTCACTGCCTTTGTTAGGCGTGCCAATTAACACGACATTTCCAAGTGTATTACCATTAAATACCCGAGGGTTATTTTGCAAGTAGGCTCTAATAACTAAGCCACCTAGGGAGTGCCCTACAAAATGTACTTTACTCGCGTTAGCAATACAGGCATTAATTTGTGTGGTTGTTTGCGTAAACACAGCCTCAACACTTTGCCCTAAAGAGGCGTAATTTAGGCTGCATACCTTATAATGTGCACGTTTAAGCTGCTGGGCAAAATATCGCATTGCCCAATCGCTTCTGCCTAACCCATGGGCAAGTACTACCAGCTCATCATTAGGTTTATACTGCACAGGGAGGTTATTGGTACTTTTACAACCGGTTAGGAAAAGTAAAAATATTAGGCCGATTACTAATGGTTTTTTCATTACTTTTACACCCTACACACGTTCGCTATTAGCAATTATATTGTCCATTTAAAAGCAGTGTGCTGCTCAGTAACCACCCATAATTTGCTTAGCACAGGCTGATCTAAAGCAAACGGCTCAAGTTTGCATATTCCTACGGGGCCGCTCCAATTCCATCTTCCTGATGGGCCATAATACGCACGTTGTTTTAGGTTATGCTCGGTGGCACACATAACCTCAGGGTATGCACCTTGCTCTGCCGATTGTGCTAAGCCCATTTTTACTATTAATGACCAGGTAAATCGGGTTGCAAAGTTAACATTACCGCCAATAAGAGAGGTATTAGCTGCACCTGGGTGACACACAAACACCTGCACATTTTTATTGGCGGCGGCTATTTTATTTTGCAGCTCATAAGCAAACATCATTTGTGCAAGCTTACTGTGGCAGTAGGTTTTATTTGGGTGGTAGTTTTTATTCCAATTCATGTCATCAAATTGAATCGTTTTAAGCCCCATTTTGTAGCCTTCACTGGCCACTACAACAATACGCCCGCTAGATTGCTCTATTTTATTAAATAGCAAACCACACAGTAAAAAGTGCCCATAGTGGTTAACCCCTAACTGACTTTCAAAGCCGTCTTTAGTAAATTGCTGAGTCGCGACCTGCGCAATAGCGCCGTTACAAATAAGTGCATCTATGTGTGGCACAGCTTGTAATACCTCGTTGGCTGCATGGCGTACTGATGCAAGCTCTGCTAGGTCCATTTTTATAAAGCTCACATCGGTACTATTGCCAAACTCCTGTTTTAACTTAGCAATAGCTTCATCTGATTTTAAAGGGTTACGATTGAGCATAACTACTTTTGCGCCTTTAGCGAGTAATAGTCGGGTTGCTTCAAAGCCTGCGCCTGTATTTGCTCCCGTTATTAGATAGCATTTACCAACTAAAGAACTGAGTTGGTCGGGAGTCCAGCCAGAAGGGCCAAATGGGTTAGTTGCGCTCATTAGTTAAATTCCTATCAATAGTTAAGTATAAATATGCAGTACAGGGCTATGCATATTGCTCTAAAGTGCTTGTTAGGTAATATAACTCTCGCCACCAGGTGTAACTAGGCGATATCCTCTTTAAAATATGCCTATTTGTATCGCTGCATTGAGAATGTGTATTTACGGTGCTAGATTGGATTTATTCTATATTTAAAAGGTATGGGTGAATGAGCAAACACCACATTAAGCAACTTATACAAAATAGCCTGTCTTTTAACGATGTAAACAACGATGAAAATTATACCCAAGGGCTAATAGAAACGGGTATTAAAGGTGTTCAGTTGTTTAAAGTAACGCATGCTATGCGCTGTGCACCTGCGGTATACGAGCCGTGTATTGTTGCTATAGTCAGTGGCGCTAAAGAAGCCATACTCGATGGTAAGCATTTTATATACGATGAAAATAATTATATGTGCTGCCCTATGTCTATGCCGGTAGAAGCGGGTACACCCACGGCTTCACCTGAGAACCCCTTGCTAGGCGTTATTGTATCGCTAGATACAAAAGTGATGACCGAATTATCTATTACCATGGCTGCACAAGGTGTAAAAAAACACGCATCAGGCCCCAAAACGCAAGGGCTTACACTCGCAGCATGGGATGACTCATTTACCGATTCATTACTACGATTGCTGCAACTTGTAGGCAACCCTGTAGATATTGCGGTTTTAGGTGAAGGGCGACTGCGAGAATTATATTACGCCATATTAAACGGACAGGCAGGTAGTAGTGTGCACCAAGCCTTTGGCGTAGGAAACGACATAGCACGCTCAATTGATTATTTGGCATCTCGATTAGATGAGAGCATAACCATAGACGATATGGCAGCAAAAATTGGCGTAAGTAGGGCAGTTTTGCATCGAAAATTTAAGGATGCGACCAGTATGTCGCCGATTCAATTTGTTAAATCTATGCGCTTAAATACCGCTGCGATGAAAATCGCAGCGGGTATGAACGTAAGTTCGGCGGCCATGTCGGTAGGCTATGTTAGCTCATCACAATTTAGCCGAGAATTTAAACGTATGTATGGGCAATCGCCAAAGCAGTGGAGCCAAGCAAAGGAGTTACCTCAGGAGCTTGTTGAGCAATCGATTGCTCAAACAGTTGATCAAACAACCAGCCTGAGGGATTGATCATGGATAATATAGTCATTTTTAGGGTTGTTGGTGCGGTATTAATTATTTTTGGCATAGTGTTAGCTGCCAACCCTGAGCTGATAAGCAATAAGCCAGTTCCTAATGATATTTTTAAGGCCGTAGAGCGCAGAATTTGGTGGGGGTTATTTATTGGTTTTGGCTTATTGCTGCAATTTCATCATCAGCTTGTACCTTGGCAAGCTAGCATAGCGGCAACACTGTCATCGTTACTCGTAGGACTATTAATTGCAAGGCTTATTGGCATTATGTTAGATGGCTCGGTAGCAAAACAGTGGCTGAATGTGGGTATTGAATTAGTAATACTCGCGCCATTAATTTGGTGGTATTTAAAAGTACGCAGCTAGTATCAAGGTTGTTAATTTTAGAAACTAAAAGTAATTTTAGTTTCTGTGTTTTTTAAAGGAGCGGTAAAGTGAAACTAATCTGTCGTTTACTTTTACCTATGAACTAAATAATGATGAACCTCGATTACCTAAACTTATTTGTCAGAGTAGCTGCAACTAATAATATATCAAAAGCTGGAGCTGAACTTGGCTTGTCATCGGCTGTAGCAAGTGCTCACCTTAATAAATTAGAAGAGAGTATTGGAGTTCGGCTAATACACAGAACTACACGAAAAGTATCGCTTACTGATGAAGGGAAAGAGTTTCTGCCCCACGCGAAGGATGTGCTTGTTACTGCTGATATCGCACTAACGTCTGTAAAAAGCGAAAGAGCAAAAATAGCAGGCAAATTGAGAATAACAGCCCCTGTTTCTTTTGGTCATATTCATCTCATTCCTGCGCTAAATAAGTTTATGGATCTTTACCCTGATTTAACCGTAGAGCTTCGTCTTAGCGATACAATAGTAGATATGGTTGAAGGTGGGTTTGACATTGCTATTCGTAACGCAGAGCTTAAAGACTCTACATTAGTCGCAAGGAAGCTCGCAACTGACAACAGAATTATATGTGCATCACCAGATTACCTTAACAAGCATGGTATACCTACCAATCCCGAAGCGCTTTTACAACATAACTGTATTAATTTAATAGGCAATGAGCATTGGCATTTTAAAACGCCTAGTGGGTCAAAGACGGTTAAAACCAAAGGGAGCTTTGCCTCAGATAATGGAGAGGCGGTGCGCAATGCGGGTATTAATGGCATGGGGATAATCATGTGCTCTACTTGGATTGCCTATGAGCAATTAAAAGCAGGTCAATTAGTACAAATTCTAAGGGATTACCCGTTAGAGTCTCATGCTTCTATATGGGCGGTTTACCCGTCTTCAAAATTAGTGGCCCCAAAGGTGCGGGCATTTATCGACTTTTTTTCAGCCAGCTATGGCAGCCCGCCTTATTGGGATAAAGTATTGGAGAGTCAAAACGGTCAGTGAGCGCTGACCGTTTTGAGTGCATCATTATTTTAAAGACACTGTTGATATAGTAAACGGTGCGTCAGCTTGCGTGTTGGCCATGTTTGGTGCATCAAACACTGCATCAAAATTTGTAATATACACGGTGTTGCCTCTAACAATCGCTTCTCCAGGTCCGTCTAACTCATTATTTGTACCGTCGCTGTCTTTATTTTTTGTCAGTAAAGTTGTTTTACCATTTACATCAATACTATAAGCAGCATTGTCAAATAAGTCAGTAATATATAAAGCTTGAGAGTCTTCACTCCACTGAATACCGTCACTTGCAATCAAGCCTTCATAAATAGCGTGGTTGATTGTTTAGTGCCATTTTTACTAATGGTGGTTTTATACACCGTCCCTTCTTCCATAATACCGGTATATAAGTTACCAAGCTCATCAACAGCTAAACCATTGGCACCAAAACCTAGGCTTCCATCTGAGTAAAAGACTTCAAATAAATGTGCGTCAAAATTATCTTTTCCTTTATACGCAGCGATCTGTAATGGATTTTTTGGGTCTAATTCCTCTAAACTTACTTTGTACACACCGCTGTTGGTCGAGCTGCCTTCTTCAGTTGCAAGCACTGTATCTGAGATGAATAAGTCGTTACCGTGCCACGCTATGGCATTAGGAAAAGAAAACCCTTTAGCAACAACATCAACAGTGGTTGCTTTGCCGTTTTGTACATTAACGCGTAATAAACGCGATTCGCCACCAAACCATAATTGCATATCGACTACGTAAATGTTGCCATCTGGCCCCATAGCAATACCCATAGGCGTAACTACTCCGCTGGTTGGTTCAAGATCGCGGGGCTTAAATGTATACCATACTGATACGCGATCGTTTTCACCAATTAGGCCAATCGTTGGCGCTTGGGCATTTTGTATGACCCCTTTTTCGATAAGTGTTTGATTATGTAAATTTGGTGAAGTAAATAAAATATTGTTATTAGCATCAAGTGCAAAGCTGGCAGGAGAATTAAAATGCGCAGGTAAATTTTGTAGTGAATAAGTTTGTTGTGCAGGTGGCGTTTGCGTACAGGCAAAAAGAGCACCTGAAATAAGCAGTAAACTTACTATTTTTGTGTATTTATTTAAACTTTTCATAGTATCCCTTTAAATAGCAATGGATGTTTAAAACATGGCCGGTAATCATAATCGATATAAAAACCGGCATTTGGAGCTACTAGTTATTTAGCAAAACCACCCAATGGTTTTAGTAATAGTGGCGAAAGTGCAGCATGCATATCTCGTAACTCTTGAGGTAAGTCACCTAGATGGACCATACGTGTTGGGGTTGCTGCTTTAATCCACTGCTCGGCATGGTCGTTCCAATTTTCAATATGAGTGAAGGATGACTCTAAATCACGAAAGCGCTCATAAACCAATACGTCACCTTCATCAGATAGGTAGTATTGATAGTTTAAAGTGCCAGGCTCTGTTTTAGCTCTTTCTACTTGCGAATTCATTACCGCCTTGAATGCTTCAAGTTGGCCTTCGTTTAGTTTAGCTTCAACAATCCAACCAAAATTTTCGAAGGTTGTGCCATTGTCAGTGTTAATCATGCTTGTTTCATCTACTTCTCGAGCAAAGCCACCTAATGGTTTTAGCCATGTTGGTGATAGCGCAGCGTGACGCTCTCGTACATCATCAGGTAAATCGCCAAGATGAAGCATACGAGTTGGCTCAGCAGCGGCTATCCAGCGTTCAGCATGTGCATCCCAGTTTTCAATGTGTTCGTGTGAAGCGTGTGCATCAGCAAATCGCTCGTAAACTAAAACATCGCCATCATCAGACAAATAGTATTGGTAATTAAGCGTACCTTCTTCAGTCAATGCGCGGTTAACTTGCGAATTCATCACCGCTTTAAAGTTCTCTAATTCGCCTTCTTTAAGTTTTGCCTCAACGATCCAACCAAAATTCTTAAACATAATATTCTCCACAGTATAGGAAGATACATTTCTTCCGAATTAATCTACATTGTCTTGAGTTGACGAAAGAGAAGATAACAAAGTTAATTGATGTTGATAATGAAGGTAATTAAGAATCACTTCGTAGTTTTTGTTTATAATTTATTTTAATAATAATTGTGATTATTTTAGCGATACTGCGAATAACTAGATAAGAAGGTTATGTGAGTATCATCGTGCAGCTAAAATATGTGTACAGACTGTGTTGCATTAGCCATAACGGCGCACCTGTTGCTTTTAAAACAGATGCATTAGCACTTAAACACAATAAAACTGCGATGAGCCAACTACGTGATGAGATTAATTTAAATGATGGATTTATGCGTAAATGAACATCAATAAAAAAGCACTGTTTGCTCAAACAATGGAGCAGCATAAAGGCATTATTTATAAAATTGTTAACTCGTACTGTCAAAACCAACACGACAGGCAAGACCTAGCGCAAGAAATACTCACCACCATGTGGCTTGCTTATGATAATTATGACAAAGACTATAAGTTTTCTACGTGGATGTACCGAATAGCACTGAATGTGGCGATTTCATATTACCGCAAAGACAGTAAACGAGAAGATAAAGCCAATGAAAGTGAGCAGTGCATTGTGCACATAGCCGACCTATCAGCGCACAATGATAAAAGCGAAGAGGTTAAGCAGCTTTATGAGTTTATAGCAAAGCTCGATAAGTTAAATAAAGCCATAGTATTGCTGTATTTAGAAGGCGAACCCCATCAAAGCATAGCGACGAGTTTAGGCATAAGTAAAACCAACGTCGCTACGCGAATTGGCCGCATTAAAGAAACACTAAAAAATCAATTTGAAAAACAGGGGGCTTAAAATGAATTTAGATAACATTAAAAACACATGGCAGCAGCAAAATAGTGTTAACGAATCGGCAATTACAATAAACCAATCACTGCTGAGCGAAACAAAAGTGAATAAACAAATGAAAGAGCTTAATGCTATGAAGTGGGCACGTATTATTGAAAGCGCAGCCTTCTTTTTTATTATTTTTTTATTAGGGCAGTATATTGCAAATAACTTTAGTGTTTCAGCGCCTTCAATATCTGCGTTGATACTGAGTGTATTTTCCATTGCTGGCCTTGCAGGTAATATTGGCCAAATAGTGCATATTGCTAACATTGATTATGCAAAGCCAATTAGCCAACTTCAAAAAGACGTTTACCGCCTTTGCTCACATAAATTACAACTAACTAAGTTGTTGCTTATGTCTGCACCTTTTTATATGGCTTATGTTTTTATTGGCTTTGATGTGCTATTTGAAATTGACTTGTATGCACACCTAGATCAACACATGGTTTGGTTTTACAGCGTGTCATCGCTACTACTTTTAATAATTACAAGCTGCGTATTAGCTAAACTAAACTACACAAATATCGCAACTCCTTGGGTTAAAAGCACCACTGCATTTATTGTCGGTGAGCGTTTAGTAAATATGGCGCAATTTATAAATAATATAGACTCGAAAGACAGCTAATTAATTAGCTGTCTTACTTTCAAAATACCTAAAATAGAGTTATTCGAGGTTATTCTGTTTTTTCTTTAAACTCACACACGTCTTCAATAATACCAATCGTGTTAAGTTATTCGTCACTTATAGCGACAGATAAATAGAGCGGTTACAAGGCATAAATTTTTACATGTAGTTGTTCTACTTGAGAAGTTTATAACGCCGTAAGCGCTTTATTTAGCTCGCTAGAATGACTAAATACTTAAGTCGATTGGTATACACAGCTGCCGCATTTAGGTTTACGGGCAACGCAAGTGTAGCGCCCGTGTAGTATTAACCAGTGGTGTACGTCTACTTTAAATTCTTTAGGGACGACCTTTTCAAGCTTTGCTCAACGGCGACTACATCTGTGCCCATCGCAAATTTGGTGCGGTTTGAAACACGAAAAATATGCGTGTCTACGGCAATGGTCGGCCAGCCAAATTATAAGTAAACTAGATGGTGTGTTCATTTTAGAGCGAAATTTCTTAAATAGTATGTTTTAGTATTAACTTTATAAGGCAAATTTGATTGTTTTCTAAAGTAGCAAACTTGTTAATTAAATTGAGTGAGCGCATAACCCTGCCTATTTTTACTCTCTATTTATAGCTCTGATATTACTTAGTTTGAAACATAGCCTGGTTGTCATTTATGATGTATGGTTCACCAACTAACTAAAATAACTAAAATAACTAAAATGACCGAGAGTATTGCATTACTAGTTTTTTTCACCCACTTATTAGTTGCGGTATTTCTGCTCAATATTCATTCCGGTAATCAATTAAGTAATAGAATTTTAGCTGTGTTTTTATCCGTCACTGCATTTGATATCAGTAATTTTATTTTCACTAGTTTTTATGGTGCGCATTTAAATTTAGATATGTTTCGTGCTAACTTTTCGGTTCTGACAGCGCCAATACTTTATTTTTACGTAAAATCAATTGTTTATAGTGATTTAAAACTTAAAGCTAAAGACCTTCTGCATGCTATCCCGTTTATTACTGTATGTTTAATCTTTATCCCGCGCTTCCATCTTGGAGATGACATTGCAAAAATGGCCTTTTATAACAACCATGAACCCTTGTTTGAAGTGTTGTTTGTTCATGTAGTGCTCTACTTACAAATGTTCATTTATCTTGCATTGATTTTTAAGAAGTTAAACCGCTATAAATTGACTGTTTTAAATAACTATTCAGATATTGAAATACTCAATAAGCAGTGGCTAAACAATTTTATGATGGTTTTTTTAATTGATTTCACCATTGTTGTGGTGCGTAATATTATTAAATTTACCGAGCTACAAGGACTATTGAACTTATTAACTACTCTAATGATGGTAGTCACACTATTTTTTGTTTGTTGGATATTATGGCAAGCACTTCATAACCCTTCCATATTTCAAGGTATTAGCTCAAAGGTTAAATCATTTGAACCGAAAAAACCTCCACAGAACCCAAGTGACGTTGTTGATGTTAATGAAGCACAAAGAGTGTTATCCACAATTAAGTGCCATATGTCGCTAAATAAACCTTACCTGAATCCATCACTAAACATTGACACGTTGGCAAAGCAATTAAATATACCGGCCTTAAAAATTTCAATCGTACTCAATCACCACCTTGGGCAACACTTTTTCGATTTCATAAATAGTTATCGAGTTAATGAAGCTGCTAATATCCTTTCTTTAAAAAGCAATAAACAAAAAGCGATTTTAGAGATATTGTTAGAAGTTGGTTTTAATTCAAAATCGTCTTTTAACACTGCTTTTAAAAAGCATTTTGCAGTGACTCCATCCCAATATAGGAAAGAACGCTTAAACGATTAAATTTATCTCTTCTAGCGCAACCCTTTAAATATAAGACGTTCGACTTTTATAGTCGGTCGAAATCAATCTTGAACCTTACTAATATCCCTATTATCAAATCAAAACTGCTTTGATAAAAAACATTAATGCGAATCAAATAATAGGTGTTTTATGTATAAAAAAATTACGTTAGCTTTCATTTTATTTCTTACTTTTTTTGGGCAGGTGCAAGCTAAAAATAGCGATATAATCTCCAATAAAGACATTTCAAACATTATAACAATGCACGCTAATCAACTCTTGCAGGACTCTCGTTTTGTTTCTACATCTATAGGGGTCGTTACGGAAACGGATTCAGTTATTTTACATTTTGGTGAACTCACAAGGCATAAAAAAAACACCCCGACAGATAACACAATTTATGAAATAGGGTCTGTAAGTAAAACCATGACAGGGTTGATTACCGCTTATGCTGTGAAAGATGGAAAGCTATCTTTGAACGATAACATCAATAAGTATATTAATAATAAACTAGACAAATTAAGTACTGAAAAAAATCCTGTGACCGTTCGACAGCTTTTGACTCATAGTTCAGGATTACCAAGAGGTTATGTAGATTTAGGTTTAAGGGCTGAAACATTATCCAAAACATCGTTTTTAAAGGCATTAAATAATGTAAACCCTTCAGAAAACAAAGGTAAATACCATTACTCAAGCGCGGGAATAGAGCTTTTATCATATATCTTAGAAACTGTTTACCAAATGCCATTTGATAATTTATTACAGCAAGTATTGTCAACAGAAGCTAATATGAAAGATACGAAAGTGAACCTTGCTCAAGAACAGCTTAAGGACGTTGCATATGGTTATAATGAGATAGGGGAGGTAGCAAAAGCCCATCTTACTCCTGAAATACTATGGGGGGGCAGTGGTTATATAAAAACTACTATGTCAGATATTGTAAAATATATGAAGTTGCAACTAAAAGAAGAAAATAAAGCCATTAAAGAATCACATAGAAGGCTGTTTCATGTAGGTGGTACTGATCATATCGCTTATTCATGGATTGCTGCAGAGGATGAAAACTTAGGATGTTATTACATTCACCATGGTGGATTGGAAGGCACACAAAATTGGATGATTATTTTTCCAGATCGTAATATCGCTGTATCGATTGTGACCAACAGTAGTTTTCCTGAGGCAGCTGGGCTGATGAGAAAAACTGGAATGGCTATTATAAAAAATTTGAAATAGTTATTTAATCAACTGGCATTTCTAAATGGTTAAAGCGCAACTTTTAGAACTAAATAGTCCACCTTACTGTGCAGTTTGAAGTTTTGATTCTATGTCAAAACTTCACATGTGAATTTCACGAACAGCAGAAGAACTATTCAGTCTTGTCTTTAAACTCACACAAGTCTTCAATAATACAGCTGCCGCATTTAGGCTTGCGTGCTACGCAGGTGTAGCGTCCGTGTAGTATTAACCAGTGGTGTACGTCTACTTTAAATTCTTTAGGGACAACCTTTTCAAGCTTTTGTTCTACAGCGACTACATCTTTACCCATAGCAAATTTGGTGCGGTTTGAAACACGAAAAATATGCGTGTCTACGGCAATTGTCGGCCAGCCGAAATATAAGGATGGTAGATATTGGGAGTTCATAGAGTGGTTTCTGTTTTTTGTCATTAGAGGAGATTGACTACTGAATTTAAAAAAGGCAGCTTTAAGTCTAAGCCGTTCGTAGCACTGTTAAAAGCAGGTAGGTAAATATTAAAATCAATTTGCAAAAGGTTATGAATATAGACATCCCTCTTTATGCAACGTAGACTACTTTCAATATAGCCACTAATAAACATACCGTGAAATGAATAGTCAGTTACTTTTTTTCTTCAGTGCGTTAGGTGCCTTTAATGGACTGTTGTTGACTGCCTATTTACTTTTTTCTAATCCCGCGTCAATTCAACGCCGTTTACTAGCGTTGCTCATGTTAGTTATTAGCTTACGCATTTCTAAATCAATTTGGTTTTACTTTGATCCAACGCTAGGCAAGCAGTTTTTGCAACTGGGGTTGTCTGCATGCTTTTTGATTGGTCCACTGCTTTATTTTTATGTCGTCAGTCAAACCGCTAATATAGAAAAGCTTAGGTTTAATTGGAAGTTACATCTTGCTTTACTTATTAGTTTGATCTTTGGTGTTGGCGTTTTGTATCCTTATCAGTCTAATGTTGAACTATGGGGATCGTTATATAGAGTAATCAATATAACTTGGGGCTTATATATGATGGCTGCGGCTATTCAATTATTTCCCAAACTATTTGTTTTAGCTGGCGACAACACTCGATTGTCAAAAGAAGAACTGTTATGTATCAACGTATTTGCCGGCACGATTTTTATTTGGCTGGCATATTTTACAGCGTCTTATACTTCTTATATCGCTGGAGCTTTGTCTTTTTCAGTTATTTTGTATGTTTCGCTCTCACTTTGGTATATATCTAATAAAGGGGGAAAACCTTCAGAGCAGACTTATGCTAATAAAAAAATTGCACATGAATTAGCAAGTCAGCTGATAACACGTTTAAATGAGCTAATGATTAATGAACAGCTTTACAAAAATGCCAATTTAACCTTACCTATATTAGCGAAAAAACTGCAATTATCTGTGCCTCAGTTATCGCAATTGTTAAACGATAACTTGAATAAATCTTTTGCCCTGTATGTTAATGAGCTTCGTATCGAAGAAGCGAAAAGGCTGTTGGTTGAAAACTCATACATGACGATTGAGTTAATTTCAGAAGCTTGCGGTTACAACTCTCAATCTACTTTTTATTCATCATTTAAACAATTTGAAAATATAACACCTGCACAATACCGAAAGCAGTTTAAAGCCTTATAACCTCTTCGGAATTATAATTTCGTACTACGGAATTATTCTACGCTAATGTTTTCTCTGGTTTTTTCCTTAATCTAATAAACAGTTACTTTACGGAGAAAAACAATGAAATATTCACTCTTACTTTTGATCACCTTATTGAGTTTTGATTTGACAGCAAAACTTCAAATAGATAATGAGGCTCAAATCACACAGACATTACAAAACTATATTACAGGGACATCGTACAATGAACCTGACTTAATCAAGCGGGCTTTTGCAAAAGAGGCTCGATTATTACTCAGTAAAAAAGGCCAAGAAATATGGCCTGTTAGCCCAAATAAATATGCTTCATGGTTTAAAGATAAGAGACAATTTAATGGCAGAATAGGAGAGATACTATCCATTGATTTCGAAGGTGACATTGCTACCGCTAAGGTTGAAATTTTGATACCCGAAAAATCTATACGTTATGTTGACTTATTCCTATTAAAAAAAATATCGGGTAATTGGAAGGTGGTAAGTAAGGCTGCGACAAGTGAAACGTCTGAACAGAGTGGTAAAAGAATACTTTTTATTGTTTCCAATGCTCATTTTCACGGCGATTCAAAATTACCAACGGGTGTTAGTTTCTCAGAAATTGTTAAAGCGTACGACACTTTTAAAAAGGCTGGTTACACTGTCGATTTTGTTAGCCCAGAGGGTGGAGCTATTCCACTCGCCTATATAAATACATCAGAGGAAATACATAAGCAATATCTATACGAACCTGATTTTATGTATGCGATCAAAAATACTAAGCAGCCAAGTCAGATTGACCCAGCTAATTACCTAGCCGTTCACTATGTTGGTGGAGGCAATGCGATGTATGGGGTTGCTGATAATGTTGCCATACAAAAAATCGCCATGACTATTTATGAAGAGCAACAAGGGATCGTATCGTCTGTTTGCCATGGAACCGCAGGGATTGTTAACTTAAAAACGAAAGAGGGTAAATACCTAGTGGCAGGCAAGCGGATATCAGGCTATCCTGATTCTTATGAAAATCAGTCACGCGCTTACTTCAAAGAGTTTCCATTCTTAATTCAAAAAACCATTGAAAGCAGAGGAGGTCAATTTTTCTATTCAGCCAGAAATACACCACATGTTGAAGTCGACGGGCGCATAGTCACAGGACAAAATCACCTATCCTCATCACTTGTCGCTCAGAAAATGGTTGAGATTTTACAACAGAATTAAATTATTTGGTGTGTTAGTTCTTTATAGGTGTTTAAAACCGAAAATGAAAGCGAACACACGATGAACATTGTGTATCTCGAAATGCTACTTAAAATAAAGCGTACTAAAAGTCTATTGTAGTGCCCTAGTGATACTGAATACA
Source organism: Pseudoalteromonas sp. 2CM37A (assembly GCF_023161885.1). Taxonomy (NCBI): domain Bacteria; kingdom Pseudomonadati; phylum Pseudomonadota; class Gammaproteobacteria; order Alteromonadales; family Pseudoalteromonadaceae; genus Pseudoalteromonas; species Pseudoalteromonas sp. 2CM37A. Next base: position 368,746 of record NZ_JALNTJ010000005.1, read on the forward strand.
TTATTAGAGAATTTAGCTGATTTTATCAACCAAAAAACTGATGTCAGCTAATGCCTATTTGAAGTCATTAGTAATTGCTGATGATAATGACTGCTTCTTGCCCAAAGCGCATTAAAGCTATTCCGTCTTATCCTTAAACTCGCACAAGTCTTCAATAATACAGCTGCCACATTTAGGTTTACGTGCTACGCAGGTGTAGCGTCCGTGTAGTATTAACCAGTGGTGTACGTCTACTTTAAATTCTTTAGGGACAACCTTTTCAAGCTTTTGTTCTACAGCGACTACATCTTTGCCCATAGCAAATTTGGTGCGGTTTGAAACACGAAAAATATGCGTGTCTACGGCAATGGTCGGCCAGCCGAAGGCTGTGTTGAGCACTACATTTGCGGTTTTTCGGCCAACACCGGGTAGGGCTTCGAGGGCTTCGCGGTTCTCGGGAACAATGCCGTTATGTTGGTCAACCAATATTTGGCACATTTTGTACACGTTTGCGGCTTTTGAATTAAATAAGCCAATGGTTTTTATATAATCGCGAAGCGCATCGTGGCCAATATCTAATATGGCTTGTGGTGTATTAGCAACCGGAAATAATTTACGTGTCGCTTTATTCACACCAACATCGGTGGCTTGTGCAGAGAGCGTAACAGCTACTAGTAGCTCAAATGGGCTTGAGTATTCAAGCTCGGTTTCTGGGTGCGGGTTTTGTTCGCGCAAGCGCGAGAGTATTTGGTGACGTTTTTCTTTATTCATGCAACTTAAAACGCATTAGCTAATAGCGTTAATGCGTTTTCCCCTTAAGTTAAGCTAGTAACACGTGCGCGAGGGCCTTTTTCGGCTTCTGGCGGCGTTACTTGTTTTGATTTTATTTGTGCGTCAATAACATTTTTTGCTGCTATTAGCAGCCCAAGCCCTAAAAAGGCGCCGGGTGGTAAAATAGCGAGTAAAAACTGGCTATCGAAACTAAATATTTCCAAGCGTAGGCTTTGTGCCCATGGCCCTAGAAGCAAATCGGCTCCATCAAATAATGTACCTTGGCCTATCAGTTCGCGCATTGCACCTAGTACTAACAGTACGGCCATAAAACCTAAGCCCATCATTAGGCCGTCGAATGCGGACAGGTGGACAGGGTTTTTAGAGGCATATGCCTCTGCACGGCCAATAATGGCGCAGTTAGTTACTATTAGTGGAATAAATATGCCTAATGATTGATACAAGCCAAAGGTGTACGCATTCATAAGTAGCTGAACTATGGTCACAAAGCCTGCAATAATCATTACAAATACCGGAATACGAATGTCTTTAGGCACCCAATTACGCACAACTGAAACAGTAATATTAGAGCCTACTAAAACTAATAAAGTGGCTAACCCTAGGCCGAGCGCGTTGGTTACAGTTGATGTAACAGCTAAAAGCGGGCATAAACCGAGTAGCTGCACTAGCGCGGGGTTATTAGCCCATACGCCTTCTTTGTATAAGGTTTTTAACTCACTCATTGTGTTACCTCTTGGCAAGCATTAGGCTGTTTAAAAATGGCGTCAAAGTTAGTTTTTGCAAATAATACGGCATTTTTTACCGAGCCTACCACGGCGCGAGGGGTAATTGTTGCGCCGGTAAATTGGTCAAACTGGCCACCATCCTTTTTTACCGCCCAACGGGCATCGTCTTCACTTTGAACCGTTAAATCGTTAAATGTAGTGATCCACAGCGACTTTTTAACTTCTACTTTATCGCCTAAGCCGGGCGTCTCTTCGTGCTTAGTAGTGCGAACGCCGGCAATAGTGCCATCAGCAAGTACGGCGGTTAATAAGTTAATATCGCCACTGTAACCACTAGGTGTTATGTGTCTTATTACAAGTGCAACAGGTTGCTGATTTTTATAAGCGCGGTAAATAACTTGCTCGGGGTAAGGACCCAGTTGTTCATCGCTCATAATTACGCAATTTGTATTGAGCTGATTATCGTAGCTGCTTGGGTTTAATACCTCTTGTAATTGTGAGGTTAGTTGCAAGCGTTCTTGCTCGGCAATCTTATCGGCGGTAAAGGCATCAATTGAGGCAACTAAGCCTGTTGTTATCAGTGCAAAGGCGGTTAATATCGCGCCATTTTTAGCCATTGATGAAATAATCATTTTACTGCTCCGTGGCCATAAGTGCGTGGTTGGGTGTAGTAATCAATCAGCGGTACAGCAATATTAATTAATAATACACTAAAGGCTACCGCATCAGGGAAGCCACCAAAGGTGCGAATTAAATACACCAACAAGCCAATTAACGCGCCATAAATTAAGCGCCCTTTATTGGTAGTTGCAGCCGAAACAGGATCGGTGGCGATAAAAAATGCGCCCATCATGGTTGCGCCACTTAATAGGTGAAATACCATACCCGGCTCGGTACCCGGCGCGGCAATATAGCCAATGGCACTGCACAGCGCTAGTGAGCCTATAAAGCTTACTGGAATATGCCAGTTTATAATGTTAGCTTTTAAAAGGTATAAACCACCGGCTAAAAAGCCTAGGTTAACCCATAGCCAACCAAGCCCAGCCCATTGAGAAAAAATCGGTTTTTGCATACTTTCGCTAACGGTTAGACCATGTGCTACATCGGTTTTAACTGTATCAAGCGGGGTGGCCATGGTGAGGCCATCAACGCCGGCACGGACTTGATCGACACTAAAGCCCAGAGCGGTAAAATCGGTAAATATAAGGCGTAATTGGTCAATAAAGCCAATTGGGGCGTTAAGTAAATCGGTAACGGGTAACCAAGCGGTCATTTGCACCGGAAACGAGACTAAAAGTAGTACGTATGCGGCCATTGCTGGGTTAAATAAGTTAAAGCCAAGCCCACCATAAAGTTGCTTTACAATCACAATGGCAAATAAACAGCCAATAATAATGACCCACCAAGGCGCCAGCGGCGGAATACTCAGTGCTAACAGCACACCAGTAAGCCAAGCACTACCATCACTCAATGCAGGCCAAACAGGGCGTTTACGCATTAACATAATGGCTGCTTCAAATACGCTTACAGCAACAAGTGCCAGTACTAACTGAATAAGTACGCCAGTCCCAAAAAATACCATTTGCGCTATTAGCCCAGGAATACACGCAGCAATTACGGTTAGCATTAATCGCGTTAACGACTTATGGCTATGGTTGTGCGGCGAACTGGCCATGGTTAATTTCATGACTGATCATTTCCTTCTTTTTGTAACTTTTTAGCTTTGGCGCGCGCTATTGCGGCGGCCACGGCGGCTTTTTTCTTCTCTGCTGCAGTTTGCTCAGAGGCCGTTTGCTCAGAGTCTGAACCGCTGCTGGTTTGTGGCTCATTGCTTTGTTCAGGTGTGCTGTGTTCACTTGCTTCTGGTTGCTCTGCTTCTTTAGCGGCTTTTTTTGCTTTAGCGCGGGCAATAGCAGCAGCTACGGCCGCTTTTTTGTCATCAGCAGGAGAGCGTGTTTGTGAGTTTTCAGGCTCAACTTCACCTGTTTGCTCAGCAGCACTTGCTTCATCTGATTGCTGGGCTTGCGCAGCCGCTTTAGCGGCTTTTTTAGCTTTAGCACGCGCGATAGCAGCAGCTACCGCTGCTTTTTTATCATCTGCGGGCGCGGGGGCTTCATCGCTTTGTGGCTCTGCTTCTTGCTCAGCTTGCGCCGCTTTTTTAGCTTTAGCACGCGCAATAGCAGCAGCTACTGCTGCTTTTTTGTCATCAGCTGGGGCGGGCGCTTCATCGCTTTGTGGCTCTGCACTTTGCTCAGCTTTCGCCGCTTTTTTAGCTTTAGCACGAGCAATAGCAGCAGCTACCGCTGCTTTTTTATCATCAGCTGGGGCGGTTGCTTCATCGTTTTGTGGCTCAGCGCTTTGCTCAGCTTGCGCCGCTTTTTTCGCTTTAGCGCGAGCAATAGCAGCAGCTACCGCTGCTTTTTTATCATCAGCGGGGGCTTCATCGCTTTGTGGATCAGCGCTTTGCTCAGCTTGCGCCGCTTTTTTCGCTTTGGCGCGGGCAATAGCAGCAGCTACGGCTGACTTTTTATCATCAGGTGCTGGTGATGACTCGCCCTCGGCAGCTTTTTGTTCTTTATATTTACGTGCTTTTTCTTTACGAAGTGCACGCTCTTTAGCTACTTCACTGTTGTCTGGCTCTAGCTCTTCACCTTGCTGTTTTTTTGCTTTGGCGCGGGCAATTGCAGCGGCTACAGCAGATTTTTCATCGCCATCCGATGATTTGCTCTTAACGCGGGCAAGGGCATCCGCTACTTTTTGTTTTTCATCTGATGTTTTTGCCGTTGGTTTACGTTTATGGCGGTTTTGACGTTCTTGTTGCTCGCGCTCTAGGCGCTCTTTACGGGCGTCAAAACGCTCTTTTGCTCTATCGGCTTTAATTTTTTCGGCTTGCTGCTCTTTTATTTCTACTTTTGCTACGCGGTAATACTGCACCAATGGAATTTCGCTTGGGCATACATACGCACACGCGCCACATTCAATACAATCAAATAAGTTGTGCTCTTGTAATTTGTCGTATTCTTTTGATTTTGCAAACCATTGTAATTGCTGTGGTAATAACGAAGCAGGGCAGGCATCTGCACAGGCACTACAACGTATACAGGCTTTTTCAGGCCCAGGCTCTGCGAGCTCTTTATGATCGGGGGCTAAAATACAGTTGGTGGTTTTAATTACCCCAATACGCACAGTCGGTAAGGTAAAGCCCATCATCGGCCCGCCCATAACAACGCGCTGCTGGGGTACGGGTGAAAAACCTTGGCAATCAAGCAGGTGCTTAACTTCGGTGCCTAATAATGCCCATACATTACCTGCATTATGAATGGTGTTACCTGTTACTGTAACAACGCGCTCTATAAGCGGTTTACCTTCGTACACCGCTTGTTGCACAGCAAACAAAGTTCCTGTGTTGTGCACTAAAATACCAATATCGGCAGGAATACCGCCACTGGGTACTTCACGGTTTGTAAGTAATTTAATTAATTGTTTTTCGCCACCCGATGGATAAACAGTAGGCACCGTTTGAATAACAATATTGGCGTTGTGCTCTGCGGCACTTTTCATAGCCGCTATGGCTTCGGGCTTATTATCTTCAATGCCAACAATACACAGTGTCGGGTTTAAAATTTGTTGCATTAGCTCAATGCCTTGCACTACTTGCTTGGCATGTTCACGCATTAACACATCGTCGGCTGTTATGTATGGTTCGCACTCAACAGCATTAACAATTAAAAACTCAATAGGTTGTTTTATATCGGCTTTTACATAAGTAGGAAAGCCTGCTCCACCCATACCACTTATACCTGCTTGATGAATTATATCGACTAATTCATCGTGGCTAAGCTCACTTGGGTTAGGTGTTGGGGTTAGTTCGCACCATTGATCTTTGCCATCAGGCTCAATAATAATACTTAGCTCAGGTAAAGCCGATGGATGCGCCGAAGGCATAGAGGTAATATCTGTTATGGTGCCAGAGCTGGGCGCATGTACAGGCACAGACCAATTTGCAACGGGCACGGTAAGTGCTTGGCCTTTTAATACCTGTTGGCCTTTTTCTACAATTAATTTACCGTTAGCACCAATGTGCTGTTTAATTGGTACAACTAACTTATCAGGTAGAGGAAGCCTAGCAATACGCGCACTGTTAGAGAGTGTTTTTTGTTGTGGTGGATGCACGCCGCCCGGGAATGCCCAAACAGTGCCTTTTTTAATTTGTTCAAGTAACTTTTCCACTCAAACCTCTAATCTATTTGCGTGACAGGAATAGCATCAAGTTGCCATTTCCAGTTTTGTTTTGTTTCGGCTACAGGCAGCATATCAATGCAATCTACAGGGCAGGGCTCTACACATAAATCGCAGCCAGTACATTCTTCTATTAGTACAGTGTGCATTTGGCGTGTAGCACCAACAATGGCATCCACAGGGCATGCCTGAATACACTTAGTACAGCCTATGCACTCGTCTTCGCGAATATAGGCCACTGTTTTTATCGGCTCTGCTTGTTCGCCACCGGCAAGCGGTTTAGGCTCTACGCCCATTAAATCGGCTAGCTTTTTAACCGTTGCTTCACCACCAGGTGGGCATTTATTAATTTCATCCCCGTTGGCAATTGCCTCAGCGTAGGGGCGACAGCCCGGATAGCCACACTGGCCACACTGGGTTTGCGGTAAAATGGTATCTATTTGCTCAACAATTGGGTCGCCTTCTACACGAAAGCGAATAGCTGCAAAGCCTAAAATAAGTCCAAAAACAAGCGCTAGCGAGCCAAGCGCTATCAAGGCATACATTAAGGTCATATTAAAACTTCACTAATCCGGTAAATCCCATAAACGCCATCGACATTAAGCCGGCGGTGATCATGGCTATTGAGGCGCCTTTAAACGGGGTAGGAACATCTGCAGCAGCAAGGCGTTCGCGCAGCGCTGCAAATAATACAAGTACTAATGAAAAGCCAACGGCTGCGCCAAAACCATACACGGCCGATTGTAAAAATGTGTGATCTTCTTTTATGTTAAGAAGCGCAACACCTAATACCGCACAGTTAGTAGTGATCAGCGGTAAAAATATACCCAGTAAACGGTATAAAGTCGGGCTAGTTTTACGCACAACCATTTCGGTAAATTGCACCACAACGGCAATCACTAAAATAAAGCTCATGGTGCGTAAAAATTCGATATCTAGCGGCGCTAAAATATATTGATTAACTAAATAGCTTGTAACAGAGGCAAGAGTAAGCACAAACGTGGTTGCTAAAGACATACCAATAGCGGTATCAAGCTTGCCTGATACACCCATAAATGGACATAAGCCTAAAAATTGTACTAATACAAAGTTATTAACTAGAACGGTTCCAATCAATAACAAGACATATTCTGTCATGTGTGCCTCGCGCTATTAAAATCCTTTGTATTATCCTTTTTTCTGCCCCGATAAACAACATATGCGAGTCGTTATCAGTTAAATAAACACAGTAAAATAATTAAGCGATCACAAAGCTGTAAAATTTATGTGATTTTAAAGTAAGCGAAAAATTAAACAGTTAAACGCAAAAAAGAGCACATGTGCTCTTTTTTACTTTAATTAAGGAGAGGTGCTAAATATCTTTAGGTTTTTCTATGTAATAACCTTGTACGCCGTCTAGGCAAAGCGTTTCTACTATGTGTTTTTCTTCTTGGCTTTCAACGCCCTCAGCAAACACACTCACACCAATGCGGTGGGCTAAATCAACCATTAGGCGCATAAAGTATTGATTGTTTTTATCATCTTCTAGGCCGCGGGTGTAACTTGCATCCATTTTAATAAAGTCTGGTTTTAAATCACGGAAAAACTTAAACGACGTTAGTCCAACACCAAAGCGTTCAACCGTTACGCGGGCACCTACGCGATGCACCATATCAATAAAGCGTTTACTGGCTTTAATATTTTGCTGTAGGCCAAACTCACTTACTTCAAATACTAATTTAGAGGCTATATGCGTATCTTTTAATAAGCGGCGCTCTAACCAAATAACAAATTGATCGTTATGTGCACTTGAGGCGGTCACATTCAGGCCAAAAAACTTTTCAGAGAGGTTACGGCTTTTAATTTTTTCAAGTGATGAGTCAATAATTAAGCGGTCAATTTCTATGGCCATATCGAGTTTTTCAGCCATGGCTAAAAACGAGGCCGTAGGAAGCACTTGGTTATCTTCGGTTTTAAAGCGCACTTGTATCTCTGCATACGCCTTAATGCTTTTACCCAGCGGCATAATATTTTGCATTACTAAGTGAACACGTTTTGATTCAATTACTTCGTTAATCACTTTACGCCAGTTTTGGTTACCAAACCCAGCACTTACATTATTAACTAAATCGGTTTCGCGCTGCACATGCCATGCATTTACTTGCTTAGATTGCGCCATGCTCATTGCGTTATCGACAACCGATAATAGCTCACCCAGCGGTTTGCCTTTTTCGTAGCCCACAATACCTGTGTTAGCCACAGAGCTGAGCTCTTGATTTTGTTGATATTGAGTAAAGCGCGATTGCAGGTTTTCACCAAAACGCTCTGCTTCTTTAAGTGGGGTATTAGGAAGTACAACGGCAAAGTCTGAGCTATTTAGCCTAAATACTTGGCTGCCGGTGTAAGTGCCGCTTATATGCTTAATTATATCCGCCACACCTTTAACGTAGTCATCACCTTTTTGGTAGCCACGGCTTTGATTTATAGTTTGCAGCTCACTACAGCGTACAAGCGCTAACGAACCAAACGTACTGCGCTCACTGTTTTCGATGTGTTTTTCGTAATATTCAACAAACATATTACGGTTACCTAATTCGGTAATTACATCTTTATAGGCTTCTTGCTTGATACTTAGGGCAGCGTTTTGAATATCATCATTTTTATTTTTTAAAAAATGCGAAAGGCGATTAAAGCTCGGGATTAAATCTTTACCTAGCTTTTTCATTTTACTTGCATCAAGTGCGGTGTCTAAGTCGTCACCAATTTGATTTTGGTTAATATAAATGTCTATTACATCGGCAACGGTCATGCTGATATTTTTATTTAAGCTATGAAATATAGACTTCATTAATATGATAGGAATAATCACTAAAAAAGCAGAAATAAATATAACTATAAATAACGAGGTTTGTAGCTGCTGCGCTAAACGTTCAATGTTGAGGGTAAATTCTACTTTTATATCTGCAGCGTCGTTAACGGCAAACTGTGGGCGAACCGAATTAAAGCTAGATTGAATAAATTCAGCAAACATGGGTAGCTGGGTAGGGGAGTTAACTGAAAATACCTCAGCCCCTTGGTAATCTCTTAGTATAAAGTTTGAAAATGTTTTACCATCGCCAATCGCTTTTTTTATACTTTCAGGCGAAAGCTCATCACTTGTTAAGCTGTTAATGTAACGTGTTACACTGGTTTGCGCTGAAGTTTGTGCTTCACTTACTGCATTATTAAAGCTTACAGATATGAAGTAGCTTCCAGCCGCAACACATACAAGCCAAGACAGGATTTGTATAAAAATAAGTTTTTTAAAGCCAGCCATGTTATCAATCTTTTAATAGTTCAAAAGGAAAGGAATCAGGTCCTTGATCATTCAACTAATAGCAACACATTATAATAGATATTATGTTTTAGTTATAAAGCAGAAGAGTAGTGGAAAATTACTGAAATGTCTATGAAATTCTTATGATTGGCTCCCCCTCCCCGACTCGAACGGGGGACCTGCGGATTAACAGTCCGTCGCTCTAACCAACTGAGCTAAGGGGG
>NZ_JALNTJ010000005.1:378099-425784 GCF_023161885.1 Pseudoalteromonas sp. 2CM37A
GGCTCCCCCTCCCCGACTCGAACGGGGGACCTGCGGATTAACAGTCCGTCGCTCTAACCAACTGAGCTAAGGGGGAATCGTTTATGATTGAAAAACTTGGCTCCCCCTCCCCGACTCGAACGGGGGACCTGCGGATTAACAGTCCGTCGCTCTAACCAACTGAGCTAAGGGGGAATCGTTTATGATTGAAAAACTTGGCTCCCCCTCCCCGACTCGAACGGGGGACCTGCGGATTAACAGTCCGTCGCTCTAACCAACTGAGCTAAGGGGGAAGCGTCATGCCTTTCAACGGGGCGAAATATTAATGATGGAGCCGCAAAGTGTCAACATATAAAAGTCATAAATTTAAAAAAGAAGTTTATTCGTTGTTTTTATGTTCGATCTGCGCATTTTATAACTCTATTTATGCAAAACACGGCGGTAAATCTCTATTTAGACTCACACCAATACGAAAAAAACAGCGCCGATAAAATAGCCATTGTTTAATTTATGTGTAAAAAATGCCGCTGAGACAAATTTTATCGCCGCAAATCAGTAAATTTGTATTTAACCTAGTTGTCATAAAACCGAGTATAAATTTTGCTAGCAGATCTTTTTAAAAAATCCAGTAGGGTAGTTTTTTCGTATTACGGTATTTAAGAGGAGTTAAACTAATAAAGCCGTGGCTGAAAACTTTATTTTAAAAAGCTGTACAAAAACAAAACTATCAATAAGTTGCTAAATATTTGCGTAAACTAATTAAGTCACTTTTAGCTGTATTAGGCACAAAGATTTGGCTTAGCTTAATTTTTTGTTTGCAAGCATTGATAAGTTTTTAACTTTAACTTTGAGCAAAGGTTGGACCTGAGCTGAATTTTAGCCAGTGCGCAAGCCTTTATAAATGCGGGCTCAGCTGAGTTATCCACGGTTTCTGTGGATAACTCTGTTTATGAAACTTTAAGAACACTGTCACGACCAGAGTTTTAGGGCGCTACAACGATTTCAAGCTTTTAAAACGATTTTTTTATTACTATAAAAAACATAGGGTTATAAATGCATGCTGAATTACCATGCAACGATGAGTAAATTAATTCGTTACGATAAAGATTAATACCGCGCTGTGTAAAAATTCAGCGAATTTGCAGGGTTAAATGTTAAAAAAGTAATAAAAATGTTCACTTATTGTTTTTTGGCGCTCTAAGGGCGTATTTGTGCACAAATGCTTAAAAATTCAACTTTAGCTATTTTTTTAATTGTTGCTTTATTATTAGTACGAAATCCATTGATAAATCCGTGGCTTGAATTGCTATGATGCTTTAAAATGGCTCGCTCAGTAAAAGAGGCTTATTTATTCCATGCGCGAAACTTCACATTCTCAATCACGCCCAGATTTACTTAACGATCCCATCTTGCCTACATTGAAAAAAATGACCATCCCGATGATATTTGGCATGGTCACGCTAATGATGTTCAATATAGTCGATACATTTTTTATCAGTATGCTGGGCACAGAGCCCCTTGCGGCGGTAAGCTTTACGTTTCCGGTAACCTTTACGGTAATAAGCCTAGCCATAGGTTTAGGTATTGGCACATCAGCGGTGATAGCGAAAGCCTTAGGCAGTAATAAAATAGAAGAGGCGCGTTTTGATGCCAGTGTGTCGCTTATTGTGGCGCTACTATTAGTTATTTTACTTTCGTTTGTTGGATATTTACTAATCGACCCAATATTCACTTTATTAGGGGCCGGACAATTAGTGCTGCCACTTATTCATGAATATATGAATATTTGGTTTATTGGCAGCGTATTTTTAATTACCCCTATGATAGGTAATTCGGTATTACGAGCCAGTGGCGATACTAAAACACCCAGCATAGTAATGGGTGGGGCAGGGCTGATTAATGCCATACTCGATCCTATTTTAATATTTGGCTGGGGCCCAGTACCGGCACTAGGCATTCAAGGTGCCGCTATTGCCAGTGTTATTGCTTGGGGCGTAGCGGTTATTATTATTTTATATGTGCTGGGCGTTAAAAAGCGGCTATTAAGTTTAAAAGCCGGTAATCAAACTGCGGCAAGTGCAATTAAAAAAGTACTTAAAATAGGTTTACCCGCAGCGGGGGCTAACATGCTTACCCCAGTAGCAATGGCAGTGATGACCGCACTCGTTGCCAATCATGGACCCGAAGCGGTTGCCGCTTTTGGTGTGGGCAGCCGTATTGAATCAATTGCCAGTATTTTAGTGCTGGCCTTATCGATGACATTGCCTCCTTTTGTTAGCCAAAACTTTGGGGCGGGTAAATTAGGCCGCGTAAAAGAGGCGTACATTGGTACGCTTAAATTTGTGATGATATGGCAATTTGCTATTTATATTTTACTCATTGCGCTGTCAGGGGTAATAAGCCAATTATTTGGTAAAGAACAAGCTGTAATCGATGTTATTAAGCTCTTTATATACACCATACCGCTAAGTTATGGTTTTCAAGGGGTGATCATTTTATCAAATTCATCGTTTAATGCTTTACACAAACCTATGAATGCATTGTTTTTAAGTATTATTCGTTTATTTGTTTTTTACCTGCCTTTTGCTTATGTAGGCAGTATGCTAGGTGGCTTGATTGGTTTATTTATTGGCGCTGCAATCGGTAATGTATTCACAGGGTTAGTCGCGTACAAATGGTTTGTAAAAGAGCTAGATGCAATATGCAGTAACACGGTAACGGAGTAAATGAATGAGTGATCACTTTGAGCTAAAGTCACAATTTAAACCCGCGGGCGACCAACCCACAGCGATTAAACAGCTTGAAGAAGGCTTAGAAGCCGGGCTTGCGCATCAAACCTTACTCGGTGCTACAGGTACAGGTAAAACATTTACCATGGCCAATATTATTAGCGATTTAAATCGCCCAACAATAATAATGGCGCATAATAAAACACTTGCCGCGCAGTTATATGGAGAGATGAAAGAGTTTTTTCCTAATAATGCAGTTGAGTATTTTGTATCTTACTACGATTACTACCAGCCAGAAGCCTACGTGGTTGCCAGCGATACGTTTATAGAAAAAGACGCCTCTATTAATGAGCACATAGAGCAAATGCGTTTAAGTGCTACTAAGGCATTGCTTGAGCGCCGCGATACCATAATAGTGGCTTCTGTGTCGGCTATTTATGGTTTGGGCGACCCCGACTCATACATGAAAATGATGCTGCTTTTAAAAGTAGGCGAACAGGTCGACCAACGCGATATGCTGCGCCGTTTAGCTGAGCTGCAATATACCCGTAACGACATTGACTTTAGCCGTGGTACTTACCGTGTACGTGGCGAAGTTGTTGATATATTTCCTGCCGAGTCAGACACCTATGCAGTACGCGTAGAAATGTTTGATGACGAAATAGAGCGCCTTAGTATTTTTGATCCCCTTACTGGTGCGGTAGAAAAACACATAGTTCGTGCCACTATTTACCCTAAAACGCACTATGTAACGCCACGCGAAAAAATTCTTGATGCCATAGAAAAAATAAAAGCCGAGCTTAAAGAACGCAGAGCGCAATTATTAAGTGCCAATAAATTAGTAGAAGAGCAGCGCATAGCGCAGCGAACACAATACGACATAGAAATGATGACCGAGCTTGGTTATTGCTCGGGCATAGAAAACTACAGCCGTTATTTGTCGGGGCGTACACCGGGCGATCCACCACCCACATTACTCGATTATCTTCCTGATGATGCATTAATGATCATCGATGAATCGCACGTAACCGTATCGCAAATAGGTGCCATGTATAAAGGCGATAGAAGCCGTAAAGAAAACCTAGTTGAATATGGCTTTAGAATGCCATCGGCGATGGATAACCGCCCATTGCGCTTTGAAGAATTTGAAGCCATAGCACCACAAACGATTTATGTATCTGCAACGCCGGGTGATTTTGAATTAGAGCGCAGCGCAGGCGAAGTAGCAGAGCAAGTTATACGCCCAACTGGCCTGTTAGACCCAGAAATAGAAATACGCCCTGTAGGCACTCAAGTAGATGATTTACTCTCAGAAATTTATAAATGTGTAGAAAAAGGTGAGCGAGTATTGGTAACTACGCTTACCAAGCGCATGTCAGAAGATTTAACCGATTACTTAAGCGAGCACAATGTAAAAGTACGTTACCTGCACTCAGACATAGACACAGTAGAACGCGTTGAAATAATTCGTGATTTACGCGCCGGTGTGTTTGATGTGTTAGTGGGTATTAACTTATTACGAGAAGGTCTAGATATGCCAGAAGTGGCGCTAGTTGCCATTTTAGATGCCGATAAAGAAGGCTTTTTACGCTCAGCACGTTCGCTTATTCAAACCATTGGCCGTGCTGCTCGCCACCTCGACGGGCGCGCCATTTTATACGCCGATAAAGTAACTAAATCGATGGACAAAGCGATTAGCGAAACACAGCGCCGCCGCGAAATACAACACGCCTTTAATATAGAGCACGGCATTGAGCCGCAAGCCTTGGTTAAAAAGATCACCGATATTATGGATGTGGGCGAAGAAGCCGCACCACAAGATAACCTTAAGCTGGTACGTAAAGAGTCTAAAAAAATACTCAGTGCGAAAGAAATTGCCACACAAATTAAACAGCTTGAAAGCAAAATGCATGCTTATGCCAGCGACCTTGAATTTGAAAAAGCCGCGTCTGTACGCGACGAAATACACGAACTACAACAACAGTTGATTAACTAAATGACACCCGATTTTTCGCCCCTAATAAGCGCGCTTGAAGATGCGCCATTACTACAAAACGAACTATGCCGCGTATTTCATGGCCGCGGCCATAGCGTGGCATCGCTAAGCCATATTAATTTAGACTTTTATCCGCCAAGCTTGTTTTTAATTTCGTACGAAGAAATTGACGAAGCCACGTTAAATACACTGACCAGTACCCTTTGGGCGTGGGCGCAACAGCATCACCCTGAATTAATATCTGCATTGGTGTATCAACAGCGCGCGGGTGTACAAAGCAGCAATCGTTTAGTGCATGGTAATCTTCCCTCGCCACATGTGGTAAAAGAAAACGGCATTGGTTTTTTAGTGGATTTAACAAGCCGCCAAAACACCGGAATATTCCCCGATATGCGAAGTGGGCGTGAGTTTGTCTCTGCCAATAGTAAACATGCAAAAGTACTTAATTTATTTTCATATACGTGTGGTTTTTCCCTTGCGGCAATGCAAGGCGGGGCTGATCACGTTATGAACATGGATATGAGCAAAGGCGTACTTAAAGTAGGTAAGCAAAACCATCAACTTAATGGCTTTGAGCGCGGAGTGAGTTTTTTACCGCACGATATTTTAAAGTCGTTTGGTAAATTAAAAAAAGCAGCGCCGTTTGATTTAATTATTATAGACCCGCCAAGCTTTCAAAAGGGCAGCTTTATTCTAACTAAAGATTACCAAAAGGTGCTGCGCAGATTACCCGAACTACTGTGCGATACCACACAGCTTTTATTATGCGCTAATAGCCCAGAGCTTAGCGAAGATGCGTTTAAAGCTTTAATAAACGAGCACACCCAAGGAGCAATAGAATTTGTTGAGCGCCTTGCACCAACGGCCCGTTTTGTAGAAGTAGACAGCAATAAAAGCTTAAAAGCGTTAGTGTATAAAACGGCGCATACCGCAACTTATACCAATTCGCAATAATACTTAATCACTTTAAGGGGCTAAACGTGTCGCTATCTGTGTTAAAAAACTCTCATTTAGAACAACTTAATAGCGAATTTTTTGCCTAGCTATCAACACGTTTTTCCAGCCTCAAAATAGATCACTTAATTAAGCTAATTGGTATTAAATGAAACTGAGTAAGCGTTTAAACGCAATTAATGCGTTAATTTCTAACCCCGTTGATGTTATTTGGGATTGCTGCTGCGATCATGGTTACTTAGGCATTGCACTATTAAAGCGCCGCGCTGCAAAACAGATTAATTTTGTCGATGTGGTAGATAAAATAATGACCGAGCTGAGCGAGCACCTTACAAATATTAGCCAAACACTGCCAAGTGGTGCGCAATATAAAGTACATTGCCAAGATGTAAGAGAAATAAAGCTCGTTCCAAATGCGTTAAATACTGTGGTTATTGCAGGTGTTGGTGGCGAGCTGTTACTAAAACTTGTTACTGGCATTATTAAAAACAATTGCGTGGCATCTGTAGCAAGCACCCGCTTTATAGTTTGCCCTATACACCATACTTATCATTTGCGCAGTGGTTTAGCCAAATTAGGCTTAGGCATTGAGAGCGAGCAATTAATCACTGAAAACAACCGCTATTATGAGCTTATAGAGGTAAGTCAACGTAGCACTGCGTTGCTCACATCTACCGGTAACAGCATGTGGGATTTAAATAATGCATCGCACAGGCAATACCTTAAACAGTTACTCACTCATTATAATAAAATGCTTAATAAAGATGAGCTTTATTATCAAAAAGTTATAACAGATTATAAAAAACTCAGCGACGCTTAAAAATGGCTTATTTAGCGCTAATAGTGTGATCTAATGCAAGGCGCAAAAACGTAACATCAACATAGATTATATCGCCTTGCGCGAGTTTATTTGGTTTATGTATGTCAGATAAAAAAAGTCGCATTGAGCCGCTGCTCAGTGCAGAGCAAAAATGGCAAAACAGCTACGAGCAGCCAATTTCGTATGCTCCATTAGTGCAACTTGCTAATAACAGCTGGATAGTTCCACAGCACTTTTTACGCTATAAACACACCTTACAAAGCGTTAATCAAGTACTAGAAAATATCAATTTTTCAGCGCACTTTAGAGTGCTTGCTGCACAAAAAGGTCAGCAAATTTATTTACAAGTTGCCGTACTCAGCCCCGATAATTACAAAACCAGTAGTTACGCGGGTGAGGGCACAGCAAAAAAATTACTGTTTGGCAGGCGCTGGATAGTAGAGGAAAACTTACCAACCTCCGAGCTTATTCAAACAGCGTTTTTAGCGCTTAAAATAGCGCGAGAGCACGAGGTAAGAGAGCTGTTTCAACTTACTCACAGCAATAATACCACCAGCACGCCATTTAATAATCATCATGATTTACCGGTTATGGCACAAAATGCAGAGCTTGTTATTGCACACGCGCCGCCGGGCAATGGGGAGCGTCATACTATTGATCAGTTATTAAAACGGGTAGTATTTGCAGGTGCTAAGGTATCACTAAGTGCTATGCAGCAAATAAGCTCGCAGCAGTGGTTATACACCTTAAAATTACACTGCGACACTTGTCAGCTTACTGAATTTAATAATAAAACCTTTGCATTTTTAACCAGTGATAGCAGCGCAAATAGCTTTTTACATGGCCTTATTAATGCCCTGGTTGATATTAGTAATGAGTATGTGAGTGAGCAATTTAAATACCAAGGGTTTGCCCGATTTAGTAAACACAATTGCGTAGAAAAAATTGGTGCACTTAGTGTGGCAATGCGCTCGCCAAAAGTGTTGGGACTGTGCTCGCTTGGCAAGCAACATGCAAATAAGCTTAATTTTGAAATTGATAGTTCGCGTGCGCCACAAGGTTGCGGCCAAGCTATAGATGGGTTTTTAGCTGCCCACGGTATAGAGCAGCCAGAAAATGCACATTTATATCGTTTTTAAAGGCGGTTAATCTCTTCTTTTGTGGTGTAGCTTGAGTCTGTCACTATGGCCTCAAGCGTTTGCACGCGCTCTTTTAAAGCAACCACTTGCGCACTTACCTCGGCCAGTTGTTTATTTGCATCTTGGTTGCTATCTTGCATTTTGTGTTTAAATTCAAGGTGCTTTTTGTACATATCGTAAATAACCCCAGAGCCAACCGATATAAGCACAATAAGTACTATCATTGTAGTGCCTGACATAACCACTTCCTTTTTATAGTTTTAACTGTTGCATAAAGTATAACCATATTTAGCAGCGGTTAAACCTGACAATTGTAACTTTATTTGTCGATTGCAGCGTGCAGTTGTGTTCATCATTGATACACCTGCGTTATTGTTTAATAACTAATGGCGTAATTAATAAGTCTATTTGAGATTAAACCGTGTGACTTTAAAGCCAACATTTTTATTGTGTTGCTTTCATCTGCAGTTTTAACGCGCTCTATGCCAGCGTTAACCTTGTATTTAATTGTGTATTAATGCAAACGGGTATAGTGTTTACAGACTTATAGGTCCTTATTTTATAATCAATACAGTGAGTTGCTATGTTAAATAATAAAATACCTCCGGTTATTGTCGTGCTCGTTTTTGCAGGCATTATGGCGTTAATAGCCCATTACAGTGTGATTGATTTTACAGCGTTTATTGCCTACTTAGCAGCAAGCTTAGTCATTATAGGGTGCGCATTTTGTATAGCCGCAGTGGTAAGCTTTAAACTTGCACGTACCACAGTTAATCCAAATAAGCCTGAGCAAGCATCAAAGTTGGTAACCAGTGGCATATATAAAATTTCACGTAATCCTATGTATGTAGGCTTTGCGTTTATTTTAGCAGGCTGGGGTATTTGGCTTAGTTCGCTGTGGGCACTTTTATGTGTTGCTGGGTTTATTGCTTATTTAACGTTTTTTCAAATAATTCCTGAGGAGCGGGCGCTTAGCAAATTATTTGGCCAAGAATTCACAGAGTATAAAAACAAAGTAAAACGCTGGTTGTAATTTACAAGCAAATACAAAAAAGGCTATCGAGATGATAGCCTTTTTGCGTTCAGCGCTAATAAATTAACCGTACTTTCACTGAAAACCCCGTAACTAGCGGTTATTCGTATTCGATTGGATCAGTGACGTTATTAAGCGAAAATGCCTCTAAACGTTCTTGGCAGGCGCCACATTTACCACAGGCTTTTTCGCGTCCGTTATAACAAGTCCATGTTTGGCTGTAGTCTAAGCCCATTTTTATGCCATCGGTTAAAATATCAATTTTGGTGTTATTTAAGTACGGGCTAAAAATTTCTACAGCGTCGTAGTTAGCAATACGACATACATCATCCATTTTTTGCACAAACTCAGGACGGCAATCAGGGTAAATAGCATGATCCCCCGAATGCGCGCCATAATATACTTTGCTCGCTTTTAAAGACACAGCGTAACCAACCGCCAGCGAAAGCAAAATCATATTACGATTAGGCACTATGGTGCTTTTCATGCTTTCTTCTTCGTAATGACCTTCTGGTACATCAATATCATCAGTCAGTGATGA
The DNA here is from genome assembly GCF_023161885.1 of Pseudoalteromonas sp. 2CM37A. Lineage (NCBI taxonomy): Bacteria > Pseudomonadati > Pseudomonadota > Gammaproteobacteria > Alteromonadales > Pseudoalteromonadaceae > Pseudoalteromonas > Pseudoalteromonas sp. 2CM37A. Next base: position 387,291 of record NZ_JALNTJ010000005.1, read on the forward strand.
GCCGCCAATAAGCTGGTTAATAGCTGATATATCTACAATTTTATGTGGAACATTAAGTTTTTCACACACGTTTGCAGCCACTTCAAGCTCTTTAACATGACGCTGACCATAGTCAAATGAAAGGGCATAAACATCATGGCCTTGTTGTAAGGCTTTATTTAATACGGTAAACGAATCCATACCGCCGGAATAAATAACAACTACTTTTTGCGTCATATCTGGATTGCTCTTTAGTTTTAATAGAGGTTTATATCAGGGCGCGATATACTACACGGCCGCAGCTTAAATAACAATTTTTGGGCAGCGCTTTTTCGTCTTTTATAGTAGCAATTTTGCAGCTAGGCAGTAAGTGAGATCTCTTTTGTACAAAATTAATGAAGTGTTTGAAACCATCCAAGGTGAAGCAAGTTTTACCGGCACACCCTCAATATTTTTGCGTTTGCAAGGCTGCCCAGTGGGCTGCGCATGGTGTGATACTAAACAAACTTGGGAAGTCGATAACGTGTACAAAGTATCGCTTGATGAAACGGTAGAAAAAAAAGCCGATTCAGATCATTGGGCCGATGCCAGCGCCGAGCAAGTACTTGAGTTGTTTAAATCACGTGGCTATACAGCCAAGCATGTTGTAATTACCGGCGGCGAGCCGTGTATGTACGATTTAAACCCAGTGTGTAAGCTATTGCACGATAACGGCTTTACAACACAAATAGAAACCAGCGGCACCTTTGAAATACTTGCCCCTGAGCAAACCTGGGTTACCGTATCGCCTAAAATTAACATGCGCGGCGGCTACGAAGTACTTACCAGCGCCATGAAGCGCGCCAACGAAATAAAGCACCCAGTAGCGATGCAAAAGCACGTAGAAGAGCTTGAAGCGCTATTTGCCAAAACAGGTGTTAACCCTAAGCTTGTATACTTACAGCCAATCAGCCAAAAAGTGTCAGCCACTAAATTAGCCATCGACACCTGTATTGCCAAGAACTGGCGTTTATCGGTGCAGGTACATAAGTATTTAGGGATTAGCTAAAGCGCAAGAGCAGCTGTAAGTGCTTAGCTGTAAGCGATAAGCTGCTCGGCGTTAATTCGTAGGTTGGGTTGAGTGAAACGAAACCCAACGAACCTCCAATACCCACACCCCAATAATCCCGTATTATATATTTGAAAACGTAGGTCGGATAAGCGAAGCGCCATCCGACGCAGTAACTTATTTAAGGTTCGACAAATATAAATAGCTAATTAATTTATGATGTATGAAGTCAAGATTTGACCCCTTAGGTTCTCCATAAGTATTCAGGGATTAGCTAAAGCGCAAGAGCAGCTGTAAGTGCTTAGCTGTAAGCGATAAGCTGCTCGGCGTTAAGTTATATTACGTAGATACAAGGTTGGGTTGAGCGAAACGAAACCCAACACCATAACCCCATTACTCACTCTTTATATAAACCACCGCACCAGCTTATTTAAACACGTAGGTCGGATAAGCGAAGCGCCATCCGACGCAAAAAATTGAATACCGTAAAAATAAATTGGTTTCTGCTAAAAGCTCAGCAAGGGTAGCAACGCTTTTAATTTAATCTTTCTTTAGATATTCAGCTACCTCAAGCACTTGCTCATGAGTGCCTGTAGGTAAAAGTTTGTCTACATTGTAGTCGTAGCATAAATACTCTTCTTTACTCCAAACTGAAGACGTTTTGCTTCCAACTAAAAGCTTACTGCCACTCGCGCATTGGGTATAACCATTAGCGCGAGCTGCAATTTGCCAAGTTACATAATTCGCAACAAGCGTTACTATTGAAACCACGAGCATTACACCAACAGCTTGTCCCAATTTCATTTTTACTTTTTCATAAATAGGCTTTTTAAATAACTTCGATAAAATATCAAAAACACCGATAAATGACCCCAGCCATAAAACTATACTGCCTGGAATCATTAAAATATCAGCGGTAGACGAAACAATTATTGGATAAATACTATATGGGTATAAAATCCCTTGTATTATTTCGCTAAAAAGATAAGAAATCATTAGCCAAGTAATACCAACACTTAATAGAATTGTAAACACAACAGCAAATATAAAAGTAGGATCTAAACTATTTAATCGTAACTTAAATGAATCTACCATGGATTAACTAGCTCACTTAAAAAGCTGTTGAGATCTTTTCTTGCTTTGATCTTTATAGATTTCAGGAATGAGTTTACCGTGGCTATATAAACCCTATGAATTTCTTCTCCAGTAGTTTTCATTAACTGTCTTTCTTTATACTCTAGATATTTTATGAATGATTTGGTTATTTTAAGCCTTTCATCAATTGAATTTAGCCCCATACTTACAATAACCCCTATAATAATCCCCGAACCAATAGCTACAACAGCTACTGTTCCACTAGCAAGTGCTATACCTGCCAAAATACCAGCCAGAGCCCCTATAACAGCTTTAACGATATCAGTACTCGTTGTTGCCAACCAGTTTGTCCAACGATAATCCTCTTCAAAAAGCCAATTGATGCTATTCAGAGTCACAGAAAAAAATACTGAAATATAAAAACCGCTTTTAGCTCCTTGTTTCAAAGCCTCTTTACCTACACCAACGTTTACTACTTGTGTATTATTAGCAAGATACCTTGTTCCTCTAAGAATAGTCCTAACTTTGTGATTACCTTTAAAAACGATATATTTCTTTCCATTGCGAGTAATGGGCTCGTATTTACCAAAGATGTTTCCTGAACGCTTAAAGTCGTTATATATAGCTAAAAAAGAAGGTGTGTCTTTTATTGCAGAGCCAAATGTAGCAGCATTTGCTAACGATATTTGAGCAAGAGACAAACCTGTAACTTCTGAAAGATACTGTTCAATTTCCGCTTGAGATTTTCCACGCGCAGATTGAACTGCCACCCAGAGTTTTAAAAACTCTTCGTGGGTAAGTACAAAAATATCTGTTTGGTATTTATTAAAGTCACTCTCTAGATTCGAACGCAGTTTATCTTTGTTGATACTTGGATGATTGTGAGGTTGATAATTCAGAAATGGACCTGGCATGCATTTTTATCCTTTAAGTAATTAATTTAATCCTTTAATTTAGTACCCATTATAAAAGATGCATTGTCTAAAACAACCCCAATGTATAATAATAGTCAAAATTTACCATCCACATGAAATACAATAGCCACATCAACAATGCTCAATAGATAAGTGTCTGTTTAATAATATATTATTAAACACTAAAGTTGTTCATGTGACCATTTCCAAAAGTTTAGGAACTTAGTTGATAGTTACTAAAATAATTTAAGTGATGAGTAACTCATATGGTACTTTTTAAAGTAAGTAATTTATTTTTTTTGATATAAATATTTTAATCCCTTTTTATATTGCTCTTGAATACCAAGCCTATGATAAGCCGTTCAACTATAGTGGCTAGGCTTATCAAAAACTCATACCACCATCACAAAACGTAATCATTAATATCATATTTGATAATTTTTTGTCCTTACTACATTCATTTATCATGGCAAATTAATTCCTTTAATTACATTTAACGCCTTTGCCGTTAAGGAACATGCCATGAGTAAAAAAGAGCTAAATCGAAGAGACTTTATGAAGTTATCGGCTGCTGGGTTGGGTGCTGCCGCGCTACCTATGCTGTTTACAAGTTTAAATGCTAATGCCAACCTGCAAGCAGCTGATAAAGGCGAGCAAGCAAATGGCTTAGACGATTCGCCAATGCCTTATCCGCGCACGTTTTCGCATATTGGTGTGTCAGTGCCAAACTTAGAACAAGCTGTTAAATTTTATACTGAAGTGCTGGGCTGGTATTTAATTATGAAACCCACACAAATAACAGAAGATAAGTCACCTATTGGTGAAATGTGTACTGATGTATTTGGTGCTGGGTGGGGCAGTTTTAAAATAGCCCATTTATCAACAGGGGATAGGGTGGGGGTTGAGCTATTTGAATTTAAAAATCAGCAAAACCCAAAAAATAATTTTGAGTATTGGAAAACGGGAATATTTCATTTATGCGTACAAGACCCTGATGTAGAAGGACTCGCTGATAAAATAGTGGCCGCGGGCGGTAAAAAGCGTATGAAAGCGCCGCGCTATTATTACCCAGGGGAAAAACCATACCGCATGATTTACATGGAAGACCCGTTTGGCAATATTTTAGAAATTTATAGCCACAGTTACGAGCTTATATATTCAAGTGGCGCTTATGGTTAATTAATTATGTAACGCGTCACTGTGCTTCACTGTACTTCATTGAATAAACGCTAATAAAAAAGCGTAGCCCTAGAGCAACGCTTATGTATATTTTTTACAGCTTACAGCTTACAGCTTACTTATTCCGCCGCTAAGTAATCCAACACTACTTGATGGTGATCTTTGGTTTTAAACTTATCAAATAAGTGTTTAATTTTACCGTCTTGGCCTACTAAAAAGGTTAAGCGGTGAATACCATCGTATTCTTTACCCATAAACTTTTTGTAGCCCCATACGCCAAATGCTTCAGCAATGGCGTGATCTTCATCGGCGAGTAAATCAAAGTTAAGCTCTTTTTTAGTTTCAAAGTTTTTAAGGCGCTTAATAGGGTCTGGGCTAATACCTACAACGCGGGTGTTAAATTGAGCAAGCTGCGCTTGTTGGTCACGTAAGTTTTCGGCTTGAACCGTACAACCCGGTGTAGAAGCTTTAGGGTAAAAGTACACCAGTACTTGTTGCTCTTTTAACAGCTCACTTAAGGTGACTGTTTCGTCGTTTTGGTTTTGTAAGCTAAATTCTGGTGCTGTATCACCGGCTTGTAATGGGCTAATTTTGTTCATGCTGTGCTCCTTAGCGAATACGTTTAAAAATATAATCTACGTTAAGACTGTGCGAAAGGTTTTCAAAGGTCACTTTAAATTGGTCTATATCAACCTCTACTGGGATATTAAACTCAATTTCGCAGCGCATTTTAGTGTCGGTTTCTTCATCGTAGGTGTCTGACTTTAATGAGCAGATACTAATGTGGTGATCGGCAAAAAAACGCGTTACTTTACTCAGTGTACCTGGGGTGTCTATCCCTGTGTATTCAAGGGTATAGCCTGCGCAAAATTCACTTTCGGTGTGGCGAGTGGTGCTGCGCTTCATCATGGTGAGTAGGCCTAGCTCCATGCCTTTAGTAGGCAAGGTGTGCTCTATGCGGCTAATGGCCGACATATCGCCGCTTAGCAGCATGGTAAAGGTAAATTCGCTGCCTAAAATGGCTATTCGGCTATCTATAATGTTGCAATGACAATCACTTACAAGCTGTGTAAGTTCACTTACAATTCCCGGTCTATCTTCGCCAATAGCGGTTAAAACAATTTGATGATTTGAAAATGCAGTCATGAAGTTTAATACCTACGTTTTTTGAAATATAACAACCGAGTTGGTATAGCCCGCTGCGCATACACTACGTTGCACGGCGGCGAAGTTTAACACAAAAAGCGCCCTAAACTACATAGGCACTTAATTAAAGGCGCTTTAAAGCGTTGTGTTCCTTGTTTTTACTGGCACAGGAAAGTACCATAGCTAAAATTTGTCTTTTTGTTGTGATTGATTTTATAACACTTAGGTGTGAACTTTATTGCAATTAGACAGCCAAATAATAAATGTAAAGTTAATGTTGATTTTACACTGAACCAAATTCGGTATTACCCACTCATATACGTGTAAAACAATTAAAGGGTATGCTAAGGAGAAATATCTGTGCAGTATTGGATCCCAAAAGCACTTGCAGTGAGTGTATTGGTAAGTTTATCAGGGTGTAATGTTTTTATTAATGAAGCGCACAACGAACGCAATTATCGTACGCATGAAGGTGTTAAAACCCCGCCATCGTTATCTCAACCAGCGCAAGATCCGGTTTATAAAATGGATGTGGGTCAATACGATAACAACCCTGAGGCAACAAACTATCGTCCACCAGCACAGGTTTTAACTGTTGCTAAAGGTAGCTGGGTAGAAGAGGGCGATAAACAAGCGCGTATTTACTTTGATAAAAACGATGGCATTGTTGATTTAGATGAATTTGTTTGGGACTCAATTAAAGCGGTTATTGCCGAAAATAATGCAACAACCACAAAAGAAGATAAGCTACTTGGTATTATCGAAACTGACTGGTACTCAATAATTAAAGCTGAAGAGAGCTGGTTATGGGGCGATGAGGTAAGCGAAAACCAAGAGCGTTTTAGATTCACAATTGAAGAAAAATCGCATCAGCGTACTGCTTCGTTACGCGCTGAACTTATTGACTTTAAAGGTGATGATACGTTAACCGATTTACTTAAGCAGCAATTAGAAGTACGCGCGCTTAACCAAGTTGTGGCTGAATTTGATTATCGCTACCGTCAGTTAGAAGTAGAAAACCGCAAGCGCCAAGGTATTATTTCTTTAGAAATGGGCTTTGATAACAAAGGCAATGCTGCACTTGTTACTGAGCAATCATACGATGCAGTATTCGACCGCTTCTCGGGCTTTTTAGAACGCCTATCGTTTACTATTGTTGAGATTAAAACCGATACCGGCTTAATAACTGCCGACTACAACAAGCCAGAAAGCAGTGTATGGGATTCTATTTGGGGCGACGAAGTTGCGCAGCTTCCAATTGAAGAAGGCCAATACCAAATTTTAGTGAGCAAAACTAAAGAAGGCGGTACAAGCTTAACCTGGATGGATGACAAAGGCGAAACACTCGAACCTGGCACCATGAATGGTTTACAACAAGCGTTAGAAGCAGCACTTATTCAGCGCGGCATCAAAATTTAATAATTAATAATAAGTTTTTACTACAAAAAGAGCGCTTTGCTCTTTTTGTAGTTTTTATGGATTAAAAAATATGTCTCAGTTACCTCCTCGCGGGCACTATACGTGGCGCACTTGGTTTACTTTTTTAGTACCGTCGTTAATTGGTGTGTTTTTATTTATGACACCCATTCCTACCGCAGACGGGATGACCATTCCTATTGCGTTAATGGCTAAAGGCGTGCAAGCGTTGATGTCTGGCTCTGCGCAAGCAATTATTACCCTCATTATTTGTATTACTGGCGTTATGTCGGTGATCACCAAAGTATTTAAACCCGCCGCTATTTGCCAATCACCCCTGTTAAAGCATTTATTTGATGTGAGTGTAGTGTGGTTAGTGGTGCGTTTATTCGGTATGGCGTTTGTGCTAATGACCCATTTAGGGTTAGGTAGCGAGGCAATTACCTCTGCAAGCACAGGCGCTTTGGTATTAAACGACTTATTACCTGTTTTGTTCTCGGTATTTATACTGGCCGGTTTATTACTGCCTTTACTAATTAACTTTGGGTTATTAGAGCTTGCAGGCACTATGCTAACCAAGGTAATGCGCCCTGTATTTGGTGTACCTGGGCGAAGTGCAGTTGACTGTACTGCGTCGTGGTTAGGTGATGGCAGTGTTGGTATTTTAATGACCGCAAGGCAGTACGACCAAAAGCACTACACGCAGCGCGAAGCCGCTATTATTGGTACTACGTTTTCGGCGGTTTCTATTACCTTTAGCTTGGTGGTTTTAGGCCAAGTGAAATTAGAGCACTTATTTGCCCCATTTTATGCCACCGTATGTTTAGCCGGTGTAGTTGCCGCTATTATTGTGCCGCGCTTACCGCCACTTCGCTTTAAAAAAGACTTGCTTATTGATGGTAGTGAGCCAAATCGCGATGCTGAGGCTATCCCAACGGGTAAAAGCTTAGTAGGGCACTCACTTGATGTAGCATTAGCAAAAGCCAATAACTCGTCGGGCTTTAAAGGTACCTTAAAAGAGGGTATACATAATGCACTTGATATGGTGTTTGGTGTACTGCCTGTTGTAATGGCCGTAGGAACATTCGCACTTATTATTGCTGAGCACACGCCGGTATTTCAATATTTAGGTATGCCGTTTGTGCCATTTTTAGAGTGGTTACAAGTACCCGAAGCACAGGCCGCGGCACAAACTATTATGGTGGGATTTGCCGATATGTTTATTCCGTCAATTTTAGCTGCGGGTACCATTGAAAGTGATGTAACTCGCTTTATTATTGCCGCAATGAGCGTAACTCAGCTAATTTATATGTCTGAGGTTGGCGCACTTTTACTGGGTAGTAAAATACCGGTAAACATTGTTGAGCTGTTCGTTATATTTATTTTACGTACACTTATTACGCTGCCGGTTATTGCCTTAATGGCGCACTGGTTAGTTGGCTAGTAGTGTATTTTAATTATAAAAAGCCCTGATTTATCAGGGCTTTTTTGTGGCTAGTTATTTCAATTCACCCTAATACTTAACCCTTTTAAGTGGCAAATTGATACTAAATACGAATGAAGATTAAAAACGCCTTGCCACTGAAAGAGTTAAAAAGTTTAAACCTGGGTTAGGCTCTTTAAATCCGGCGTTTGAGTAATGAATAACCCGAAGCGCTACGTTAGTGTGGCCAAAGTCTGCAACTAGGCCAATACGGTCTTCAAATTGGTAGTGAGTACTAATATTTTTGCCCGCAAATTTAGTTTCATCAATAAGCGATACGCCAATACCTGCTTCAATATAAAACGGGGTATTATGAAAACTAAAAGCAGGAAACTGCAGTACGGGCGACATAGCCAAAACAAGATTAGATTGCGAGTTGTCACCATGGCGGTATTCCCACATATTAACGCTGGTTTCAAAATAAAAGCGCGCATCGCCCACTAAGTTTTGTAAGCTAGGGGCGTGATATTGGTAAGCCAGCTTAACGCCATTCACGTTGCCTTCGCCTTTGAGAAAATCTACGGCGTAACCATGATAAGACTGCGCAAACGCCGTGTTACCCCATACAGAAATAACTAAAAATAGAATAAGTGTGAAAGTTTTATATACCGTTTTCATAACTGCCAAATTGGTGTGTGAGTCGAATGAGTAAATAAATGATAAGGGCGGGCCATTCACATTTTCAATGAGGACAAAATGCCGCTTGTTTATGGGGTGTTAACAGGGAAGGCTTAACTAATTGAAAATAAATAGCTTATTTAATTGGTGCTGTTTTGGCATTAATAAGGTGCATTTTTGTGTCTGTTTTTGTGGCTTAAAATCGCGTAATTTAGCCACATCTTAATCACACACATGGTCACGCTCATGAAACTTTTTAACACTATTTTTATTGCTGCTGCCTTTTTTAGCAGCGCGTTATTTGCGCAAACGGCGCAGTCGCCTCAACATATGCTTGAAGGCGTTGCCGATACGCTTTTTAGCGATATTGCAAAAGTAAATGCACAAGGCGATGCAAGCAAAGCCGATATGGCGCGCATTGTAGAGACGCGTTTAATGCCAAACATAGATATTAAGTTTGTGTCGTTTAAATTGCTTGGTAAGCACATTAAAGGCATTGAGCGCGAGCAAGCTGTACGTTTTATTGATGCAGTAGAGCATTATTTAACAGGTACTTACGCAGGTGCGCTAATGAAGTACACCGGCCAGCAAGTAGTATTTGAACAAGATACCGCGAAAAGCGACTCTGAGTACGCGACGGTTAAAACGCAAATTATTGAGCCAAATGCGCCCGTGATTGATCTGCATTTTAAGCTGCGCCAAGGTAAAGACCAGCAATGGAAAGTATACGACATTGTTGCCGAAGGTATTTCGCTTTTAAGCGCTAAGCAAAAAGAGATCATTCAACGTATTTCTGATGTCGGTTTAGAGCAAGTAATTACCGAGCTAAAAAATAAATAGTTCACTTCCTGATTAAGACCCTCTCCAACCACAAAAGCAGCCGCACTAAAGTGTATTGGCTGCTTTTATATTTTCTTAATATTCATCTACTTTAAGCTCGCAGCAAAAAAAAGGTGTGATAGAATATCAGCACGTCGATTAAGCGTGGTGTCAGCTAAAAACTGCTATAACTGACGCCTCATCAAGCTACACTGGAGTTGTGCTGTTTTAATGGAAAATGTACTGATTTGGCCAAAGGAATACCCATTACTTATTAAAGGACTTGTAGAACAAAACGGTGCCTTTATTTTAGATGCTTTAGAAGCTTGGCCTGCATGTCGTTCTACTATTGAAGATGACGGTGTATGCACCACTGTGCTACCACCCATTTACTATTTGATATGGTTAACCCCGCTTGAACCCTTTGAAGAGTGTTATTTTCAGCATATTAGTGAATATGACGAAGATGCGCACGCTTACATTGCTGCTGTTAAAAATCATTATTTAGATAACGAATACACAAGCGAATCAATGGCGCTAATGCTGTGCCAGCGCTTAGAAAAATACGCCAGTGTGGCGGCGCAAAACGCACTTGATACGCCGCTTTCGTTGTTTAGCTTATTATTTAGTAAACGCTATTTTTCGTTAATTGAACATGCCTTAAATAGTGGCAGTAAATTAAGTGCACACGATACGCTAGCACTGTGGCAAGAAGTTGATTTTAGAGAGCGTTTAAGTGCTTTTTTACCTGAATCGGTCGCTGATTTAAACGAACTTACAGAGCTTGCCAGTCAAAAAGTAGCAAACGGTAAAGACTATTTTACGCTGTTAACGCAAGTATCGCCGGATGTTGATTCTATTGTATTGCTTGAAAAAGCATTACTTGCTCATTTAAGCCAAAAAAGCGCAAAGCAAACCATGGCGATGCGTTTCATAGAGCAAGGTGCCACTGGTACATTGGCTGATGAAAACAATAAAACAGCGTTTATGTGGGCAGCCGAAAAGGGCTATGTCAATGTGATAGAAACCCTGTTGGCTAAACAGGATCAAAAAGCGCAAGACACCTTAGGCAATACTGCACTGCATTATGCAGTGTTAGCTAAAAACGAAACCCTTATGGTGCTATTACTAAAAGCAGGTTACGACTTTAGAGCACGTAATAACGAAGGCTTAAGCTGTTACCGGTTAGCAGTAAGTATTAAAGCAAGCAATTTAGTTAAATGCCTTGAGCGCGATTTTGGTATAAAAGAGCTTTCGCCAGAAGGGCAGTTTAACCGCATTAAAAAGGTGCACGCCTTACACGCAATTGTCACTATTTTATTGCCATTGCAGCTGTATTTCTTTTTTGATGAAAGCATTGCTATAAAAAGTGAGCTGACTTTAATTTTTACATTGATTGCATCGGTGTGTTTTTTCTTTGCGGCGAGCTTAAAGCGCTGTGCGCTCTATCCACATATAAAGCACCCGTGGGGATTATTTGTGTTGCGTGTTTTTTCGTTGTTAAGCTTAATAGCTCAGCTTGGATTAGCCAGCATAGTTGCACTGGCTGCACTGAGCGAATTAGTGTAGCGGCCGCCATGGCAAACTAAAAGCCTAAAAAAACGCGCTTACATTGTTATGTTAAGCGCGTTTTTTGTATGTATAAGCTATTATACCAATCCGCAATAATATCTAATCATTTTGCGGGGCTAAACGTGTCGCTATCTGCGTTAAAAAACTCTCATTTAGAACAACTAGATAGCGAATTTTTTGCCTTGCTATCAACACGTTTTTCCATCCTCAAAATAGATTACTTACTTATGCGGATTGGTATTATTTCAACTTTCAGCTTAAATAATTTATTTTGCGAATTAGTATTATTTATTGTATTCGTTAGCGGCTTTTTCCTCTGCGAGCTCTTCTTTAAGCTTACGTATTTTTAAGCCTTGCTCTTGCCCGCGGTGCCTTGCGTAATACGTGCAGCCAATAAACATGGCAGAGGCAAACACAAGCTCTAATAACACCCATATTAGCTCATCAGGTGCAGCCCATAACATGGTTAAGCCGTGTATAAAGTACAACATAACAACAAAATTAGCCCAGGCGTAAGTGTAAGTGTTGTCTTTAATAAAGCCTCTTAAGGGCAACAGTAAAGGGATTATAGGCACAAACAAGGATACAAAACTTGCGTTGCCATTTAGCGGAGGTACAAAGTACATCCACAGAGGAAATAAAAGTAATAAACCCACATAGCCAAAAATAGCGGTGCGCTGAAATTTTACAGTAATTGGCTTTTTAGCAGGGGTGTCAGCGGTATTCATTGAAGTTTTCTCGCAATGTGAGTGAGGCGTTTACCAACGCTTTGGCATATTTTAATTTCGTCTTTACTTAAAGTATTCGTATTATTACTGCCGGCTACATGTGTTGCCCCGTAAGGTGTGCCGCCGGTTTGCGTAGCTAGTAACTCTGGTACTTCGTAAGGTACCCCTAATAACATCATGCCGTGGTGTAGTAGCGGTAATGATAAATTAAGTAAGGTGGCTTCATTGCCGCCATGCATACTGCTTGACGATGAAAACACACAGGCTGGTTTATCTATTAACTGGCCTTTTAGCCATAGATCGCTGGTGGTTTCCCAAAACGTTTTTGCTTGCGATGCCATCATGCCAAATCGGGTAGGTGTACCAAACGCAAGGCCGTCGCAATTTATTAAATCATCTTTTGTAATTACTATATCGTGCGGATTTTTAGCAACAAAGGTACGCAATACGGCTGTGGCACCCTGTTGCTCTATAGATTCGGCTATTTCGTGCGCCATAGCCTCAACCGAGCCATGGCTTGAGTGATACAGGACAACAATGCGAGTCGTCATTATAATACGCTTAATACGTTTTCAGTCGGACGGCCAAGGGCTGCTTTACCGTTGTTTTGTACAATAGGGCGTTCAATAAGTTTAGGGTTGTCTACCATGGCGTTTATTAGCGCTGACTCGTTGGTTTCTTCTTTTAGGTTAAGCGCTTTGTATGCATCTTCTTTTGTGCGCATTAGCTGGCGAGCTGAGCTAAACCCTAATTGTTCTAAAAGTTGGCTTATTTGCTCATGGTTAAGCGGTGTTTTTAAATACTCTACTACGCTTGGTGTTACGTTGTTTTGTTCTAGTAATGCGAGGGTTTCACGCGATTTAGAACAACGTGGATTATGATAAATAGTAACTGACATACAATTAGTTCCAAAATGTAATTTGCCGCTATTTTAGGGCAAGCGCTGACAGACTTAAAGCCTTGCCAGCTCTTTTTGTAAACGGCGATACTGAGTAAGCAAGGCTTTTAGGCGTTGCTGTTTAACCAGCTCTGTGGGTTCTACGAAGTTAAGCGCTTTTTGGATTTCGTCTGCCGCTTTAATATACGCGCCATATTGCGATAACACATCAGCATTGGCCTCATGATAAGCGGCAAGCTTGTCTTGCTTTTTATAGGCATCGGCTAATAGCTGTTTACCTAAGTTGTGGTCGGGTTTTTCAAGTAAAAAGCTTTTTAAAATGTTTTCAGCTAGTTCAAACTGCTCAGCCTCTAATGCTGCATTTGCATAGTTTAAAGTAATAACTTGGTTGTTAGGGCGATAGTTGTTTAGTTCAGCCAAAAATTTTACCGCTTCGTCGGCTTTTTTTTGCGCTATTAGTAAATCGGTATGGGTATCGATATAAAATAAATTTTTAGGGCTTTGTGCTAATAGCGGCTCTAAAATTTCGGCGGCTTCATCTAGTTTATCTTGATCAAGTAAGCTTATGCCCAAGCCGTATTTAAGCGCGGTGTTGTTGTAACTGTTTTCGCGCATTAATTTTTTAAATAACGCTTCGGCATTTTCGGGCTTATTGGCATAACGAGCAAGTACTCGGCTTTTTGCTAAATTAAACTCAAGGCTTGGGTTTAAATGGCGCACAGGGAATTGCTCTGCACGTAGGCGTACGTCAGATACACGGCTCTCTGGCAATGGGTGAGTAAGTAAAAAAGCGGGTGGTTTGTACTTATATCTTATTTGCGCTGAAAGTTTAGTTAAAAATTCACTTGATGCACGGGCGTCAAAACCGGCGTTATTAAGGGTTTGCATACCAATTCTGTCGGCTTCTTGCTCGGCAGCACGGCTGTGAGTTAATTGGCTAAACGCAGCTTGGGTTTGGTTAGCCGAAATAATAGCAATACCTGCATCGGGAGCAACAACGGTGGCTAATATACCGGCTATCATGCCTGCAATAGTCAGTGCGCTGTTGTCTTGTTGTTGCTTAATACGACGAGCTAAATGGCGCTGAGTTACGTGCGCTATTTCGTGCCCAAGTACAGAGGCAAATTGGCTTTCGTTATCTGATTGCGCAATAAGCCCCGTATGCACACCAACATGCCCGCCGTAAAAAGCAAAGGCGTTAATTTCGTTGTTATTTACCCAAAAAAACGAAAAAGGAAAACGCACGTCGTTTGCATTAGCCACAAGTTTTCGGCCAAGTGTGGTTAAGTATTCGTCTAAAACGGGGTCGTTTACTACCGGTGATGAGCCTCTTATTTGCATCATCATCACTTCGCCAATGGCTTGTTCTTTTTCAAGTGGCAAAACTTGTAGCGCAGACGTGCCTAAATCGGGTAGCGTAAAGTTTGTTTGTGCCTTTAACGGCTCACTAACCAGTAGGCTAAAGGTAAGCGCGGCACTGCATAAAGTGATAAAGGCTGATTTTAGCTGCATTTTATTCCTTGTTAATTTGTTCACCAATGGCAATTTTTGCTATGTCAATTTCATCGCTGCTTGCACGGCTGTCTTTTTCGCACAATTGGTAGAGTTCTTTTATTGTGACTCCATCAAGCTTTACAACGTTCAATTCCTGCTGCAAAAATTTAATAATTTTATGTACTACCTTATGTGCATGTAAAATAATGGCTTTATCGGCCTTGTCGCCGCGCTCAAAATAAAAGCCAATAAACTTATGGAGCTGATTTATGCGGATCAGGTTTTTCATTGAATGCGGATCCCATACTTTAAACTCCATAAAGCGGTTATCTTTAACGTATTGATCAATAATTATATCTTTAGCATAGGGTTGCGCCCAGAGCTCAAAGCCTCGGTCGGTAAATACTTGGTGTAGCGCTATACGCGGCTTATGCTTGGTGTGTATTTCACCAAAATCATCTTCATAGCCATCAAGTAAGTCTAAGTTCCAATTGCGTTTATTGATCAGGCTTTTTACAGCATTATCAAATCCGTGCTCCAATATTCCTTCAGATTCGCTGACCGAAGAAGCAACAAGATGATAAAAAGGCGGGAGCTCTCCCCAGTTTATCTGCTTTTTATACCAATTAATCTCTTTGAGAGTTGGATTACTAGGTAGTTGCGCTTTATTATGCGTGCCAGGCATTAACTTATCCTTACTGCTAATTATGTTATAAGGATAAACCATTGCTGGAATGGTTTTAAGAAAAAGTTACTGCTGTTCACATTTTATAAATAGAATGACCGACAATATGCGACTTATTATTCATTTTACTTAGCGAGTAAAGTAGTTATGTTAGAGTGCGATTTAAAAAAATTTAAATGCCCACAACAGTTTGTACAATTTAAATTAGCGCTTCGTAATGCGCAGTCATCTAATAAGGCAATAACGTTTAGTATAAATAACGACGAAAGCGCAGATGATATTACGCGTTTTTTAAGCAAAAATGCATATACATATAAATTTGATCAACACCTAGGACTATTACTAGTGGAGCCATTGCATGTTTGAATACGTTAAAACATGGTACGAAAGAAAGTTCTCAGATCCTCATTCAGTCACCTTACTTTTTTTACTCATTGCCTCTGTGGCATTACTGTACTTTTTTGGCTCGTTAATTGTTCCTGTGTTAGTGGCATTGGTTATTGCTTATTTACTTGATTGGCCTGTTGTACACTTAGAGCGCTTTGGGTTAAAACGCTTTAGCGCCACAGTCATTGTAATGCTGATATTTACCGGAGTTATGCTTACCCTTATTTTGGTTATTGGCCCAGTACTTTGGAAGCAAACCAGTAATTTAGTACAAGAAACCCCGCACATGGTAGAGCAAGGTAAGTCATTTTTAATGGCCTTACCACAGCAATACCCCAGTTTAATTAATGCCGAGCAGGTCCAAGCTATTGTGGCAAGTGTAGAGGCAAAGGCGCTCGAATTTGGCCAAGTTATTGTCTCGTTTTCACTTACTTCGTTGAAAGATGTTGTGGCATGGCTTATTTATTTGGTGCTTGTACCCTTACTTGTATTTTTTATGCTTAAAGACAAGCTTGAGCTTACAAGCAGTGCCGCTACGCTTATTCCGCAGCAGAGACGGTTAATTTTGCAAGTGTGGCACGAAATGAACCAGCAAATAATGAATTATATTCGAGGCAAAGTATTCGAAATTTTAATTGTGGGTGGCACCTCGTTTATTGCCTTTACTGTACTTGATTTACGTTATGCAGCTTTACTTGGCGTGTTGGTTGGGTTTTCGGTGTTAATTCCATTTGTGGGGGCGGCATTGGTTACCATACCGGTTGCGGCGGTGGCGCTGTTTCAATTTGGTATCGAAACGCAGTTTTGGACCATATTAATAATTTACGGGATCATTCAGGCGCTCGATGGCAATGTATTAGTGCCCTTGTTGTTTTCTGAGGCCGTTGATTTAAATCCCGTATTTATTATTGTTGCAGTGCTATTTTTTGGTGGCTTATGGGGATTTTGGGGCGTGTTTTTTGCCATTCCGCTCGCATCGCTTGTAAAAGCGCTAATAAATGCCTGGTCATCAACCCATGGAGAAATAACAAAAGAGTTGGCAGAGTAACGTACTTTTAGTTTAAAAAAGCATAGTAAACGCACCTAAGTTACTAATTGATTATTACCCAATGAGAACAAACTTATGTACTATTGGGTATAAGATATATTTTTTAGTAATAAAGGTGCGTTTTTAATGTCTGAGTTTTTATTGCACGATGAACAAGCAGCCCAAGTTTATCTTGATGCAAACGCTACAACACCTGTTTTACCCTGTATTGCCGACGTGGTGTCGCACACCATGCAAATTTGTTTTGGTAACCCTTCAAGCCCCCATATTAGCGGTATACAAGCTAAGTATTTATTAGAACAAACAAGGCAAAATGCACGCCATGTTATTGGTGCGCCCGATGGCGATATTCTTTTTACCTCAGGCGCAACAGAGGGCATACAAACAGCCATTGTTTCAACGCTCATTCATGCTAAAAATCATACGATTAAAAACCCTGTATTATTGTACGGGGCAACTGAGCACAAAGCGGTGCCTAACACGTTAAAACATTGGAATAGCGTTTTAGGCATTAACGCCCAATTACTGGCTATTCCTGTTGATAGTAAAGGGGTTTTAGATTTAGCGTTTATTAATGAGCACATAAATAACGCGCTAATGATTTGCACCATGGCGGTTAATAACGAAACCGGTGTTTATCAAGACTTAAACGCTATAGAACATACTATTCGCAGCCGTAATAAATCAGTGTCTTGGATGGTTGATTGTGTACAAGCCTTAGGTAAACAAGCGCTAGCGCTTAGTAGTACCAGCATAGATTATGCCCCGTTTTCGGGCCATAAACTCTATGCACCAAAAGGTATTGGTTTTTTATACATTAAAAATGGCAGTGCCTATACGCCATTTATTGCGGGGGGCGGGCAAGAAAGCGGCATGCGCTCTGGCACCGAAAACCTACCAGGTATAGCAGGGCTTAATAAACTGTTTAACTTGCTGCTAGATAAAAACGACGACACGTTTAAGTCGGTTGAGGTATTAAATAGCTACAGAGCGCAACTGCTTAATGCGCTGCAAAGTACCTTTGGTGATATAACCTTTAATCACGATTTTTCACATTCTGTACCTACCACCCTTAATTTTGCTGTCGATACGCTTACCTCCAAAGAGGTTATTGATTTATTTGACGCAGCAGGCATTAGAGTGAGCGGTGGTTCGGCATGTAGTACAGGGGCAACGCGCAGTTTTGTGCTTGATGCAATGGGAGCAACCAATTGGCAAAGTGAAAACGCCATTAGGCTGTCTTTTGGGCCAGCTGCAACCGAGCAGCAAATTAACCAAGCATGCAAGCGAATATGCTCGCTAAAGGCGGTATTAGAGGCCAATTGCTTAATTGTTTCTGACAGTGCCTCGCCAAAGCAAGAAGTATGCGCGCTGGGATTAACACAATTTAGGCATAAAGGGGCGTGTAGCTGGCTGTATGTTAGTGACGATGACAGCGCCGTTATTATTGACCCCGTATTAGAGCTTATTCCACGCTTTGAAAAAATAGTGAGCACACAACAGCTCAACGTAAAAGCAATTTTAGATACCCACCAGCACCAAGACCGGCCAAGCGCAGTGGCTTTGTTAAATGAAGTACTGGGCACACCGCATGCGATGCAAAATAGCATTGAGCTTGGTACAAAAACGCTAACCATAAAGCCAACCCCAGGGCACAGTAAAGACAGCGTTAGTTATTTATTAAAAGATCGCACCACAGGCCATATTGAGTATTGTTTTTGCGGTGATTTAATTTTACCTGCAGGACTTGGCAATACCTCGATTGAAGGGGGCAGTGCAACGCAAATGGCACACTCACTTATTACCCTTGCTGAGAAAATGAGTGACGATACGGTTATTTGTTCGGGGCATGACTATCAGCAATGCTTTGCCATTAACTGGCGTACTGTACGTGCACAAACGCCTTTGCTTAGCCCGTTATTAAATGGAGAACTAAGTACGGCGCAATTTGCACAGCTAAAAGCACAACACGATCAGCTACATATGCAAACCAGTAACCAATTGTGTGGCTATGTACAGGCGGCGGTGCAAACAGACACTAAGCAGCTAGACTTTGGACAAGCTAAAGCGTTACTAACGCAAAAAAATGTGTATTTAATTGATACCCGTGAGCCGTATGAACATGGCGCAATTAATGTGGCGGAGCTTTTTGCCGCGCCTTTATCTAATACGCTTAATATTTCACTTAGCCGTATGGCTAACGCCATAGTACAAAATCAATTAAACCCGCAGCACACCTATATATTACTGTGTAGAAGCGGCAATCGTTCTAAAATTGCAGCGGCAAATTTACAGCAATTAGGCTTTGCGAATATTTATAACGTAGCGGGTGGCTTGGCGTTGGTGAGCTAATTATGGGCCTAGTTTTGAGGATGTTTTAACCACCTATAAAGCTAGGCGAGTGCATACGATGCATTTTATGCTTTGGGCCTATAATGTTTCGAAGTTTAATTTGCAGCAGTGTTTGGTATTTTTATATGGATGTAAGCCAGTAGCGTAACGCTGGAGCCGTTACTGAGCCCACTAGGGTACAAACCTCGCGGCAGGATTAAATTGTTCCTAGTTTGAACAAATTTTAATCCTAAAAGGTCAACAGGCCCTAATTCATGAATATTTAATAAATGTTGTTTAAACTATTAAATGCTTAAAATTTGTGGGTAATTAATTCATAAAATTTTTATGATACCGGTGTCAAAAGTAAAAAATTGCGTTATTATCTGCATCATAAATTATAAAAACAGCATTTTTATTACTTTTTTCGTTATACTAAGCGCTTGCTTTTTTACTAGCACTACGCGCAATTAGCGAAGTCTTTTTACCTAAAACTGTTTTTAAATCATTAATTTAAATATTTTAGAGGATATTTACATGTCTAATCGTTCGCAATTAGCAAGTTGGCAAGCACTGCAAAATAGTGCCGCGCAGATGAAACAAACCCATCTAAAAACGTTATTTGCACAAGATGATACACGATTTGATGCATTCTCTACTCAAATTCCGGGTGTGTTGTTTGATTATTCAAAGCAGCGTATTGATAAAACTATTTTTGCACAACTCATCGAGCTTGCTAAAGAGTGTGACATTGCCTCTTGGCGCGACAAGATGTTTAGCGGTGAAAAAATCAATATTACAGAAGAGCGTGCTGTTCTTCATACTGCTTTACGTAATCGTGCCCATACACCTTTAGTTGTTGACGGCGAAGACGTAACACAAGCGGTTGATAACGAATTAGCTAAAATTAAAACCTTTGTAGAAAAAGTACGCAGTGGGCAATGGGTAGGCTACACAGGTAAAGCAGTAAAAGATGTGGTAAGCATTGGTGTAGGTGGTTCAAACCTAGGCCCGCAAATGGCAACCGAAGCGCTAAAAGCACTTGCTGATGACACTTTAAATGTTCATTACGTATCTAATGCTGACGGTGTTCAAATTGCCTCTGTGTTAAAAGCAATTGACCCAGAAACAACCTTGTTTGTTATTTCATCGAAAACATTTACCACATCAGAAACCATGACCAACGCCAAAACGGCCGTTGATTGGTTTTTACAAACAGCAAAAGATGACAGCGCCATTGCTAAGCATTTTGTTGCTGTTAGCACAAACTTAGAAAAAACCGCAGCCTTTGGTATTAGCGATGAAAACGTATTCACTATGTGGGATTGGGTAGGGGGTCGCTTTTCACTTTGGAGTGCGATAGGCTTACCTATTGCGTTATACCTAGGTTATGACGCGTTTGAAGCTATTTTAGAAGGCGCATTTGAAGTAGATGAGCACTTTAAAGCAGCCCCATTTGAGCAAAATATTCCGCTTATAATGGCACTACTTAGTGTATGGAATACCAGCTTTTTAGGCTTTACGTCGCAAGCTATTTTACCGTACGACCAAGCGCTTCATATGTTACCTGCGTATTTACAACAAGGTGAGATGGAAAGTAACGGTAAACACGTAAACTTTGCTGGCGAAACCGTACCTTATACAACGGTTCCTATTATTTGGGGTATGACCGGTATTAACGGTCAACATGCGTTTTATCAGTGTTTACACCAAGGTAATGTAATTGTACCTGCTGATTTTATTGCCTCAGTTAAGCCGCAGGTAGCCGTAGATAAGCATCACGATATTTTATTATCTAACTTTTTAGCGCAAACAGAAGCAATGATGAGCGGTGTAGATGCACAGCAAGTCACAGAAGATTTAGCCGCTAAAGGTAAAACACAAGCACAAATTGATGAGTTACTAAATCATAAAATTCATCAGGGTAATCGCCCTACAACATCTATACTGCTAGATACAGTTGATGCAAAAACAGTAGGACGCTTAATTGCGCTGTACGAACATAAAATTTTCTGCCAAGGCATAATTTTAGAAATTTGCTCATTTGATCAATGGGGTGTAGAGCTTGGTAAAGGCCTTGCCTCTAAAATTGAAAGCGAACTAACCGATGACAGCGTAAAACACGCCCACGATAGTTCAACAAATGGCTTAATTGCGTACTACAAGCAACACCGTACGCAGTAATATATTCGCTTATGTAAATAAGCAAACCGAGTACCTTTGAACGGGTAGCGCTGGAGTTCTTAGGGCCTGTATTTTTGTGAGAGGATTTACAGGACTCCTAAGACTCATTTAATTGTGCGAACAGTCAAATAATAAATAAAACGCCATAGCGTAAAACATTCAATAGGCTTTTATTAACACTAAGAGCCACTGTCATTCAAGCACTAAACCTGCATACCAAGCGGCTTATGGAAGTCGCTTTTAGGTATTACAAACGTAGAGAGTAACTATGCTTAATCCTTTTGATATTATAATTTTTGGGGGCGGTGGTGATCTTGCGTTACGCAAATTGCTACCTGCAATGTACAGAGCATATCAAGAAGGCAACTTACCAGAAGGCTCGCGTATTCTGCCTACAGTGCGTGAAGAAAGTAAGCGTGCTGACTACATAGAAACAGCACACAACGCACTGAAAGAGTTTTTAAGTAAAGGCGAATTTAACGCTAAAGATTGGAAAGCATTTTCTACTTACTTAGTGCCTGTAGTAAGCAACGTAACCGAAGCTGACGACAACTGGGATGTACTTAAAGGCATTTTAGATGAGCACGACAGCAATAAATCTCGCGTATTTTATTTATCACTTCCGCCTGCTGTTTACGGCACATGTTGTGAAATTTTATCAACGAAAGGTTTAATCACACCCACTTCACGTGTGGTTGTTGAAAAGCCAATTGGTTACTGCGGCGAATCAGCAGAGGCTATCAATGGTAAAATTGCAGAGTTTTTTGACGAAGAGCAAATTTTCCGTATTGACCACTACTTAGGTAAAGAGACAGTACAAAACCTAATGGCACTGCGTTTTTCAAACTCACTGTTTGAAAACATGTGGGATGCTAAATCTATTGATAATATTCAAATTAGTTTATCTGAAACGGTAGGCCTTGAAAGCCGTGCTGGTTTTTACGATAAAGCCGGTGCACTGCGCGACATGGTGCAAAACCACCTATTACAGTTATTGTGCTTAGTGGCAATGGAATCACCAAATAAACTAAACGCAAATAGCATCCGTACTGAAAAACTTAAAGTATTAGAAGCACTTCGTCCGTTACTTGAAGGTGACGTAGATGAAAATATCGTTCGCGGTCAATACGTACCAGGGGATTTAAACGGTAAAATTGTACCAGGTTACTTAGAAGAGCTTAACGAAGGTTCAAGTAAAACAGAAACCTTTGTGGCTATTCGTGCACACATTGATAACTGGCGCTGGGCGGGGGTACCTTTTTACCTTCGTACTGGTAAGCGTATGGCTAAACGTTGTGCAGAAATTGTGGTTGAGTACAAAAAAGTATCGCACAATATTTATGAAGAAAACGTGGGTAATATTGAGCCAAACCGCCTTGTTATTCGTTTGCAGCCTGAAGAGACGATTCAATTAACGCTTATGTCTAAGCGCCTTGATAATCTTGAAATGCAATTAGAGCCGGTAACGATGAATATTGAGCTTTCTCAAGCATACAGCAACGGTTTCCATTCTGATGCGTACAAACGCTTAATGCTTGATGCTGCAGCTAATAACCCATCGTTATTTATACACCGTGACGAAGTTCGTCAAGCGTGGAAATGGATAGATCCAATTATTGAGCGCTGGCAAACCAAAGGCAAACCTGCACTTTACCGTGCTGGTAGCTGGGGACCGGATGATGCTGATGAATTATTAGCTGAAAACAACCACGTGTGGTTTAACACAGGCGATAAGGCGTAAGGTATGGCAACACTTGTTGAAAAATTTTTTGACTCAAAAGATGAGTTAACCGCTGAGCTATCACACACGCTTGAGCAATCTTTACGTGATGGCATAAAAAGTGATGGCCGTGCTGTGCTAATGGTATCGGGCGGTTCGTCTCCGGCGCCGGCGTACAAGCACTTATCAACGCTTGATTTAGATTGGCAAAATATAGATGTAGCCATGGTTGATGAGCGCTGGGTTGAGCCAAGCCACGAAAAAAGTAACGAAGCGTTTATAAAAAGCACCTTGTTACAAAATTACGGCAGTGCCGCTAATTTTATTACCATGAAAAACGATGCAGCAACGGCAGAGCAGGGCGCACAAGTATGTGAAGCCGCTTATGGCGCTTTAAAAGCACCGTATGATGTAACAATTTTAGGCATGGGCCCAGATGGCCATACAGCGTCTTTGTTCCCACATGCGCAGGGCCTTGAGCATGGTTTAACAACACAGCAAACTGTGTGCGCTATTAATGCAATAGAAAGCGACGTGACAGGCAGCATTACAGAGCGTATGACACTGACTTTAAATGCAATAGCAAACTCTAAAGTGGTTAAACTCCTGATCAGTGGTGAAGAAAAGCTAGCGGTTTACAAGCAAGCTAAAGCGGGTGGCGATGTAAACGATATGCCACTTCGCGCTGTGCTAAACCACCCAAGCATAAATATTGAAGTGTATTGGGCGCCTTAATTTAGCCGCTCATTTACAGTTTAAAAAGGCAGCTTAATTAAGCTGCCTTTTTATTTGGCTAAATAACATGCTAAACCTATTCAAAAAATACCGTCAAACTGTTAACCAATGTTAATGGTTTTTATGGCGCTGTATTAAAATTACCCGTTATTTGTACTGTTTTTGAGCGTATTAGTTGCGTTTTTATTGTCTGTTTTTTAGCAACGCCCAGATTTAGTTAAACTTTATTTTTTCATGACGGTTGTCATAAAACTTTCCCTTCCTTTTTTCGTTCAAAAGCATTAGCCTAAAGGCATTAACAATGAAACATATATATTAAAAATAAACGGAGCAGTAACATGGCGGAGCAACAAGTACAGCCTTTACACAACGAAAAGCATGCCAACACTAAAATTCAAAACGGCATCAACGTTGAATTTATGAAAACTCAACATTTAGTGCCAGTAGTTGCACATGAGTTTGCACGCGTAGCAAATGAATTCCCAATGTCTTTTGTTAAAAACAACGAAAGCGGTACTTTCCAAGCAGTTGCAATGTTTGGCCTAGAGCCAGGCGAAAACCTGTTTGTAGAAGATGGTAAATGGACAGCAGCTTTTGCTCCTATGGCATCAACGCGTTACCCATTAGGTCTAGTAAAGCACCCTGAGCAAGATCAGTACGGTATTGTGATTGACGAAGCAAGCTCGCTTGTAGGTGAAGAAGAAGGCAACGCATTATTTGAAAACGGTGAAGAAACAGACTACTTAAAGCGTCGTAAAGAGTCTTTAGTGTCATTCATTGAGTTTTCTCAAGTAACAGAAGCATTCACTAAATACTTAGCTGATAAAGAGCTACTAGTAGCGCAAACGCTAACAGTAGACATTAAAGGCGAGAAAAAAGACATCAACGGTATTTACCTTATCGATGAGAAAAAACTTAACTCGCTTAGCGATGAAGAATTTTTAGAGCTTCGTAAGCGCGGTTACTTAGCACCTATTTATTCGTTCTTAACATCTACTCACCAAGTAGCACGTTTAGCACGTTTAAAAGCTAAGCAAGACGCGTAATTACATACACGTTTAGCTAAAAAGCGCCTGATGGCGCTTTTTTTGTGCCATTAAACTTACTCTATGCCAATTGGGTTAAAAAGTAGGGGTGATGAAGGGAAATAACACCCTCGTATTTCGCATTATTATTAGGCTGTTTATTAGCTGCTTAAATAAAGTGCTAACTTAATACCGTTGATATTAGTTGAAAAAATACGTGTAACCATTCAAAGTAAATTCAATACTAAATTTAAAAAAGAGCGCACTATGAAAAAAACATTCTTATTGTCAGTTTTAGCCAGCGGCTGCTTAACACTAAGCACGCAAGCAGTAAGTGAACAAGCCCCGTTTGCTATAGCGATTCATGGTGGAGCAGGCACAATTGAAAAAGCAAAATTTACCCCAGAGCAAGAAAAAGCCTACCGAGCAAAACTAGCCGAAGCTGTTGAAGCAGGTTACACCGTACTTGAAAAGGGCGGCGAAAGTTTAGATGCAATCACCACTGCTATTGAAGTATTAGAGCAGTCGCCTTACTTTAATGCTGGGCGCGGAGCAGTGTACACCTATGATGGCAGCCATGAACTTGATGCCTCAATAATGGATGGGCGAAACCGTCAAGCGGGTGCGGTCGCTGGCGTAAAGCACATAGAAAGCCCAATTCAATTAGCCCGCTTAGTAATGGATAACTCAGTACACGTAATGCTTAGTGGTCAAGGCGCTGAAGAATTTGCAAAAGAGCAGGGCGTTGCGCTGATAGAAAATAATATATTTGATACTAAGCACCGTTATGAAGCACTTTTAAAAGCAAAGCAAAAATTAGAAAAAGAAAAAGCAACCAGCAAAAACTACCAAGCTGCGCATAAAGCCCTGCCAACAAATTATAAAATGGGCACCGTAGGTGCAGTGGCACTTGATAAAAACGGCAATTTAGCCGCAGGTACATCTACAGGTGGCATGACCGCAAAACGCTTTGGCCGCATTGGCGATTCCCCTGTTATTGGCGCGGGTACATTTGCTGAAAACGATTCGTGTGCAGTATCGGCCACCGGTCACGGCGAGTATTTTATTCGCTACAGTGTTGCCAGTGATATTTGCGCACGCGTTAAATATCAAAATAAAACCATTGAACAAGCTGGGGATGAGGTTATTAACCAGGTGCTTGCGCCTATAGGTGGTACAGGTGGGGTTATTATTGTGGATGCTAAAGGTCATATTAGTATGCCATTTAATACCACGGGCATGTACCGAGCGAGCAAATCGAACACGCAAGCAACCTTTGTGGGAATTTTTAAAAACCAATAGCGTGATATATAAGCCTTATAGGGATTGTAGGATTAACGCTGCGCGTTTATTTTGATACTATTAGCCCTCATTTATTAAATTTATAAGGTGTGCGGGTGGTAAACCTAGGTCAGTTGTTTGGCGAGCTTAAAACGTGCTTAAAAAAAGATCAGTTTATATTTAAAAAACGCTTACATGGCGTAAAAAAAATACAAGACGAGACTAAGCAGGCCAATGCCCTTGAAAAAATAGCGGCTGATATTACCCGCAGCCAGCAGCTACGTGAAAAACGTTTAGCTGAGCTGCCCGCTGTAACGTACCCTGAGCAATTACCGGTAAGTCAAAAAAAGGACGTCATTAAAGACGCCATTGCGAATAATCAAGTGGTGATTATTGCCGGTGAAACAGGCTCAGGTAAAACCACACAAATACCAAAAATGTGTTTAGAGCTTGGCCGTGGGGTTGATGGCTTTATTGGCCATACCCAGCCACGACGTTTAGCCGCGCGCAGTGTAGCTAACCGCATTGCTGAGGAAATGAAATGTGAGCTTGGCCAACAAATCGGTTTTAAAATACGCTTTAGTGATCAGGTTTCTAATAATACGTATGTAAAACTGATGACCGACGGTATTTTGCTCGCCGAAATACAACAAGACCGCTTTTTAAATCAGTACGACACCATCATTATTGATGAAGCCCATGAGCGCAGCTTAAATATCGATTTTATTTTAGGGTATTTAAAAAACTTACTGCCAAAGCGCCCCGACTTAAAAGTTATTATTACCTCGGCGACCATTGATCCTGAACGTTTTTCAAAGCACTTTGATGATGCGCCAATTATTGAAGTATCGGGACGTACATTCCCCGTTGAAGTGCGCTATAACCCTATAAGCGATATAAATAAAGACGCTATGGAAGCCGAAGGCGACCAACTGCAAGGTATTTTTGATGCGGTAGATGAGCTGTGCGCTGAAGGGCCAGGGGACATTCTCATATTTTTAAATGGCGAGCGCGAAATACGCGATACTGCAGAGGCGCTCTCTAAACGTAATTTAAAACACACCGACGTATTACCACTTTATTCGCGCTTATCTAACGCAGAGCAAAACCGTATATTTGCCCCGCATTCGCGCCGCCATATCATTTTATCAACCAACGTGGCCGAAACCTCATTAACGGTGCCGGGTATTCGTTATGTAATAGACCCAGGTACAGCGCGTATTAGCCGTTACAGCTATCGTACTAAAGTACAGCGTTTACCTATTGAGCCTATTTCTCAAGCAAGTGCGAACCAACGTATGGGACGCTGTGGCCGTGTTGAAGCGGGTATTTGTATTCGCTTGTATTCGCAAGATGACTTTATATCTCGCCCAGAATTTACAGACCCAGAAATACTGCGCACTAATTTAGCCTCTGTTATTTTGCAAATGTTGGCATTAGGGCTTGGCGATATGAGCGAGTTTCCGTTTGTACAAGCGCCAGATAGCCGCAATATTAACGATGGTTTAACCCTACTTGAAGAACTTCAGGCGATTAAGCCGAGTAAAAAGCGCCATCAAACGAGTTTAACGCAATCAGGGCGTGAGCTTAGCCGCTTACCGGTCGACCCGCGTTTAGCTAAAATGGTGTTGACGGCTAATAAGCTCGGTGCACTACGAGAAGTTATTATTATTGTGGCAGCGCTATCGATTCAAGACCCCCGAGAGCGCCCGCAAGAAAAACGCGCCGCAGCGAACGAAAAACACAGCCGCTTTGATGACCCTGACTCGGATTTTATTGCTTTTTTAAATCTTTGGAATTACCTAGAAGAGCAGCAAAGTGAGCTGACAAATAGCCAGTTTAGAAAGTTGTGCCAAAAAGACTTTTTAGCTTATATGCGTATTCGTGAGTGGCAAGACATTGTTTATCAAATAAGCACTGTGTGCAACGAAATGAAAATTAAAGCCACCACGCAAGTGGCAGACTCAGAGCTAATACACAAAGCGCTACTGAGCGGCATGTTAAGTCACATAGGCTTTAAAGACGAAAAGCAAATATATAAAGGCGCTCGTAATAGCCAGTTTCATATTTTTCCGGGTTCTGGATTATTTAAAAAGAGCCCCAAATGGATTATGTCGGCAGAGCTGGTAGAGACCAGTAAACTATACGCACGTATTAATGCCAAAATAGATATTAATTGGGTAGAGCCCCTTGCACAGCATTTAGTAAAACGAAGCTATTCTGAGCCGCATTGGGAGAAAAAACCAGGCGCTGTTATCGCGTTCGAGCAACAAACCTTGTACGGCTTATTGGTGGTTAATAAACGCCGCTGTGTGTATAGCAATATAGACCCTAAAGTTAGCCGTGAGCTGTTTGTACGCACCGCCCTTGTAGAGCAAGAGCTTGGCTTAAATGAACAATTTTTGGCGTACAACCGCGAGCTAATAGAAGATATTCAGGTACTTGAGCATAAATCGCGACGTCGCGATATTTTGGTTGATGAGCAAACGTTATTTGAATTTTACGATAAAAAAATACCTAAAGAAATCAACAACCGTGCAGCCTTTATTAAGTGGTATAAAGCCCAAAAGCAAAAAGATAAACGCTACCTATACATGACCCGTGAAGAGCTTATGCAACACGGTGCAAGTAATATTACTGAGTTTGATTACCCTGACACATGGCAGCAAGATAATATTATTTTGCCGCTGAGCTATCATTTTGATCCAGGACAAGCTGTTGATGGGGTGGCTGTACAAATACCGGTAGCACTTTTAAACCAAGTGCAAGAAACCGGGTTTGATTGGCACATACCTGCCTTTAGGCATGAGCTAATAAGTGGTTTAATTAAATCGTTACCTAAGTCGTTACGTCGTAACTTTGTACCTGCTCCCAATTACGCTGATGCTGTACTGGCTGCCATTGAGCCTATGCAAGGCAGCTTACTTGATGCACTTACTACACGCTTACTAAGAATGACAGGCGTAAAAGTAGATATAGAAGCGTGGGATTTAAACGCACTGGCGCCTCATTTAAGATTGCAGTTTGAGGTGCGTGATGAGCACGATAAATTGCTTGCACGCGGGCTAGATTTAGCAAAACTAAAAGCACAGCTGCAAGGCAAAGTAACCGATACGCTATCGAAGGTGGCCGATAAAGGCATTGAAAAAGCCGATTTAACACAATGGGACTTTGGCGCTTTGCCTGCCTCGTACGTTAAAAAGCAAGGCCAATACGAAATAAAAGCTTACCCAGCACTGGTAGATAAAAAATCCACAGCGGCAATTGAGCTCTTTGATAGCGAAGAAAAAGCCCAGCAAGCGCATCAGCAAGGTTTACGGCGTTTAGTTTTATTAAATGTGCCGTCGCCAATAAAGTACCTTCAGCAAAACTTGCCTAATAAAGCCAAACTGGGCTTGTACTTTAATCCGTTTGGGAAAATTGCGGATTTAATTGACGATTGTATTGCCGCCGGCGTAGACAGCTTATTAATAAAGCATGGCGATATACGCGATGAAAGCGCTTTTGATAAAGTTAAAGAGCAAATTAGGGGCGAACTAGGCGATGCTGTAGTAGAAATTGCCACCCAGGTTGAACAAGTTTTAAGCATTGCTCATGCGTTACATAAAAAAATGAAAGGGCGTGTCGATTTAACTATGATAACTGCCCATGGCGATATAAAATCGCAGCTTGAGTCACTTATCTTCAAAGGGTTTGTGAGCGCTCACGGTGCGAATAAAATGCCCGACCTAATTCGTTATTTAAAAGCGATTCAAAAACGTTTAGAAAAACTGCCTGTTGATCCTAACCGCGATAGACTGTGTGTTTTAGAACTTGAAAAAGTAGCGCAAGAGTACAAAAAGCTCGTAAATAAAATTCCAAAAGGCTTACCTATTCCGCAACAGGTAAACGCTATTTTTTGGATGCAGCAGGAGCTTAGGGTGTCACTGTTTGCGCAAACCTTAGGTACCCCATATCCTATTTCTGCAAAACGCGTTATGAATGCGATAAAAGAGATAGAATAAAACTTGCATTTTCTATTAAGCTTAGTACCTTAATAGAAGGATTTATTTTTGGTTGAGAAGGAAGCGACATACCTATGTCCTCATCGGTTGAACATAAGATTAAGCGATTGTTAGTTGTAGATGACGAGTATTTTAATTATGAAATGCTTAAATCTGCCCTGACCTCAAAATTTGATGTTAGTTATGCTGACTCGGGGAAAAGCTGTTTGGCGTCTGCCATTGCTAACCCGCCGGATATTATTTTGCTTGATGTATGTATGCCTGGCCTCGATGGGTATGATACATGTCGGATGCTTAAGCACACGCCTGAAACTAAAAATATACCTGTTGTTATGGTTTCGGGCTTAGAGTCGCCCTCGGAAAAGCAAGCTGGCTTTGATGCAGGGTGTGATGCCTATGTAGTAAAACCGTTTTCGATGGGTACTTTATTTGAGCAAATAAACACGGTTGTTTAAAGGTGATGCATGTTTACTGAAGATAAGCGCAATTTTAGACGTATGCAGGTTAATACTCCTGCGCAATTAACAACAATAGAGCCAGTTGCTGGGCTAAATTATACCGCAGAATGTGTTGATTTAAGTGCCACTGGGCTATCACTTCATTTAGATGACTTGCTTGAGCTCGATACTTTGTTACAGGTTAATATAGAATCGACTCACCCAAGTATTGCCTCTTTAAATGCAACGGCTAAAGTTATACGTGCTAGCAAAGAAGACGATGGCACCATTACCGCAGGATTAGAAATAGTTCAGTTTAATTAAATTGAATAAACACCAAGCGGCTGGCTTTTGTTATTTCGGGTATTAAACAACGTTCGATTTATTACCTACGTCCTTGTAGGTAATAACAATAATTTTTAGTAAACCTTACAAATCAAGCCTTTTAAGTAAAAGCCTTCAGGGTAACTGCCAGCAATAGGGTGATCGGCCGCTTGATTTAAACGCTCCATAATCAATAGCTCTTTACCTGCATCTAGCGCAGCGTCTGCTACCACTTTTTGAAACAAGTTTTGCTCCATTAATCCAGAGCACGAGAAGGTAAGTAATGTACCGCCTGGTTTTAATATTTGCATAGCAATCATGTTTATATCTTTATAACCACGACATGCACCGGTTAACTGCGCTTTGTTGTCTGCAAATTTTGGTGGGTCCATCACAATAGTGTCAAACTGTTTGCCTTCCTCACGGTATTGGCGTAATAGCTTAAACACATCTTGTTTTACAAAATCGACTTTATTTAAATCTAAGTTATTGTGCTCTACGTTACGCTTAGCGGTATCCAGTGCTGGTTGTGATACATCAACATTAGTGACGTGTTTACAGCCACCACGTAGTGCGTAAAGTGAGAAAGTACCTGTGTAGCTAAAGCAATTTAATACGGTTTTATCTTTTGAAAAGCGCTCAAGTGCTGCGCGGCTATCACGTTGATCCAGATAAAAGCCTGTTTTATGACCTTCTAAAATGTCTACTTCAAGCTTTAAGCCATTTTCTTCAATAACTACAGGCTCTGAAGGTTCGTTGCCCCACAGTACACCTTTAATAGGTTCTAAGCCTTCTTTGGTGCGCACGTCTACATCTGAGCGCTCATAAATATTCGCACCAGGAAAAATAGCCATTAACGCGCCTACAATTTCACCTTTATGGCGCTCAGCGCCGGCACTTAGTAATTGGCAAACTAAGGTGTTATCAAACTTATCAATGGTTACACCTGGCAAGTAGTCAGACTCAGCAGCACACAACCTAAAGCCAGTTAAACCGCCTTCGGCTATTGCATGCTCGCGGGCATGTAAAGCACGGCGTAAGCGACGCTCAAAAAAGTGTTGGTCTATTACTTCTTTTTCATCAAAGCTCCACACTCGCGCTCTTATTTGTGAGTGAGGGCTATAAGCAGCGGTGGCTAAAAATTTACCTTCGCTGTCGTGAATGGTGACCGTATCACCTAAGCCTGGTTTACCTTTAATTTTTTTGATGGCTTTTGAAAATAACCAAGGGTGTTTTCTTTTTAATGATTTTTCGCGACCAGCTTGTAGGTAAACGGCAGATGACATAAGGCTTCTCAGTTGTAATAAATAAGCGCTGTATTTTAGTCAAGCATAGGGCAACATACAATGAATGTTTTGCAAGGGAGGTGTAAAGCACGTTAAAGTACGGATAATTCTCATATAAATTAGTTTTTTGGAACATCACTGTGGCCAACACTGCTTTAAGCCCTGAGTTACAACAGCTTGATTCTCAATGTCGCTCATTTATTACTTCGTTAATACATGCCGATGTAGCACACGACATAACGCATATTGAACGCGTAGTGCGTGTTGCTATTCAATTATGTCACGCCGAGCAAGCCAATATGAATATTGTTTTGCCAGCGGCGTGGATGCACGATTGTGTTGCGGTGGCAAAAAACCATCCCGATAGAGCAAAAGCATCTACTATGGCGGCAGATAAAGCCATTGCGTTTTTAAAATCAATTAACTACGACGCATGTTTGTTTGATGATATTCATCATGCTATTGCTGCCCATAGCTTTAGCGCCAATATAGCGGTTAAAACTGTAGAAGCGCAAATCGTGCAAGATGCCGATAGAATGGATGCACTCGGTGCAATAGGCGTTAGCCGTTGTATGAAAGTAGGGGGCTCTATTAGCCGCTTACTGTATAACCCTGATGACCCATTTTGTGTTAACCGCGAAGCAGATGATAAAACCTATACCCTTGATCACTTTTTTATTAAATTGCTTCATATTGCTAAGAGCATGAATACGCCCTCAGCTAAAGCCGAGGCAGAGCGACGCACAGAGTATATGTATGCGTTTTTAGAGCAGCTAAAATCAGAAATTGGTCAATAATATGAGCGCTCCTTTATTATCGGGCATTGATCATTGCCACCTTAATGTTGAAAACATCCAAGAAGCGCTAAAGTGGTACAAGCAGGTACTAGGCTTTAGCGTAGTTGAAGAGCTTGCCTTTTGGGATGAAAATGACAAAGGGCCACTCACACTTGAAGATAGCGCAAAAACAACGCGTTTAGCGTTATTTGAAGGACAAGGGCGAAGCAAAGGTATTGCGTTTGCAGCCACCGGTGCACAGTTTATTGGTTGGGTTGATTATTTAAATGACTTAAACATAAAAACTGTACTGGCTGATCACGGTGTAACGTTTTCGCTTTATTTTAAAGATAACAGTGGGAATAGCCACGAAATAACCTCTCATGACTACCCGCACATAAAAGCGGTATATGGTGATGTAAAACAAGGCTCACGCACGCGCAATACTTAGTGTTGCTCTTGATATGTGTTTTTAATTGCGATTATAGCATCGAGCTTATTTACAAATAAATTGATGAGGTGGGGGTCAAAGTGTTTACCCGCTTGTGCTTGCATATGCTCAAGCGCTTCTTCTACACCCCAAGCCTCTTTATACGGGCGTTTTGAGGTAAGGGCATCAAATACATCTGCAATAGCCACAATACGCCCTTCAACCGATATTTGTTCGCCTTTTAAACCATTAGGGTAGCCACTGCCATCCCACTTTTCGTGGTGCTCTATAGCCAGTTTATGGGCAAGTTGTAATAGCGGTGATGAGGAATTTGCTAAAATTTGCGCGCCAATAGCCGCATGCTGTTTCATGTGGTCAAATTCGTCAGGGGTTAATCGCCCAGGTTTTAATAAAATAGCATCCGGAATACCTATTTTACCTACATCGTGCATGGGGGCTGCTTGGCGAAGTAGCTCTGCTTGTTGCTCACCCATGCCAAATTCTAATGCTAATAATTTACTGTATTGGCTCATCCTAGCAATGTGCTCGCCAGTGTCTGTGTCTTTGTACTCTGCAGCGCGGCCTAACCGATGTACTAAATCAACATGGGCTTGCTTTAATTGCTCGGCTTGTACAAGCGATAAATGCGTTTTAACACGTGCGCGCACAATCGCAGGGCTAATAGGTTTAGTAATGTAATCAACAGCACCGAGTTCAAAGCCTTTAAACTCATCGCTTTCATCACCCAAAGCCGTTACAAAAATAATTGGGATATGCGAAAGCGCGGGTGTGCTTTTAAGTATTTCGCACACCTCAAAGCCATTCATATCGGGCATCATGATATCGAGTAATATAAGTTTAGGCTGTTCTTTTTCCAGTAGCGCAAGTGCTGCAGCGCCTGATTTAGCAAAAGACATACGGTATTGATTACCTAATACTTCTCGCATGACTTTTAAGTTAGCAGGTTCATCGTCAACGATTAATATACGTGGTTTGTCGTTGCTAAAATCCATTCAATATTCTCATTCTTGGGTAAACTCTTTAATTAGACCGTCTAGCACGTGTTGCGCCTGATCAAAGTCAAATTCATCAAATGCGTTTACAACCTCAGTTACTTGAGTTTGTAGGTGTGCAGGGGCGTTATTTTCAAGCTGCGCAAGCAAATCATCGTTGAGCTCGGCGCTTTGCGCTTCATGGTGTAGCGTTTCACACAGTGACTTTAATTCAGCCGCACTTAGCGTGCTTTTTTGCTCATTATTTTCACTCTCAGCAGGCGTTATTTGTGCGCACTCATCGCCTGATATTAATTGCGTTATTGTCTCTAACTCGCCTTTTATTTGTGTTACTAACGCTGTAGATTGCTCAGAAGTTTGCTCGCGCTCTAACTTGGCTAATAAAGTCATTAATGTTGTTAGGCCTAAATTACCGGCGACCCCTTTAAGGGTATGTATCAGGCTATTGGCGTCTTTAATCTCAGATAACTTACTGTTAAATAAAATATCAAATCGTTTATTGCTGTCATTTATAAATTTGGCAATTTCGGTTAACTGTTTGCATTTATTACCCCAAAGCATCACACCTTTTTCAAAGTCGATGTGTTTAGCCTCAGGGTCTGATTGGCTAATAACCATATCTTTAGCAATACCTAAGCCAAGCACCTGGGCAATTTCTTGGTTAAGCTGATTTATATCTATCGGCTTATTAGCAAAGCCGTTCATGCCGGCACGTTTAGCTGTGAGTTTATCTTGCTGTAGGACGCTTGCCGTTAACGCAATAATGGGGGTAAATTTAAGCTGCCTTTGCTTTTCTATGGCTCGAATTTTTGTGGTTGCTTCTATGCCATCACACTCAGGCATATGAATATCCATTAAGATGACATCAAAATCTTGCTTCTCGAATATTGCAATAGCCTCTAAACCGTTGCTTGCTTTGCTTACCAAATGTTGATCTTTAGAAAGTAATAACGAAAGCAGCTCGGTGTTTTGCTCAATATCATCCACCACAAGTACCCTTAGCGATGGTAATTGAGTGTGCAGGCCATCGAAATGGTCTATTTTTTCTGAATCGCCTTTTATAAGCGGTAAAGAGAAGTAAAAGCAGGTGCCTTTGTTTTCTTCACTGACTAGGTTTATAGTGCCGCCCATCAGCTCTACTAATTGTTTACTAATGGTTGTTCCAAGGCCTGTACCGCCAAAGCGACGAGTAGTGGTACCATCGGCCTGAACAAACGGCTGAAATATAGCTTTAACGCGGTCTTTGGCAATACCTATACCGGTATCTTGCACTTCAAAAAAGAGCTGATCGGTTTGTGTAGTACTTACAGTTAGCTCAACCGAACCTTGTTCGGTAAATTTAATGGCGTTACCGATGAGGTTAGTTAAAATTTGCCTTAACCTATCTGGGTCGCCATAGTAAGTTGTGGCAACAGAGTCTTTAATATTCAACTTTAAACGCAAGTCTTTCTTTTTTGCTTCAAGCCAAAATGTCGAAATAATGCTATCGAGTACTTGTTTTAAACTAAAGTGAACGGGTTCAATCGTTAGCTTTCCGCGCTCAAGTTTTGCGGTATCAAGCACTTCGTTAAGTAACCTTAATAATGAACGCGCCGCATTATTAACTGTAACCAAGTGTTTTTGCTGTTCTTGGTTTAACGGAGTGTCCATCAGTAGGTCGCTAAAACCGATAATAGAATTCATCGGCGTGCGGATCTCATGGCTCATATTAGCCATAAAAGATTGCTTAGCGTGCGCTGCTTCTTCAGCTTGCAATTTTGCCTGCTCAAGTTTGTCTTCGTATTCTTTTTGTTCTGTAATATCAACCAATACCCCATCTATCCACTGCGGGTTATTATCTTTATCACAGGTAATACTGCCTTTATCTAATACCCAGGCAACTTTGCCGTTACGGTGGCGAATACGATACTCTACCGAGTACTTTAAACTTGAGGTCATGGCTTGCGCTACGGCTTCGTTTACCGTTGGCTGATCTGTTTTTAAAATAAGGTCGTTAAGTTCAATGCAGCTTTCTGTGAACTCTTCTGGCGTGTACCCAGTTAGCTCAGCCACTGTTGGGCTGATAAATAGCATGCTCCAGTTTTCGTCGTACTTACAGCGAAAAGCAGCGCCAGGCATATTATCCATTAAAGAGCGGTACTTTTGCTCTTTTTCAATAAGACTTTGCTGCATAGCGCGTTGTTCGGTTAAATCGGTGATAAAGCCAACATATAACGGCATATGACCTGGCTGATTAACCTCCCCTATACCTAAGCGAATAGGAAAAAGATGGCCATCTTTGTGTTTGGCAGACACATCCCTATTTATACCAATTACTTTACCTAGATCTACATTTTTGGCGTGAGACAAATAGCCATCATGGTGGCGAGCTATTTCATCGGCCATCAGCATTTTTACATTATGACCTTGAACTTCGTTTTCTCGCCAACCAAAAATTTTGCTGGCCGCTTCGTTAAAGCTCAAAATAATGCCGGTGTGATCTATAGTCACAATGCCATCAATAGCAGTGCCTAAAATAGCATTTAGTCGAGATTCATCCGCCGATTTTTCCTCAAGCAGTAAGCGGTATCTAACCATGCCATTTATAACTGCAATGACACAGGTTATAGCAACGGTCGCGGTAGCTACGGCAATAGCCACAAAAGCAAGCTCAGTGGTTGACTCTTGATAATCGGGTAAAAGCGGAGAGGTTGCAACAAAGCGGGTAGCAGCCATACCCATATAGTGCATACCAGCCACCGCTGAGCCTAAAATAACAGCGGTAATAGAGCGCGCTTGCAGTTGTGATAAATTAGGTAGCAAACGCGTTAAATGATAACGCGTAAAAAGTGCTATGAATGATAAACCAACAGCGACCACAATTGATAAAGCAAATATGATTGCATCGTAACGTAGTAACGGGGCCAGCTCCATTGCTGCCATGCCGCTGTAGTGCATTGTACCAATGCCTGAGCCTAGTAAAATAGAGCAAATAATAAGGTTTTTATATGACCCTTGCGATTTTACTAAAATCGAAAAAGCATACTGACATGAAATAAACGCCGGTAAAAAAGACAACATGGTAATGAGTGGATCATAGCTAATGTTTGTGCATAACGAAAAGGCCAGCATACCTATAAAATGCATGCTCCAAATACCGGCCGATAAAACCGTGGCACCGGTTACATTAGCTAAGCGTTTATAGTTTTCGAACTTTGTTTGCTTAGCTACATCAACTAACCAGATCGTAAAAAAGGCAGCAAAAATAGCGGTAATGACCGATAAAGTAACCAGTATAGGGTTATATGCACCGTTGATAATGAGGCTCGGATCGTGGTCGGTTATAAAAAATGCAGACAGCATAGTGGCTCAAATTAGTATCTTTATTGAACTAGTTTAATAGATTTATTTTATAAATAAACTGTTAATCTAATAATTTATATTATAAATCAGCGAGGTTACTTTTTAGCATTAAAGTATTAACATGCGTAGCGTACTTTATTAATAAGACGTTATTTTGCGTAAATAAAAATAATAATAAACACTGAGCCCATTTATTTATCGCTAAATAACTGCATTGAATAAATAAGGCTTTATAATACGCTTTTATTTATATTTAGAGCATACACCTTGTTTGAGTATCAGCTAAAACGCAGTGCAAGGCGTAAAACAGTGGCAATAAAAGTTAGCCAAAAATTAGTTACTGTTTATGCGCCTACACACGTGCCAAAACTACAAATAGAACAATGGCTGTTTAGTAAAAAAGAGTGGGTAACTGCGCAATTGCATAAACAACTTAACGCCATTGATACTCAACAACACCCGTTTAAAAACCAGCAAATAATGGTTTTTGCTAAGCCATATACCATTACTTTTGCAAAAGGGACACGCTCGCATGTTCAGCAATCCGATAGCGAGTTTACTATTTACACTTCTAATCGAGTAAGTAAACAGCCTGAAAAACGCAAGCAGTTACTTTGCCTTGCCCTTGAAGAAATGCTAACAAACTACATTGAAATGCGTTTAGCTTATTATTGCCAACAGATGTCAGAAGCATTACCGACTAAATTGACGATTGGAAGTTATAAACGTAAGTGGGGGAGTTGTAATTCTCGGCGAGAGCTAACCTTTAGCCTTAACCTTGTTGGGGCGCCTCATCATATAATTGATTATGTTATTGTGCACGAATTGGCTCATTTAAAGTATTTGAACCACAGCAGCGCTTTTTGGAAGCGCGTAGCTAACTTTTATCCCGATTATAAATCTGCATCAGCATGGCTTAAAAACCACGGAGCAACATTACAGTGGGTATTTGATAATTAGTCTAAAAATGAAGTTTTAAATAGTGATGAAAAAGATGTAGAAAAGGATACTGAAAATAAGAAGTGGTGGAGGGAGCTGGATTCGAACCAGCGAAGGCTGAGCCGTCAGATTTACAGTCTGATCCCTTTGGCCGCTCG
>NZ_JALNTJ010000006.1:0-149114 GCF_023161885.1 Pseudoalteromonas sp. 2CM37A
TCAGTAGTGAAACGAAACAGCGCCGATGATAGTGTAGCATTTGCTATGTGAAAGTAGGACATTGCCAGGCTCCAAATACGAGAAAGCCGCTTCAGAAATGAAGCGGCTTTTTTACGTCCGTAGAAAAGTGAAGTGCGGACAATTAATGCACACTCATCTACTTCTAGAATGTAGGTCGGGTGAGCGAAGCAACACCCGACGCAATGATAATGTCCCATTTGCTATGTGACTCTCTACCGCTGTGGGCACTACGACATCGCCAGGCTCCAAATACAAGAAAGCCCGACTCGAAAGAGCCGGGCTTTTTTACGTCTGCAGAAAAGTGAAATACAGGCCTGTGTGTAATATCCCCACCTCCGTAGCGTGGGTTGAGTATCACGAAACCCGCGGCAAAAGCCCACTACAGAACTCACACTCTTTATACTAAAGCCTTCAATTTCAGTTTTAATAGCTGTTTAGCATGCTAAATCCGCTATTGAAAAGTGCTCTTTTATCCCAAGCTATAGTTATAGAGCATCTACACACTTATTTATGGCGAGTTTCTATGTTAAATAAACAATGGCATATTTACACAAAAGAGCAGATTCGCTCTTATGAGGGAGAGGCGGCGAAGCAATGTGGAATAGATTTATTTACTTTAATGCAGCGAGCGGGGGAGGCCGTATACAAGCAGTGGCAGTCTTTTAACGCTAAGCTTACTTTAGTTATTGTAGGTAATGGTAATAATGCGGGTGATGCTTACATAGCCGCGCGTTTAATAAAGGACTCTGGTGCAAAGGTTAAAGTTTGCGCTCTAGACCCTGTTAAAACACTCAGTGGTGACGCTGCTAAAGCGAAGCAGCTATGGCTTGATAATGGTGGCATAGTTAACGAGTTTGCAAAGAGTGATTTAGATTGCTGCGACTGTGTGATTGATGGGTTACTAGGTACTGGGCTTAATTCACCTGTTCGTGAAAATTATTGTGAGATTATTACAGCCATCAACCAAAGCGAAAAGCCTGTTTTAAGTATCGATGTTCCCTCAGGGATTGATGCAAATACAGGTGAAGTATTAGGCGCAGCTATTCAGGCAACAAAAACACTTACTTTTATTGCGATTAAACAGGGCCTTTCTACAGGGACAGGTAAACAGCATGCCGGTGAGTTGATTCTCGATGAATTAGCACTTGAAGATACTTTTAGTCAACTCGCTTCACCTTGTGCTCACTTGATAAATATAGACAGCTTTAATCGCTTGGGCTCTCGGGCTTTAAATAGCCATAAGGGCAATCATGGCAAGTTATTATGCGTAGGGGGCAACCAAGGTACTGCGGGTGCAATCAGGCTCAGTAGTGAAGCTGCGCTACGAGCAGGTGCAGGGATGGTGAAGGTTTATACGCACCAAAGTTCTATTATGCCAATAAGCATAGGTAGGGCAGAGTTAATGGTCATGAGTGAAAACCTTGAACAGGCTTTAGAGTGGGCAAGTTGTGTTGTACTTGGCCCTGGACTTGGGCAGGATGAATGGGCTAAAAAAACGTTTTGCACGGTAATGCACTATTGCCAAGAGCACAATACGCCGCTTGTACTTGATGCTGATGCACTTAATTTATTAGCTGAAAATGCAAGTGCTTATACGTTGGCTCAATGTGTCCTTACTCCGCATCCTGGTGAGGCGGCTCGGCTCATTAGCAAAAACACCTCTGAAATAGAGTCAAATAGGTTTGAAAGCGTGCGACTATGCGCAAAACGGTATAATGCTACTTGCATATTAAAAGGCGCTGGGTCTTTAATTGATAACGGTAAAAGTACTTGGGTGTGTGAAAATGGTAACGCAGCACTTGCCGTGGGAGGGAGTGGCGACGTACTTACAGGTATTATTGGTGCATTGCTTGCTCAAGGGCTTAGTCTCGATGAAGCAACGCGATACGGGGTAACTCTTCATGCTCGAGCTGGTGAAGTTGCGGCTGAAGAGCAAGGGCAGCGCGGCATGCTACCCTCGGATTTATTTCAAATAGTCAGGTCGTTAATCAACTAAGTATTTAGCTCTGTTGAATAAGATCCCATTTGTTACCATAGAGATCTTCAAATACGGCTACCGTACCGTAAGGCTCATTACGAGGCTGCTCATGAAATACTACGCCATTTTCTAGCATGCTTTCGTAGTCGCGCCAAAAGTTGTCAGTGTTTAAAAATAGCCACACACGGCCACCTGCTTGATTGCCAACAGCGTTAAACTGCTCTGGCTCTGTGGCTTGTGCAAGTAATATGTGTGTGCCGTTTGAGTTGGGTGGGGTTATTAACACCCAGCGTTTTCCACCACCTAAATCCGTATCTTCCACTAATTCAAAGCTTAATTTTTTTGTATAAAATGCGATTGCTTCGTCATAGTCTTTTACAACAAGAGCAATACTACCTATATGCTGCTTTGGCATAACTTAAAAACCTAAAGTTGCTTTATGTCGGTGTATTTTCACATATCAATACAGGGTTGAATAGTATAGGTAAATGTTTATTAAAGCTTATTTTAAGGGGGGTTGTACGTTATACATTGGCTTCGCATATAGGGTTAGTAGTAAAAGGGTTCACTCTATTTTAAACCTTAGAGCATGCTTAAAGCGTCCTTAAAGAGTGTTTTAATTTACGTAGCTAAACTGGCTTACTCATCTTCATTAGTAGGGTCGTCACCTGAGTCTTCTTTTCGTTTACGCTGCTCTTGCTTGGCCTTTTGAACATTTTCATAAGTAGGGGGTGGAATAGGCATAAGTGAAATTAGTGGAAAGAACGCTAAAAATAAATACGCTCCTTTAGACATGCTCTTACCCCATATAACGAGCTTAAGCATAATCCAGGCAATAAATACCACTAACCCTGTTATAAGTGATACCAAAATAAAGAAGGTGATTAATTCATTATTATTAAGCAAATCCTTTTACCTTTAATCCAATAACTCATGGTATAGATGTGGAGATAAATTAAGCAATAACAATAGGCTTGTACTAAAAAGCAAAAACCCAGCCGAAGCTGGGTTTTATATAAGCAAGGTGCTTAAAGGAGGATGATCACATCATGCCGCCCATACCACCCATTCCGCCCATGCCACCCATATCAGGGGCACCAGCAGCTTCTTCTTTAGGGATTTCAGCAACCATTGCTTCAGTAGTGATCATTAGACCCGCAATCGAACCTGCAAATTGTAGTGCAGAGCGCGTTACTTTAGTTGGATCTAGAATACCCATTTCAAGCATGTCGTTGTATTCGCCAGAGGCTGCGTTGTAACCGTAGTTACCTTCGCCACCTTTAACAGCGTTTATTACTACTGACGCTTCGTCGCCTGCATTTGTTACGATTTGACGAAGTGGTGCTTCCATCGCACGAAGTGCAACTTTAATACCGTGGTTTTGATCTTCGTTGTCGCCAAGTAGCTCAACTAGCTTGCTAGCAGCACGTACTAGAGCAACACCACCACCAGGTACTACGCCTTCTTCAACCGCTGCACGAGTTGCATGTAATGCATCTTCAACACGGTCTTTTTTCTCTTTCATTTCAATTTCAGTCGCTGCGCCTACTTTAATTACTGCAACACCGCCGGCAAGTTTAGCCATGCGCTCTTGTAGTTTTTCTTTATCGTAGTCAGACGTTGCTTCTTCAATCTGTGCTTTAATTTGAGCAACACGGCCGTTAATGCCATCTTCTTCACCCGCACCATCAATGATAGTTGTATCATCTTTAGTGATTACTACACGCTTAGCAGTACCTAGGTCTTCGATAGTTGCTTTTTCAAGCTCTAAACCAATTTCTTCAGAGATAACAGTACCGCCAGTTAGTACCGCGATATCTTGTAGCATTGCTTTACGACGGTCGCCAAAACCAGGGGCTTTAACTGCTGATACTTTAACAATACCGCGCATGTTGTTAACTACAAGCGTTGCAAGTGCTTCGCCTTCTAGGTCTTCAGCAATGATTAATAGTGGCTTGCTTGCTTTAGCAACGGCTTCTAATGTAGGTAGTAGCTCACGAATGTTAGATACTTTTTTATCTACAAGTAGAATGAACGGGTTGTCTAGCTCAACAGCGCCTTTTTCAGCGTTATTGATAAAGTACGGAGATAGGTAACCACGGTCAAACTGCATGCCTTCTACAACATCTAGTTCGTTCTCTAGTGATTGACCTTCTTCAACAGTAATAACACCTGTGTTACGGCCTACTTTTTCCATTGCTTGTGCAATGATGTCGCCAATTTCTTTATCAGAGTTAGCTGAAATAGTACCTACTTGTGCAATAGCTTTAGTATCAGCACATGGTACAGATAGCGCTTTAAGCTCTTCTACTGCAGCGATAATTGCTTTATCAATACCGCGCTTAAGATCCATTGGGTTCATACCCGCAGCAACCGCTTTAAGACCTTCGTTTACAATAGATTGCGCAAGTACAGTTGCGGTAGTAGTACCGTCACCCGCTGCATCATTTGCTTTAGATGCAACTTCTTTCACCATTTGTGCACCCATGTTTTCAAACTTGTCTTCAAGTTCGATTTCTTTTGCTACAGATACACCATCTTTAGTGATCACTGGAGAGCCAAATGATTTATCTAGTACTACGTTACGGCCTTTAGGGCCTAAGGTCACTTTTACTGCGTTTGCTAGGATATTTACGCCTGTTAGCATTTTAGCGCGTGCGTCACCTGCAAAAAGTACTTCTTTTGCTGCCATCTTTAATTTCCTCTAAATTCTTAAATGTTTATTAAACGAAAAGTAGGGTTAGCCTACAATGCCTAAAATGTTGTCTTCACGCATGATCAGGTACTCTTGACCTTCGATCTTTTCAGTTTTTTCAACATATGAGCCAAATAACACAGTGTCACCGGCTTTTACTTCTAAAGCTCTAACGTCACCGTTATCTAGAACGCGACCATTGCCAACAGCAATAACTTCTCCGCGAGTTGATTTTTCAGCTGCAGAGCCAGTTAATACAATACCGCCAGCAGACTTGGTTTCTTCTTCTAGACGCTTAACGATTACGCGATCTTGTAAAGGACGAATGTTCATTTTTTTAGTTCTCCTAACAGTTTCTGAACAGTACAGAAAAAAGCTTTTCTAATTTGCATTCATTAATGGGGGTAGAGTGTAAAATTCCAAGAGAAAAATCGATAAATTTTTAATCTTTTCTCTCATACTCGCCATCAATGGTAGTTGGTTTATTTACATGCTGTTGTTCTTGCTGCGAGTGTGGGTGTTGTGTAAAGGCCGAAGAGCCTTGCTGTGCACCTGTGCTCATGCGTACCGTTGCTTGACTTGCAAGGCCTGCAGCAAGTTTATTGCGTATTGAGGGGGTTAATAATAGTAGGCCGAATACATCGGTCATAATGCCTGGGGTTAGCAATAAAACACCCGCAATGATCACGCAAATACCGGTAAATAATTCTTTAGCTGGCATTTGTCCTTGGGCCATTTGGCTTTGTGCATTTTGTAATGCACCCATACCTTGTTGTTTAACCATTCTGGCGCCCAAAATAGCCGTAACAATCACTAGGGCTATAGTCGCAAACCCACCAATTACATCGCTAACCTGTATTAGTAGCGCAATTTCGATGATAGGAATGATAATAAACAACACAAATAAAAATCTAAACATAGGGCTCTCTAAATAATGGCACTCAAAAGAGTGGATGAAATATAAGTGAGGGTGAAAGGGTCTATTTTCAAGGTTGAGCTTAAAGTGATTAATAATTGCTTAATATCTACAATTATTCATCGCCTACACATTACACTAGCTATCAGATACTATTGCATTAGTTCCCTATAAATTAGTAAAGGTTAATTATGACTACGCAATTTAAAATGATATTTACCACGTGCAAAGATGAGGCTGAAGCACGCACTTTAGCAAAAGCACTTGTAGCGCAAAAATTAGCGGCGTGTGTAAATATTTTACCAAATATGACCTCAGTTTATATGTGGGAAGGCGATGTTGCCCAAGAGATAGAAGCAAAGCTACTGATTAAAACAAAATCAGAAAAAATGAATGATGTTTTTGAAACTATCAAAAGTTTACACAGTTACGAAGTACCCGAAATTCAAGTGGTTGATGTGGCCACTGGTAATTTGGCTTATTTTCATTGGATGGATGAGGTATTAAATTAATGCGGTTTTTCTTTTTATTATTGGTTAGCTTGCTGGCGCTTCCTGCAAAGGCAAACACCAATAATGTGCTAGGTGATTTACTTGCCCCGCCACAGCAAACCTTTTTACCCGTAGACCAAGCGTTTGTATTTGATTTTGATCAGCAAGGTAGCACTTTATTTGTGGGGTGGGATATAGCCCCTGATTATTACCTTTATAAAAAGAAAATAGAAATTATCGCTAAAGGCGCCAACATAAAGGTAGGCGATGCCGGTACTGGCGAAATAATTGAAGACGAGTTTTTTG
Source organism: Pseudoalteromonas sp. 2CM37A (assembly GCF_023161885.1). Classification (NCBI taxonomy): domain Bacteria; kingdom Pseudomonadati; phylum Pseudomonadota; class Gammaproteobacteria; order Alteromonadales; family Pseudoalteromonadaceae; genus Pseudoalteromonas; species Pseudoalteromonas sp. 2CM37A. The sequence goes on from NZ_JALNTJ010000006.1 coordinate 6,408, forward strand.
GCAAAACCGAAGTTTTTTTCAATAGTGTGAGTGTTATAAGTAAGCTCAGTAATGTTACAGAGGGGGCTGTTGTTAAGGTGCGCTATCAGGGCTGTGCCAAAGCTGGGCTGTGTTATCCGCCTGAGGTTATTAGTATTCCTTTCAGCGTTATTGCCTCAGAGCAAGCGCAAGGTAATAACTCATCTGCTGATGCCGCTGATACATTAAACGCATTAACTCCTTCTGTAGACTCAACGCGTGGCCAAAGCAATACAACCACTCAAGATTTAAGTTTTACAGAGCGATTAGCAAGTCAAAGTTTAGTAACCAATTTACTCATATTTTTTGCTGTTGGGGTGGGGCTTGCGTTTACACCCTGTGTGTTCCCTATGTTTCCTATTTTATCGAGTTTAATTGCAGGGCAGCAAAACCTGTCTACTAAAAAAGCGTTTGCGTTGTCGTTTGTATATATACAAGGTATGGCGCTTACTTATGCTGCATTAGGGTTGGTAGTGGCGGCCTTAGGCGGACAAGTGCAGGGGTATTTACAACACCCTTATGTACTTATTAGTTTTAGTTTACTGTTTGTACTGCTCGCAATGTCGATGTTTGGCTGGTACGAAATTAAGTTACCCAGCGCCATGATGAGCAAGCTAACGCAAGTCAGTAATAACCAAAAAGGGGGCAATTACATAGGTGTGTTTTTAATGGGGGTATTGTCGGGCTTAATTGCATCACCTTGTACCACAGCTCCGTTGTCTGCTGCGCTATTATTTGTAGCGCAAAGTGGTGACTACCTTGTCGGTGGTTTAACCCTGTATGTATTAAGTTTAGGAATGGGCCTACCACTTTTATTACTCGGTACATCTGGTGGCAAATTGCTTCCTAAAGCAGGCGGTTGGATGGAGCAAGTTAAAACGTTATTTGGTTTTATTATGCTTGTTGTGCCACTTATTTTATTGGAGCGAATAATAAGCGCCGACATTATTTTACTTATGGCGGGTATTTTAGCACTGGCAACGGCTATTTATTTACACTATTGGCAGAGTGCTCAGCCACAAAGCAAGCTTAAAACAGCGCTTTGGTTTAGTGCTACATTTTTAGTACTTACTGGTTTTACATTAGCTAAAAACGTTATTTGGCCGCAGCAACAGGTTGAGCAGGTTAGTCAGCAAATTAATGAGTTTAAACAAGTGGCTAATTTAACCGAGCTAAAAAACGCTGTTGCTGAAGCTAATCAGCAAGGCAAACTGGTGATGGTTGATTTATACGCCGATTGGTGTGTGGCATGTAAAGAGTTTGAGCATTACACATTTCCAGATGCCAAAGTACAGAGCGAGTTTAGTCACTATCAGTTAATTCAAATCGATTTAACGCAAAGTGATGACACCACCATTGAGCTAATGGAAGAGTTCACCGTGTTTGGTTTACCCAGTATTTTGTTTTTTAACACCCAAGGGCAAGAGCTAAGTTCAGAGCGCGTTACAGGATTTTTAAACGCCGATGATTTTGCCACCCACCTAGCTGCAGTGCGCGCCAGCGCACAATAATAGTGCAATTTAGCCGCTTGGGCTTACCAAGTGGCTTGCCTTCAATTACGTCATATTTATTACACCTCCAGAGATTAGACCAGTATTTTGCTGCTATTTACATCGAACTGACTATAATAGTTGGCTAACGTGAGAATTTGTTGCAATTTTTGTTTTTTATACTTACTTTAGTGTACAAAATTAGCTCGCAACGGCTTAACTCATTACTTAGAGGATATATCGCGTATTATGGCTGCAAAATTTAAACTTTTAGTTATAAATGGTCCAAATTTAAACATGCTAGGAAAGCGTGAGCCAGAAAAGTACGGTTTGCACACTCTTGGTGAAATTATGAGCGAACTAACGACTGCCGCAGAGGGTCTAGATGTTCAGCTTACGCATTTTCAAAGTAATAGTGAGCAAGCCCTTATTGAAAGAATACACGATGCTTGGCAGGCAGTTGATTACATAATTATTAATCCTGCTGCATTTACGCATACTAGCGTCGCTTTACGTGATGCATTGTTAAGCGTTGATATTCCTTTTTTTGAGGTGCACTTAAGTAATGTGCATGCACGTGAAGCATTTCGTCATCATTCGTATTTTTCTGATGTGGCGCAAGGTGTGGTATGTGGATTAGGTGCAATGGGTTACCACGCAGCATTGAACGCTGCCGTGAGCCGGTTGCAAAACTCGAATTAATTTAAACTAACAAACTTATAGGCGGGTCGTTCATGGATATTCGCAAGATCAAAAAGCTAATCGAATTAGTAGAAGAATCAGGTATTGCTGAGCTAGAAATCACTGAAGGTGAAGAATCAGTACGTATTAACCGTAACAACATGAGCGCAGGTCCTGCTTACGCTCAGTACGCACCACAGCAATTTGCTGCTCCAACGCCTGCGGCACCAGCACAAGCTGCGCCAGCCGTTGAAGCCGATGCTACACCAGCAGCACCTGCAGGCCATCAAGTTAAATCACCTATGGTTGGTTCATTTTACTCAGCAGCTTCTCCAGAAGCGCCAGCATATGTAGAAGTAGGTTCTCAAGTTAAAGTAGGTGATACATTATGTATCGTTGAAGCAATGAAAATGATGAACCAAATTGAGTCAGATAAAGCGGGTACAGTTACAGCTATTTTAGTTGAAAATGGCGAACCAGTAGAATTTGATCAACCTCTATTCATCATTGAATAATTTAGTAACCTAAAGGCCAACTCTTATGTTAGATAAAGTAGTCATTGCAAACCGAGGTGAAATAGCACTTCGCGTATTGCGCGCCTGCAAAGAGCTTGGGATCAAAACGGTTGCTGTGCATTCAACGGCGGATCGCGATCTTAAGCACGTATTACTTGCAGATGAAACCATTTGTATCGGTAGACCTCCAGCCACTGAAAGTTACTTAGATATTCCGCGCATTATTGCGGCTGCTGAAGTAACAGACGCTGTAGCGATTCACCCAGGATATGGTTTTCTTTCAGAAAATGCAGATTTTGCTGACCAAGTTGAGCAAAGCGGCTTTGTATTTATTGGTCCAAAAGGCGACACTATTCGTCTTATGGGCGATAAAGTATCGGCAATCAATGCAATGCGCAAAGCCGGTGTACCATGTGTGCCAGGTTCTGACGGTCCGGTATCGGATGACAAAGAACGCAACATGCAAATTGCAAAGCGCATTGGTTACCCGGTAATTATTAAAGCCGCTGGTGGCGGTGGTGGCCGTGGTATGCGTGTAGTACGTAGCGAAGCTGAATTAATTGATTCAATCGCACTTACTCAACAAGAAGCGAAACAGTTTTTTGGTAATAGCATGGTTTACATGGAAAAATTCCTTGAAAACCCTCGCCATATTGAAATTCAGGTACTTGCTGATGGACAAGGTAATGCTGTTCATTTAGGTGAGCGTGACTGTTCTATGCAACGTCGTCACCAAAAAGTAGTTGAAGAAGCGCCTGCTCCAGGTATAACGGCAGAAGTGCGTAAATTTATTGGTGAGCGCTGTACACGTGCATGTATCGAAATTGGTTACCGTGGTGCGGGTACGTTTGAGTTTTTATACGAAAACGGCGAATTTTACTTCATCGAAATGAACACCCGTATTCAAGTTGAGCACCCAGTGACTGAAATGGTAAGCGGTGTTGATTTAATTAAAGAGCAGCTGAAAATTGCTGCTGGGCAACCGCTATCTTTCACGCAAGATGACGTGGTTATCCGCGGCCATGCAATTGAATGTCGTATTAACGCAGAAGACCCAGAAACGTTTATCCCGTCGCCGGGTAAAATTACACGTTTCCACCCTGCAGGTGGTTTAGGTATTCGTTGGGATAGCCATATATATGCTGACTATACAGTACCTCCACATTACGATTCGATGATTGGTAAGCTTATTACTTACGGTGAAAACCGTGATGTGGCTATTGCCCGTGCTCGTAATGCGCTGAACGAATTAGTTATTGATGGCATCAAAACAAACACGCCATTACATAAGAAAATTCTTGCAGACGAAAACTTCCAAAGCGGTGGTACAAATATCCACTACCTTGAGAAAAAACTAGGGCTATAAAGCCCCAGTTAATTAAAACCGGCTTAGGCCGGTTTTTTTATGCCTAAAACGCCAATTTATCGCCTTCAAGAAATATTCTGGTATGATTAGCAAAGATGCGCTTTTAGTAAATTTTTGAGGTAACAATGACGCGTAGTTTTGAAGCTCACCTAAATGATGAAATAGCCACAGTAGCAATGGGTAACAAAGTGGCTGCTATTATAGAGCAAGGTGCAGTAATTTATTTACACGGTGATTTAGGCGCAGGTAAAACAACATTTACGCGTGGTGTAGTGCAAGGCTTTAGCCACACTGGTAAGGTAAAAAGCCCAACCTATACGTTGGTAGAGCCATACGAACTGACACGTGCTAATGTATATCATTTTGACCTATACCGGTTAGGCGATCCTGAAGAGCTTGAGTACATGGGTATAAGAGATTACTTTTCTGAGCAGGCTATTTGTATTGTTGAGTGGCCAGAAAAAGGGGGAGAATTTATACCAGTTCCCGATTTAGACATTACCTTAAGTTACTTTGGCGATGAGCGCAAAATTGTTATTAATAGTGCCAGCGAGCGCGGAATAGCAATTGTCGAAAAACTAACTAACCTAAACCCGAGTTAATATACTTACTAACACATTGAAATATAAAAGCATCAAAGTTACCTTTTTAGTTGGCGTACAAAATAGCGGCTTAAGGTAGATTTACTATCCAACGTTTAGGTTAATAAGCTAATAGCGGGTTAAGGCGCCCGCTCTCATAATAATAAATAGTTAAGGCAATGGTAGTTATAATGAATCGAGGTGTAGTTAAACTTTTTATTTGTTTCATAGTTTTCGCTGTGAGCTTACCGTTGTGGGCAAAAAATACCATAAATAGTGTACGAGTATGGCCCTCGCCAGATAGCACGCGGGTGGTATTTGATTTAGATGATAAGCCCGATTTCAGCTATTTTATGCTTAAAAACCCGAGTCGCTTAGTGGTCGACCTTGAAAACACCAAAGGGTTAAAAGTATTACCGAGTATTCCTTCTAAGCACAAAATTGTAAGCAAGCTGCGCTATTCAAAGCCTAAAAATAAACAAAGTGTACGTTTTGTATTTGAGCTAACAGCGCCTATTAAGCCGGTTATTTTTGCGCTGGCACCTACTGGCCCGTACAAAAACAGGCTGGTTGTGGATTTATATAATAAAAGTGAACCCGCAGTAAGCACTACACCTGCCCAAAAAGCAGCTAAAAAGCGCCAGTTAAGCCAAGAGCGAGACATTGTTATTGCAATTGATGCGGGCCATGGCGGAGAAGACCCTGGTTCTATTGGCCCCTCTGGTACGTATGAAAAAACCATTACCCTGCAAATAGCTAAACGTTTAGAGCGTATGATTGACGGCGAACGTGGCATGATTTCGCGCATGGTAAGAAGTGGCGACTACTTTGTTAAGCTTAATACCCGTACCAACCGAGCACGCCAGAAAAAAGCCGACTTTTTAGTGTCAATTCATGCTGATGCATTTACCAGCCCTGGGCCAAATGGTGCTTCGGTGTGGGTGTTATCGCTTGGTCGCGCTAATTCTGAGATTGGTAAATGGATAGAAGATAAAGAAAAACACTCTGAGCTTTTAGGTGGTGCAGCTGATGTAATTAAAGATGCTGCTAACGAAAAATACCTCGCGCAAGCGCTACTTGATATGTCGATGGACCACTCAATGAAAACAGGGCTTAGTGTGGCCGAAGAAGTAGTAAAAGAGCTAAAAAAGGTCGCTAAATTACATAAAAAAGATCCACAACATGCAAGTCTTGCCGTATTAAAGTCGCCAGATATTCCTTCCATTTTGGTTGAGACAGGTTTTATTTCAAACCCCCGTGAAGAGCGCATGTTAAAAAGCGCTAATCACCAGGAACGCTTAGCTAAAGCGATGTTTACGTCTATAAAAAATTATTACTTAAAAAACCCACCTGATGATTCGTTATTTGCAAAGCTTAAATCGCAGTACCCAACTAAACATAAAGTTCGCCCAGGTGAATCGCTAAGCCTATTAGCGAGTCGGTATGGCGTATCGGTAGCCAAATTAAAGCAAGTTAATCAACTACGCTCAAACACCTTGTTTATAGGTCAAGAGCTGGACATACCGCAGAGTTGATGTTTATTAAACCTGTACACGTATTAGGGGCTTCATGAGTATTGAAATATTACCTGCACGATTAGCTAACCAAATAGCGGCAGGTGAAGTGGTTGAACGCCCGGCTTCAGTGGTTAAAGAATTAGTAGAAAATAGCTTAGATGCGGGCGCAACGCGTGTGCAAATAGACATAGAGCGTGGCGGTCACAAGCTTATTCGTATTCGTGATAATGGCTCAGGTATTGGCAAAAATGAGCTCACTTTAGCGCTTTCTCGCCATGCAACAAGTAAACTTAAATCACTCGATGATTTAGAAAACATTTGCTCTTTAGGCTTTAGAGGGGAAGCGCTTGCATCTATTAGTTCGGTATCGCGTTTAACGCTTAGCTCAAAGCCCAAAGCACAAGATGCCGCGTGGCAAGCGTTTGCACAGGGCCGCGATATGGACGTGCAAGTAAAGCCGGTAGCCCACCCAGATGGCACAACGATAGAAGTTAAAGATTTATTTTTTAACACCCCAGCAAGGCGCAAGTTTTTACGCACCGAAAAAACCGAATTTAGCCACATTGATGAGCTTATAAAGCGTATTGCACTGAGTCGTTTTGATGTGTCGATTACACTGACGCATAACCAAAAGGTGGTTAGGCAGTACCGTGCTAAAACCGACCCTAATCAAGCGATTACTCGGGTTGCGCAAGTTGCAGGTAAAGCCTTTGCTGAGCAAGGATTGCATATTCAATCTGGTGAAAGTGGTTTACAGCTACATGGTTGGGTATTGCCAGTGGGATCAGCTAATACCACGCAATATACATATGTAAATAATCGCATGATGCGCGATAAGCTAATTTTACATGCTATTCGTCAGGCGTTTGAAGAGGTAAGTGGAGCGCAAGAACTCCCAGGTTTTGTTATTTATATTGATATTGACCCAAGGCAAGTGGATGTAAATGTTCATCCTGCAAAGCACGAGGTGCGTTTTCATCAAGGCCGGTTAGTGCACGACTTTATATTACAGGCGATTAAGCAAGTAGTTGTGCCTCTACAAGGCGAATTTGCAACTAATCAAGCGCCCACAGACGATTACCAATCCTCCGCGTTTATTGAGCAGCCAAGTCATGCGGCTAATAACCAGCCAGTTCAGCAGGGGTATGATTACCCTAAGTCACAGTTGCAGCCAATAGATTCACAAAACGGTGGTTTTACTAGTCGTGCCCCCTCTAATCGCGCAGGGTCAGAGGGTGGCGCTGCGGGGTATGCTTCACCGTCTCAAAAACATGGTGCAAATCATCACGATGTAAATGCATTTTATCAAGGGGTGAGTGAGCAACAAGCCGCTCATTTTGAGCATAGTGTATTTGCGCAGCCCGATACTGGTGAAAGCGCTGCACACACATTAAAAAGTGTGCAGGTATTAAATGTAAATAAAGGCGTGTGTGTATTTACTCAGCAGCAGCAGTTATTTTGCTCACACTATAAGCATGCACTTGTTGATTACTGGCATGCACAAATAAAAGAGCTGGGTAATTTAGAGGGTAAAGCCTTGCTACTACCCGTAAGGGTTAACCTTGAAAAAGCTGACTGCGAACTAATAGCTCAGCAGCAATCTTGGTTTACTTTATTAGGCTTTGAGCTAGTTATTGAAAAACAGTTTGTGATGGTTAAAAAGCTACCCACGTGTTTATATTTACTTGAAGTATCAGCCGCGGTTGAAAGCTTGCTTGGCGCATGTAAAACACAGCTCAACGAGTTACAAGCGTGGCTTACATGGCAGCTTAGTTGTGTACCAGAACGCTTTTATGAAAGTAATGTATTTATTGAATTACAAATTAGCTTACAAAATAATCCGCAAACAATTGAACGTTTAAAAGAAAAAGCAGTTAAAATAGACCTAGAACACTATTTAACGCAATTAAATTAAGGTACCCGTGTTGAGCAATTTACCGGTCATATTTTTAATGGGCCCAACCGCAGCTGGTAAAACAGCGTTGGCAATTTCACTGTGTGAGCACTTAAATACAGAAATAATCAGCGTTGATTCAGCGTTAGTGTATAAAGGTATGGACATAGGTACGGCAAAGCCCGATGCAGAAGAGCTTGCTCGTGCTCCGCATCATTTAATTGATTTACTCGATCCGAGCGAAACCTATTCGGTCGCCGATTTTAGACGTGATGCGATAAAAAAAATTGATGAATTCCATCAACAAGGTAAAGTACCAATATTAGTGGGTGGCACCATGATGTACTTTAAATCTTTAATTGATGGATTATCGCCACTGCCTGAAGCCTGCCCAGTAGTTAGGGCTGAGCTTGAAGCGCAAGCAAAACAATTTGGCTGGCCACATTTACATCAAGAGCTGGCTAAAGTAGATCCGCAAGCGGCCGACAAAATAAGTGAAAATGATTCACAAAGAATAAATCGAGCTTTGGAAGTTTACCGTATTAGTGGTAAAACAATGACTGAATTGCAAAAGCAAAAGCAGCCAACGTTACCTTATACTTTTCATCAATTTGCGATTGCGCCTGATGATCGCAGTGAATTACATCAGCGAATTGAAAAAAGGTTTAAAATAATGATAGAACAGGGGTTTGAAAAAGAAGTTTCGACCCTATATCTACGTAAGGATTTACACCCCAATATGCCTTCTATTCGTTGTGTAGGTTATAGACAAATGTGGGATTATCTTGCGGGTGAAGTAGACCATGATGAGATGGTTTTTCGCGGCATTGCTGCAACGCGTCAACTGGCAAAACGTCAGCTAACGTGGTTACGGAGTTGGCCTGATGTTACTTGGTTAACAACAGACGATGAAGAAAACTTGCATCGCGTAGTAAGTTCGCTAAGCTAGTAGTAGTTGCGAATTATTTAATTAAATAAGTTCAGCTACTTAAATTATAATAACACCTAGAACGAAGGAACAATAACATGGCAAAAGGCCAATCGTTACAAGACCCATTTTTGAATGCACTACGTCGTGAGCGCATTCCAGTATCAATCTTTTTGGTAAATGGCATAAAATTACAAGGTAAAATTCAGTCATTCGACCAATTTGTTATTTTACTTGAAAACACTGTAAACCAAATGGTGTATAAACACGCAATTTCAACAGTTGTACCTGCTCGTGCAGTCAACTTCCAAGGTGTTCAAGGGAGCGATGACACTGAAGAGCAAGAACCAGGAAATATTTAATTAGGAGCGTAATGCTTGTTTGACCGCTATGAATCCGGCGAACAGGCAGTCTTAGTTCATATCGACTTACCTAAAGATGGCGATCGTGAAGATCTTCATGAATTAGAGTTGTTGGTATCTTCTGCTGGTGTTAGTAGTTTGGCGGTTGTGCAAGGCAGCCGCCAAGCACCACATCCGAAACTATTCGTCGGTACCGGTAAAGCAGAAGAAATAGCTGAGATTGTCAAAATCCACAATGCAGATGTTGTCATCTTTAATCATCAATTAAGTCCGTCTCAAGAACGTAATTTAGAGCGCGTTTGCCAATGTCGTGTACTTGATAGAACAACACTTATTCTTGATATTTTTGCCCAAAGAGCCCGTACCCACGAAGGTAAGCTACAAGTAGAGCTTGCTCAGCTTAGGCATATGTCTACTCGGTTAATCCGAGGGTGGACTCACCTTGAGCGACAAAAAGGGGGAATAGGTTTACGAGGCCCAGGCGAAACACAGCTTGAAACCGATAGACGTTTATTGCGCGCGCGCATTAAAAATATTCGTGCCCGATTAGCCAAAGTGGCTGTACAACGTGAGCAGGGTAGACGTGCGCGTACGCGTAACGAAATTCCTACCGTGTCGCTTGTAGGGTATACCAATGCGGGTAAATCAACCCTGTTTAACCGTATAACAGACTCAGATGTATACGCAGCGGATCAGCTTTTTGCCACGCTTGACCCAACACTACGTAAACTTGATATAGGCGATGTTGGTTCGGTTATTTTGGCCGATACAGTGGGATTTATTCGCCACTTACCGCATGACTTAGTGGCAGCCTTTAAAGCAACACTAACAGAAACGCGTGAAGCCGACCTACAATTACATGTAATTGATGTGGCAGACCCGCGCAGACGCGAAAACATAGAGGAAGTACAGTCGGTTTTAAAAGAGATTGAAGCTGATGAAGTACCGCAATTATTAGTTTATAACAAAATTGATGCGCTTGATGATGTAAGCCCACGAATTGATCGGGATGACCAAGGACAGCCTATAAGAGTATGGTTATCTGCACAAACCGGCGAAGGGTGTGAGCTACTTAGTGAGGCAATAAGTGACCTGCTTGCTAAGAAAATGCTTATTGGTACGTTATTACTTGCCCCTCAATATGGCCGCTTAAGAGCGTCTTTATTTAGCTTAAGTGCAGTCCATGAAGAGCGCTTTGATGAAAAGGGTAACTGGTTGTTGGATGTACGTTTACCTATGGTTGAATGGAACCGATTAATTAAAGAGTTTGGTCCTGAAATTGAAGGTTTTATCAATCGCGATTAAAAATTGGCATATAAATGTCGGTTTTTGTATGAGAAACGCGGTAGATTTGATAGATTTAACACAATTTCCTAATTTATTTAGATAACAATGGAGTATAGCTATGGCCTGGAATGAACCGGGTAATAATGGCAATGACAAAGATCCGTGGAACAATAAAGGCGGACGTGATCAAGGCCCACCTGATTTAGACGAGGTGTTCCGTAAGTTTAGCAACAAGTTAGGCGGCATATTTGGCGGTAAAAAATCCGGCAATAATAGTGGCGGTGGACTTGGCGGAGCCGGTATTTCATTTATCCTCATTATCGCCGCAATTGTGTGGGCGTTAAGTGGTATTTATACGGTTAAAGAAGCCGAACGTGGTGTGGTACTGCAATTTGGTAAGTATGACCGTATTGCAGAGCCAGGCTTACGCTGGAAAATGACCTTTATTGAAACGGTTATCCCGGTAGATATTGAAGCTGTGCGTTCATTATCTGCATCAGGGTTTATGCTAACGGAAGATGAAAACGTAGTAAGCGTTGAGTTTGAAGTGCAATACCGTGTTATTGACCCGTACCTTTACAAGTTTAGCGTAACTAATGCTGATAACAGCTTAGAAGAAGCGCTTGATAGCGCGTTACGTTACGTTGTTGGCCATGCAAAAATGGACCAAGTACTGACTAATGGCCGTGAAGTTGTTCGTCAAAATACGTGGGATGAGCTTAATAAAATCATCGAACCGTATAACTTAGGTTTAATTGTGACCGATGTGAACTTTAAAGATTCACGTCCACCAACTGAAGTAAAAGATGCATTTGATGACGCTATTGCCGCACAAGAAGATGAAGAGCGTTTCATCCGTGAAGCAGAAGCGTATGCACGTGAAATTGAACCGCGCGCGCGTGGTCAAGTAACACGTATGACGCAAGAAGCAGAAGGTTATCAAGAACGCATTACACTTGAAGCACAAGGTGAAGTGGCTCGTTTTGAAAAGCTATTACCTGAGTATCAAGCAGCTAAAGAAGTAACGCGCGAACGTTTATACATTGATGCTATGGAAGAGGTGCTTAGCAGCAGTTCTAAAGTCATTGTTGATGTTAAAGGCGGTAACAACATGATGTACTTACCAATTGATAAAATTATGGAAAAGCAAGGCACTGCAACACGTGTAGCTTTACCAAGCTCAAGTGATATTCAAGATTTACGCAATAAAGTAAATACATCACGAAATAGCACTGTGAATAGCGGTAATGACCGTTTTAACAGCGATCGCTTTAACAATAACGGGAGATAAGCGTAATGAAAAACTTTAGTTTAGTCATACTATTAGCTGCCATTGTTATGTCTTTCTCTGCGGTATTTGTAGTACCAGAAGGGCAAAAAGCGATTGTGTTGCTATTTAGCAAAGTTGAAAAAGACAGTGAAGACAAAGCGGTTGTATACAGCCCAGGCCTTCACTTAAAAGTACCATTTTTTAGCCAAGTACGTCGTATTGATGCACGTATTCAAACGCTAGATGGCACGCCAGACCGCTTTGTAACAAGCGAGAAAAAAGACTTAATTGTTGATTCGTTTGTTAAATGGCGCGTAAACGACTTTAGCGCATTTTACCTTCGTGCTCGTGGTGATAAGCAATACGCTGAAACACTACTAAAGCAAAAAGTTAACAATGGTCTGCGTACTAACTTTGGTACGCGTACTATTCGCGAGATTGTATCGGGTGAGCGTAGTGAGCTAATGGAAGAGGCGTTAGTACAAGCTTCTGAAAGTGCGCGCGAGTTAGGTATTGAAGTACTTGACGTGCGTGTTAAGCAAATTAACTTACCACAAGAAGTGAGTAGCTCTATTTACCAACGTATGCGCGCTGAGCGTACTGCTGTTGCAAAAGAGCACCGCTCGGAAGGTCAAGAAAAAGCAGAAACTATTCGTGCAAATGTTGACCGCCGTGTAACGGTAATGCTTGCAGATGCAGAGCGTAATGCGCGCTCAGTACGTGGTCAAGGTGATGCAGAAGCTGCCGCTATTTATGCTAAAGCATACAACAAAGATCCAGAGTTCTTTGGTTTTGTTCGTTCTTTAGAGGCGTATAAAAAGACCTTTAAAGATAAACAAGATGTTATGGTACTTTCGCCAGATAGTGACTTCTTTAAATATATGAAAGGCGCTGCAGCGCAATAAGCGATGCCTTAATCATTTAAAAAGTTATAAAGCCCCGCCTATGCGGGGCTTTTTGTTAAGCATAATTTAAAACTTTAAATTACTGTTATATATGTGGTTATTTAAAAAGTGTGATGGCCTAAAAAATACGCGCAGAAAAAATAAGCTGAACAGGGGTGATCTTTACTTCCGTTTTCTGGTAAAATCTCGTCCTAATTTTCTCGAAGTGAATTTACAATGGGTAAAAACGTTGTTGTATTAGGCACCCAATGGGGTGACGAAGGTAAGGGTAAGGTTGTTGATCTCCTTACAGACAAAGCATCTTTAGTGGTTCGATACCAAGGTGGCCACAATGCGGGCCATACTTTAGTTATTGACGGTGAAAAGACAGTTCTACACCTTATTCCATCGGGTGTATTACGTGACAATGTTAAATGTGTGATTGGTAATGGTGTGGTTTTATCACCAGAAGCGCTAATGAAAGAAATTGGCATGTTAGAAGAGCGTGGCGTACCTGTACGTGAGCGTCTTTTAATTAGTGAAGCATGTCCGTTAATTCTGCCTTTCCATGTTGCATTAGATGTAGCTCGCGAAACTGCTCGCGGCGACAAGCCAATTGGTACAACTGGCCGTGGTATCGGTCCTGCGTACGAAGATAAAGTAGCCCGTCGCGGTTTACGCGTAGGTGACTTATTCAATCCAGAATTATTCGCAGCTAAACTAAAAGAAGTACTTGAATACCATAACTTCACTTTAGTTAACTACTACAAAGTAGATGCTGTTGATTTCCAAAAAACGTTTGATGATGCAATGGCTGTTGCAGACATCTTAAAAGCAATGGTTGTTGATGTAACTGAGCTTTTAGATCAAACACGTTTAGCGGGCGAACACATTTTATTTGAAGGTGCGCAAGGTACATTACTTGATATCGATCACGGTACTTACCCTTATGTAACCTCTTCAAACACCACTGCTGGTGGCGTTGCGACTGGTGCTGGTTTTGGTCCATTAAACCTTGACTACGTGTTAGGTATTATTAAAGCGTACACTACACGTGTTGGTTCTGGTCCTTTCCCTACAGAGCTTTACGATGGCCTTGAAAAACAAGACCCAGTGGGTAAGCACTTAGGTGATAAAGGTCATGAGTTTGGCGCGACAACAGGTCGTTTACGCCGTACTGGTTGGTTAGATGCTGTGGCAATGCGCCGCGCAGTTCAAATCAACAGCATCTCTGGTTTTTGTTTAACTAAGTTAGATGTTTTAGATGGTTTAGAAACGCTTAAAATCTGTACTGGTTACCAGCTTGAAGATGGCACAGTGACTAATGTAACGCCATTAGCTGCTGAGGGTTACGAGAAAGTAACACCAGTATATGAAGAGATGCCAGGTTGGTCTGAAAACACAGTTGGTGTAACTAGTCTTGAAGGCTTACCAAAAGCTGCGATTGACTACATCAAGCGTATCGAAGAAATCACAGGTGTACCTGTTGATATTATTTCTACCGGCCCAGATCGTGTAGAAACAATGGTACTTCGCAACCCGTTTGCTTAATCACCATTAGTTTAAAAAAAAGCTGCTTTTTGCAGCTTTTTTTATGCCTAAAATTCACCTTGGAACGATCTTTGTATATTATTTGATAAGTTTTATTTTATACGTGGTAAACATGCGCCTATCTACCTGTAACACTTTTCTAGCGTCTTTGCTCACTCCGTTACTTTTATCTATAAGTAGCAATGTGTTAGCTGAAGAAACGCCCGCTGCGGTGCCGCTTTATACCGAACCGGAGCTGATTGCACTAATAAATAAAAATACACATTTGCAGCGTGTAAAGGCAGATGATTGCCAATTAGTACAAGATATAGAGGCAAGGGCCAATAAAATGGCGCTGCCATCTTACCAATTTTTATATGGCGATATGCTGGCATATAACGTGTGTGTTGAACGCAATGTGGAATTAGGTGTGTACTACATGCGTAAAGCGGCTGAACAAGGCTTAGCGGCTGCATTAGAGCAGCTTGGACGTTATTACGACACGGGTCGCTTAGTGCAGCAAGATAAAGCTATGGCCATTACCTATTTACGAGAGGCCTCAGCGCAAGGGAACTTAAAAGCACAGCTAAGGCTGGTTAAACTTTTTAATGCAGGCTACGGAAGCCCACGTGACTTTGAAGATGCGTACCGCTGGTTATTTAATGCCATGGTGGCAGATAAAGCAACCCATAAAAAAATTGAGCGTGCGCTTAGCTTACTCGCTAAAAAAATGCCCGACAGTGTTGTTGCCCGCGCGAGATTACCCATGTAAGTGTCGATAATGCACGCTATTTTTATAAAATAAAAAAGCCCTAATATTTAATTAGGGCTTTTTTGCAATAACGAAAAGAGGTTAGCTCTCTTCTTTATTTTTTGTTTTAGCGGGGTCTTTTAATACCGACATTTTTGGCGGCTGAAGTGCAAATATACGCTCTCCCTCCTGCGGTGGCTTTTCCATATTACTAGTAAATGGGCGAAGCTTTACTGGCGTATCGTCGTCGTTGTCTTTATCTCCTTTTAAAATAAACAACGGGATCGCTTCAGGATTCATCTCTTGGTATTTTTCCCAATCAAATTCTTCTGAAATACGCGTCGCACTTACTTTACCGCCTTTAGCAATAATACTGCTTAGGCGAGCGTAAGAGCCATCTTCACCAAACAAAATTTGTCTAGATAGGAATGTTGCACTGTCTTTGTTTGCTTTAGCATGCGAGGTAGATGAGCGCAGTGAAAATACATTTTTTTCATTTAATAAATGAGAAAAATATTGTACACCAAGCGCATTATGGTGGCGGTTAGGTGAAAGTGCTAATACCGTTCTTATTGTTGTGAGCGGCAAGTAACGCTCAGCATGCTCTGATTGTGGGTTACCATAATAACAGGCAAGGCCGTCCATACGAGCCATTTTACAGTTCTCCCATGCGGGGTCTGATAGATGAACAGGAATGCTTTGCTCTTGTAAACCTTTACCTATAGCGCGAGATACATGGTTTGCACCAATAATCAGTATGGTATTTGGAGAAGGTTGGCGCACGCCTAATAGCTTAGCAACAGGAATAGCGGTTAAGCTTTGCAATACCACAGTGATGATAATAACGGTAAATATTAACGGCACCATTTTTTCTGCATCAGCTACGCCAGCTTCCATCATGCTTAGCGCAAACACCGACCCAACAGCAGCTGCAACAATACCTCTTGGAGCTATCCACGATAGCACCAAGCGCGATTTCATTGGCAAGTCAGTACCAAAAGTAGATATAGCAATACACAATGGGCGCGCTATAAATAACACCACTGCGAGGAATATAAATACGTCGCTGTCTAACATCATCAAGTCAGAAAGCTGTAGCCGCGCAGCAAGTAAAATAAACAGCGATGATATTAAAATCATCGATAAGTCTTCTTTAAACTCAAGTACAGAATCGATTTCTAAATCATTTTGATTAGCAAGCCAAATACCAAATACGGTAACAGCCAATAACCCCGATTCGTGACTTAAGTGATTAGATACCGAAAAGCTAATAAGCACCAAGGCAAGTATGCCAAATTTATGTAGTTCAAACGGTAGCCACTCACGGCGCATAAGCTGTGTGGTGATCCACCCCGCAACAACACCGATAGATAGTCCTACGCCGACTGTTTTAACAAGTGCAACAATAGTGTGGCTAAGCACTTCTCCTTGGCCTACCAGCATGACTGCTTCAAATACAAGCACAGCAAAAAGAGCACCGATTGGGTCAATTACAATGCCTTCCCATCGTAATATACGGTCAATATCTTGTGTTGGGCGCATCGAATTAAGTAAAGGGGCGATTACAGTAGGCCCGGTTACTACAAGTACTGCGCCTAATACTGCAGCCACCCGCCAGTTAAGCTCAAGTAACCAATAGGCACTTAAGCTTATTACCACGCAGGTGGTGATCATGCCGATAGAGCACAGGTTACGTACGACCTTACTTATGCCTTTTAATTCTCTAAAGTGCAAAGTAAGGGAGCCTTCAAATAAAATGACAGCAACGCTCAGTGACACAACAGGAAATAATAAATCACCCAGTAAAGCATCAGGGTCTAATACACCACTAAACGGCCCTAGCAATAAACCGGTAAGCAATAAGAACAAAATAGCGGGTACTTTAAACGCCCACGCTACCCATTGGGCAAGCACCGAACAAAGTGCGATACCGGCTATATAAATTGCTGACATAAATTAAGAATTCCTTATTTATCACAATGTGAAAAGTATAACTTTTGTTAAATATTAATACAGGGGTATACACGTGAAATGTTTAATTTGCTAATAAAATTTTAGCGCTTAATACAAAAATTGTAGGTTAAACTTATTGATTTATTTATAAAAATTGAATTAAAACTCAAAAATAAATATAACTATTTGATTTTAAATGATTAACCGCTTGAAGGTGAGGCGTAGTTCTACATTAGAGTGATTTTTAGCCTTGATCTTACCCCTTGAAATGTCGTATTATATTTAGAGTTCAAACAATTAGTCATCTAAATATAATTTTGCAAAATAACGGTATGTATTAATACTAGTGTCATATTTGCCCTGTAATAATAGATTTGTACGCTATTTTTACCATTAATTAGTAGCTATTGTATTATTGAATATCTTGGTATGGTTTTTTCAAACAAGTTTATTTAAGCAATTAAGTAAATAAATGTTTGAGTTGAACTATTACTTTCAATGTTTAGCTCCCATCGTGGCGGCTAAATCTCGGTCCTTAAGTCATCACCCTATCTGTTGGTGTATCTGACTTTAGAGGCTCTATGTATGTTGTTAACAAAAAGGCCGCACACAGCTTTTTACAGCGATACATAAACAACACTTTTTATTTTTATATTTAATAGACCTCCATTTAATTTGGTTGGTGCTGTTTCATGTCTTTACAAATCTAAAAGCAATTTTAGGTCGTGTATTTGCGTGCGTTTAAAAAGTGTATAAACAAACAACCTATTCGAAATTGCGTGTTTTTTACGCAATTACCTAGTTTTAGTTCACACTATGTGAATGCAGATAAAATGGAAAGTTGAGATTTTATGCAAAAGTTAAATTGGCGTCGTATTGTTTTAAAAGTAGGTAGTGCATTAATTGCTCCAGATCAAGATGGGTGCCGTTCACGCTACTTATTAACCATTGCGCAATTTATTGTTCGCTGTCGTGCTCGTGGTATTGAAGTTATTTTAGTATCTTCAGGCTCAGTAGCTGCAGGCTCACACTTATTCCCATCTGACATTCCACGTTCAGTTGTGATGAAAAAAGCGATGGCAGCGGCAGGTCAAACTGAAATGATGGCCATGTGGGATCGCTTTTTCGATTTTCCTTCAGCGCAATTATTATTAACCCATGGTGATTTGCGTGACCGTGAGCGCTATGAAAGTATTCGCGAAACTATTTTTACTTTGTTAGAGCATGGTGTACTGCCTATCATTAACGAAAATGATGCTGTAACAACGGATGACTTAAAAGTAGGTGACAACGATAACTTATCAGCCATGGTAGCGGCGGCCGCTGATGCCGATGCATTAATGATTTTTTCTGATGTGGATGGGCTGTATGATAAAAACCCAAATTTGCACGACGATGCAGTTTTACTGCCTGAAATAAAATCAATTGATGAGTCTATTTATGCTATGGCAGGATGTGCTACAAGCTCTGTAGGAACCGGTGGCATGAAAACCAAAATTGAAGCTGCCGAAAAAGCAACGTCTCACGGTATTGCTACTTATATTATTAATGGCTTTAAAGAAGAAACCTTTAATAGATTATTGGCAGGTGACAACCCTGGTAGTGTTTTCCTTCCTTATGAAAAACCAATGCAAGAAGCTGTGCACTGGATGACGCATACAGCCAATGAGCAAGGTGAAGTAGTTGTGGATGGCTCGTTTGATGAGTCTCTTGAAGGTGAAAACGGTTGCATACGTGGCGACGAAATAATGGAAGTTCATGGTGAGTTTGCCATTGGCGATACCATTTTAGTTAGAAGCGAGGATGGCACACGTTTAGCAAAAGCCACCGCAAATTATAGTAGTTGCTTGTTAAGCTTTATTGCAGATAACGAGCAAAGTGAATTTAGCGAAAAAATGCAGGATTCTATTGGTCCTGTTATTTCAGAAAAAGATATCGCATTATTGGAGAAGTCATGAGTTTGATTACGGATATTTCACGCCAGGCAGCAAAAGCTGCAAACACACTTGCTTTACTCGACACCGAGACCAAAAACCAAGTGTTAACCGAAATGGCGGCAGCATTACGCGCAGAAAAAGCATTTATAATTAAAGAAAACGAAAGTGATTTAAGCGCAGCACGGGATAATAACTTAGCCGCTTCGATGATCGACCGCCTAACGCTTAACGAAGAGCGCATTGAAGCAATGGCAGAGGGTATTGAAGTTATTGTAAGTTTAGATGATCCAGTCGGTCAGCTACGCGACATTACAGAGCGCCCAAATGGCATTAAAATACGTAAAATGCGTGTGCCATTAGGCGTTGTATGTATGATTTACGAAGCGCGTCCTAATGTAACTGCGGATGCAGGCGCATTGTGTTTTAAATCGGGTAATGGTGTTATTTTACGTGGCGGTAAAGAAGCCCTTAAAAGCTCGCAAGCCATTGCGAGTGTAATGCACGGTGTACTTGAAAAACATAACTTACCTAAAGCGCTGATCTCAGTTATTCCTGATCCAGACCGTGCGTTGCTTATGGAGCTAATGCAGCAACGCGAAAGTATTGATTTAATCATCCCACGAGGTGGCGAAGGCTTAATTAACTTTGTTACAGAAAACAGTACTATTCCTGTTATTCAGCACTTTAAAGGGGTGTGTCATTTATACGTAGATAAAGATGCCGACTTAGAGGTTGCACTTAATTTACTATTAAATGGTAAAACACAGCGCACAGGCGTATGTAATGCGCTTGAAGGGCTAGTGGTTCACCAAGACGTTGCTGATGAATTTTTAAATTTATGTGCCGTTGTATTGCGCCAAGAAGGTGTGAAAATTAATGCAGATGAGCAAGCCGCAAAATACTTCGATAATGCTACAGTACTTGCTGATAATGAATTTGGTGAAGAATACTTAGATTTAGAAATTGCTATTCGTGTAGTACCAAGCTTTAGTGCTGCTGTGGAGCATATTGCTCAATTTGGTTCAAACCACACTGAGGTTATTTGTACTAAAAACGATACTGCGGCTGAGCTTTTCCAACGCAGTGTTGATGCATCGGTAGTAATGGTAAACGCATCATCGCGTTTCTCAGATGGCTCGCAATTAGGGTTAGGTGCTGAAATTGGTATAGCTACAACTAAGCTACATGCTTATGGTCCTATGGGGCTTGAGTCACTTACAACTGAAAAGTATTTAGTTAATGGCGAAGGCCAAGTACGTAAGTAACGTACTTCATATATAAAAAAACGCCGATTGTTTAATCGGCGTTTTTTTATGCGTTTTGCAAAGTATGGTTTAGTTTTTCTAACCAGCTTTCTAATGGCTCAGACCGGTGCAGATGGTACCCTTGTAGGATAACCTCAGGGTACTCTTGTAATAAGTCAAAGTGCGATTGATTCTCGACTCCTTCCGCTACCACTTCTAATTGAAACAACCTGCCAAGGCTGACAATCATATCAATAATTAATTTATCGTTGTTATCAGTGGGGGCTTCAAGCACAAATGAGCGATCTATTTTTAGCTCATGAATAGGTAACTGTTTTAAGTAGGTTAAACTTGAGTAGCCCGTGCCAAAGTCATCTATTGATACACGTACGCCCAATTTTTTAAGGTAGTGTACGGCTTCAATGGCCGCTTCCATGTGATTAAGTAGCGTCCCCTCTATTATCTCTATTGTGAGTTGCTGAGGATTAATATCAACACTTTTAATTTGTTGGCTTATAAAGTTTAAAAATCGCGGTTCATGAAAATGGCGACCGCTTATATTTACCGAAATATTCAAACTTGGGTGGCTGTATTTAAGCTTGGTAAGTAAATTAAGTGCATTAGTTGTAACCCAGCAGTCTAATTCAAAAATAACATCAGATTCTTCAGCTATTGATATAAATTCACATGGGCTTATAAAGCCTTTTTGAGGGTGATTCCAGCGCAGCAGTATTTCTGCGCCTTTTAACGTTTGCTTACTATCAAATTGCGACTGCAAAAATATGGATAGCTCATTTTGAGGAATGGCTTTTCTTAAGTCTTGTTCAATTTCAAAGCGTCGTTTAGCTTGCTCGCCAAATGTAGTATCAAAAAATGTAACTCTGTTTCCGCCTTTTTCTTTGGCTTTATAGCAGGCTGCTTCACAATTTCTGATTGTCTCAATAGCACTTTCCCATACATCGTCTCGCGGGAAAATATAAGTGCCTATACTAATTGTTAAGCTAACCTCTTGCCCATCAACGTCAAAAGGGCGGTTAACTGCGTTTAAAAGCTCTTGCGCTTTGTTTTCGGCGATTGATTGCGCACGTGTACGCCCAATTCCTTTATCTACGCTACATAAGGCGGCAAATTCATCACTGCCTAAGCGTGCGATAATATCTTTTTTATCTACATTGGCATGAATACGCTGAGCAAGCTCCTTTAAAATATTATCACCTGCTAAAAGCCCTAAGCCATCATTAATAGAGTGGAAGCTATCAATGTCGATAATATAAATATAGGCATATGTTTTATCGCTACTGCAATCTTGTAGTTGTTGTTCTAACTGTTTTAAAAAGCCATTACGATTAGGTAGCTTTGTAAGCTCATCATGCCAAGTTAGGTAATCTATGCGCTCTTGCGTTACCTTTACGCTTGAAATATCACTAAAAACGCCAATGTAGTGAATGTTGGTGTCTTGCTCGCTTTTTACCATGCTAAGTGTTAATAGCTCAGGGTATAGCTCGCCATTTTTTCTTCGGGTTACAAGTTCACCGCTCCAGTAGCCCGCTTCGTTAGCGTGCTTCCATACTTCATCAAAGCTAATACTTGGGTGATTATTTTGTTTTATCTCTTTTAAATCCATTTCCAACGATTCAGCTTCGCAATAGCCGGTAATTCTACAAAATGATGGATTAACAGCGATAATCTTGCCATCGCTATTAGTAATTACAACACCATCGGCGGTACTAGTAAGTGCCTGGTAAAATAACTTTTGCTTAGATGACAGCTGCTTTAGCTCTTCCTCGCGTTGGCTTAACTCTTTTGCAAGGGCTTCTATTTCGAGTAATTTGTCGTGTAAGTCAAAGTTTTTTTCGATAAGTCTGTCTAGCATGCCTTGTGCAGTAATGTGCGTACGTATGCGCGCTCTAACCAAAGCTAACTTGTAAGGTTTATGGATATAATCAATAGCACCCATTGCAAAGCCTTTCTCTTCAGACTCTACTTCAGTAAGTGCGGTGACAAAAATGATGGGAATGCCTTTGGTATTTTGCTTTGCTTTTAATCTTTTACATACTTCATAGCCATCCATGCCTGGCATCATAATATCGAGTAAAATTAAATCTGGGCGTGTGGATTCAACAAATACAAGCGCTTGTTCACCACTTGTTGAAATGCGTACATCGTAGTCTGCAAGTAGGCCCTCAACTAATACATGTAGGTTGCTAGGTTCATCATCAACAATGAGTATCAAAGGCTTTCGCGGTTGAGTTACTGCAGGTTGATTGTTGCCAGCTAGAAAGGTTGAATGCACACTAAATCCTTATTCTTTAATTACCCCTTAAAGTTAGTTTATAGTTGCCATAATTGTCTAGTTTTTATAGTTATTTCTGTATTTATCAATAAGTTTAATCACTAAAGCGTAGTTAAAGTTATCTATTGCCTCTTTTAGCTTGAATAATGGATGGGAATGATCGAATTTTTGAAGCGCAATTTCTCTAACTAATTTACTAGGAATAGGGCGGGCAGATAACGCTAAAGAATAGATTTCATCAATTAATGTATCTGGATTTTGCCCAGAGCTCATAGCTTCTGGCTGATGATTATAAGAGTTTGTTACCAGTAGCTGTCTTACTGCATAAAGTGCTAAGGTCAATTGTTCATTAAAAACACTAAGATCGGTGCATGCGTTACTGCTCAGTTCTAACTCTGCTTTTTTAGCGCTTTGCTCTAGTAGCTCTAACCCTAGGGTGCCGGCTAAGCCTTTTAAGTTATGCATCGCTCTAGCTAATGTTTTATGCTCATTATTTTTCAAGTGCTTTACAGCTACCTCCATAAAGTGGCTGTAATCGGTATTAAACTTAGTGAATATTGAATTAATGAGTTCATTATTATCTTCAAGATTAGAGCGTGCTACATTGAGGTTTAATGTACATAACGTATGGGTTTTTGTTAGATGCTTTTCTATGCTGTCACAAAGTAGACCAAATAATAACGGCTTGACTAAATAGTCATCCATGCCTGCTCGAATGGCGGCTTTTTTATCATTAGAAAACACTGCTGCAGTTACAGCAACAATAGGCGTTGTATAACCCCTTTGACGCAGTATACGTGTCGCTTCTAGGCCATCCATCACTGGCATTTGAATATCCATAAAAATAATATCAATTGTGTTTTCTTCTACTTTAATGAGTGCTTCCTCGCCATTACTTGCAGAGATAACAGTCATATTCATTTTAGTTAATAGTGCTTCAAGAATCTCTTGGTTTACAGGGTTATCATCTACTGCAAGTGCGGTGTAACCGGTAAACTGTGGGTAAGACTCTCCTTCTTTAAGCTGTGTTGAGTCGGGTAATAATAAACGCATTAACTGAGAATCAGTGTGAGTATTACCTATTGTTATAATATCAATATGATCGCTATCGGGGACTGCCTGCGGGTGCTCTTGATCGTTAATGAGTAAAATAAGCAGCAGTTTGTGTTTATTTTTTTGTTTTTGTAAGTACAGTTGCTGCAAAATAAAATTATCTTTTAGTTCTTTGTGTGACAACGTCATGATCACAATATTAAAAGGGTTACTCGGTTGAGACATTTTTGCAATTGCACGTAGCGGCTCTTGGGTAATTTCTGCAGTAATATCAGCGTTACTTAATAACTTAGTGAGTGATTTTATTTGCTCAGTATCGGGACTAATTAGTAAGGCATGCTTTTTAAGCGCTTCTTTGCTCGTCATTTTAAACGGTAGTGTAAAATAAAACTCACTCCCGACGTGGGGTGTGCTGCGTACTTGTATTTCGCCGCCTAGTAACTTGGTTAGTTGCTTACAAATAGTTAAACCTAATCCGGTGCCGCCATACTTACGTGTTGTACTGGAATCGCCTTGGTAGAACGAGTCAAAAATTGAGGCGGTTTGCTCTGGCGTCATGCCTATGCCTGTGTCTTTAATACCAAAGCGTAACTGTATTTGCTGCTCATCTTGTGTTGTGGCCTCAATTGTTACAGTTACTTCACCGCGCTCTGTAAATTTAATGGCATTACCTACACAGTTATTAATAACTTGACTCAAGTGCAGTGGATCGCCCATCAGCTCAAGCCCTGCATCAACATGCAATACAAAATTAAGGCGCAACCCTTTTTGTTTCGCATTTACCGAAAATAAATTTTTTACATTAGAAACCACGGTATGCAAAGTAAAAGGGATTGATTCAAGCTTTACTTTGTCAGACTCAAGCTTTGAAAAGTCGAGTACGTTATTAAGTATTTGCAGTAAGTTTTGAGCACTAGAAAACGCTTTATCTGCATAGTGTTTTTGTTTTGCTGGAAGAGCGCTGCTTTGTAATAGCTGCAGCATGCCTAAAATACCGTTCATTGGAGTGCGAAGCTCATGGCTCATATTAGCTACAAAGTCACCTTTCGCTTGGTTGGCATTTTTTGCTTGGGTGATGGCAACTGTAAGCTCTTTATTCATTAATTCCATTTTAGAATTAAGCGCTTGGGTTTCTGCTAGTAGCTCTTTTGTTTGTTTGTTTTTTAAATACAGCGCATTAGCCGCGGTAATAACCGAGTTAATTTCATTTTGATGATGCTCATCACTATTTAGTGTTACTTGCTTTTCATTGCTCATATCATTTAACAGCTTAGTTAATTTCGCAATGGGCTTAATGACAGAGTTAAATATAAAAAAGGTAATTACTATTATGATAACAGTGATCAGCGCGGCAAAAAGGTTGGCCATTTCGGTACTTTTTAATACGTGGTCTCTTAGCTGCTGCTCGGTCTGGGTGAGCTTTTGCTTCTCTACATCCCTAATTTTTTCGGCTAGGTAAAGCAGCTCGTTTTCTATTCCTGTTAAAACTACATTTATCGAAAACGTATAGCTACGGGTTAAAATAACTAATTGGCTATACGCTTGCTCAAGCTCGTCAGTATTATTAAGTAGGTTAACATTAGCGGTTTCAATACTCGCCAATAGGGTATTTAAGTGTGCTAGGTTATCTTGCACATTTTGTGCTTCATCATAATTTGGCTTGTGTAAATAATTGGTTGTTGCTTGTTCTATATTGCTAATAGTTAAAAGGGTATTCACTATTTTATTTTGCTTGCTGGTTAGCGTGTTTTTTTTAAGCTCATTAAGTTGTGCTTTTAGCGCTTCAATAGGTTGTTTGAACTGTGTAATGTACAGCTGCTCTCGTTTGGTTCTGTTAACGACTACGCGATTAAATGTATCTTGGTAATTATTTAAGTACTCGTTAAGGCGCTTTATATTGTTTTGATAGTTTTCATCATACTCATTTAAATATGTACTTAGCGTATCTAAATCCCTTTTTGCAGCATTTAAGTGCATATTAAACTTTTCAATGGTATTGCTATTAGCATGATCTAGATAAGCAATGGCTTGGCTTTGTAAAGAAATCACATCGTTTTCTAAACGGGTAACAGACTCGCTTTGTAATAAAGCTTTGTGCTGCGCATTTTGCAGCTCAAAAAGTGATTTTTGCGAATAATTGAATAGGTAACTTTGCAAAATTAATAAAGTAATTAATACGCATAGGGCAATTATTATTTTTGATTTTATTGAACGGGTTATCATTATCTGCTTATTAACTCATACCATTTTTGCAAGCTGTAATCGTAAGTCGGCATGACGCTATTCCAAACAGCTACATTGCTTAAGCGTTTTAAATAGCTACCACCATTTCGCTGCTCGCCGGCTTTTACTGCGACTTGTTTTTGGGTGTTTAGTAAGTCAACCGAAGTGGGCTTGCCTAAGTACCAGTAATCCCATTCACTTGGTGAAAGCATTGATTTTGAGCGCTGTGGGTTACTAATGTAATACCCTTGGCGAGCAATAAATGCGCCGGCCCACCCCGAAAGCCACCAGTTCATGTAATCGTATGCGGCATCTTTTTGGTTATTATTAACCTGTGACGATAAGCACATTACCCCATGCCAGCCACGGTAGCCCTCTTTTGGAGCGGCAAATCGCACGTTAACATTTTGACTATTGAGCGCGGACACAGCGGGGGAAAACATACTTTCTATGTGCACGCGTTGGCTTTTCATAAATTCAACAGACTCTGGCACCGAGTTCCAATAACCTGAAAAATGCCCTTGGCGTTTATAGTCAATTAAAATACTAAATAAACGGTCAAGCTCGGAGCGAGTAATCGCACCAATATCTTTAAATGTTATTAACCCTTTGCTTTGTGCTGCCAAGGCAAGGTCAAATAAGCCAATTGTGGGTGCATTTACAATACCTACTTTACCTCGGTGGGCATCATCAAGTAACCAGCCCCAGCTTTCAGTTTCGTAGGCAATACCAGGTTTTATTTTGGCGGTGTTATAGCCAAAAGAGTCAACATTATGTACATAAGGTAAAAAGCTAATGTAATCGCTTTCGTTTGCGCTTAGTGTGCCGTCCTCTTGTACGTTGAGTAATTTATAAGGGGCGTCGCCTGCACCTAATTTTGCATCGGGGGTGAGCTTCCCCGTTTTGGTAAGAGAATTTATTTCATTAAAGTAGGTTAGCCGTTTTTTTTCTATAGGCTGAATAGACCCCGCCCGCCAAAGCACATTTATACTGTTTGACCATTGCTCATATAAATCAAATGAGCCAGGGTCCATAGAGGCTTTTTGTAATACGGCAGCACTACCTGCAGGGGAAAATTCTATATTTATGCCTAAATCAAGCATTGCTTGTTTACGAATGGCTTCTTGTAGCGTGACATGTGTTCCTAAGACTCTTAGGGTTACTTTTTTTCGGGCAAACACATATGGTACATGAGTAACTACACCCGCGGTTAAACCGATGACAGCGAGCTTTTTTAACGTGGTGCGTTTAGGGGTATCCATTGTTTAAGCCAAAAGTATGATTGCTACAGTTGAGATAATTTATAGCCAACAAAGACTAAACAAACAAGGAATGGGCAAATATAAAAGTTATTGTATAGAAGATAAAAGAATAATAAGGCGATGAAAAATAGGAAGTAATAGAAGAGTAGGAAAGTGGTGGAGCTAAGCAGGATCGAACTGCTGACCTCCTGCGTGCAAGGCAGGCGCTCTCCCAGCTGAGCTATAGCCCCACATTCCTAAATTACATAGTTGTAATTACTTGGCTGCTGAGTTCCAAGCGGGGTGAACTTTAAATATTTTTATAAATTTGGTCAAGTATTTTTTAGCAATATTTAACTGTTATCGTTTATTTTTGATAGACTCGAGAAAAATACCTCGCGAAACGACAAAAACAATGAAAAAAAGTATCTGTATACTTGCTTTGCTACTTGCAGGGTGTGCAAGTAATGAAGCGCCTCCTTATGAAATAAATAACAAGCAGTTTTATGAGAACGTGGATGAGCAAGGTAACAAAATATTTGCTTATGTTGTATCGGTAAAGGCTGAGCATCGCAGTAACATAAACTTAAATAACGGCGGGCGAGGCGAAAAAAGACCGAGCCGCTCTGATGTAAAGCGTTACATAGAACAAGAACACTTCGAAGACTCTAGTGTGTTAAAACTTAAGCTTGAGGATGAAGCCGTCAGGTTTTTAAACGAAACCCTCAGTGAAAATAACTATTGTGAAAAAAAACACGAAATTACACAAGTGCTATGGCGTGACTTAAGTGTGCAGCTAAGAGGGCGTTGTTTGTAGTATGTTGGCCGATAAAGCAAAGCTTGCGCAGTTGTTAGCGCAATTAGGTATAAATTACGATGTAATAGAACACCCTGCGTTACATACCAGTTTAGATGCTGATGCATTTATGGTGGAGCGCCCAGGTACGCGACTTAAAAACTTGTTTTTGCGTGATAATGAGGGCAAAAAGCACTTTTTAGTAATTACCGCACACGACAAACAGCTCGATTTAAAAACCCTATCTAAGCAACAGGGGCTTTCTCGGTTGGGGTTTGCCTCTAGCGAGCGGTTAGCACGTTATTTAAAAGTGGCGCCTGGGTGTGTGTCTATGCTTGCTTTAGCAAACGATAAACAAAGCAACGTTACTTTGTGGCTTGATCAAGATATTTGGTTTAATGAGCTGTTTCATTGTCACCCGTTTGAAAACACCCAAACTTGGCTGCTTTCAAAAAATGATTTAAATACTTTTTTTGAGCATACAGGGCATCAGCCTCGGGTAATGTTTTTACCTTCTCGATAGCCTAAAGTGACTAATACTAAACCAATAAAACACACACTCAGTAAGCAAAGCATAAATGCAGTTTGCCCTGAGTGTTGATAAACAATACCTGGCAATAACGAGCCCAGTGCCCCACCACTATAATAAAACGATACATACCCGCCATTTGTTACACTTGCAGGCGCTTTGCTAATCTTGTTAACAAGTGGAGCAGCGCTTGAGTGTATAACAAACATAGCAGCACAAAATAACGTAAACGCGATTAAAAACACACTCAGTTGCTGGCTTATAAGTAATACAATGCTTAAGTTATACACGATAAAAACCGCAGCAAGTAAATGCCAAGCTGAAGGCACTTTTTTAGCAAGCCAAGGTGTTGCAATAGATGCTAAAGCACCGATTAAGTAGCCGCTGTACACTAAGCCAATATCGCGTGTGTTTGTAATTAAAAAGGTGTTTTGCAAAATAAACGGTAGGTAATTTAATAAGGCTGCAAAGCAAAAAAACATACAAAAAACGGCGCCATACAATTTTAGTACTGCCGCATCTTTTAGCTGCTTAATATACGTTAACGGCGTAAGCGCTGACTGATTAGATACCACAAAGCCCGTGGGCTTTATACTTATAGCCAGGCCAATAAGCACAATCGAAATAACATAATAAAAACTTTGCCAATGCCATACATCACTAAATAAAGCGGCTAATACTCGGCCAAAGTAGCCGCCAGCTATGGTACTGCCTATGTATAAGGTCATATTTTTTTGTAAGGCATCTGCGCTGTAACGTATACCAATAAAGCTTGTCATCGCGGTAAGCGCGGCAGGTAAGGTTAAGCCTTGTATAAAGCGCACCAAAAGTAATAGCTCAAAACTTGGCGCTACTGTAAACAGTATGCAGCTCACTCCTAAAATAAACATAGCAATACGTAAAATAATAAGCGGGTTTTGCTTGGCTAAAAATAGCCCATAAACCAAAGGTGCGATTGCTAAAGGCAGCATGGTTACGCTCATTAAGCTGCCGGCAAGCGCAGGGGAGACGTTAAATTCGCTAGCAAATAAGCTCAATAAAGGCTGAGGTGCGTACAGCACAAAAAATATAAACACCGAGCAAATAAGTAAGTGAGCAAAACGCATTGTAAGGCTTAAAACATAAGCTGATAAGTTAGCCAAAGTATATGAAAAATGGCTTATATTTCATAGGTTAAATCATCAACAATTGCGCTAAATCAAAGTGTATATTCAGCCCTTTGCTAGATTAATGCTAATAGCACTGTTATTTGTACTCGTTGGTGATTAAAATAAACCTAATATAAGTTTTTAGTGGAACAAAGCCATGGGTTCATTACAAGACCAATTGCTGCAAGCAGGGTTAACAACATCGCACAAAGCTAAAGTTGCTAAGTCAGAAAAACGTAAGCAACAAAAAAAGCAAAAAAAAGGGGCTACCAGTAACCCAAGCGATCTGCAAAAGCACATACAGCAAACTAAATTAGAGCAGCAAAAAAAGGCTGAAGAACTTAACCAGTCGCGCCAAGAAGAGCTTAAGCAACGTGAGCAAGTTGCTCGTGTTAAGCAAATACTTGAGCACCATAACCAAGACTCTATCCGCGGTGAGCGTACCTTTAATTTTACTTACGATAACAAAGTAAAAGGGATAGACGTAAACGAGAAAACCCAAAAAGCGTTATCGGGTGGTCGTTTAGCTATTTGTGTACTGGAAGGGCAGTTTTACGTACTCGATGATGAGCCGGCGCGTAAAGTCGCAGAAGTTGATGAAAAGTACATTGTTTTTCATGTTGAACCTGAAAACAAACCAAAAGATGAAGACGACCCATATGCAGACTTTGAAGTACCAGATGATTTAGTATGGTAAGTGTCTGTTCAGTATTGTTTGCTAAAGTTAACAACAATGGCTGAAAACGTAGTCATGTTTGTTTGATCGCCTAACGTAAATTGATACGTATGCTTTTTACTAGATTGTTTACTACAATCAATAGACTATTTTCTAACCGTCAAAAAGAAGAGTGAATATAATGAGCAAGATGAAAGCACTAATAGTAGGCGCGGGTATTAGTTTAGCCGCAAGTTTTTCGTTTAACGCCGCCGCTGCTGATGGCGAAGCCCTTTACACCCAAAAAATGTGTCAAACATGTCACGGTGCAGAAGGTAAAGCACCTATTATGGGCGCATACCCTAAAATTAATGGTCAAAACAAAGACTATTTAGTGGCCCAAATGAAAGATATTAAATCGGGCGCGCGTAGCAATGGTATGACTGCCGCAATGAAAGCAATGGTTGCAACGGTAACGGACGAAGAGTTTGAAGCAATTGCTGACTACCTTTCAAAGGTAAAATAAAGCACCGCGTTTAAAAACGTATTATCGTTTTAAATTAAAGCGCAGCGTAAACAGCCACACAATTGTGTGGCTGTTTTGTTTGTGTTTGCTATAAAATTAATACTGCTTTAGACTTCTAAACATCTATTCGTACTTGTGTTGTTGTACGTATTTTAAAAGGCTGATTATGATTGATTTACCCCAACTAGATTTAAAAAATAAAGTGTCGGAGCAAGAGTGGCAATTGCGTGTAGATTTAGCAGCTTGCTACCGATTAGTAGAGCATTTTCGTTGGGGGGATTTAATATACACGCATTTATCGGCACGTTTACCTGGCACTGATCACTACCTTGTAAATGCGTTTGGCTTAACATTTGACGAAGTAACTGCATCAAACCTGGTAAAGGTTGATTTGCACGGCAATATTATTGACGACACCCCCTTTAGCATTAACCCGGCAGGTTTTACTATTCATAGCGCAATTCACGAAGTGCGTGAAGATGCTCATTGCGTTATTCACTTACATACAAAAGAAACCATTGCCGTTGCTACACAAAAAAATGGCCTATTGCCACTAAGCCAATACTCTATGTTTTCGCTCCCTTCACTGTCTTACCATGGCTATGAAGGGCTGGCTGTAAATGATGACGAGCGCAAAGTATTACAAGATGATTTAGGCAATACCAATCATATGCTATTGGTAAATCATGGTGGCTTAACTGTAGGCCCAACCGTAGGCGATGCCTTTATGCGTTTTTATGACTTGCAACGTGCCTGTGAAATTCAGCTTGCATTACAAGCCAGCTCACAAGAGGTTATTCCGGTGCCGCAGCCAATTATCGACAATATTTATAACCAAGCTAATGTGGTACATAGCGGCAGCACAGGTGGGCAATTAGCGTGGCCTGCCATGTTACGAAAAGCGTACCGACTTGATCCCAGTTTTGCACAATAGCCTGCGTGGCTAATAAGGAATTTTAATGAAAGTAAATCGCGTAGAAGTATTTGATATTCATTGCCCAGAGCGTCCAGCCTGGACGCCGGTTTTTGTACGTATTCATACCGATGAAGGTATTAGTGGTGTAGGTGAAGCTGGTTTAGCTTACGATTTAGGCCACAGCGCAGCAGCAGCAATGATAAAAGAAATGGCTGATGCTTTTTTAATTGGGCACGACCCGTTTCAAACCGAAAAGTTATGGTCGCGTATGTTACGCGAAAGCTTTTGGGGTTTAGGTGGCGGCCCTGTTGTTTATGCAGCAATGAGCGCCATAGATACAGCACTTTGGGATATAAAAGGTAAAGCACTTGGTTTACCGGTATACCAATTACTGGGCGGCAAAGTAAACGATAAGCTACGTACTTACGCATCGCAGTTACAGTTTGATTGGGACAGCGAATTTAAAGCGTTAGTACAACCGCAAGAATACGCAGAAGCGGCGTTAAAAGCGATTGGCGAAGGTTATGATGCAGTAAAAGTTGACCCTATCCAATACGATAAAGACGGCAATACGTATTACGACCGTACTAAAATAATTTCTCGCGCTGAAATGAAGCTATACCGTGCTCGTATGCAAGCTATACGTGAAGCAGTTGGTGACGAAGTGGATATTATTTTTGAATGCCACAGCTTACCTGGCGCGACCTCTGCTATACAAATTGGTGAAATAGCCGAAGAGTTTGATTGCATGTACTACGAGGAGCCAGTTAACTACTTAAACCATTCTTTACATGCAAAAGTAGCAGATAAAGTGGCAGTGCCAATTGCAGGCGGTGAGCGTTTATACAACCGCTGGGGTGTGCGCCCTTATTTAGAAGATCAAAGCATTGATGTACTTCAACCCGATATCGGTTTATGTGGTGGCTTTACTGAAACTAAAAAAGTGTGTGACTACGCCGATATTTTTGATGTGCGTATTCAGGCGCATGTATGTGGTGGGCCTGTTGCCACTGCTGCATCGCTTCATTTAGAAACCGCTATTCCTAACTTTTTGATTCATGAGCATCATACTTATGCCATTAAAAAGTGGAACCGAGAGCTGTGCTTACAAGATCCACAACCAAAAAATGGCTTTTTTGAAGTATCAGAAGAGCCAGGCTTAGGCATTGAATTAAATGATGAGATTGTTATGCGTTCGCAGCGTGTAGAAATTAAATAATTTAAGCTTTATTTAAAGAGCGTTATTTAAATACTATTGTTTAAAGTAAAAGCCGGTAAGTGATAACTCACTTACCGGCTTTTTTATAGCTGTGTTTCTCTAATACCTATGAGCAATACCATTTGAATAGTTAGTGGGTTTAATTGGCAAGATTAATTGTACACGTAACGCCTTTTATCTCAGCGGTGGCTTTACTATCAAGGTGGCGTATATAGCAGCGATTATTGTTTATCATTAACTCAAATTGATCGGGAAAGTTAAGCTGTTTATTGGCTGTTATATCGCTACGGTTTGTGTTTTTAAGAGTAAAGGTACTGGTGTGAATAAAGATATCGTCAGCAAGCGTTACGTTTTTTATATGCATTAAGCGCTCTATAACACGCTCTACCGCTTGGCTATTTGGCTCGGTAAGTAATGCATGATGCAGCTTAGGAGTAGGCTGCGTGTTAGATGCGCAACCACTTAAAATAGTTAATATGCCAAGGGCTGATATTTGCGAATGTAATGTCATAGTCATTGCTGCATTTACGTAAGTGGTTAAATTTAATATAGCTTATCTAGGGTATGTTATAAAAATGCTTAGCATTTGCGTAGCTAAGGTTGTGCCATATTTTATTTGTTTTACACAAAGCTTGATGGCTATGCCAAACATCATTATAGCTTGCGTTAATTTGGCAAACCGGAAAGTTACTCGCAAACATAATGCGCTGCTCTCCAAAGTACGAGAGCATAGTTTCAAAACAATCTTGTTGCTGTTGTAAATTCAACGCTAAAAGCTCAAAACCTGAAAACTTAATCGCTATATTATTGTGCGCACTTAGCATGCGAATGCTTTGCTGCCAGTTATTAATATTATTAGGTAGGCCGCTATGGTTTATTATTATTTTTAGCTGAGGCAGCGCCTTAGCGTAACGAGCAAGCTGAGCGGCTATTGCAGTATTTTCAAGCTCAAACTGGGCTTCATAATGCAGCCCTTGCTGGCAAAGGGTTTGCAAATTACTAAAGCACACTGGGTTTAATAATCGCTGTGCGTTTGCGCCTTCGGTGATATCCCGTATGCCTATTACATGGGGGTGGGCAAGGGCGTTTATTGCTTTTGCAAATTGCACAGGTGCGCAATCTAACTGAGCGTAACTAATGGCTTTAAAGGGAAGCTTTTTTAAATGCGCCGTTAGCCAATTAAGTTCGTTAATGGGGGCGTTGTTATCAAAACCTGCCTCTATATGTACTATGCCGGCGAGGGTAAAGTCACTGCTCTCTAGTAGCTCTTTTTCGCTAATAGGTTGTTTTATTAACTCTAAATTTGGCCATGCTGGTGGGTTTTCGCCTTGCAGCCAAGTATATTGCCCCTCGGCAAGGTTAAAAAAATGCACGTGGGGGTCAATAATTTTCAGGCTCATCGGCATGTGCTCATTGTGTGGTATAGCCGCCATCAATATTTTGTAGGCTACCGGTTATAAAGCTTGCATCATCACTTGCTAAAAAGCTAACTAACGCGGCAACTTCATCAGCTTGTCCTAAGCGGTTTAGCGGTTGAAGGCTTGCTTCTTCTGCCACTATATCAGCCTTGTTAGCCCCACTTTTTTTACAATAAGCATCTATCGCGTTGTGAAATAGAGGGGTTTCTATTGTCCCTGGGCATACCGCATTCGCGCGAATATTAAATTGGGCGTAATCAAGCGCTGTGGTTTTTGCCATAGAAGCAAGAGCATGTTTTGTCAGGTTGTAGGCAAACGAGTTAGGTTTACCAATTATTGCCTGATCTGAGGCTATTAAAATAATAGCGCCATTGTTTTGCGCTTTCATGCTGGGTAGTACACTTTGTACAGCCGCATAGGCCCCTTTAACGTTCAATGCAAATAATGCATCGAAAGTATGCTCATCGGTATCCTCTATGCTAGCACTGAGGTGTTTACCGGCGTTAGAAACAAGTACATCTATGCGTGGGCTTTGTTTACAAATGGCCGTAATACATGCTTTTACAGCACTAACATTACTCACATCGCATTGGTGAAAAACCCCCAGCTCGCTGTACTCAATATCCAAATTGTGCACCGTGTAGCCATTTTCAATAAAGCGTTTTACAACCGCTAATCCAATGCCTTTTGTACCGCCTGTAACAATAGCAACCTTAGACATACCTGCTCCTAATTTAAGGTGTGATTAGTGAGTGTGACCGCAGCCGCCTTCAGCGTGAACATGGCCATGCGAAATCTCTTCACTGGTTGCTTCACGAACCGATACCACTTCTAAATCAAACGTTAGCGTTTTGCCTGCAAACGGGTGGTTTAAATCGCAATCTGCATTAAAGCGGCCTACTTTAACTAATGTTACCTGGTGTTGGCCTTGGTTTGAGTGCACCATCGCAGTCATACCTGGTTTCCACACTTTTACGTCACCTTGTAGGTGTTTAAGCGGAATACGCTGAATTAAATCGTCAACTCGCTCACCGTATGACTCGCTAGGCTCAAGTGTTACGCTAAACTTATCGCCAGCGGCTTTGCCTTCAAGGGCTTTTTCTAAGCCAGGAAGCATGCCTTCGCTGCCATGAATATAGCTAAGAGGCGCGTGGTTTACACTGCTTTCTAGTTGCTCGCCCGCTTCGCTTAATGTGTAATGAAATTCAACTGCTGAATTTTTGCTAATTTGCATGCTTGTCTCTTTAAGTTTTTGACTAAGTTAAAAGCCGATTTTACGCGAAATACCGCGCTTTATAAACTCAGCGTGGTTGAATAAGTGATTTTTGTAGATCTTGCAGTAAATCTTGTTTTTGTTGCGGCTGTTTGGGTTTTTCTGCCTGGGGAATAAATAGCGTTAATTGCGTGCCAGGCTTTAAAATGCTTGAGGCACTTAAGTTGTTCCATTTAGCTAAATCACTGTGCGGCACTTCGTAAAGCTGACTAATGCTCCACAAGCTATCGCCTTGTTTTACTTCATAGCCTATTTCAAGAGTGGGGATCACGACTTCTTGTGGCTCTAAATAAGGACTAATTTGATAATCTATAGTGAGCGATTTTGGGAGCGTTTTAGGCTGTCCAACCAGCAGTTTTTCACCTATGCCTATCATATTATTTTGTTTGCCATTGAGCTGCTTTAACGCGCTTACCGACATGCTGAAGCGCCTTGCAATGCTGTATAGCGTATCATTTTTTTTAACGATGTATTCGCCTGCAAAATTAGACTTAAAAAACTGACTTTTTAACAGTGCCTCTTGGCCGATAGGTAAAAGCAATGAGTGGGGACCATTAGGTGAGCTTTGATTTTTTAAATAGCCTTGGTTAAGCGCGTGCAACTGTTTTGAGCCAACCCCAGAGAGCTTAGCGATGACCGAAAAATCAAACTGTTGGCCCACATTCATTTGCGTTGTTATTGGTTTATTAGCCAGTTTAGGACGCTTAAAGCCTTTTTGCGGGTGTTTAACTAAGTAGCTGAGCGCTAACAGTTTAGGTACGTAGTCGGCCGTTTCTTTTGGCAGCTTTAGAGAAAAGTAATCGGTACTTTTACCGCGTTTTTTATTTCGCTCAATGGCTCGTTTAACACGCCCCTCACCACTATTATAAGCCGCTAGGGCGTGTAGCCAGTCGCCATCAAAGCGTTTGTGTAAATAGCTGAGGTATTCAAGTGCGGCATCGGTGGAGGCAAGTACATCTTGTCGTCCGTCATACCACTGATCGGATTTAATGCCAAAATGATGCGCTGTGGCGGCCACTAACTGCCAAACACCTACTGCTTGCTGCGATGAGGCAATGGTGGGTCTAAAATCACTTTCTACAAAGGGCAGTAAAGCCAGCTCCATAGGCAGGCGCTTTTGCTCAATTTTTTTTACGATATGATACAAATAAGGCGCGGCGCGTTTATTTACCGTGGGTAAATAGTTAGGCTGTTTTAAATACCAGTTAATACGCTTTTTTAAGGCGCGATTTTGATACACCGTAAAATGTAGGTTGTTGGCAATATGCACCCATAGGTTTTTAGCTTTGGCGGGGCGCTTTTTTACAATTGTTTTTTTTGCCTTTACCGGCGGCGCAGTATTGGCTTGCTGTAATTGTTTTGGCTGTACAGGCTCAAGCTCTATTTGGTTTTCGTAGCTTGGCTCAAAGTGAGTAAAAATTTGTGGTGCGTCTGTTTCGGGTTGTGTTTGTGTGCTGTTACAGCCATACAAAAAAATAATTACACAAATGACAAGCAATCCACGCATCTTCATCTCTTATCTACAATCCTTTATTTTATAACACTACTGCGCGTGCTCAATTAACTGGGCGCGCTTAAGCCCAGCCTGTAAAAATAACTGGCTCGACTTTGTATTTAACGCTTCTTGTTTATATGGTGCTAAAACATCCGCAGGGAAACTCTCAGTAAGTTGCTCAAGCGTTTGTTTTTTATTGTTTTTCACATGGATTATTAAATTTGTTAAAAACAATAAAGGCTGCTTAAGTTGCGCTTTTTCAAGCGCCCCGCCGTGGCCGGGAAGTATTGTACGCAAATTAGGCTGATTAATATAGCGTTTGAGCAAGGCTTGCCAATTTTGTAACTGGCCGTGGCCTGGGTAGGGTAGCCAGTCAACAATATCGCCGCCTATTAGCAGCGTGCCATTATTGGTACTAAGTGTTAAATCGCCGTTTGTGTGGGCTTTTTCGGGTGTTATTTGTACCGCAAAGTTACCTAAATCAATACTTTGTTGCTCGCTGATTACGGTGCTAGGTGATTTTAAGTGATAGTTTTTCCAACGTAAAAAACGTTGTTTAGCTAAAGAGAGCTTTTCGCGCCACTGTGCTTGCTGTTGCTCGGGCAATGTGGCTAAGCGCTGATAGCTCAGCTCTATACTTTTTTCATAGCCTGCTAACTTATCATCATAAGCCTGTTGGTATGTGGCAAAATTATCGGCTACCTGTTTATG
Organism: Pseudoalteromonas sp. 2CM37A; assembly: GCF_023161885.1. Lineage (NCBI taxonomy): Bacteria > Pseudomonadati > Pseudomonadota > Gammaproteobacteria > Alteromonadales > Pseudoalteromonadaceae > Pseudoalteromonas > Pseudoalteromonas sp. 2CM37A. The sequence continues at coordinate 44,112 of NZ_JALNTJ010000006.1, forward strand.
CACTATTAGCTGCGCTTTTGGGAAGGCATTTTGTAATACGGCCATGCCGAGTAAATGGTCGTCATGAAAGTGAGTCGCAACTAAATAACAGAGCGGGGTTTTAAGGTGTTTTTTTAACTGTTTTGCCAGTGCTTCAACGGCTGCAAAGTTTCCGCTTGCATCTACCATGAGTGCGCATTGCTCGCCCTCTATGAGCACTTGGTTGGAATCGTAAAAACGTAATTTATCTTGTTGTTTTAAAAATTGTACATTTTCGTTTATTTGCTGCCAAGTAACCGCTGCCTTACTAGAGTGAGAAAGTAGGCTAAGGGTAATAAAAAGGGCGGGGATTACAGTTACTAAAAGGGGTTTTAATGTCATTGTGTGTCTCTGCGCAGCATTTATTTACCCTCATAATAAACAAAAAGCGCACGGGGCGCTTTTTATTTTTTTATTGGGTCACTCGCCAAGCATTGGCTGAGTTTATCAATGAGTTGATCTTGTTGCTGTTGCTCTACACTGGCATGCGTTTTAGCTTCTAGCAACTCATGGCTAAGTGTAAGTGCTGCTAAAAGTATCGCCTGTTGTTCGTTGCGAACTGATGAGCGTTGCTTTGTTTGCTCAACCAAGTCATTTAAATTTTGTGCTGCTGCTATTAATGCATCTTCTTGCCCAGCCGGGCATGCAAACTGCTGCTCTTTACCTAGCAACTCAACTGTGACCCGCTGGTTTTGCAGCTCAGACATTAGCTTGCCTGTTGTGCGCTTTGTAGTTTATCAAGTAAGCCTGTTAACGTAGAGCTGGCATCTTTTTGCTTTTCTTCGTTTTCAAGGGCTTCTAGTTGTAAAATTTCGTTTTCGTCACTTAGTTTTGCGTTTTGCTCTTTTAAGCTAGCAACATCTGTTTGTAATTGGTTGTTGCGCTCGATAAGCGAGTCAATCAGTTGTTCGAGTTGTTGAAGAGTTGTGTTGTTCATAAAGGCGCTCATATAACTGTAATTAATGTCATGCAAATGTAAAGCAAAGTGTGTTGTTTTGCCAGTATTTACGGTGGTTTTAGCACAATTTTATTGTTTATTAAGTGATAATTCAGGGTGGCGGCTTTTTTGTTCATAAATGGTTCACTTAACTGCTCGCAAAGCGGTGTATAGGTTGCCAAAATACAGAGCTTATGGTTCACTGCCGATATTAAATTGCGTATAGCGAAAATTAACAATGCTTAGTTACAGACACTCTTTTCATGCAGGTAACCCTGCCGATGTGCTTAAACATTTTGTACTTGCACAGGTACTTCAATATCAAACCATTAAAGATAAACCTCTCGATTATATTGATACCCACTCTGGTGCGGGATTTTTTGAGTTAAGTTCATCTGATGCCCAAAAAACACAAGAATACAAAGAGGGCATTGCTAAGCTTTGGCAACATAGCAGTAAACACGAGGCGCTAAACGATTATATTGCATTAATTAAATCGTTTAATGATGGGGATGAACTGGCGTTTTACCCCGGTTCGCCAAAAATTGCTGAGCATTACTTACGTCGTCAAGACAAAGGCTGGTTTTTTGAATTACACCCGCGCGATTTGCAGTTACTTGAGCAAAACATGCAAGGTAAGCGCTCTATTCGCGTACGTGGCGAAAACGGTTTTGCCGGATTAATAGGGCTACTTCCGCCAGCTTCGCGCCGTGCATGTGTGCTTATTGACCCACCTTATGAGATAAAAGACGATTACGATACTGTAGTAAGCACACTAGTTAAGGCGCACCAGCGCTTTGCTACCGGCACATATATGATTTGGTATCCCGTTGTTGATAGAGAGAGAATCAATACAATGGAGCAAGGGCTGATTGAGTCGGGAATGCGTAATATTCAATTATTTGAGTTAGGCACGCAAGCGGATACTGATGTACACGGTATGACGGCATCAGGCATGATTGTTATTAACCCACCGTGGAAATTAAAACAAACTATGGACAGCATATTACCTGAGTTAGTTGAACTTTTAAGTGAGCCTAGCGGGTTTTATAGAAGCGAGCAGTTAGTCGACGAATAACTGCCTGCCATTATGTAAAGTAAAAGCCCAGCTGGGCTTTTATTTAATTAAAATAAACCGCATTAAAGGTGGCAAGCGTGTTGCCACTGCTATCTTTTAATTCTAAAGACTCGCCTTCTATAGCCCACTTTTGCGTGTTATTGAGCATGTTTAACATAGCCGCTTCTTGCTCCATGCTTTGTGAGCACATTTTTTTTGTACTTGCCAATTGGCTAAACGAAATTGAATGTTGCTCTGTGCTATAGCTACCACTGACATTATTACACCCTAAAAAGCCGTTAACGCGGTTATCTTTATCAAATTGTATAAATGGCTCTTTTGTTCTTACACTGACTGTTTGCGCGTTAATTGTAACGGCTTTCCAGTATGTATTTGTAAGGGTAACATCACTTTTAGGTGAGGCGACTTTTTCAAGCTCAATTTCGTGAAGAATCCCTGAGTTTGCATTTTTAAAAGGGTCGTATTGCATTGTGCTGGTATAAAGAACCTTGTCTTTATTAATGATTCTAGCGGTGAGGTTATAGCGGTGTTTATCAACAATGTTGTTGTCATCATAAGCTAGCTCCACGGTATACGGCGGTGCTTTATTTATATCAATTACTTGTTGCGTAATTATTTCGGCTTTTATATCTGCTTTTGACACATCAGATAGCGTTACAATTAGTTGTGAGCCAGGGCGTGGCATACTGCGATCTTTATAGCTCACTTGCGTGGTTAAACCCATAACGCTTTTTTCTTGTACTGTGGATTGTGATTCGTTAGCTGGTTTTTCACAGCCCGCTAATGTGAGTGCACTTAGGGCTAATAAACCTAAGCCAGTAAATGTACGTTTTTGAAACCTAAATTGCTGCTTTGCCATGCTTGCGCTCCTTATTCCTATATTGCTGGTAAGTGTAGGGGGGAGGAGCTTAATCATGGCTTAATTTTTTTAGGCACAAAAAAGGCGCTAATGCGCCTTAACATAATGCTTTAACGCTATTTTTTTACAAACTTTGTTAAAATAACAATACGTTGGCCGTCTACTCGCCCTTCAATATGTTCAGGGTTATTTGTTAAGCCTATATTGCGTACTGCTGTGCCGCGTTTGGCGGTCAAGCTACTACCTTTAACGTCTAAGTCTTTAATTAAAGTAACGGTATCGCCAGCTTGTAGCACTACGCCGTTACTGTCTACGTGTTTTATATCGTCATCTTCAGCAAGGGCTTTTTTAGCCCAAGTAAGGGTGTCTTCCTCTAGGTAAATCATGTCGAGCGCATCTTGTGCCCAGCCATTATCAACAGCTAAGCGCGTTAGCATTCTGTAAGCCACTACTTGTACGGCAGGTGTTTGGCTCCACATGCTGTCGTTTAAACAGTGCCAATGTGTTGGGGTAAGCTCGCTGTTGTTTTCTATTTGATCTTTACAGGTTTGGCAGGTGTAAATGCATTTGTCTGAATGGGTTTCGGTAACAGGAGGCACTTCGTAAACAGATAAGTGCTCGGTTGCGCTGCATAATTCACACTGGTTATTACTGCGCTCGATTAAGGCTTTTTCAATACTCATAAGGCGTTCTTATATAGGAAGAGGTTTACATTTGGCCGTATTATACCCTAGCAAAGGTGGGCGGCGATACTAATCCCTTAAATTTTGTGCGGGTATTGGGTTAATGTATTTATCTTCAATGTGTTTTATGTAACCACTGCTATGTAAGTGTGCAAGGGCTTGGTTAATTTTAGGCAGTAACGCTTTGTGCTTAGCAAGTAAACGCACTCTTAAATAACCATGCGAATGCTGGGCGCCAAACTCAGTATTAATATTTAATTGTTTAGACCAATACGCTGCGGTATGAATACCCATAATAGCAACGTCAATACGCGCTTTAGATAATGCAATCATTAGCTCTTTTTCAGAGGGAAAATCGACGCGGTTAAATTTTGCATCATCATGGTAGTAGTAGCCAAGTACTGTACCAACCTCTTTAGAGTATAAACTTTGCTTAGTTTGATACTGCGCGACGTTATCAGGCAGTGCGACAATCATTTCGGTTGCGGGGATCAGCGGCTCTGAAAAAATATAGTAAGGGTTATCTCGCTCGCTTTGCGCTAACCATTTCAGAGTGATTACATCAAAATCAATTATGCCGTTTTCTAAGTATTTGGTAATTCGCTTAGTGGGGAGCTCAACGTGATTGGCGGTAATATTTGCTTGCGCCATTAAAGCGGTGATTATTTCTGGCAAAATGCCGGGTTTTTCTGGGTTGCCGGTGTAAAAAGGGTAGTGACTACCTGACGCACTGACATTGTAATTTAGTTCTGGCTGGTTTTGCTGGGCATGAGCAAACGTAGCAAGATACAAAATAAATAAGGATAAAAACAACTTTAAAAAAAACAAATACGTAACCTTTGCTAAACTTTTAACCTTGAGTGTTATGTAATTTAACTCCGCTTGTAATGATTCTAGAATCTTCATAGCAGTTGAATTACAGTGTATAACCTCATTGTAATAAACAGTGCCAAATTAGATAGGTTTTTATTAAGTGAATCCCACAAATATTCTACAGAACGGGCAAAAGCTAACACAGTTTGTTGCAAGGCAACCTATTTTTGATGCGCAGCAGAATGTGTTTGCTTATGAGCTGCTTTATCGTGATTCAGCCCATAATGCATTTCCTGTGGGAACATCTGATGAGCAAGCAACCAGCCGTTTGTTTTTTAATACACTGATGATGCTAGGGCCAGACAAACTTACAGCGCATCATTTAGCGTTTATTAACCTTTCTTCAGCCACTATTTTAGAAAATTTTCCTAAATTGTTAGTACCACAAAATTGTGTGTTAGAAATCGTTGAGCGTACGAACAAAATAGCTGAGGTAACTCAGCACGTGAAAGCGCTCAAGCAAGAGGGATACAAGTTTGCCCTAGATGATTACGATGGCGACGATAAATGGGCGCCATTACTTGCGCATGTAGATTACATTAAAATTGAAATGGACGATGTAATAATTAAAACCAATATGCGCATAAAAAAAATTAAACGCGCTAATCCGCATGCAAAAATTATTGTTGAGCGCATAGAAACTCATGCGCAATTTCACTCGTTAAAACAAGCCGGTTGCGATTTATTTCAGGGTTACTTTTTTGCCCGCCCAGAGATGATCACTTACAAAGATGTGGAGCCGGGTAAGGTGATTGTGTTTGATTTACTGCGCTTTACGGCAAAAGAATCTTTATGCTTTGATGAAATACAAAAACAAGTAGCCAGGGATGTGGCAATTACAGCGCGAGTATTGAAATTAGCGAATGCCCGCTCGGGCAGTGCTAAATTAACCATTACTTCTATTTCGCAAGCGGTTGTGTATTTAGGAGAGGACAGCATAAGGCAACTGGTGCGGGTGCTGGCGCTGAGCGAATTAGGCGCCGATAAACCCTCGGAACTCACAAAACTTGCCTTAACCAGAGCGCAGTTTATTGCGCTATTGCTAGGGCAAAACCACGCAGAACTGGTTGGTCAGGGCTACTTGGTTGGGTTGTTTTCTGTGATGGATGCAATTTTAGATACAGACCTTGAAGCGATTGTTAAAGAGTTTTCGCTAGATGAAAGTATTGCTCAGGCATTATTAAACAATGAGGGCATTTTAGGGCAAAGCCTTGCGCTTATTAGGGCGTTTGAACTAGATGAAATGGATAAAATAGCGGTGTTAATGTCGGCAATAAACAGTGATTTGCATATAGGTCATATTTTTAATTATGTTCTTGATGCACTGTTGTATAGTGACGAAATTATTGAGGCTATTGCAGAATAAATATGCGTAATTGGTTATCTATTTTAAGTATTGTGGTTGCATTAGGGCTGTTATTTCCTGGTGTTACCAAACCTGTATTATCGATTGAGGGCAACATTGATAAATCGCAACTCGCCAAAGCAGGTATAGAAATGCTGGCTGAGGAAGGCGATGGCCGTACTCGCAGTATGTTAATGATGTTCTCTAGCATGTTGGGACTTGATAAATTAGAGGGTGAAATAAACGCGTATAGCAAAACACAAAGCATTTGGGGAACCGTAAACGAGCTAGCTAATAATAATAATTTATTGGTAGCGGCGTTAGTTGGGTTGTTCTCTATTGTGATCCCAAGCTTAAAATTACTGCTGCAATTACTGTATTGCTGCTTGTCGGCCAGCGCATTTAAAAATAAGTTAGCTGTGGTTATTTGCGCACTGAGCAAGTGGAGCATGGTGGATGTGTTTGTTATTGCGTTAATAGTGACTTATTTGGCAGGCAATGCACATGGCCAAAGTAGCGATTTACTAATTATGCATAGCACTTTTGGTGAGGGATTTTGGTATTTTAGTGCTTATTGTATTTTTGCTATTTTAGCGAGTAGCTTAATTAAACCGCCTAAAAAAGAAAATTAATTATTTGAGTTAGCTCAATAACTCAAATATTATTACTGGGTAATTTACTTAATAGGTTTTGTTTTGCAGCGTTTTTACTCAAATTTACTCGTTGTTGTGATGCTACTCACGTTTGTGGGGCAAGCCGTTGCGTCTGTAAATCAGCAGTGCGAAATGCCACATATGAGCCTATCAGCAAAGCATGTCACACATGTAATGAGCGAGAGTAAATTGCATACAGATATGATGGAAATGGATTGCTGCAGTGATGAAGCAGATGTTCAAAATGATTGTCATTGCCCAATAAATGGCTGTGGAAGCAGCTCTATTTTAACGTCCCCGGCCTTATTTACTGCTTTTTCGTTATCGAGTGAAAAAGTTACCCAGCTTAATAGCGGTATTTCCTCCCCCCCTAGTAATACTTTATATCGCCCTCCTATGTTTGCTTAAACGCAGGATAGGTGTGATACCAATCGACTTGATTATTTAGTATTTAGCGTGCCAAATAAAGCGTTAACAGCGTTATAAACCTCTCATGTAGAACACCTACATGCCGATATTTATGCTTTGTTATCACTCTATTTAACTGTCGCTATACATAACGACTAATTTAACATCATTGGTATAAGTGAAATTTAGCTATATTCGCTTAAAGCGCTTGTTCTGCTTGTTAATTTAAGATTTTATTTTTAATTTTAGATGGAGCAGGCAATGACCCGCACTGTAATTTTTAAAGCTGTATTACTGAGCGCCACCTTATTTGGTGCTGTATTTAATAGTGATGCCATAGCAAAAGCATCAACCCTTAATTTAACGGATGCCATAAACCTAGCGCTCAACAACGAGCCATGGCTGAGCGCCAGTGAGCAAAAGCAAGCCGCCGCCACAGCGCAAAGTATTGCTGCAGGAACACTACCAGACCCCGTATTAAGCATAGGTTTGCAAAGCGTACCCGTAGATGGCTTTGCGTTTGATCAAGAAAACATGACGCAGTTAAAACTGGGTATAAGCCAAAACTTTAGCCGTGGTAATAGCCTAGCACTTAGTCAACAAGCAATAAAAGAAGAGGCACTTGAGCACCCGTGGCTTAGGGCGCAGCGAAAGGCGCAAGTAAAAGCTAGGGTAATGGAGCTGTGGTTAAATGCCTACAGAGCACAGCAAAGTATTGCGTTAATTGAACAAGATAAAGCATTGTTTAGCCAGTTAATTGAAGTTACCGAAGCCAGTTACTCCAGTAGTTTAGGTAAAACCCGTCAGCAAGATATTATTCGCTCACAATTGGAGCTCACACGCCTTGAAGATAAACTGATTGTATTAGCGCAGCAGCTAGATGCCGCTAAACAAGGGTTAGCCCAGTGGTTACCACAGAGCATATTACGCCAACCATTAAGCCTAACTTTTACAGCGCCAGCCCCGCTTACCCAATTTAATAGCTTAGACTTTGAAGAGCTCATTAAGTTACTTATGGCGCATCCCTCTATGGTGGCTATAGATCAACGTATAGCCGCTAAACGCACACAAGTGAGCCTTGCTAAACAAAGTTATAAGCCACAACTTGGCGTAAATATGGGTTATGGCTACCGCGCTGATAACCAAGCTGGTGAGTCGCGTGCTGATTTGCTTTCGGTGGGGGTGAGTATTGACTTACCTTTATTTACCGATAACAGGCAAGATCAGCAAGTTAATGCGGCTATTGCTAATGCAGAGGCCATTAAAACCGACAAACGCGTGGCGCTACAAAACCTAAAAGGACAGTACTTTAAAGAGGTTAGTCAGCTTGAGCGAATAGAGCAGCGCAATACGCTTTATCAAAACACATTATTACCGCAAATGTCGCAACAAGCTCAGGCTACTTTAAACGCGTATACCCGTGACGATGGCGACTTTTCTGATGTTATGCGCGCGCGTATTAGTGAGCTAAACGCCAAAATAGATGCCCTTAATATTCAAATAGACAAACACATAATTATTGCTCGCTTAAATTATTACGCAGCCAGTTTAGACTCGCTAGTAATGGCTGAGTTACAAGGATAAAACAATGAAAACTAAATTAAAATACCTTGTAGCGCTGCTTATTGGTGCCGCGTTAATGTTTATTGCTAATCGTTGGTTGATTGATAATACCGAGCACTTAGCCACAACCGCGGATAATAAAAAAACGAAGCCGCTGTATTGGGTTGCGCCAATGGACAGTAACTATAGGCGCGATGAACCAGGGCTATCACCAATGGGGATGGAGCTGGTGCCTGTATATGCAAACGCTGAAAACGACAGCCCAGGTACTATAAAAATATCACCTGAAGTGGTTAACAACTTAGGCGTTAAAACCAGTAAAGTGCAAGTTAAAACACTGCAACGTGATATTCAAACAATCGGTTATGTGCAATACAATCAAGATCAGTTAACCCATATTCATCCTCGCGTAGAGGGGTGGATAGAAACCCTATTTGTAAAAGCGCAAGGAGAGCCCGTTAGTGCCGGTGAGCCTCTTTACACGCTTTACTCTCCTCAGCTTGTGAACGCACAAGAAGAATTTTTACTCGCAGTAAATAGAAAAAATAGCGTATTGATCCGAGCTGCTAAGGCGCGTTTAGAGTCGCTAAATGTGTCTGATGGCTTTATTAAGCGCTTAGAAAAAAATAAAAAAGTGATGCAAAACATTACATTTTACGCGCGCCAAAGTGGAGTGCTTGATGAGCTTAATATACGTGAAGGTTTTTATGTTAAGCCCGGCACCTCAATGATGAGCATCGCTAAACTAGATCAAGTATGGGTAGAGGCAGAAATATTTGAGCGCCAAGCAGCTTTAGTGAGCAAAGGGCTCCCCGTTACAATGACCCTTGATTACATTCAAGGTAAGCAGTGGCAAGGCGTAGTAGATTACATTTACCCAGCGCTAAATGCTCAAAATCGCACTTTACGTGTAAGGCTGCGTTTTGAAAATACCGCAGGGCTACTTAAACCTAATATGTTTGCCCAAGTAAGTATTCACACACACAGTGACTCACCGCAATTAGTTATACCTAAGCAAGCGCTTATTCGTACAGGTGCACAAAACCGAGTAGTACTTGCTCTAGGCGATGGGCGTTTTAAATCGGTGGCGGTAAAAGTAGGGCAAATTAGCCAACATGAGGTGGCTATTCTATCGGGCATTACCAAAGAAGACCATGTTGTGACTGCTGCGCAGTTTTTAATAGACTCTGAATCGAGTAAAGACTCGGACTTTAAGCGTATGAGCGCGCCAAGCACTAACGCCATGAGCGACATGCCTAACATGGAGATGGGCAAGGCTGAAGCGGTTCAAACAGCTACAGTAATGGGAACCATAAATAATATAAACGCAGCGCAGCGGGTTATTAATATTAGCAGAGAGGCTATCGCTAAATGGAACAGAGGCCCTGCTACTATGGACTTTATACTTGCTAAAGAGCTTGATATTAGTGCGCTTTCTCCTGAACAGCAGGTGCATTTTACATTTAGCATTATTGAGGGCGAATTTGTAATAAGCAAAATTGCTGAGCACCCTACTGACGAAGGCGCAGCTCATCATTCAATGCATGGGGAGTCATTATGATAGCTGCTGTTATTCGCTGGTCGGTTGTTAATCGTTTTCTCGTCTTGTTACTGAGTATTATTGTATTTGGCGCGGGTATTTACAGTGTAAAACAGACACCCGTTGATGCACTTCCGGATTTATCGGACGTACAGGTAATTGTTAAAACCAGCTACCCAGGCCAAGCGCCCCAAGTAGTGCAAGACCAAGTTACCTTCCCGCTCACCACGGCAATGCTGTCTGTGCCTGGCGCTAAAACGGTGCGTGGTTTTTCGTTTTTTGGCGACTCGTATGTGTATATTATTTTTGATGAAAATACCGATATTTATTGGGCCCGAAGCCGCGTACAAGAGTATTTAAGTCAGGTAGAAAGCCGCTTGCCTGCAAGTGCAAAGGCACAACTTGGGCCCGATGCCACAGGAGTGGGTTGGGTTTATTTATATGCGTTAGTCGATAAAACAAATCAGCTCAATATAAGCCAGCTTCGTAGTTTGCAAGATTGGTTTTTAAAATTTGAACTACAAAGTGTTGAAGGTGTATCTGAGGTCGCTGCTGTAGGTGGCATGATAAAGCAGTACCAAGTGGTTGTAGACCCCGTTAAGTTACGTGCTTATGGCCTTCCTCTTAGTTTGATACAAACTGCAATTAGCCAAGGTAATCAAGAAACTGGCGCCTCAGTAATCGAAATGGCTGAAGCCGAATACATGGTAACCAGCACAGGTTATATTAAAAGTGTCGCCGACTTAGAAGCCATTCCATTAGGAATTAACGCCCAAGGAAGTGCATTACAATTACGAGATGTAGCAAATGTACGCTTAGGTCCTCAAATGCGAAGAGGCATTGCAGAGCTAAATGGCGAAGGCGAGGTTGCGGGTGGCATTGTGGTGATGCGTTATGGCGAAAACGCCCAAGAAACGATTTCTCGGGTAAAAGCAAAACTTGAGTCTTTAAAACAAGGGTTACCCGAAGGGGTTGAAGTAATTCCGGTTTACGACCGCTCCACGTTAATAAAAAGCGCGGTTGATAACCTAAGTAGTAAATTGTTTGAAGAGCTCATTATTGTAGCCTTAGTGTGCGTGGTATTTTTATTTCATGTGCGCTCATCGCTGGTGGCTATTATTACCTTGCCTATGGGTATATTAATGGCTTTTATTGTGATGTATTGGCAAGGTGTAAACGCTAATATTATGTCGTTAGGCGGGATTGCTATTGCTATTGGCGCTATGACAGATGGTGCTATCGTAATGATAGAAAACATGCATAAACACATGGAAAAAACGCCACTGACCAAGCAAAACCGCTGGCAAATAGTGACTAAATCGGCCACCGAGGTAGGCCCTGCGTTATTTTTTAGTTTGCTCATTATTACTGTAAGTTTTATGCCTGTATTTATTTTAGAGGCGCAAGAAGGGCGCATGTTTGCCCCGCTTGCTTATACAAAAACGTATGCGATGGCAGCCTCTGCCGGTTTAGCTATAACGTTAGTACCGGTGCTAATGGGCTACTTTATTCGGGGTAAGGTCATTTCTGAGCATAAAAACCCAGTTAATAGAGCCTTGGTTGCAGGGTATAAACCGTTGTTAGCCACCGTACTTAAATTTCCAAAAAGTACGTTATTTATTGCATTTATAGTGACGGTTATAGGCCTTTATCCGGTAAATAAAATAGGCAGTGAGTTTATTCCTTTGCTAGATGAAGGCGACTTAATGTATATGCCTACAACTTACCCTGGGCTTTCTATTGGTGAAGCGCGAAAAATTTTACAGCAAACAGATAAGCTCATAGCCTCTGTACCTGAAGTGAAAACTGTATTTGGTAAAATAGGGCGCGCCGATACCGCAACCGACCCGGCACCGCTGACAATGATTGAAACCTTTATTCAGTTTAAGCCCAAATCACAGTGGCGAGAGGGCATGACGAAGCAAAAAATTAAAGCAGAGCTGGAAAGCTTAGTTACATTACCGGGCCTTACAAATGCGTGGGTTATGCCAATAAAAACGCGAATTGATATGCTTGCCACCGGTATTAAAACGCCTGTGGGTATTAAAATTGCGGGCCCAAGCCTGTTAGAAATTCAAAACATTGGGCAGCAAATTGAGCAATTGTTAAAAGATGTGCCCGGCACAGCCTCAGTGTATTCAGAGCGTGTAGCCACAGGGCGTTATATTAAAGTGGATATAAACCGCGAAAAAGCAGCACGGTATAATCTAAATATAGCCGACATACAACAGGTTGTGGCCACTGCAATTGGCGGCTCAAACGTGACTGAAACAATTGAAGGGCAACAGCGTTACCCGGTAAATTTACGCTACCCGCAGAGCTTTCGTGCTTCGCCTGAAGATTTAAAATTATTACCTATTATTACACCATCAGGCCAACATATTGCACTTGGCGATGTTGCTAATGTATTTATTGAAGATGGCCCTACCGGCATTAAAAGCGAAAACGCGCGTTTAAATGGGTGGAGCTTAATTGATATTAAAGGCAGTGATATTGGCAGCTATGTAGCACAAGCTCAGCAAGTACTTGGCGATAACCTACAATTACCCGCAGGTTATTCAATTACTTGGGCAGGGCAGTACGAATACATGCAACGCGCAAAAGCAAAGCTTACTTATGTGATCCCGCTTACACTCGCGATTATTGTAATACTGCTATACCTTAATTTTAAATGCCTAAGCGAAGTACTTATTATTATTGCCACCCTTCCTTTGGCTATGGTGGGCGGCATTTGGCTGATGTACTTTGAAGCGTTTAACTTTTCGGTGGCAGTGGGTGTAGGGTTTATTGCATTGGCCGGTGTTGCCGTAGAAATAGGCGTCATAATGCTTGTATATTTAAACCAAGCTTATACAGAGCAACGCCAGCAGTGCGAGCAAACTGGAACTGCATTTAACTTACAAGCGTTACAACACGCTATTATGCAAGGTGCAGGGCTAAGAGTGCGCCCCGTAATGATGACGGTAGCTACCATTATTGCTGGCTTATTACCCGTTTTATACGGCTCCGGCACCGGTAGCGAAGTGATGAGCAGAATAGCAGCGCCGATGGTAGGCGGGATGCTAAGCGCAATTATTCTTACGTTATTAGTTATACCTGCGGTGTATTTACTGTGGAAAAAGCAGCATATTAGTCAATAGGTGTTGTTCTTTGTGAGTTAAAATTTGCTGAATGTAGGGGCGGTTAAATTGCGGTGTACGGTTTGTACCCTTGTGAGCTTGATAGCTGCCCCTATTTCAGCAGGCTCTAATAGCACACTGTGGGCAATACCTATTTTATTGCCCTATAAAAATTACCCGTATTTTGTAACTTGTACCAAATAATCCGCCTAGCTCTTGTTTTTTATTTTTAATGCATTGTTTTTAATTGATTTTATGTTGGCACGGTTTACGCAACCTATACCTTATACAGTCAACTTAGTAAGGAATGCACATGCAAGTTAAAACAATTAAAGAAGTGTACGATTGGACCGTTTTATTTCACACACAAATGGCGGCAAATTTTTACAGCGTTAAGGAGTTACTTGATGAACGTAACGCGATGCTAGTGGACTATTATTTAGATTATGAAAAAAAGTTAGCTGAAGACTTAGTTGGCTTTAAAGCAATTACAGAGATCAACACCTTAGATACTTACAGCTACGAATACTTTGCAGACAACCCCGAGTTAATTACGTTTAACGATATTAGCAAAGACCAAGAATTTGATGAAAAGGTGATTCAAAACTACCTCTCTGAGCAGCACAAAAAAGTAATCGAACTTTACGAGTACTTATTGGAGCGCGCTGAGACAGAAAACGGTAAAGAAAAGCTCGAGCAAATTTTAGAGCTTGAAAAGCAAGGCATTAAGCAAATGATGCAAAGCTCAAACCGCCATATGGATATGTAAACCTGATAAAATAACTCGGTTGTTATCTTTATAGGTAAAGCTTTAAACGCCCTTAGGTTTACCCCGAGGGCGCTTTATTATGTGTGCTTTACATGGGGCGTAAGTAAAGCAGCAAGCTCACTTTAAAAAGCGCGGGTCGCAATTACATTACTTTAGAACAAACAATCTCACAGGCTTTTAATAGCCTTACAAAATTAAACGCACTCAAACTGAATTCCTGCTTTTTTAAGATAGAGCTGCTCTTGCTCTAGGTCTGCTTGTAGCAATGTATGCTCTTGCAAATAGCTGTTACTAAACTTAATAAATAAGCCTAAGTTGCTTGCGCTTATTTCCATATCCGGCTTTAAGCTCACTTGGCGCTTTTGATTAAATAAAATGGCTAAGCGTAAAATAACAATCAGTTTAAGCACATGCTTTTGAGAAATAGTTAAAAACTCTGGCAGCTCTGTCAGTTTAATTTTTTTACGATAAAAGCGTATAAGTGAGCTTAAAATAAGTTGCTCTTGCTGCGTAAAACCGGGCAATTGACTATTCGCTACTATATAAGCGCTGTGTTTGTTAATCCCCGATGAGTTAATTGATAAACCAATTTCGTGTAATTTTGCTGCCCAAGTTAACAAAGCAATATCGTCCTTATTATCTAAATGCCATACATTTTTTAACTGTTTATAGAGCCAGATGGCCGTATCAGCAACACGCGCTGCATGCGCTTTATCAGCAGTGTAGCGCTCACTTAAGTTATTAATGGTGTTTGAGCGAATATCTTTATGGGCCAGCTTTTGCTGCATTTCGTGCAGCAACCCTTCGCGCAAAGAAAAATCGCTGTAGGTCAGCTCTTTAATGGCAAACTCTGTAAATATCGCAATTAAAATTGCTAAGCCACCGCATATGCTTTGTTGGCGCTCGGGTGTAAGCCCTGCAATAGCTAAGTTATCAATATGTTTAGCACTAATAAATTGTTGTTTTAACACGAGTAAATCGTCGTAAGTAATGTTAGGTTGTTGCGGGTTTGTGGCGCTTATCATCGCTAAGATTGACTTTATAGTGCCCGAGGTGCCAATTACTGATTGCCAATTTTCGCTTACATAATTAGAAAAAATAGCTTCAAGCTCCTGCTCGGCTCTTATTTGCGCTTTGTTAAAGCGTTTGGCCGTTATTTTTCCATCGCTAAAAAACTGCTTTGTAAAGCTAACGCAGCCCATATTACGGCTAGATAAAAGCTTATGCTTAAAATGTTTACCTATTATAAGTTCGGTACTGCCACCGCCAATATCGATCACTAAACGGTTTTCTTCATTATGAACATAATGCGCAACGCCCTGATAAATAAGGCGTGCTTCTTCTTGTCCTGCAATTACATCAATATGAAAAGGAAACACAGCGCTAGCTTGGGCTAAAAAGGCGTTAATATTTTTAGCGCGCCTAAAAGTGTAAGTGGCAGCTACCTTTACATTACTTGCGGGGAACTCATGTAAGGTTTTAGCAAATTGCTTTAGTACCACGAGGGCGCGGTCTATTGCAGCTTGGCTTAAGCGAAATTTATCATCTAGTCCATCGGCTAAATAAACGCGTTGTTTTTCTTTGTGCAAAATTTGCAAAGTGCCGTTTACTTCTCGGGCAACCACTAAATGAAAGCTGTTGGAGCCTAAATCAACTGCGGCTATTGAAGGGTGATCATTCATTATAATAAGTGTGTTCCCATTTTTTTAGATAATCGTAAATTGCTATTTGAGAGCGGATTTTTTTACGGTTACCCCTTCTTACATAAGCGTTTTTTTGCTCGCTATCAATAATGCGTGCTTTGGTACGGTCTTTAAATTGTAGCTCTAATATATCAACTATAAGGCGTTTTAACTTAACATCCAAAATAGGAACGCCTACTTCAACACGATGATCTAGGTTACGTGTCATCCAATCAGCAGAGGATATAAATACTTTTTCATCGCCATTGTTACCAAATACTATTACGCGAGGATGCTCTAAAAAGCGATCAACAATACTAATTACCTTAATATTATCGCTAAGTTTAGGCACGCCAGGGATGAGCGAGCACATGCCACGTACAATAATTCTAATTTTAACGCCGATTTGACCAGCTAGGTAAAGCCTGTCTACCAGCTCTTTATCGACGAGGTTATTTATTTTTACCGTTATTTTGCCTGGTTTGTTGTTTTTAACATGGTCAATTTCGTTATTGATTAAATTAAGCAGCGTTTCACGGGCATTAATTGGCGAAAGCATTAAGTAGTCAAATTTGAACGGTTTATAACTGCTTTCTATAAATCTAAATACGCTGTCGCTTTCTTCACAAATACCAGTGTGGCGAGTAAATAGGCTAAAGTCAGTGTAAATTTTGGCTGTTTTTTCATGGAAATTGCCTGTTCCAATATGAGCATATTTTACTATTTGGCCTTTTTCTTTACGGTGTACCACACATAATTTACTGTGCACTTTTAGTGCGGGTATACCAAAAATTACTTTAATACCTGCACTGCTTAGCACCTTTGCCCATTCAATATTATTTTGCTCGTCAAAACGTGCTTTTAGCTCAACCATAACGGTTACTAATTTACCGTTTTGAGCGGCATTAATTAACGATGAAATCAGCCTAGATTTGCTCGCTACACGATAAATATTAACCTTTATTTGCGTAACCTTAGGGTCGAAGGCCGCTTGGCGCACATATTCAAGCACATGATTAAAAGTATGATAGGGGTAATACAGTAAAATATCTTGCTCGCTAATAGCGTCAAATACACTGGCATGTTTATTAAACGCACTACTTTGCAATGCTGGGAGGGGTTTGTTTTCTAAATATTGGCGCCCTACATTAGGAAACGATATAAAGTCTCTAAAATTACGATAACGTCCCCCAGGAATTAACGCATCATGATGCGTGACACCGAGGCGCTTTTTCATCACTTTTAGCATGTTTTCAGGCATGGCTTGATCGTAAACCAATCTTACCGGCTCAGCATAAATACGTTGTTTTAACCCTTTGGACATTTTATCAAGTAAGCCAGCCTCTAGCTCGTCGTCTAGGTTGTACTCTGCATCGCGAGTTAATTTTATTGCATAACCGGCAATGCTTTTATAAGAAAAAAAGCTACTAAATACATCGTTTAAAAAGTAAGTGATGACATCATCAAGCATTACAATGGTTTTATGGCGGCGGGTTTTTTCTGGAGGCAGGTTTATAAAGCGATCAACCCTGTCGGTGGGTACCTCAAGCATTGCGTAATAACTTTTTTCATCACTCATTTCTACAAATAAGTAGGTCATGGTGTCGTTTATATAGGTAGAGAAGTCTTTGTTCTCGTTTAGCAAAATAGGAGAGGTATGTTGAAGAACGTGATCATGAAAGTAATTTTTTAACCAGTTTAAATGAAACTCACTGAGCTCATCAGGGCGACTAACATGAATGTTATGATGGTTTAAGTCGGTTAATACCTGCTGGTGTATGTGGTTAAATTTTTTGCCTAACTGCAGTACTTTTTTTTGTATTTCACTAAGCAGTATTTCGTCTTCTTCAAAATTAGCATCGGGGAGTTTATTTAATAAAATTCGGCGCTTTACATCAGCAACCCGTACTCTAAAAAATTCATCTAAATTATTAGAGAAAATGCCCAAAAAGCGCATGCGCTCAATAATCGGGTTATTTTTATCTTTAGCCTCTTGTAGTACACGCTCGTTGAATGACAGCCAGCTTAATTCTTTTGCAAAATATTCAGTTGTTTGAGGGGGCTCTATATGGGCATTCATATCTATTCCGTTATCAGGATATGTTTCAAATTTAATTTGGGGCTGTGCGTGCGCTTATGAGGTTTACAATGTAAAAAGCGATAAAAGTAGTAATAATCAGTCCTTTTTATTCAAACATACGCCAGTTAGATGACATAAAAATGACTACCATGTCATTTTTATGTCAACGGCGTTTGGGCTATGCCTCTTCAATATCTACAATTAAATCACTGGTAATCGATTCAAGTGCATCAATAACTTCTTCTTTATTCATACCACTGGGTAAGGTTACAGTCGCTACGGCACTAAAAATAGGCACTCCCCAATTTGGCGCACTTTGCTGCCTTGAGTTTAAGTGAGTAATGCTAGCGCCTTTGTGGCGTATTACACTTGCCAGCTCCTGAACAATGCCCGGGCGGTCATTGCCAGTAATGACAAAATTTATTTGCTCTTTGCTACTTGGCTCTACTTCTGTGTTGCCAGTTTCAATACGTACGTCGAGTTTAGGTAAGGCATTTAATGCGTTTTGCAATGCTTCAAAGTGCTCTTGCGCTACTTCTACCTGAATAATACCGGCAAAGTGGCCTAGTAAGTGGCTTAAATTACTGCTCAGCCAGTTACCCTTATTTTGCAAGATAACCGATGAAATACTTTCTACTAATCCGGGCCGGTCTTGCCCTAAAATGGTGATCACCAACTGCTTCATAAATAGCTCTCTCTAAGCCTGAAAATGTAAATGCGTAGGCATTAAGTGTTTATAACGTTTCTATCATTGTAGTGGGTAATATAAACCCATAAAAAACTAATTGTTTATTATTGCTTATTTGTGTCTTTATCGTTGAATTTTTTTTACTTTAGCGCTGCGGTCTGGTTTCGTTATACATAGATTTAGTATTGTCTGCGTTAAATTGTTTGTCCAATAAAAGCACAAATTAGTTCCCATAAGAAGATAAACTCACACTGAATTTATTAACAATTTTATAGCACTTTTGATAATAAGTGTCATTTATGAACCATAACATTTATTTTTTCCATGCTTTGAGCGCTATGCACTTTATTTAACCATAAAAGTGTTAACAACTAATGCGCCATAAAAGCATAAATTTAGTCATCTCCAGCAGGGCAGTAAAACGCGTTATTAAATAGCTAAATAGGCACTAATTTAGGGCATTTATATTAAATATTTCCCCTTTTTTGTATCGATTTATGTTGTGGCATATCAGTGAGTAACAATTAAGCAAGCGTTCTCATTAGAAAAAAGGACTGATTTTAAAGCATTTAGGCGGGTATTTATTACATCTGTAACATTACTGTCATCTTGATGAAATATAATTTGCGCAACGACAGAATTAAAGGGTGTTTTGATGACTTCCAATCCGAATAAGCCGACTTTAAATACGGATCGAAGCCGTCTATTTAAAGACCGGTTTGCAAAGTGGGGTATTTCCGCAGGCGGAGTAATGGTATTAATAGCATTGTTATTAATATTCTTTTACCTTCTTTATGTAGTACAACCAATTTTTGAATCAGCAAAAGTAGAAAAACGTAACAGTTTTAATGTTGCTAATGCTGAACAAATTGTGGGCTTAGGTGTTGAGGAGCAAACTGAGGTTGCTTTTTTACTCTCTCAGCAAGGAAAGGTAGATTTTTATAGTGTGCAAGATGGCAGCTTTGGTAAAAAGCTTAAAACATTAAGCGCCGAGCTACCTAGTGATGCATCAAGCTTTGCAAACAGTGCGCCGTTTCAGGGGCATTATGCGTTTGGTTTAGAAAATGGCTCAGTGGTGCTGGTAGCACCTAAGTTTTTAGTTACTTTTCCTAACAACGAAAGAAAGCTAACGCCACGTTTAGATTATCCACTTGGCAAAATGGCATTAGAAGTTGACGAGCAAGGTGCTGCCATTAAGCGTTTTGCATTTAGTCATTACGAAGATAAAACAGCCGTGGTTGCTTTAACCGAAGACAAACGCGTTTTATTTAGCAGCTTTGTTGCTGAAGAAAACATGTTTACCGGTGAAGTAGAATGGGTAGTTGAGCGCACTGAGCTTAATATTGAAGGCCGTGTTGATGAGCTTCTAATTTCGCCAGACACCACCCGCACATTTGTACGTTCTGCAAATCAAATTTATGTTTACGATACACGCTATCCAAGCGAAGTAGAGCAAATTCAGCTGCTTTCGGCTAACGAAGAAAGTGCTAACTTAGTGTCTGCGCAGCTACTTGCTGGTGCTAACTCACTCATGCTTGCAAACGATAACGGTGAAGTATCGCAGTGGTTTGAAGTCAATACAGACAGCGGCCGTGAGTATCAAAAAATTCGCTCGTTTGAAACAACTAAACAAAGCAAGCTGAACATTTTTACCGAGTTTTATCGTCGAACTTTCTTCACTACAAGCAGTAATGGTGAGTTAGGTGTGTATTACACCACAAGTGAGGCAAAACTTTGGCAAGGTAAAGTAAGTGATGGCGAGATTAAAAACTTTGCTATAGCTCCGCGCTCAAATGCCGCCCTTATTTTAGCCGATAACCAACTAACCGTATTAGAAATTCATAATGAGCACCCAGAGGTTACCTGGTCTGCACTTTGGCAAGAAGTGTGGTACGAAGGTTACCCTGAGCCTGGTTATATTTGGCAATCTACATCAGCAAGTGATGACTTTGAGTCTAAATTTTCTTTGGTTCCTATTTCGTTTGGTACGTTAAAAGCAGCGCTTTACGCCATGCTATTTGCAGTACCCATTGCGCTTTCTGCCGCTATTTACACCGCTTACTTTATGTCGAGCGAGCTGCGTAAAGTGGTAAAGCCAACGGTAGAAATTATGGAAGCCCTCCCGACTGTAATATTAGGCTTTTTAGCAGGCCTGTGGTTAGCGCCACTTATAGAAGAGCATCTACCTGCTATTGTCGGCTTATTGATTTTATTACCGTTAGGTGTGCTAGCAACAGCACTAGGTTGGACTAAGTTACCAGCGAGTATTCGCCATAAAATCCCTGAAGGGTCGCACTCTATTTTACTTATTCCGGTTGTATTATTTATAGGCTGGGTATCGTTTGCAATGAGCGAAACCGTAGAGCTTTGGATGTTTGATGGAAATGTACGTCAATACTTAACAAATGAGCTTGGTATGACGTTTGACCAACGTAACTCTTTAGTGGTGGGGATTGCGATGGGCTTTGCCGTTATTCCTACTATATTCTCGATTGCAGAAGATGCCGTATTTAGTGTTCCTAAACACTTATCAAATGGCTCACTAGCACTTGGTGCTACGCAGTGGCAAACGCTAGTACGTGTTGTACTACTTACAGCAAGCCCAGGTATTTTCTCTGCCGTGATGATGGGACTTGGCCGTGCAGTAGGCGAAACCATGATTGTATTAATGGCAACAGGTAATACGCCAATTATGGATTGGAGTATTTTCCAAGGTATGCGTACGCTTGCAGCAAACATTGCGGTAGAAATGCCTGAATCAGAAGTAGGCAGCTCGCACTATAGAATATTATTCTTAGCAGCATTTGTACTATTCATATTCACCTTTATTTTCAACACAGTGGCTGAGTTTGTTCGTCAGCAACTGCGTGAAAAATACAGCTCAATGTAAGTGGAGAGACACGACATGGTAAAGCAGTGGTTTAAGTCTGGTTCTCCTTGGATTTGGATGACAGGTGGTGCGGTAAGTATCAGCTTAATTTCAGTTCTCGGTTTATTAGCAATGATAGCTTGGAAGGGATTAAGCTTTTTCTGGCCATCAGAGGTAGTTCAATTTGAGCTAGAAGGGTCTATTTCAAAACAAACCATAATTGGTGAAGTTTACGACCGAGAACTTGTGCCGACAGCGCGTTTAGCTGCAACAGGTATTGATGTATCAGATTTTAATAAAGACGAAGTTGAGCGTTTACTTATAAAAACAGGTAACCGCGAATATGTAGATTTAGATTTTCGTTGGATATTAGAAACCGATATTACTGAGCAAAGTACACCGGCTACGCTTGCTGTATTTGAGCGCAGTAAAAACGGTAACTTTTATGGCTACATAGAAGGTGTAATTAAAGATGGAAAGCCGGTTACTGGCGATAAAATCGAAACCTTGCATGAGCTAGTAGAGCGTGCGGTTGATTTAAACGATGAAGCGCTTGATTTACAAAATGGCGACATTGGTCATATCAACTACGAATTAGAGCGTCTTCGCTTACAAGAAAAAGCGTACCTACTTGATGACGAACTAACCGATGAGCGTGTTGCTGAGCTTGCTCAAGCACGTGCCGAGTTACGTAACGAATATGCAGTACTTGAAAAAGAGTTATTTGCACTGCGTAAAAAAGCCAAACGTGACCAAGTTTTAGTTAAGGACATGCGCGGTGAAGTAGTCACCATTCCACTGTATCAAGTGCTTGATGTTTGGTTGCCTAACGACATGGGCTTTTTCTCAAAGTTAGGTCATTACTTTGTACAACTGGGTAAGTTTGTATCAGACGACCCACGTGAAGCAAACACCGAGGGCGGCGTATTCCCTGCTATATTTGGTACAGTATTTATGGTTATGCTGATGGCCGTTATTGTGACCCCATTTGGTGTTGTAGCTGCAATTTACTTACATGAATACGCAGCTAAAAATGCAGTAACTAAGATGATTCGTATTGCGGTAATTAACCTTGCCGGTGTACCGTCTATTGTTTACGGTGTATTTGGCTTAGGCTTTTTTGTTTACATGTTAGGTGGTAGCCTTGACCAACTGTTTTACCCAGAAGCTGCGCCAACGCCAGTATTTGGCACGCCGGGTGTTATGTGGTCTGCGCTTACATTAGCTATTCTTACATTACCGGTTGTTATTGTATCAACCGAGGAAGGTTTATCGCGTATTCCTAGTACAGTGCGTGATGGTTCATTAGCGCTTGGTGCCACCAAAGTTGAAACCTTATGGCGTATTATTATTCCTATGGCAAGCCCAGCAATTATGACGGGTTTAATACTTGCAGTTGCTCGAGCGGCCGGTGAAGTTGCGCCGTTAATGCTCGTAGGTGTGGTAAAAATGGCCCCTACGTTACCACTTGATGGCAACTTCCCTTATTTTCACTTAGATAGAAAGTTCATGCACTTAGGCTTTCATATTTATGATGTGGGCTTTCAAAGTCCGAATGTTGAAGCGGCACGCCCGCTGGTATACGCAACGGCCTTCTTATTAGTGTCGGTGATTATTACCCTCAACATAACAGCGATAGGCATACGTAACCATTTACGTGAAAAATTCAGATCGCTTGAACACTAATTAGTAAAGAATTATAGGTAACAAACATGATTACAGTCGCTCCACAAGTAAACCAAGCTAACAAAAGCTTGAAGTTAGACTTAGAAAACTTAACTGATGACCAAAAAGCGTTAGAGATTAAGGACCTTGATCTTTACTATGGTGAAAAGCAAGCGCTTAGCAAAGTAAATATGAATATCCCGAAAGGCCAAGTTACGGCGTTTATCGGTCCATCTGGTTGTGGTAAATCAACGCTATTGCGTTGTATTAACCGCATGAACGATTTAGTTGATGTGTGTCGTATTGAAGGTGAAATATTACTTCACGGCCAAAACATTTACGATAAAAGTGTAGATGTAGCCGCGCTTCGTCGTAACGTGGGTATGGTGTTTCAGCGTCCTAACCCATTTCCTAAATCAATTTATGAAAATGTGGTTTATGGCCTACGCTTACAAGGTATTAAAGAAAAGCGTAAGCTAGATGAAGTGGTAGAACAATCACTTCGCGGTGCGGCTTTATGGGATGAAGTAAAAGACAGATTACACGATAGTGCATTTGGCCTATCAGGTGGTCAGCAACAGCGTTTAGTTATTGCCCGTTCAATTGCGATTGAACCTGAAGTACTATTACTTGATGAACCAACATCGGCACTTGATCCAATTTCTACTTTGGTTATTGAAGAGCTAATTAACGATTTAAAGAACAAATTTACCGTTGTTATTGTGACACATAACATGCAACAAGCAGCGCGTGTATCTGATCAAACGGCCTTTATGTACATGGGCGAGTTGATTGAATACTCAGACACAAATACCTTATTTACAACGCCAAGCAAAAAGAAAACGGAAGACTACATTACAGGCCGTTACGGCTAGTCGTATACGTTTTAGTGTTGTAAACGAATTTAAGAGAAGGTAATTATGGAACATAATATAAATAAGCATATTTCTGGGCGCTTTAACCAAGAGCTAGAAAATGTTCGTAACCATGTACTTAACATGGGTGGCCTAGTTGAGCAGCAGCTAAGCAGTGCATTAGATGCAGTAAGTCGCAATGATGCTGAACTGGCACAAAAAGTACGCCAGAACGATTACAAAGTAAATGCGATGGAAGTTAGCATTGATGATGAATGTACGCGTATTATTGCTCGTCGTCAGCCTGCAGCGAGCGATTTACGCTTAGTAATAGCCATTGCAAAAACGATTGCCGATTTAGAGCGCATTGGCGATGAAGCAGAGCGCATTGCTAAAGTGGCTTTGGATTCATTTACTAAAGATCAGCAAGATTTATTAGTGAATATTGAAAACATGGGTCGCCAAGTTTTAAAAATGCTACACGATGTACTTGATGCGTTTGCACGCATGGATGTACAACGCGCCTTTGAAGTACATAAAGAAGATGCAAAAGTTGACCGTGAATATGAAGCAATCACACGTCAAATTATGACTTACATGATGGAAGACCCACGTTCAATTCCTAAAATTATGGATTTAGTATGGTCTGTACGTTCATTAGAGCGTATTGGCGACCGTTGCCAAAATATTGCGGAATACATTATTTATTTTGTTAACGGTAAAGATATTCGTCATACATCTCAAGAAGATATAGAAAAATCGTTGTAGGTTTTTATCTATCATTCTTTTTTGTTAAAGCGGCTTAGTGCCGCTTTATGCATTGTTAGCCATGATGAAATAATAAAAAGCGTTCACAATCGCGGCTAATACTGTAAAATTCATGCTGCAAAGCATATCAATTTGATTAAAGGGTCAGTTATGCCTACAAACGCGTTTTTAGGAGTATTTGCAAAATCTCCTATCAAACCAATGGAAGAACACATCAAGAAGGTTCATCAAGCAAGTAAAGCCTTGATACCTTTTTTTAATCACGTATTTAAAGAAGAGTGGCAGCAAGCAGAAGAGCTTCGCTTAACTATTCGTAATTTAGAGCGTGAAGCTGATGATATGAAAAGAGATATACGCTTACAATTACCGCGTGGTTTATTCATGCCGGTAGAGCGTACAGATCTGCTCGAACTTGTAACTCAACAAGATAAAATAGCAAATAAGGCTAAAGACATTGCAGGGCGCGTAATTGGCCGTGAAATGACAATTCCTAGTGCTATGCAAGCAGACTTTTTAGCTTATCTAACACGCTGTGTTGATGCGACTAAACAAGCATCAAAAGCAATTAATGAGTTAGAAGAATTGTTAGAAACGGGCTTTAAAGGTCGCGAGGTGACTTTAGTAGAAAAAATGCTCGTAGAATTGGATGCCATAGAACAAGACACGGATGAAATGCAAATTAAAGTACGCCGCCAACTACGCGATGTAGAAAGCGAGCTAAACCCAATTGATGTTATGTTTTTATACAAAATAATTGAATGGGTTGGCGAACTTGCAGATATTGCAGAGCGCGTAGGATCACGTCTTGAGCTGATGCTAGCTCGTTAATTTATAAAAATCAGTTCAAACGAAAGATTAAGGTTACACAATGGATATCATTGCATCTTACGGCACGGTATTAGTTTTAATTGCCGCAGCAGTCGGCTTTTTTATGGCTTATGGTATTGGCGCGAACGACGTTGCTAATGCGATGGGTACTTCGGTAGGTTCAAAAGCGTTAACAATTAAACAAGCAATTATTATTGCTATGATTTTTGAATTTGCTGGTGCTTACTTAGCTGGTGGTGAGGTTACGTCAACAATCCGTAAAGGTATTATTGATGCTGCGCCTTTTGCTGCTCTCCCTGATTTAATGGTTTTAGGTATGATCTCTGCACTTTTTGCAGCAGGTACTTGGCTATTAATTGCCTCATTTTTAGGTTGGCCTGTTTCAACAACTCACTCAATTATTGGTGCAATCATTGGTTTTGCATTAGTTGCAGTGGGTACAGAGGCTATTCAATGGAATAAAGTAGGTGGTATTGTAGGTAGCTGGATTATTACACCTGCTATTTCGGGCTTTATTGCTTACTTAATCTTTATGAGTGCGCAAAAGCTGATTTTTGATACTGATGCACCGCTTAAAAACGCAAAACGCTTTGTACCTTTGTACATGGGTTTAGCGGGCTTTATTATGGCGCTAGTAACAATTAAAAAAGGCTTAAAGCATATAGGTATTAACCTAGGCGCTACTGAAGGTTATTTAATTGCGATAGCGATTGCTGTGATTGTAGCTATTATTGGTAAAATTGCGATTTCACGTTTAAATATCGACCCTAAAGCCGATAAACAAATGCAATTTAATAACGTAGAAAAAGTATTTGCGGTATTAATGGTATTAACAGCGTGTTGTATGGCGTTTGCGCATGGCTCAAACGATGTAGCGAATGCAATTGGGCCACTTGCTGCGGTTGTGAACATTGTTGAAAGTAACGGTGAAATTGCTAAAAAAGCGGCTATTGCTTGGTGGATTTTACCACTAGGTGGTTTTGGTATTGTTGCCGGTCTTGCTATTTTAGGTAAAAAGGTAATTAAAACGATAGGTGAAGGTATTACTCACTTAACGCCTAGCCGTGGTTTTGCTGCCGAATTAGCTGCTGCGTCTACCGTTGTTATTGCATCAGGTACAGGTATGCCAATTTCTACTACACAAACCTTAGTTGGTGCGGTATTAGGTGTAGGTATGGCACGTGGTATTGCTGCACTTAACATGGGTGTTATCAGAAACATTGTAGTTTCTTGGGTAATTACATTGCCAGTTGGCGCTGCCCTTGCTATTGTTATTTTCTACGTACTAAGAACCGCGTTTGGGGTTTAACAAAAAAGTACTCAAAGACTTTTAGCTTGAAAAGATCTCAACGCCCTAGGTGTTGGGGTCTTTTTATTTGTGGAAAGAAAAAATGACCAACCTACCAAGTATTAAACAGCTACAGTATTTATTAGCTGTACATCAGCACCAGCATTTTGGCCGTGCAGCAAGTGCGTGCTTTATTGGGCAATCTACTTTAAGCAGTGCAATTCAAAACCTTGAAGAAACACTCGGTTGTCAGCTAATTGAGCGAGAAAATCGCAGCCTTATGTTTACCAGTATTGGTGAAGAGGTTGTTGAGCGCTCTCGTAAAATTATTAACGATACAATTAGTTTAAAAGAGCTAACCAAAAGCTTTTTAACGCCACTCAGTGGTAAGTTAGTGGTAGGGGTTATACCCACTATCGCCAGCTTTATAGCGGCGCCATTGTATCACTTTTGTAAGCAAACCTTTTGTGATTTAGAGTTGGTACTTGTTGAAGATACCAGCGACAAGTTATTAGATAAGCTTGAACACGGCCATATTGATTTAGCCTTATTAGCCTTACCGTACCAAACGGAGAAGTTTCATACTCAAGTATTGGCTAAAGATCACTTTAGTTTAGTGCACCATAAAGATTACAGCCCTGCTAAAGGCGTTGAAGACTTTAACTTGTTACCCGATGCTAGTGTGTTTTTATTAGAGCGAGAGCATTGTATGACGGGGCATGCATTGAGTGCGTGTCATCTAAACCGCTCAAGCTGTATTAACCCTTTTGAAGCTGCAAGCTTACATACCTTATTAAGCATGGTAGAGCATCAGTTAGGGGTTACATTTTTACCGCAAATGGCGATTAATGCGGGCATTCTTAAAGATAAAAACATGATAGCTACCCCATCGCAAGGCGATGCCTACAGAGATATAGGCATACTGTGGCGTAAAACAACAGGAAGAATTCGCGACTTTAAGTTATTCAGCCAACAGCTAGAAGTGTTTTTGGCTCGCCAATGTAGCTTAGACTTTGAGAGTTAAGCCTATTTACCTTTAAGGTTAAAGTGCAGCAGTAATATGTTGCTTTAGGGAAACAGGGTCTGTGCATTGTGGTTATTGGCCACTATTAAGCACCAGCGTAGCATAAACAAAACAGCAGCCTACAAGGGCTGCTGTTTGCTATGTGTTTGGCTTTCAAAGGGTTCTAGTTCGGGTAGAAAAAGCAAGTAAATCCAAACCACTACATTAAAATACGGGAGTAGGCCTAAAGTAGCGAATACGCCTACTGGGTAGCCCTTTAGCTGCGCGTACCGATAGCACTGATACGCAATTACACAATGTATTACGAGAAGTAAAATAATCAACTGCGCCATACCTTCCTCCTTAAACCTGACAAGCTTTAACCTCTATGTAATTGCTAGTCATGTATGCTTATAGGTAATGTCATGTTTTTATTGTTAAATCATCAAAATAACAAGACATTTACTAAGTGGTACGTAAAGTATAGGCAATAAGTGCAATAATGATAGTAATAAAATGCTTAAAACTGTTTAAAAATGTTTAGCTGGCGCTAGTGTGTTGTTGGATAAAAGGTTTCTTCTGGTAAATAATTTTAAGCGTCGATTGTACTTTTTCTACAGGCACAGGACGGGCAATAAAATAGCCTTGTCCGTAGTCAACACCAATCTCTTTTAGTGCAAAAAATATCTCTTCGCTTTCTACGTATTCTGCCACAGAGCGCTTATCAAGGGAGCGGCTTATATCGTTAATGGCCTTAACCAGTGCTAAGTCAATAGGGTCGTTAATCATGTCGCGTACAAACGAGCCATCTATTTTTACATGCTGTGCAGGTAACTGTTTTAAATAGTTAAATGTGCTAAAGCCTGTACCAAAGTCATCAATAGAAAAATGACAGCCTAAACTGTTTAGTTTTTCTATCATTTTACGGGTGGCTTTTAAATTGTTAACTGAGGCAGACTCGGTGATTTCAAAAATAATACGCGAAGGCGGTACGTGGTATTTTTCTAGGCTCGATTCTATATGTGGCAATAAGCGCTCATCTAAAAACGATTGAGCAGAGAGGTTAATAGCCACTTGATTTAAATCTGGGTGCTCAGCCACGCTAGCAATGGCATTGCGAATAACACATTGGTCCATTAAAAAGGTGTCGTTTAGCAGCTCAAGAGAGGGAATAAATTGATTAGGGAAAATAAGTTTATCGTCTACTTTTAAACGCAGTAACGCTTCAAAATAAGCCACTTTATTGGCTTTAAAGTCCCATATTGGCTGATAGTGCAGCTCTACGTTATCCTGCTGAAGTGCTTGTCGAATCTCATGCCCCCACTCAAGCCCGGTTTGCAAGGTGTTATTTTGCGCATCATCTTTTGAGTAGCAGTGCACTAGGTTACGGCCTAAACTTTTAGCAATATATAAGGCAATATCGGCTTGCTTAAGGCACTCACTCGGGTCGCAATTTTTAGCCGTTATTTGCGTTAAGCCAATAGAGCAGCTAATTGAATACACTTGGTCTTCAGATTTAAACTCGTGCTGTTCAATCGCGCTACAAATACTCTCTGCAATTAGGTGAGCGTCAAGCAGTTGGGTGTTTTTTAAAATAACAGCAAATTCGTCACCACCTATTCTACACACTAAATGTTTAGCGCTAATGTTTGCTTCAAATAATTGAGCTACATCTTTTAGTACAATGTCGCCTTGTTGGTGGCCTTTGCTGTCGTTAATTATTTTAAAATGATCTAAATCGATGTAAATAAGTGCGTGCTCTACATCACCATAGGTGTGCTTGGTTTGGCATATTTTATTGAGTTGTTGATCAAAATAATAACGATTATGTAAACCTGTTAGCGTATCGTGCAGGGCTAAGTGGCGCAGCTTTAATTCAGCTTGTTTACGCTCGTGTATGTTGTCGATTGTGGCAGTAATGGTGGCATTATTACGGCTGTTTTTTATTAGCTGTAAGCGGCATTCCACCCAAATCTGATTGCCATTTTTATGATTAAGTTGAATCTCGACTTGCTGCTGGTGCATGCCGCCATTAAGAATATCGTTAATGGTCGTATTTAGTTTTACTTGGCACTCATCAGAGCAATAATCGATTAATGATTTTTGCAAAGACGATTTAACCCCAAAGCCACTTAGTGTTTCCCAAGCAGGATTGATAAAGCGAATTTTACCTTGTTGGTCGAGCTCTAAAACCACCGTATTTAAATGCAGCAAAATACGTTGGTGCGCCGAAAACAGCTCTTTGTAGCGTACTTCGCTAATACTTAACTGCTCAACCTTTTGGGCAAACTCAGCATAACTAACCATAAAGTCTTCACGGCGCGCAGCATGGTCACATACTTTATTTAAAAAAGACGGGTCGTATGGCGCTCTTATAAAGTCGGTAACACCGGACAGCAGCAGCTGCTCTGCATAGTCGGCATCGTTATTATCAATAATAGTTACAATGGCTTGTTTAGGGTTATGTTGCAGTATTTCTTCGACTAACTTATCGGATGTGCCCGCATGTGAAGCGGTTGCATCAAGTAGGACAATAGCAAACTGTTGTTGATTATAGGCACTGAGAGCACTTTGGCTTGTGGTGACATGGGTAATGGCAAAATTGAGCTTAAGTTGCTCAGCTATTTCATCGGCTTTTTGCGCTATTGGTTCAAGCAAGAGTAAATTAAGGCGACTGCTTTTTTCTAAATGCGTAGACAGAACATTGGCCAGCACCTGCGGTAACATGTCTTGGTGCTCAAAGGGCAGTACGGCATCTATGCCATAACTACGAGCGGTGGTTTCAGCTATACGCTCACAATAAATTGGCGGAATAAGTAAAATAGGGGTGTTTTTAGGTGTTTTAAGTAAGCCTGAGCGGATCATGCGAGAAAAACGCCAGCCATCTATTTTCCCCACGCTCAAGCCCGTAATAATCATGTTTACTGGCTGCTTTTTTAACAGAGTGAGCGCATCTTGGCTATCTGCTACTTCTATGAATTCAAATACCTTTAAATGTCCTAAAGTGGCGCGAATAGTGCGGCGTTCTTCACTACTTGCGTTTAGAATGAGCAACTTCAGCTTACCTGCCACTTTTTTAACCCCGAAATTAGAAACATCATTATTTAAGGTGAGTAAGAATAATGATATTTACCAATAAGAACAAGATTATTTAAAGTAGTTACTCAAATGTATCTAAAATAGGGTGAATCCTCTCAACTGTGGTAGATATCTTGAGCTTAGCCGAGGATAGATATACACTTGGCGCGATTTTAATGATGTGGAATACCGACTATGCGCGTGGCTGACTTTAGCTTTGACTTACCTGATGAATTAATTGCTCGTTTTCCTAAACAAGACAGAACCAGCAGCCGTTTACTAACCCTAGATGGCCCAACTGGCAATGTTGAACACAAAGTGTTTAGCGACCTACTTGATTTAGTAAACGAAGGTGACTTATTAGTATTTAATAATACCCGCGTTATTCCTGCTCGTATGTTTGGCCAAAAAGCCTCTGGCGGTAAAGTCGAAGTACTTGTAGAGCGTGTAGTTGATGAACACCGCGTACTTGCCCATGTAAGAGCAAGTAAGTCGTTAAAGCCTGGTAACGAAGTTATTTTAGAAGGCAAAGCCAAAGCGACAATGATTGCGCGTCACGATACGTTATTTGAGCTTGAATTTGATCGCAGCCAAAATGTACTCGATATTCTAAACGACATTGGCCATATGCCTTTACCTCCTTACATTGACCGCCCAGACACCGAAGCTGATCGCGAGCGTTATCAAACCGTTTATGGCGAAAAGCCCGGTGCAGTAGCAGCGCCTACAGCAGGGCTGCATTTTGACGATAAGCTAATGGCGGCATTAAAGCAAAAAGGTGTAAACATGGCGTTTGTTACGCTACATGTAGGCGCAGGTACGTTTCAGCCGGTGCGTGTAGAAAGCGTAGATGAGCATGTAATGCACTCTGAATACATTGAAGTACCTGATGAGGTGGTTCACGCTGTTGCTAATACAAAAGCTAACGGTGGGCGTGTTATAGCTGTGGGAACTACTTCTGTACGCTCGTTGGAGTCGGCAGCAAAAGTACACGGCGGTAAATTAGAGAGCTATTTTGGCGATACCGATATTTTTATTTTTCCAGGTTATCAGTTTAATGTAGTTGATGCCATGGTGACTAACTTTCACTTGCCAGAATCAACCCTCATAATGCTAGTAAGTGCCTTTAGCGGCCAAGATAACATTATGGGCGCGTACAACACGGCTATAGAACAAAAGTACCGCTTTTTTAGCTACGGCGATGCGATGTTTTTAACACGTAAATAAGCACGTTTTTATCCGGTACCGTTTTAAAAAGCCCAGCTCGCACGCTGGGTTTTTATTTGCCTGCGCTAATACGCAGTGAATTTAGCGCAGCTAATAGTAATAACGGGGCAAAAAGGGTAGAATCGAGCGGTTAAATTATAGCTTGTTGGACTGTTTTTCCGACATTGAGGATGATATGAAATTTGAATTAGACCGCACCGACGGAAAAGCGCGCCGCGGCCGCTTGATTTTTGACCGTGGTGTAATAGAAACGCCTGCATTTATGCCAGTAGGTACTTACGGTACTGTTAAGGGCATGACCCCAGATGAAGTTAAAGCCACAGGGGCACAGATTTGTTTGGGTAACACCTTTCATTTAATGCTACGCCCAGGTACTGAAATCATTAAGCAACACGGTGATTTACACGACTTTATGAATTGGGACTTTCCAATTCTAACCGACTCAGGTGGTTTCCAAGTATTTAGCCTTGGTGCTATGCGTAAAATTACCGAAGAAGGCGTGTTGTTCCAATCGCCGGTAAATGGTGACCAAATTATGATGTCGCCTGAAAAATCAATGGAAGTACAGCGTGATTTAGGCTCAGACATCGTCATGATTTTTGACGAATGTACGCCATACCCTGCCACCGAAAAAGAAGCAAAAGACTCAATGGAGTTATCGCTTCGTTGGGCTAAGCGCTCTAAAGAAGGCCACGGCGATAACCCATCAGCCTTATTTGGTATTATTCAAGGTGGTATGTACCCAGAGTTACGTGCACAATCACAAAAAGGCCTAGAAGAAATTGGCTTTGATGGTTACGCATTAGGCGGCCTATCGGTTGGTGAGCCTAAAAACGAAATGATGAATATTCTTGATCATTGTGCGTACAAAATGCCAGAAGACAAACCGCGCTACTTAATGGGTGTAGGTAAACCTGAAGACTTAGTTGAGTCTGTTCGCCGTGGTATTGATATGTTTGACTGTGTAATGCCTACCCGTAATGCACGTAATGGTCATTTATTTATTACCACAGGTACAATTAAAATTCGTAACGCAGTACATAAAACAGATACTGGCCCACTTGATCCTGAGTGTGATTGTCATACCTGTAAAAATTATTCGCGTGCTTATTTGCATCACCTTGATAAATGTAACGAAATTTTAGGCGCACGACTAAACACAATCCATAACTTACGTTACTATCAGCGTGTTATGGAAGGCCTACGCAATGCAATTAGCGAAGGTAAACTAGAAGAATTTGTTAGTGATTTTTATGCTCGCCGTGGCCAAGACGTGCCAGAGCTTGCAGATATAAATTAAAATTTAAAAATATAGAGGAAGTATTATGAGTTTATTTATTTCAAACGCACACGCCGCTGCTGGTCAACCTGCTGCAAGTGGTGGCTGGGAAATGCTAATTATGTTAGCTATTTTCGGTTTAGTTTTTTACTTTTTAATTTACCGCCCACAAGCTAAGCGTGTTAAAGAGCACAAAAGCCTTATGAGCGCGATGGCTAAAGGTGATGAAGTACTTACCCAAGGCGGTTTAGTAGGTAAAATTGTTAAAATTACTGAAGATAAAGATTTCATCGTGATTTCTTTAAATGAGCAAGCTGAAGTAACAGTACAAAAATCGGCAGTATCTGCTGTATTGCCTAAAGGCACAATGAAGTCACTATAAAAATAAAAAGGACATGCCTGTGTTAAACAAGTTTCCAATTTGGAAGTATTTACTTGTTTTAGCTGTGGTAGCCATTGGCCTTTTATATGCTTCTCCAAACTTGTATGGCCGCGATCCGGCCATTCAGGTTTCGGGGGCAAAAGGCGCAGATGTCGATCTCAGTGTAGTAGACAAAGTAAACGCAACCCTCAAACAACATAATGTAACAGCTAAGTCTACCGTGCTTGAAGGCGGCCAAGTATTAGTACGTTTTAAAAATGTTGAAGAACAGCTAAAAGCGCAAGACTTACTGCGTAATTCTCTCAGCGACGATTATATCTCTGCTATTAATATGGCACCTGCGCAACCTGCATGGTTAAAATCATTGGGTGGTAACCCTATGAAGCTAGGTCTTGATTTAAGTGGTGGTGTTCACTTCACCATGGAAATCGACATGGCAACCGCGGTAGATAATCAGCTAGAGCAAATGGAACAAGATTTTCGTAGCGACCTACGCGAAGAAAAACTTCGTTACCGTAGTGTTCGCCGCGTAGCGGGCTCTGAACGTATGCGTGTAGAAATGCGTACCGAGGAAGATAAAGAAGCGGCTGAACGCTTTTTAGCATCGCGCTACCCACTAAACGTATACATTGATGATAGCAGTAACGATCGCGCATTTTTTGCCACTATGAGTGAGCAAAAGCTTAAAGAAATACGTGACTACGCTATTAAGCAAAACGAAACCATTATTCGTAATCGTATTAACCAAATTGGTGTTGCAGAGCCTAACGTACAGCGCCAAGGTGCTGAGCGTATTATTGTGCAACTACCAGGTGTACAAGATACAGCACGCGCTAAAGAAATTTTAGGTGCAACGGCCACGCTTGAATTTCGTGAAGTAGACGAAAACGCAGACCCAAGTGCTGCTGCTCAAGGGCGTATTCCTGCGGGCGCAGAAATGATCATGAGCCGTGATGGCTACCCTGTGGTACTTAAAAAACGTGTCATTCTTGAAGGTAGCCATATCACTGGTGCACAATCAGGAAACGACGAATACCAGCGCCCACAAGTAAGCATTACCTTAGATAGCAAAGGCGGGGCAAAAATGAATGCCTTTACCAAGCGTGCAATTGGTAAGCGCATGGCAACGGTATTTATTGAATACAAGCCATCGGGTAAAAAAGATGCTGACGGTAAAGCACTTCCACCTATTAAGGTAGAAGAGGTTATTAACGTTGCGACTATTCAGGCTCGTCTTGACCGCTCATTCCGTATTACAGGTATTGATAACCCAGCCGAAGCCCACAACTTAAGCTTACTATTACGCGCCGGTGCATTAGTAGCGCCAATTCAAATTGTTGAAGAGCGCACAGTAGGCCCAAGCTTAGGTCAAGAAAACATTGAAGCTGGTATGACAGCGGTAGCCCTTGGCTTTGCGTTTGTACTTGCCTTTATGCTTATTTACTACAAAGGGTTTGGTTTAGTTGCCAACATTGCACTAGCAGCTAACTTAGTGCTTATTGTAGGTGTAATGTCGTTAATCCCAGGCGCCACATTAACGCTGCCAGGTATTGCCGGTATTGTATTAACAGTGGGTATGGCGGTTGATGCTAACGTACTTATTTTTGAGCGTATTCGTGAAGAGCTGGCCGATGGCCGCAGCCCTCAACAAGCCGTTCATTTTGGTTACGATAGCGCCTTTAGTACTATTTTTGATGCCAATATTACCACTTTAATTGCTGCGGTTATTTTATTTGCAGTGGGCACTGGCCCTATTGCAGGTTTTGCCGTAACGCTGGCAATTGGTATTTTAACTTCAATGTTTACAGCCATAGTTGGTACCCGTGCGGTAATTAACTTATTTATTGGTGGTAAGCGCATTGATAAACTTTCAATTTAAGGAGCGGACATGCAAATTTTAAGTTTGGGTGGTAAAACCCTACGTTTCATGTCACTTCGTAAAGTGGCAATGGGTTTTTCTACGCTATTAATTTTAGCGTCGTTTGCCTCAATTTTTATCAAAGGTTTAAACTTTGGTTTAGATTTTACTGGCGGTACCGCTGTAGAGGTTGGTTTTTCGCAACCTGCAAATTTGAAAAAAGTACGCTCAGTATTAGCTGAAAACGGGTTTGCCGATGCTTCAGTGCAGCTGTTTGGTTCTAGCCAAGATATTTTGGTTCGTTTAGCGCCGCGTGGCAGTGAAGTAAAAGCCGAAGTTATTGGTAACCAAGTTATTACTGCCTTAAAGCAAGCTGATGAGAGCGTAGTAATGCGCCGCATTGAGTTTGTAGGCCCAAGCGTAGGGGAAGACTTAAAAGAGCAGGGTGGCCTTGCCATGTTAACTGCGCTTATTTGTATTTTGATTTACGTGGCATTTCGCTTTGAGTGGCGTTTTGCTGTGGGCGCGGTAGGTGCACTACTACACGATGTAATTATTACAGTTGGTTTGTTTTCTGTATTAGGGTTAGAGTTTGACTTAACTATTTTAGCGGCAATATTGGCGGTAATTGGTTACTCACTTAACGATACTATTGTTGTATCTGACCGTATTCGTGAAAACTTCCGTAAAGTACGCATCGACGACACTATCGAAATTATCGACATGTCGTTAACGCAAACACTTAACCGTACACTTGTAACGTCAATCACCACTATTTTGGTATTGATTGCGCTATTTGTGTGGGGCGGACAAACCATTCATGGCTTTGCTACAGCCCTGTTATTTGGTGTGTTCATTGGTACTTATTCTTCAGTTTACGTTGCAAGCTCGGTAGCTATTACCATGGGCGTAAGTAAAGAAGATTTAATACCAGAGGTAATTGAAAAAGAAGGCGCAGACCTAGACGCATTGCCGTAATAGAGTTAACGCTAAATAAAACCGCTCAATTGAGCGGTTTTTTATTGCGCGCTGTTTTATAGAGCTTGGTTGCCTTTAAGATTAAACGTACACGCTTTTTAGGCTGAACTTAAAGCCTAAAGCCGATTATATAATTAAGCCATTACAATAACGTATGAATAGTTAACAGTATATTAGGCTATAAACTTAGTGCTGAGGTGTACCGCCCCTAAATTGAGCAAATTTAATCCTGAAAGGTCAATAGCACCTAATGCCATAAAATTGTCATACAGGCTTGCTACTTTAATGCCCCTATTAAACGACAATCAGGTTTTGCAGTGACGATGCAGCGCAAAGTACTAGAGTACATTTTAAGTAACGGTGAAATAACCACGTTATTTCAGCCTATTTTTGATATAGCTAATCAAACAATTATAGGTTACGAAGCGCTAAGTCGAGGGCCTAAAAACAGCCCTTTGGAAATGCCTAACCGACTGTTTGAAGCGGCCAGTGAACACGCTTTAATTTCAGAGCTTGAGCTATTATGCCGCTCAAAAGCAATTGAAAACTTTGTAAAGCTTAATCTAAACGGTAAGTTATTTTTAAATGTAAGCCCTAAAACCTTGCTCGACCCTTGCCACCCAAAAGGTGAAACCTTGCACTTAATAGAGCAGTTTGGTTTAGCAGCAAACCGCGTGGTAATTGAGGTGACAGAGCAAGAAAAGGTCGACGATGGTTTTTTATTATTAAAAACAATTGCACACTACCGCGAGCTGGGTTTTACCATTGCCATTGACGACTTAGGTGCTGGTTACTCGGGCTTAAAACAGTGGTCTGAACTATGCCCCGATTTTGTAAAAATCGACCGTTACTTTATTGATCATTGCGATGAAAGCGAAGTTAAAAAAGAGTTTTTGAAATCGATTACGGTACTCGCAAAAGCAACAAACACCGCCGTAATAGCCGAAGGCATAGAAAGAGTAGAAGAGCTTGCCTATGTTGAAAGCTTAGGAATAGCAAACGTACAAGGTTTTTTACTGGAAAAACCAAACTCAAATCCAAGCCTTGATTACAGCTCAGAGCAATTACAAGCATTGAACTTTAAACAGCCAAGCAATACGTTTGATCAATCAATGGCGATTGGCTGGCTTGCTGTTACACAAGAAGCAATAGACAGCGAAACCCGTTGCAAAGACGCCCACAAGCTATTCGAAAAAGACAAAGCCGTGATGAGCCTAGCGGTTTTAAATAAAGCCGGCCAACCGGTTGGGTTACTACATAAAGATCAGCTCACAGAGGTGTTTGCAGCGCCCTATGGCCATGCACTTTACGACAAGTGCCCCGTAACCGACTTTATGGATAAACAACCTTTAGTGGTGGATGAAAACCAACTTCTTGATACCGTGAGTCAGCAAATTACAGAGCAAGACTTTGATATTCGCCGCCATATTGTGATCACCCGAAATAAACGTTACCTAGGGCTTGCCCCTTTGCGTGATATTTTAAAGCACATAACAGAAGAAAAAATTCGTCACGCCCAGCACGCTAACCCACTCACCATGCTCCCTGGTAATGTAGCGATTAATGAGGCAATAGAGCAAAGATTACGCTCACAAAGTGCGTTTTCGCTTGCCTATATAGATCTTAATCACTTTAAGCAGTTCAATGATTTATACGGCTATGCCAGTGGCGATAGTGTGATTAAATTATTGGCAGATGTAACCGTGCAAGCATGCGAAAACAGTGCTAACTTTGTAGGACATATAGGTGGTGATGACTTTATGGTTGTGTTTGACCAATCAGATGCTGTGTATATTTGTAATACCATAATTGAGCAGTTTGAACTGCAATCACGCACTTTTTTTACGCCTGAGCACATTAAGAGCAAAGGCTACTGGGCTACAAATCGTGAGGGAGAAAAGCAATTTGTACCTTTACTTACGTTATCAATTGGCCTTGTGGAGCCCGACTTACAAGAATGTAAAAACAGCCATCAAGTTGCAGCACTTGCAACAGATGCTAAAAAAGAGGCTAAGCGGTATCGCCATAGTTATTTGTTTATTTGTAAGCGCAGAAAGCCTGCGCCTGCCGTAGTGCGCTTAGCACCAGAGAATAAACAGGTGGTATAAAAAATAGGTAATTATTATGTTGCCATTAAAAGTAGTTGTTGGTGGGTTTGCTTTATTTGCGGTTAGTTTTTTTGTGCAAGGGGTAGAAATTGTTAATGTTGCTCAAAAGCAAAGTGTGCAAAATGCCCGTGAAGAATACCTAAGTGAACTATTAACACGAGCCCTAGAGCGGGCTAATTACCCTGTAGACATAAAAATGCAGCCAGTGAGCTTACAGCAACAGCGTGACCTGATTGAGCTAGATAAAACAGAGCTAGATGTTTATTGGAGCATGAGCAGCCCAGAACGAGAGGCACGGGCAATAGCCGTTAAAGTCCCGCTGTTTAAAGGCTTTATAGGCAAGCGCGTTTTATTAACCAGTAAAAAAAATGTCGAGAAATTTAAAGGCATTACCACTTTGGCGCAATTAAGTGAGCTCTCGGCAGTGCAAGGGCATGATTGGCCAGATACAAAAATAATGGCCTATAACGGCTTACATGTAAGGCCGCTGAGTAACTATCAAGCTATGTTTACGCTTACTAGCCGTGGCAGAATCGATTACTTTCCTCGCTCATTTATCGAAGTTAATTCTGAGCTTGTTGCCAATGCGCAGAGTAACTTAGTTATTGTGCCTAATTTATTTATTAGTTATCCCACCGGTATTTATTATTTTGTTGTAAGTAGTAAACCAGCATTAGCGCAAGCCATAGAGCTTGGGTTGCAAAACATGCAAAACAGCGGAGAGTTTGATGCGTTATTTGATGAGTATTTTGCAAAAGACATAAATTCTCTCCCTTTTACAAAAGGTTATACCACGGAGCTAAAGCTCGATAACCCTTACTTTTAAAACAAAAAAGGAGCCATAGGCTCCTTTTTTATAATAGGGTTACATGCACTTTATTAGCGAAGTAACGCTTCAGGTAATACTGGGCGAATTTCACGGATAATTGCTTGCGTAAGCTTAGGTGCACCACAAATAATGTTACCGCTATTGTTGTAGTTAACGCCACCTGCAAAATCAACAACCATGCCGCCAGCTTCTTTTACAAGTAACTCGCCTGCTGCTGTGTCCCACGGTTTTAAACCAATTTCAAAAAAGCCATCAACACGGCCCGCCGCTACATATGCCATATCTAGCGCTGCAGAACCTGCACGACGAATATCAGCAGTTTGTGTAAACAATGCTTTAAACGCGTCTGTGTATGCATCTAAGTGGTGTTTTTGTTTGAAAGGGAAGCCTGTTGCTAAAATTGAACCAGCTAATTCTACGGTTTTAGTAACGCGTAAACGCTTGCTGTTTAGCTGTGCGCCTTGACCACGAGATGCAGTGAAAAGCTCGCCACGAACTGGATCGTAAATTACAGCTTGGTCTAAACGACCTTTTACTTTAAGTGCGATAGAAACCGCGAAATGAGGGATACCCTTGATGAAGTTAGTTGTGCCATCAAGCGGGTCAACAATCCATTGGTAATCTGCATCTTTGCCTTTGTGCTCACCTAGTTCTTCACCAACAATGCAGTGATCAGGGTAAGATTTTAAAATTGTATCACGAATTACGGCTTCGGCTTCTTTATCAATGTTAGTCACTAAGTCGTTAGTGCCTTTTTGTTGAATTTCAACTTTTGATAAATCTTCACTTGCGCGAAGTAAAATTTTGCCTGCGTTGCGCGCAGCGCGAACCGCAATGTTTAACATTGGATGCATGGTATTACCTTTGGGTTGTAAAAGAACGTTTATATATTTAAGCCGGCGTATTTTAGCGACTTTTGCCATAAAGTAAACAATAAACCCTAAATACTTTTGTGCGTTTTTTGTACGGCCTTGAAATGCATGTAAATTTATTCGTATCTAAGACATGTTGGCGTGTATGGATTGAAATTTGTTCAACCGAAGGGCAACTTAATCACAGCGCGAAGTGCGAAGCCTTGGGGGCTCAATAACTTCCATGAAGCAAAGCTTGCGCGTCCTGCTCACGCTCCTTACCTACATCCTTGTAGGCAAAGCTTCCGCGTCCTGCTAGCAAACATACTGTTGTAAAAATTAATCTTAAAAGGGTAGTACTCGCCAATAATAAAAAGTAAAAAAAGTGCTTTACCTAAAGTTAGCTTGAGGTTTTATCTTGTGTTTAAGCAATCAACTAGGGTAAATAATAATGAAATTAGAACACGTACATTTAGTAGTAAACGATATAAATGCCATGCTTAAATTTTACCAAGCAGCCTTTCCTTATTGGTCAATTAGAAGTGAAGGGCATAACACCTGGTATGGCAAACCTAAGCGCTGGGTACATTTTGGCGACGATAACCATTACATTGCTATAAGCGATAATGGCGAGCATAAAAACAGAGATTTGACAGGGCACCAAGTCGGGCTGGCTCACTTTGCCTACGTTACAAACAACCTAGACGCTGTTATACAGCGCTTAAAACACGCCGGGTTTAACATTGATAAAGAGGGGGCAGAAAACCCATTTAGAAAAAACGTATATTACTTAGACCCTGCAGGATTCGAGGTTGAGTTTGTGCAGTATATGAGTGACATTCCAAGCGAGCGTAATAACGACTTATAAAATAGGCAGTAACTAACGGTGTAGAAAAGCGCATAATATGGCTTTTCTACCCATTTGTTTTTACCCGTATTATTTATTACTCACCCCAAGCTGGGCCTTTAAATCATTAGCAAAACTCACAAACTTTTCTTTAATGGTGCGTTTAACTTTTACCTCCACCGAACCTAAAACTGTTTTACCTTCTAGGTTAATTGTGGGGCCTTGGCGCTTATTAAGCGACACCGTTTTGTTTTCAAAACTACCTAATATACAAAACATTTTAGAAACTACATTGACGTGCTCTGGTACGTAAATTTCTTCGCTGCCAAAAATACAATTTACATGCACGGTAACATGTTGGTGGGCAAAAATAGCATCAGTAAAATCTAAAACAATCGACCCCATATAGTTTTGAATATAAATATCTTTAGGCACCACCCATTGGCCGCTACGCTCGCTTGAGCCTAAAATGCTTCGCAGTGTTAAGTTTTCTTCATCCGCTTGTTGGGCACTGTAGTTAGGGGCAAATTGCGTTTGCTTTTGAGCACTGTACTGGGTATCTGTAGTAAGGGTTAAATCCTCTACTAAATCAAGTAACGCAGTATTATCGGTTGCTTCCATTGCACTGTCTAAACGCCTTTCAAAGGCTTCAGCTGAAATAACGCCATGGCTGTAGTTATAAATAAGTTGGTCTATCACTTGTTCGCGAACTTGCTCTATTGGGCGGTCTTCAATTTTTACAGACATGGGAATAATCCTTTTTATATGAGTTGCCACTGTACATAGCAAGTGGTGTACCAAAAATTAACTGTTTATATATCAATGGCTTATTATTTTAATAACTCCGCTTAATTTATTATATTAACGATAGATTAACCAAAACAGCAATATAATCGTTATTTTCACCACTTAAGAAAGTTTTACCTAATAGCCTGTAAATGTTTACTCGGAGGTGTTTTTATTTATACCTAATAAAATAGCTAACTCCATGAATTTAAAGTGTTAATAAAGTTGGCCTAAAGCTCGCATATATAAGAGTGTCTTTAATCAAAAGGAGAAAGATTATGAAAACATTCAACAAATCTATGATTGCGGCTTTAGTTCTAGGTACTACAGCTATGGGTGCTCAAGCGGGCACTTGGGAAAATGAAAGTAAAGATGCTTGGATTGATGGTAAGGCAGAAACAGTGCTTCTTATGAACACTAATCTAAACAACTTTGACATTAACACTGATGTAAAAAATGGCAAGGTAGTACTTACAGGTAAAGTAAACAGCGACCTTGATAAAGAGCTAGCTGAAGAACTTGTAATTAGCCTAGATGGCGTATCTGATGTAGAAAACAACCTAACTGTTGTGAAAAACATGGATATGGACGACAAAGATCGTGACACTATGGATGATGACGATAACGACTTAACTGACGCTAAAATCACCACAGTAATTACTACACGTTTCTTATTTGACTCAGAAGTTGACGGTACAGATATCGACGTTGATACCGACAACGGTATAGTAAAACTTAAAGGTTCTGTTGAAACAGAAGCTGAAAAGCAGTTAGCAGTAAAAATTGCTAAAAATGCTGAAGATGTTCGTGACGTAGTAGATGAACTAACTATTGTTGCTGAATAATACACTATACTAAAAAGCCCAGCTTAGCTGGGCTTTTTGCTTGTCATTTTTAAAGGAGCTATATCATGGATATCATTCGTATAATACTGTCGATTTTATTACCGCCACTGGGTGTATTTTTACAAGTTGGTTTAGGTATGCACTTTTGGCTAAATATTTTACTAACTTTACTGGGTTACTTCCCTGGTTTAATTCACGCTATCTACATTATTGCTAAAAAATAATGTGTGGTGTGTTCAATGTGAGCCGGCCACTTTTTTATAGTTATTAAAATTGTAAAAAAGCGGCTTACATACTTCTGTGTTTATTTTTCTGTTATTTCCTGCCTATTCGCATGCAAAAAGATTACTATTTAAGCAGTCAGCTTACTGATTGTTAAAATAAAGGTTTTTGCTAGTGACAAGCCTTAAAAAACTTTTTATACTGCAACCCGCTTTAGTCGCTCAGTGGCTAAACGCTTCAAAAATTAACTACCTCGTAGTTATACAAAGTTGGCCCCTTAGCTCAGTTGGTTAGAGCACACGACTCATAATCGTTAGGTCCCCAGTTCGAGTCTGGGAGGGGCCACCACTTTCCAAAGCTTTCCAAGTAAATACCTACTAACCGAAATCACTCTGTGCTACCTCTGTGCTACTTTTAGTATAGCGGAAAACATCTCTATATGCTTGATATGATTAATCCCTTACCTTTTACTGAGCTTCACTTCTAAGCAGGAAAGCTTGTTGCTATATGATTGGTATTGTTTTGCTTGATAGTAGTTAACATTCAGGTAAATCATTCCTTCACCAAGTAAATGCTATAATATTCATCGTTCTAAGCAATAGGAAGCGAATGATGGATACTAACGAATACTACTTTTTAAAGAGCTTTTTAAAACCTAAAAGCTTATCGAAAGTGTTGAGTATGAGAGATTGGACTAGTTACTTAGGCCGTGATGCAAAGCTCGCTTTAAATAAATTTGAAAAA
Organism: Pseudoalteromonas sp. 2CM37A; assembly: GCF_023161885.1. Taxonomy (NCBI): domain Bacteria; kingdom Pseudomonadati; phylum Pseudomonadota; class Gammaproteobacteria; order Alteromonadales; family Pseudoalteromonadaceae; genus Pseudoalteromonas; species Pseudoalteromonas sp. 2CM37A. Next base: position 87,716 of record NZ_JALNTJ010000006.1, read on the forward strand.
GAGGGGGTTTTACAGTCAGCTAATACTCAGGAAGTTGTCACAGCGACTTATTCTGCTCCAAATTTAAAAAAGATTTCTCAAAACCTTAACCTACCAACCTCTGGTAAAAAATCTGTTTTAGTTCGCAGAATATTGGAAGTAGCACCAAATTATTTTAATGGTAATTCATTAGAGCATGATTTCTTTGTTTGTTCCTGTGAGGGGGCGAAACAAATTGAAGCTAAAGGAAAAATCATCAAAAATGAGATGAGTACTGCAGTTGAGCTATCAGTAAATGAAGCTCTAAATAGAAGCTTTGAATGTGCTTTTGAGCCAGTCAGAAAATATCAACTGAGTTTACCATTTCCATCAGGCTTAGGAGTTGATTGGTCTAACTTTGGTGGTCCAAGAGAAATTTTTATAATTAATAGTATTCTTGATGATTGGCCACTCATCCTTTCTGAGATACAGCCTGATTTAAAGCCTCTAGTGCGTCAAGGAGCAATTTGTATGTTTCTTTGGGGACTGAAGCTGGATGGTGAACTAAGAAAGAAATTAGCTAGCAATGGTACTCACTTGGGCCCTGATGACGTATGTCGCATGATGTTATTCTTTGCACAAAACAAGTTTCGTATATTTGATGCTAAATCAAAATCTGAAGAGCTTGGTATGCCGTATATAATGAAAATTCTACGATTCGAAGGAGATTTTTGCTCTGCTTGCAAAAAACATAGAGTTGGGGATTATAGTCTCAGCGAAGTGCCGGAAATTCCGTTAGCAGACTGTCGGTGCAAAGGTGGTTGTACCATATCGCTATCGGAGGCTCTTGATATAAACAAAGTCACTACAATATGAAAGATCTCGAAGCTGAATTAATGTGTAGTAGCTTCTATTTAACCCTGCTGCGTGGGCTATTTGTGTAGGTAAATTATTTTTCTAGTTTGATGTTCACTGATTGCGTGAGCTTGGCTGGAGTGTAGGCACGAGACTTTTCGATTACCTCTTTTTCGTATTTTTTAACACTCAGTGTTTCTTTTATGCTTGTATTTTAATATCGAAAGGCGATGGCTGGATTTGCATATAAAGATTTAAATAGGTGAATAAGTAGCCTCTAGCAATGGCTTGCTAGAGGCTTTAACCAATTAATTTACTAGGTACTTACTGTTAGTACGAATGTAAATAGTGGCTGTTTTGTCGCTAGTGTTCTCAATCGTGTGGGTAAAGTTACCGGTTGATTCTACATAGCTGCCTGCGCTTAGGTTTTGCGCTTTATCTTGCTCGCTTGAGTTGTACTCTACGGCGCCGGCTATAACAACAGCACGAAATTCGCTTGCATCTGTTTTTATTTCACCTTTAAAGCCGGCAGGAAGTTTAATCATTGAGCCGTTCATATCGGCTGTACTTCCCCAAAGGTAGGCTGTTTGAACGCCTTGGGCGTTAATGTCGTTTAAATCGCTGCTGTTTAGCCATACTATGTTGTCTGCATGTAGGTTTAACGGGCGCTCACCATTATCAAACTGGGCATTAGTTGGTTTAACTAAGTACGGCCCAGAGTCGATTTCTAAGTAAATTAAATTTGTTTCAGCATTGGCTGCAGTGGTGTGGTTTTCACCTGCAGGTTGTGTCCAAAACGAACCCGCTGGCATCCACATTTTTTCAGCTGTTGGGTCGTCATTATGCATTTGCCCTTCAATAACGATACCGCGGTAAGTAATGTTGTGAATGTGCGGCGGAGATTCAAAGCCTTTTTTAAAGCGTACTAACATGCCTGTTGCGGTGTCGGTTGTGCGGTTTCCCCATAAATCTGCAGCGCCAGGGCTTTTATCACCACGTAGCGGGTTTAAGTAACCCCAGTCAATATTGCTTGCAGCAACAACTTTTGATGTGCTTTGCTCTGCAGAGGCTGGCGTTGATATAAGTGTTGCAACCAGTGCAAGAGTTGATGCGTTTAGTAAAAATTTCATTTAAAAGCTCCGTTAAGTTGGTATAGCGCTATAGTACGGCTTAAAATTCAGTCAATAAATGGGCATAAGTTAAATACACTTTCGCAAAAACGTGGATAATAACGCTATAGTTACGCATGCTGGTTTATGCAATAAGAGGGTTTGATGAAAATAGCTGATTTACAAGTATTACTCAAAGTGGCTGAGCTGCAATCAATTACAGCTGCTGCAAATCAATTAGATATGAGCTCATCGGCTGCAAGTGTCTCGTTAAAGCGAATAGAGCAGGCGCTTGGGGCACAAATATTTGTACGCACAACAAGGCAAATTCGCCTCACGCCTGAAGGGGAACGGTATTTACCCCTGTGTCAGCAGGCACTCGATTTATTGCAACAAGGGCAAGTGCTTATTCATGAGGAGCTGCAATCTATTAGTGGTGAAGTGCGAATAGCAGTGTCATCGGAAATGGGGCGCAACCTTATGCGGGTATTACTAAATAATATTATGGATAAACACAGCGAAATGACGCTGCGCTTACAAGCAAGCGACAGCCGCGCTGATTTTTACCGTGATGGAATTGATGTTGCGCTGCGCGCCTTAACTAAAGAGGCCGCACAGGAGCTAAATTTATACGGCTTTAAAATTTGTAACATTGCACATGTGCTATGCGCCTCGCCTGAGTACATTAAAAAGCACGGTGAGCCGTTAACGCCAGATGACCTACTGAATCATAATGCCCTTTTATATAAGCTCTACGAGGTAGTGCATGATGGGTGGGAACTGTATAACGATAATCAAAAATACAAGGTTAAAATGAGCAGCGACCGCGCCGTTAACGATGGCGATATAGTAAGGCGTTGGTGTGTTGATGGCACCGGGATAGCCAAAAAATCGGCCATTGATGTAGCTGAAGACTTATTAGCGGGCAGACTAAAAAGGTTAATGCCCGATTACAAAATCCCCCTCACTGAAATGTGGTTAGTACTACCTAGCCGCCAGCTTATAACGCCCGCAATTAGGCTTATTCGTGATGAGTTAAAACACACTGTTAGCCAATTAAGAAAAAACCTGATTGCGCAAGGGATAATTAACGAGCAAGAGTGGCCCGATTCACCCTAGTGCACCTTACGCGAGGTTAGTGTTGCTAGCCTTGCACCTTTAAAATTTAATTCGCTTTCCTGTGATGGATTAAATTAAAATACACGCTCTTCTTTTATGTTCTATTTTTTCTAATTATTGGGCTTATTGCTCAGCCGATCCTATATTTATTCTAAGCAAGTGTTAGTTAAGTCCTTTATCCATTTACAGGTATCGTATGTTACTTAAACAAAAAGTTTATATTAGTCTTATTTTGGCTATTGTTGTGCCGTTAGCGGTTTCTACATTTTTATTTTCAAATAGTATTCAAAATCATACCGATGAAAAGCTCGCAAAGGTTGATTTACCCACCGCATTGAGTGAAGTAAAAAGCAAAATTGAACTCGAACTTGCCACTCCTATAATTGTTGCCAAAGAAATTGCGCAAAATAGCTTTGTTAAACAGTGGCTAAGTAACGGTGAGAGTGAGCAAGCAAGAGCCGATTATATTAATTATTTAGCCAGTATTAAAAAAGATAACAACGCAGTTATTGCTTATATAATTTCCAAAAATACCAACAACTATTACACCGATATTGGCATATCTAGACAGATAGATAGAAGCGAAGATGTATGGTTTGATCAGTTTTTATCCTCTAACAGACCCTTTGAAATAGCACTGGATATAGATAAAACCACAAATAGCATGGTGGTTTTTATTAACTATGCACTGCAAATTAATGGTGAGCGTACCGCCATTACAGGCGTAGGGCGCTCGCTCGATTCTATGATCAACCTAATTAACGAATACCGTATTGGCGAAGCCGGCGTGGTGTATTTGGTCTCTGATGAAGGTGAGGTAATGCTTCACAGTGACAGAAGTAAAATGGGTCAAAAAATTAATATTAATGATATTAAAAATGGCGCCATTATTAGTAAAACAATGGCAGGTGAAGATTATGTTGTGTCGAGTACGCCTATTGAGTCATTAGGTTGGCATTTAGTGGCAGAAGTGCCCGAGCAGCAGTTATACGGGCCAATAAATAGTGCCATTAATAGCAATTTATTATTTGGTGTGATCATCGCCATTATAGGCTTTGCCTTGGCCAGAGTTTTAGTGTCGCAAATATTTAAACCCATTGAAAACATAACTGCTGCAGTGAGCGCGTTAACTAAAAAAGATGGCGATTTAACCGTAAGGCTGCCTACTAACGATAACAACGAAATATCAGAGCTTGCCGCTAACTTTAATTTATTTTTAGAGCAGCTACATGGCATGTTTAAGCAAGTGTCGGACTCAGCAAACCACGTTAAAAGCATTTCAGAAAATGTGTTAGTACAAGTACAAGGCGCGGCTAACTTGGCCGAGGTACAATCATCGAGCACGCAAACAGTGGCGGCAGCCGTTAACGAAATGGAAGTAACCGTACAAGATATTTCAAACAGTGCCAGTAACGCCTCTGACATTGCGACTTCAACAGAAGAAGCGACTCATAAAGGGGTGGAGTTTGTAAATAGCACGATAAAGCAAATGGAGCAGCTAGAAAACGCCATGGCTACCTCGGTTGCCTCGGTAACTGAGCTTTCAGGAGAGATAAAGTCAATTACGCAGGTGCTTGATGTTATTAAAGCAATATCAGAGCAAACTAACTTACTGGCACTCAATGCTGCCATAGAAGCCGCGCGGGCAGGCGAACACGGTCGTGGTTTTGCCGTTGTAGCCGATGAAGTAAGAACCCTTGCTATGCGTACTGCAGAGTCGACCGAGCAAATTAACGAAATGATAGACACATTAAATTCTAAGGCTTCAAGTACGGTGTCGGCTATAGAGCTTGGCAGTAAAAATACCCTAGAAAACGCCGAACGTTTAAAAGTAACAGGGAGTACCTTAACGGGTATATCTCAAGAAATTGTTACGCTAAGTGAGCTAAATAGCTCAGTGGCTACAGCCACCCGCGAGCAAACGTTGGCTACCTCAGAAATTAGTCAAAATGTGGTGATGATTTCTGATTCTGCTGAGCAAACAAAACAAAATATGAAAACCTCAGAGCAGCTATGCAATGGGCTAAATGAAGAGTCGAATATATTAAAAGACTTACTGGGTAAGTTTACGCTTTAAAAAAAGTGACAACATTAAGCTAAAAAACGCGTTGTAACTTAGTTAATCTAAGCTTTGATTAAGAGGTTTATTATCCAAAGCTTAGGTTAATAACAACGCGTTTTTAAAGGGTTAATTTTTACGGTAAATTTCGTGTTGAATGTCGTAAATATTAACGCTTAAGCTGTCAGAATCTCGGCAATAAGTTTTTAAGCACTCAAGCAAGCTCTCGCTTAACATTTGCTTTTGTTCAATAGAGCGCCCGGCCATGATATGCGCCGCAATATGAATAAACCCTTCTTTTCCTTCACCTAGCTGGTATTGCTGATAAGCAATGGCGCGGGTTTTAATGGTTTCTAAGTCAAACAAACCACTTTGAAAAGTCGCGTTGTGCACTTTTTCAACAAGTACTTGCGGTAATACAGGAAGATCTTCAGAGTGTTCAATAATAATGTGCGGCATTTACGCGTTTCCTATTATGAGTTACTACGTGGGCGTACGTATAATTGTACCAAAGCCTGAACTGTGCGCTAACCCCTCAATGGCCTAAATTTAGTTGTATTAATTTTTGATGGTAGTATAAAAACAGTCACGTGAACCTTCGCTTATAAAGCAAAATTAAGGATTAATATGAAATTACCACACCGCTTTAAACGTTTAGCTGTGCTATTAAGTGCAGTGGTTACCTTAAGTGCCTGCTCAGATGATGTTGCATCGGTGAGCTTAGGGCTGTTTACTACTAAAGATGTAGTGGTAAATTCGCAGCAAGACCCACTAGTAAAAGGGGTTACGTGCCATATTAGCCATATTGAGGCCGACTTAGATTTTTCAGATCCCTCTGATATGTCTATTGCGTGTCGCCAAACAGGGCCAATTACAGCCGATATGTTACAAGCAATAGATCGCAGTAAGTCGGGCGAAGTGGTGTTTAAGTCATCAAAAAGTATTTTATTTAAATCGCTAAAAGTACGCCGTATTTACGATGCACAAAACCGCACATTACTGTACTTATCGTACTCGACTAAAGAGTCGAGCGGCAGCCACCACCACGCACTTTCAACTGTGCCTTTATACAATACACAAGCTTGGAACTGGGCACTTGAACAAAAATAAGAGCACACTATGTTAGCGTTATTTAAATCAAAGCCGCTGCTAGAACAAGCCGAGCAGCAGTGGCTAATTGATACCTTTATTTGGGCGGTAGAGCACTTTGATGCCGCATTTTTTACCAAGCATACGCAAATAATATTGCCAACGGTGGCGCACTTTCCTGATTCTGTATCGAGTATTGAGGAAATGGCCACTAAGGTATTTGTACGAGTACGTGATTACGCAGGTATGAGTGCGTGGCCAATACAATTAGTTGCGCCACAACAGTTACAGCCGCAAGTATTTCCGCATTTTGAATTTGCTGAACACTTACGCGGAGAGCAAAGCCAGCTTATTGTACCGCCAAGCCACACGATTAATGTCTCGTTTAATCCTAATCAAATTAATCAGCCGCAAGATTTAGTGGCCAGCTTTGCCGGCACGCTGGCTACTGTATTAATTCATCATGTTGGGGTGTTACCGCCAGGCGGTAAAGACTACTTGCCACAAGCGGCAGATGCGCTGGCCTGTTTTTTAGGGTTTGGGGTAATGATGAGCAACACTGTGTATCAATTTAAAGGCGGGTGTGGCTCGTGCTATAACCCTTATGCTAATCGTGAAGCGAAACTAAGCGAAACCCATACCGTATTTATGCACGCGCTGATTAGTTATTTTAAAAACGATCGTGACTCTAAAAAACATTTAAAGCCACATTTGCGCAGCCAATTTAAAAAAGCCCAAAAAGAGATCAAAGCATTAGTTGATAACTCTGCTAATCCGCTATTGCTTGCCTATGCACCAACTTAAACCGGATACTTGTGAACTACTTAGACGAATTTTTACTGATTGCCATCGCCCACTTTTTTGCAGTAGCCAGCCCAGGCCCCGACTTTGCCGTGGTGCTCAAACAAAGTATACAGCAGGGCAGGCGTAACGCCCTATGGACAAGCGCTGGCGTGGGCGCTGCTATTTTATTACACGTAGGATATTGCGTATTAGGGGTAGCCCTAATTTTAACGCAATCGCCTAATTTATTTATGGCATTAAAGTATGTTGCGGGGGCGTATTTAGCCTATTTAGGCGTACAAGCATTAAGGGCTGCCAAACCACCGGTAAATAAAACAGACAACATAGAAAACAAAACAGCCCCACAGGAAAGCGTATGGCATGCATTAAGGCGTGGCTTTTTAACCAACGCGCTTAATCCTAAAGCCACTCTCTTTTTTATGTCGTTATTTACCTTAGTTATTAGTGTAACTACACCAACTAGCGTGCAAATTGTGTATGGGGTTTATATGGCTCTGGCAACGTGGGTGTGGTTTTCTATGCTTTCTTTAGTGTTGTCAAAACCCAGTGTACGGGCGTTTTTTCAAAAAAGCGGCTATTGGTTTGACCGGGGTATAGGTGTTATTTTAATTGCTTTAGCCATTCGTGTAGTAATTTAACCCTAGGGAGAAGTCATGCCTATTTATAATTTTTCGTTTGGATCGAATATGTCCTCTAACCGCTTGCTTGCGCGTTTACCAAAAGCAAAGCGAGTCGGCACGGCTGTACTAAAAGGCTACGAGCTTACGTTTAATATGTTATTTAAAGATGGCTCGGGCAAGTGCAGTATTCAAAAAAGTGATGACAAAAACGCCTTGGTATATGGCGTGGTGTATGAACTTGATGAAGCCGAAAAAGCAATTTTAGACACCATAGAAGGCCCAGGCTACGATTGCGTTGCTATTAAGCCCACTTTGTTAAATGGTGAGCAAATAGAGGCCCACTGCTATATTGCTAACACCCACGATAACGATGTACTGCCATACGACTGGTATATTCAGCACGTTCATCGCGGCGCGCTTGAGGCGGGCGTACCAAAAGAATACAGTGATGCAATACTTAATCGGCCGCATAAGCCCGATACAAATAAAGAGCGTGCTGATATTGAATTTGCAGTGCACCAAAAATAATAAGGATAATCATGAAACTCACCAAATTAGCCAGTTTAGCGTTGTTTGCCAGTGCCACTTTTAATAGTTGGGCACAAATTAATACCACGGACTTAGAAGAGGTTATTAACACCTCAATGGCACGCTTTGAGGTACCGGGTATGGCGGTAGCGGTTGTGCAAGACGATAAAGTTGTATTTGCTAAAGGGTTTGGGACAAGCAACCTCAATACAAATGCAAAAGTGAACAAAGACACACTTTTTGGTATTGCCTCAAACACAAAAGCATTTACCAGTGCAGCGCTGGCTAAGTTGGTTGATGAAGGTAAGTTAAGTTGGGATGACAGGGTGATTGACCACTTACCTGAGTTTAGGTTGTACGACTCCTACGTCACCCGCGAAATGCGTATTCGTGATTTATTAAGCCATCGCAGTGGCTTAGGGCTTGGGCAGGGCGATTTAATGATTTGGCCAAGTACTGATAAATCTATAGAGGATATCTTAGCCGGTCTACAGTATTTAAAGCCAGCCAGCAGCTTTCGCAGCCAGTATGCCTATAACAACTTAATGTTTGTAACCGCAGGCGAAATGGTGGCACGTGTATCAGGTATGAGCTGGAATGATTACATCGAAAAAAATATATTACAGCCTTTGCACATGGATAACTCTCGCGCGGGCTTTTCGCGTATTCCAAAAAGCAATAAAAACTGGGCAATTGGCCACATACCAATGGATGGTAAGCTCAATCCTTTTTTTGTTAACTACCTAGAAGATTTTAGAGGCGCAGGGGCTATTGCATCAAGCGTAAACGATATGAGCCAATGGTTACTAACGCAGTTAGCTGGCGGAAAAATGCCCAGCGGCGAGCAACTATTTAGTGAAAAACAGCAAGCGCAAATGTGGCACCCGCATATTACCTCTATGGCTTCTAAAAGTGCGTATGAGGCCTATCATCAGCAATTTAGAGGCTATGGGCTAGGTTGGAGCATTGAAGATTACCATGGCTTTAAAAAGCTAGGCCACGGCGGGGGCATTTTAGGTATGGTGTCGCAAGTTACATTATTGCCTGAGAAAAAGCTCGGCATTGTTATTTTATCTAATCAGCAAGCATTTAGTGCACTTTCGGCAGTAACCCACGAAGTGCTAGAAGACGCCCTTGAGCTTGAAGATAAAGACTGGGTTGAAGAGTTGGCTAAAAAACATTTTGCGAGTAAACAAAAAGCCTACGCCAATGCAAAACCCGACAACCCAGCAGATTACCAGCCACAGTTACCTAATATAAATTACACCGGCACGTTACATGACGATTGGTACGGCGATGTAATTATTGAGCAACTAGATGGCAAACTACGTATTGATTTTACCCATACCAAACGCTTAAAAGGCACGCTTGAGCATTACACAGGTAATACGTTTATTGTTAAGTGGGATGAAAAGCTACTCGAGGCCGATGCGTTTATTCGTTTTGATATGGGCGCAAACAACCGTGTTAATAGCGCAAAAATGCGCGCGGTATCAACAGCGGTAACAGACTTTAGTTTTGATTTTAGAAACCTTAATTTAAAAGCTAAGTAGTGATGCTATACACCAAAGTCGCAAAGCCACCGTAAGGTGGCTTTGTTATATTAAGCACTCACATTAAAGGAGCGTTTATGCGTACTGCAGTTATTTCACACCCTCATTGCCGTAAACATAAAATGATTGACGATCATCCTGAGTGCCCAGAGCGCCTAGACGCTATTGCCGATAGACTTTTGGCAAGTGGTGTAGATATTGGCTTAACGCATCTACAAGCGCCTAAAGCGCAGCGTGAGCATTACTTATTAGCCCATGATGAGTCGTTAGTTAACCTTGTGGAGCGCTTAGTTCCTGAGCAGGGGCTACATAACCTTGATGGCGACACCTGGCTTTGCCCTGATTCGTTTAAAGCGGTAGAGCGCGCCGTAGGAGCAGGTTTGTTGGCTGTAGATGAAATACTCGCAGATAAACTCGATGCGGCGTTTTGCGCTGTACGCCCGCCAGGGCATCATGCCAATGCACATGCTTCTTCTGGGTTTTGTGTATTTAATAATTTAGCAATAGCAGTTAAGTATGCTCAAAGCAAAGGCATTAAGCGTATAGCAATAGCTGATTTTGACGTACACCATGGTAATGGCACCCAAGACATATTTATAAACGATGAAAACGTATTACTTTGTTCGCTATTTCAATACCCATTTTACCCAAACACAGCCGTAAAAAATAACAGCCACATAGTTAACTCCCCTTTACCAATTGCCAGTAGTGGCGATGATTTAAAAGAAGTGTTTAATACCCAATGGTTGCCAAAATTAAAAGCCTTTAAGCCAGAGCTGCTATTTATTAGTGCAGGGTTTGATGCCCACCTAGAAGATGACATGGCAAGTTTAAAGTTTGTAGAAGATGACTACAGCTGGCTTACAGAGCAATTATGCGACGTTGCAAAAGAGAGTGGCTGCAAAGGTGTTATATCTTACCTTGAAGGGGGCTATGCGCTATCAGCATTAGGAAGAAGTGCTGTAGCGCATATAAAAGTGCTTAGTGAGTACTAATACCAATCCGCAATAATACTTAATTAAGCGAATTGGTATAACTAAGGGTTATAAACCCAGTAAATCAAACGCCTGCTTGGTATTAAGGGTTTTAATTTTGCCAAGGCAGCATTGCCCTTCATTTAATAAATAAGTGGTGACCAGTTGCGCTAGCTGCTCCTGTGAAAGAGGGGCGCATGCAGCGCCGTGTAGGTCAACGTACTCACCTTGCTTGTTCAACACGCGCACATTACTAAGCTCACTTTGCGTAACGCTGTGCAAACACGCTTCTTGTTCTTGTTTATCGTGCGCTATTTCAAGCTCATTATAAACAATTAATAACTGTGGAAAGCTGTTTAGCATAGTTACCCTACTGTTACCTCGTATGAGGTAAATTTACGCACATTAATAACGCCAGTATCAAAAATTAAGTACTGACCTTTTATACCTTGCAGCACGCCGCTTACTACTGGGTTTTTATCAAAATTAAACGAGCTAATTTTAGTGGGGTACTCTGTTACCGGAAAGTTTAAATCAACCACGTCTTCATCAAGTTGCTCTATGGCTGTGGCACCAAATAACTCGCTTAGCTCGTTTAATTTATCGCTAATTTGCGGGATCAGCTCTGCCGCGGCGGCTTTAAGGTCAATGGCTTCGTTTTGGCCCTTTAGCATGTTACGCCAATTGGTTTTATCGGCAATAAACTCGGCCAATGCCACCTCAACTAAGCCTGATTGCAAACGTGTTTGCACTTTAAAAATAGGCAGTGCTTGAGTGGCGCCTTGATCAACCCAACGTGTCGGTATTTGCGTATGGCGAGTAATGCCTACTTTAAGCCCAGAGGTGTTGGCTAAATACACATAATGCGGGATCATGCAGTTTTCTTCGCCCCATTGCGGCTCGCGGCAGGTGCCTTTATCGTAATGGCAGGTTTCTGGTTTCATAATGCACATATCGCAGCTAGCAAGCTTGCGCATACACACAAAACAGTGGCCTTGCGAGTAACTCTTTTTGGTTTTTTTGCCACAGTTTGAGCATAAAATGGTACCGCTAAACGTCAGCGTTAACTCTTTACCAATGAGTGCGTTTAGGTCGACTAGGTTGTCGCCCACAGGAAGATGATATTGAACCGGCTCTGTTAAGCTCGATTTTAATTTACGCAAAGTGCCTTGCATCTTTACTTGGCCCCTAAAGATGTTGATATTAAAACGTGGAGTTTAACATCTTTAAACTGTATTGGCTTTTTAAGAAATACAAATAGTCATCTAGGGGGAGTGGCTTAGCGTATAGGTAACCTTGCGCTCTGTCGGCGCCCATTTCTTTTAATAAGTGATGCACATCTTGGGTTTCTATGCCTTCCATGGTTATAGATAGCCCTAGGTTATGTGCCATATCTATAGCGGTTTGCACAATCACTTTATTGGCGGTGTTATTCGTTAAATCAAATACAAACGATTTATCTACTTTGAGCTCCGTAAAGCGGTAATTAACCAAATAACTTAGCGATGAATAGCCAGTGCCAAAGTCATCAAGGACCACGCGCACCCCTAAATCAGAAAGCTCATTAACCAATGAAATAAGCGCTTCGTGGCTTTCGACTAATGCTGACTCCGTTAATTCAAACTTAAGAAGCTGCGCCGGAACTTGGTATTTTATAAGGACGTTTTCGACTTTTTCGGCTAGGTTTTTAATCGACAGATTTTTAGCACTTAAATTTACGCTAATTGGGTGATCGTTATAGCCTTGCTCGGTTAGTTTGAGGATATCTTTACAGGCTTGCTCAATAACCCATAAGGTAAGCTCGTTAATAATACCTGTGTGCTCAGCAAGGGTGATCAGCTCTTCTATCGATACGCCTTTAAAAGCCGGGTCGGGCCAACGTAGCAGCGCTTCGGCGCCACATACTTGATTAAAGTTCAACCCTATTTGAGGCTGATAATACAACGCTAGTTGGTTGTCTTTAATTGCTTTTTGTAATTTAGCGGCTAATGCTACATCCATTAATATATTACTGCCGTTAGAAGCGCTTACTACTAAATCGTTATTACTTTTAGCTTTTTTAAGTGCCAAGTAACCCCGTTTTGTCCAGTATTCAAAGTCGTCACTGTGGGCTGCGCTACTAATCCCTATGTTATAGGTAAGTTGTAAGTTTAAACCTTGAATTTCGTATTGCTTGGGCAGGCTATTTATAACTTTAATTAAGGCCCCTTCAAGTGACTCCTGGTTTTGGTTTTTAGTAGATATGCAGGCAAATACCCCGCTGCCTAAGTCGGCTAAGCGGGGGCTGTTATTAAAATCTGTATCGAGGTTGGTAAATTCGCGCTCATGGCTAAGCTCTAACTCTATTTGTTTAGCCACGTGCTTTATTAAAGTGTAGCCCTGCGATGGGGTAATAATGGTATTGAGCGAGTTAAAATGGCGAATTTTAATTAAGCACAAGGTGGTATTTCGCCCCTGTGCTTGTAAGCTCATAAACGCTTGTTTTAATTTGGCACTGTTAAGTAATTTAGTTTGCTGAGTATGTGTAGCATGATAAAGCGCACGCTCTCGCTGGTAGCGCACTCTATCGACAAGTGCCATAGCCATTAAAATAACTTCACACAATATAGCCACTAAAAACGCGTGACGAATCGCAAAGCTATAATCCAAATAGCCCGTTAATTCTAATGGCTGTATTGCCGCGCCAACAATAAGGGGAACCCACGAAAAAACGTAAAACTTCGCCCACCTAAAGCCCGTGCGTAGTTTGTTATAAATTAAAATAACACACGTAATATATAACAAGCTTAATACACAAAAAAAGATGGGTGCTGCAATGTACTCGGGTATAAATAAAGTGGTGATTGATAATAAAGATATTAAAATAAGTAGCGCTTTACTCATTTTATAGCGCCAGCATTTGTCCTTGTGGTAGCGCAAAAACATGGTGCAAAAGGCGAGCGTAAAAAAGGCCATTGCGTAGTTTGAAAAAATCACTTTTTCGTGTAAGTACAATTGCCACTCTAGGGGCCACAAGTAAAAGCCAAAGCCCATTACAATGCCCATTAAACACAGCGCGCTAATTATATAGCCTATATAAACTAAATAAACGCGGTCTTTAATCCCAAAATAAAGCACTAAATTATACAGGGCAGCCATTAATAACACGCCGGCAAATATGCCCCAAATGCCGGTTTGCGAGCGAACTAAATCAACAAATTCTTTATGACGATACAAATTAACTGGGGTTTTGCTGATCCCCGTTGTATCTATTTTTATGGCTAAGCGCTCTGTTGTTTTACTCTCAAGTGCAAAACGTATATGCGGTACGCTATATTGAAAAAGCGTAAGAGACTTTACTTTATCACCTAATTTATAGCTTTCTATAAGCTCATTTCTTTTGTTTAACCGATACACGCTGAGGTGATCAACCATCGGGTTATCAAAATGGGCAACAATGTCTTGAGCATCTAAACTTTTATTTTCAAGGTCTATAAATAGCCAATAGTTTTGCTGCTTAAAGCTCCATTGAATATCGGTTAACGGCTGGTGGGTGATTAGCTCGGGATTTAAAATAATATCGTTGAGTGTGTGAGATTTACTTTCATCTATGTAGTAGGCAAAGTCTAAATATACAGGCGTGGTTTTATCGATGGTATAGCGAGTCGGCACAACCAGGTTAGAAGCGAGTGTGCTAATAATATAAAATATGAAAATCAGTATGGCTATGGCCGCGGCATGATAACGTAAAGTTTTCGTTTCCAACGTTGTATACTTGTAATAAATCTTTTAATTAGTGTAGCACTAAAAAAGCGCATATAAACTGCGCTTTTTTAGTTAAATTTTTAGGGCCTGCTTATCCTTCAGGATTAAAATTTGTTCTAACTAGGGACGATTTAATCGTGGCGCGAGGTTTGTAACCTAGTGGGCTAAGTAAAAACCGAGCAACAAAGAGTTAATCGTCCCTAGGACGAACCTTCGTGCAGCGCGTGTTTGGTATTTATACTGCGTTATCGCCTATTTATGGGGAATAACCACACTACATAGGCTCTGCCTTGCCTAAATACCAAACACACTGCTGCAAATTTAATCTCGAAAGATAAACAGGCCCTAAGTTAAACCAATAATTTAGTTACAGGCTACTGCTCTCGGGCAATCGCTCTGTAAGCAATATCGGTGCGGTACTCCATACCTTCCCAGCTAATTTGTTTTACAAGCTCGTATGCACGTTGCTGTGCCTCGGTAACGGTATTGCCGAGTGCCGTTGCACATAATACACGTCCACCTGCGGTGACAACGTTTTCGCCATCTTGCTTAGTACCCGCATGAAATACTTTTTCATCAGCAGGGTAGTTAACTTTAAGGCCTGATATTGCATCACCTTTAGGGTAATCACCTGGGTAGCCTTTAGCGGCAAGTACAACACCTACGGCTGCGCGCGGGTCAAACTCAATGGTTGTTTTATCAAGTTCTTCGCGGTTAGCCGCCTCAACTAGTTCAACTAAGTCTGATTTAAGACGAAGCATCATAGGTTGCGTTTCAGGGTCACCAAAACGACAGTTGTACTCAATTACTTTTGGCATGCCCTGGGCATCTATCATTAAGCCTGCGTATAAAAAGCCAGTGTAAGGATGACCTTCGCTTGCCATACCCTCAACGGTAGGAACGATTACTTCGTTCATAATGCGCTGGTGGATTTCGTCGGTTACTACAGGTGCCGGTGAGTATGCGCCCATGCCGCCAGTATTTGGACCTTCATCGCCATTGTATGCACGCTTATGATCTTGGCTTGTTGCAAATGGCAAAATGTTTTTACCATCAACCATAACAATAAAAGAGGCTTCTTCGCCTTCTAAAAACTCTTCGATCACGACGCGGCTGCCAGCCTCGCCAAAAGCATTACCGGCAAGCATATCGCGAATAGCGTCTTCAGCTTCGCGTTCATCCATTGCCACAATAACGCCTTTACCAGCTGCTAGGCCATCTGCTTTTATTACAATTGGCGCGCCTTTTTCTTTTAAATAAGCAAGTGCAGGGTCAATTTGTTCAAACGTTTGGTAATCAGCGGTTGGGATAGCATGGCGAGCTAAAAAGTCTTTAGTAAACGACTTAGAGCCTTCTAGCTGCGCTGCACCGGCTGTTGGACCAAAAATAGCGAGACCGTGTTCACGGAACTTATCTACTACGCCTAATACAAGCGGTACTTCAGGGCCAACAATCGTAAGTTCTACATTGTTTTGTTGTGCAAAGCTTAATAGGCCATCTAGGTCTTCAACGTTAATTGCAACGTTTTCTAGTTTTGGCTCAAGTGCAGTACCGGCATTACCCGGTGCTACAAATACAGTGTTTACTTTCGTGTTTTGAGCGGCCTTAAACGCAAGTGCGTGTTCGCGGCCGCCGCTGCCAATGACTAATACATTCATGGCGAAATATTCCTATTTAAAGCGGTTTTTTAAATTTCAGCGTCATACGGTCGCTTTCACCAATAGCTTTGTATTTATCAGCGTCTTGTTCGCCAAGGCGTAAGCTAGGTGGTAGCGTCCACACCCCTTTAGGGTGATCGGCTGTATCTTTTGGATTGGCGTTAATCTCACTGCTTGCAACTAATTCAAATCCAGCTTTTTTAGCTAAATCGACCACGTAACTTTGCTTCATGTAGCCGGTTGATTTTTGATCCTCATCAGGTCGGCTTTCATCTAAGCGATGTTCAACTACACCTAATACGCCACCTGGTTTTAACGCTTTATAAAAAGACTTAAATGCACTGAGTGCGCCTTTAGTGTCTTTACCCATGTACCAGTTATGTACATTGCGAAAGGTTAATACCATGTCGGCAGTGCCGGCAGGGGCAATATCAGTGTGCGTTAATGGGGCAAACTCAGAAATTTTTACTTTGCTAAAACGCTCATCTTCGGCCACTTTTTTCTTAAAGCCGGCTAAAGAGCGCTGGTAGTAACCTACCGATGAATCACTCGGAAAATGCGCTGCGTAATATAAGCCTTGCTCTTTAAGTGCAGGGGCTAAAATTTCGCTGTACCAACCACCACCAGGGGCAATTTCAACCACGGTCATTGTTGGTTTAAAACCAAAAAATGCCAGTGTTTGCTCAGGGTGGCGGTATTCATCGCGGGCGCTATTTTTAGCGCTACGCTCGCTTGATTGAATAGCATGGCTAAGGCTTGACTCATGGTTATGGCTAAGTGCCATTGTTGAGGTCAGCGTAAGCGAGGCAACAAGTAGTGACTTTAGTGCAAATTTCATCGTTTGTTCCTTAACATTTTAAATAGGTGTTGAACCAGAATACGTGAATTGATTGCAAACAAAAAGGGCTAAACGTTGTGTTTAACCCTTTGTGTGATTAGTGGCGGAAGTGGCGCATGCCGGTAAATACCATCGCCATGCCAGCTTCGTCAGCGGCGGCGATAACTTCTTCATCGCGCATTGAACCACCCGGTTGAATAACCGCAGTAATACCAGCGGCTGCGGCTGCGTCTATACCATCACGGAATGGGAAAAACGCATCTGATGCCATTACAGAGCCAGGTACTTCTAGATTTTCATCAGCGGCTTTAATACCCGCTATTTTAGCTGAGTAAACACGGCTCATTTGGCCTGCGCCTACGCCAATGGTCATACCGTCGCGGGCATATACAATCGCGTTTGATTTAACAAACTTAGCCACTTTCCAGCAAAATAGTAAATCTTTAAGTTCTTGCTCAGAAGGCTGGCGCTTAGACACGACTTTTAAATCGCCTTGGGTAACCATGCCTAGGTCGCGGTCTTGTACTAAAACACCGCCGTTAACGCGTTTAATATCGTGGCCAGTTGCTTTGCTACTCCATTGACCACACGCTAATAAGCGTACGTTCTTTTTAGCTTCAACAATTTTTGCTGCTTCGCTTGAAACGCTAGGGGCAATAATTACTTCAACAAATTGACGCTCAACAATGGCTTGTGCTGTTGCAGCGTCAAGCTCGCGGTTAAAGGCAATAATGCCACCAAACGCTGAGGTTGGATCTGTTTTAAAGGCGCGGTCGTAAGCACTAAGAATATCTTCGCCAATTGAAACGCCACACGGGTTTGCGTGTTTAACAATAACACATGCAGGTACATCAAATTCTTTAACACACTCAAGTGCTGCGTCGGTATCTGCAATGTTATTAAACGACAGGGCTTTACCTTGTAGTTGAGTAGCTGTTGCAACAGACGCTTCGCTTACGTTGTTTTCAACATAAAAAGCAGCATCTTGATGTGAGTTTTCACCGTAACGCATATCTTGCTTTTTAGTGAATTGCATATTGATAGTGCGTGGGAATTTAGTCTCTTCAGCGGCTTCTTCAGTGTAATCAGGCACCATTTTGCCAAAGTAGTTAGCAATCATGCCATCGTACTGAGCTGTGTGCTCATACGCGGCAATGGCTAAATCAAAACGTGTTTTGTACGTTGTTGAGCCATTGTTGCTTTGCATTTCGCTAATAACGCGCTCGTAATCGTTTGCGTTTACCACGATGGTGACGTCTTTGTGGTTTTTAGCGGCTGCACGAACCATGGTAGGTCCGCCAATATCAATGTTTTCAATAGCATCTTCAAGGCTGCAGTTTTCTTGAGCGACAGTATTCGCAAAGGGGTATAAGTTAACTACAACAATATCGATAGCAGAGATGTTATTATCTGCCATTACGCTTTCATCTTGTCCGCGGCGCGCTAAAATACCGCCGTGAATTTTAGGATGAAGGGTTTTTACGCGACCATCCATGATTTCAGGATGACCTGTGTGATCTGATACTTCAGTCACTTTTATGCCGTTATCAGCAAGGAGTTTGCAGGTACCGCCAGTTGATAAAATATCTACACCTTGCGCTTCTAGTGCGCGGGCAAATTCAACAATACCGGTTTTATCAGACACACTTAATAGTGCGCGACGAATAGGACGATGAGTATCCATTGTAGTTTAATTTCCTCAGTTAATGAGCTAGCTTAGAAGCGGGCATTTTAACTGATTACTACTCAAAAAACGACTTATAAAGCGCCAATAAGCGTGAGCATTTTGCAACATCTATACTAAATTGTGCGCATAAAAAAAGCACCCGAAGGTGCTTTTTTTGCATGATACCAATTGTATTGGATTAGTAAGCAGTTATAACGATAGAAAAACAAGTCTATAACAAGGCAAAAATTTTACAGTGTAGTTATTCTACATAAGAAATTTTTAACGCCGTTATGGGCTTGTTTAGCTCGTTAGCATGCTTACGCTTTCAATATAATTGGTATTAGTTCATGCCGTATTTTTTAAGCTTTTTACGTAAAGTACCACGGTTGATACCTAGTAAAATTGCCGCACGAGTTTGGTTACCACGTGTGTATGTCATTACTTCTTCAAGTAATGGCGCTTCTAGCTCTGAAAGAACAAGGTCGTAAACGTCTTGCACATCTTGACCGTTAAGCTGCTTTAAATAGTGGTGAACAGCTTTTTTTACTGCATCACGCAATGGCTGCGGTTTCTCGTGTGACTGAACATGAGGGTTTGTGATAAATGGAGAAGTCACGTTTTGTTCGAACATTATTTAATCTCTTTCTTTCTTAGTTAGCTGCTAGTGTTTTAAAGTATTGCGTTAATGCGTCAACCTGTGCTTGTGGGTTGTCGAGCGCATTAAATACTCGCCTAAACTGACCGTCACTGTCATGGGTTTGCAAATACCAAGATACATGTTTGCGAGCGATTCGCGCTCCCATTGGCTCGCCGTAAAACGCATGGAGGTTATCTAAATGCTCCATTAAAATACTTCGCACCTCTGAAATAGCAGGTGGTGGTAAGTGTTCTCCAGTTCGCAAATAGTGGTCTATCTCCCTAAATATCCAAGGGCGACCTTGGGCGGCTCGGCCAATCATGATGGCATCTGCACCCGTATAGTCCAAAACCTGCTTTGCTTTTTCTGGAGATGTAATATCACCATTAGCAACCACAGGTATCGACACTGAGCGTTTTATATCCCTAATCGTGGCATATTCTGCTTCACCTTTGTACATACATGCGCGTGTACGCCCATGTACGGCAAGTGACGCAATGCCATAACGCTCAGCTATTCTCGCAAT
This sequence comes from Pseudoalteromonas sp. 2CM37A, assembly GCF_023161885.1. Lineage (NCBI taxonomy): Bacteria > Pseudomonadati > Pseudomonadota > Gammaproteobacteria > Alteromonadales > Pseudoalteromonadaceae > Pseudoalteromonas > Pseudoalteromonas sp. 2CM37A. Next base: position 107,456 of record NZ_JALNTJ010000006.1, read on the forward strand.
CTCTACACCATTACGGTTGTCCTGATCCCATCCTGTACGGATTTTAAGTGTGACAGGGATATCAACAGCGTTAACCACTGCATCAACTATCTCTTCCACAAGTTCAGGAAACTGTAATAATGCAGAGCCTGCGAGTTTCTTGTTCACTTTTTTTGCTGGGCACCCCATATTGATATCTATGATCTGTGCACCGTTAGCAACATTGAATTGTGCGGCCTGCGCCATAAGCTCAGGATCAGCTCCTGCAATTTGCACCGCGCGTATACCCGACTCACCGCTGTGATCCATACGGTTCATCGATTTTTCAGTTTTCCAAACCTTCGGGTTTGACGATAACATTTCAGACACGGCCAAGCCTGCGCCTAAGCGGCGGCAAAGCTGTCTAAATGGTCTGTCTGTAATACCTGCCATTGGCGCGACTATTACATTATTCTCAAGTTGGTATGAACCGATACGCACTGTATTCAATAGGCCTCTTTTCAAGGGGCGCTAAGTTTACGGTTTTTTTAGGAAAAATCAAAGGCTATAAATTGAACAAAAGTGACTTTTTTTTGCCCTTTTCGTATTGACTTTTGATAACCGCATGACAAGTGGGTCGATTTGTTTGAAATTTAAACAAAAAATAATTTTGTTAAATTATGCGAGCTAATTTTCGAACTGTAAAAAAATAGTAAAGCCTGTTAAATACAGGCTTTACATGCAAGTTTTGAGTTAAAACTCTAAATTTATAAATATATGCGGTTAGCTATTTTTTGTACCGCTTACACGGGTCCAATCACCCTCTAGTGCAATATCGTCAAGCTCAATAAACGGTGCGTAAATATCGGCAACCGATTGGGCTTGCTCTTCTAATATACCCGACATAGCAATTTTGCCACCCGGTTTAAGTAATCCCAAAATTACACTGTGAAGCTCACGCAGCGGCTGCGCTAAAATATTAGCCACTACAATATCAGCACTAAACTCAGGTTGGTTTTCTGGTAGGTATACCTCAAGCTTATCGGCTACGCCATTACGTTGTGCGTTATCTAAGCTTGCTTCAAGCGCTTGCGGGTCAATATCAATACCTATCATGCGCTCTGCACCAAGTTTAATGGCTGCAATGCCTAAAATTCCCGAGCCACAACCAAAATCAACCACTGTTTTACCACTTAAATCTTGGCTTTCTAACCATTTAAGGCACAATGCCGTTGTTGCATGCGTACCCGTACCAAACGCAAGGCCTGGGTCGAGCAGTACATTAACTGCATCTGGGTCTGGAATGTCGCGCCAGCTTGGGCAGATCCACAGTTTTTCGCCGAACTGGATTGGGTGAAAGTTATCCATCCACTCACGTTCCCAGTCTTTATCTTCTAGTTGCTCAATTTTGTATACCAGCGTGTCTTTAATTTCATCATGACGCTTAAGTAATGCAATTACCGCGTTCATATCATGATTGGCTTCAAATAGACCAATTACAGTGGTATCGGCCCAAAACTCTACGGTGCCAATTTTAGGCTCATAAATAGGCGTGTCTTTAGCGTCAATAAAAGTAACAGAGGCGCTGCCTGCTTCCATTAATAAGTCACTCACTGCATCTGCGGTAGCAGCATTGGCATTGATACGGATTTGGATCCAAGCCATGGTTGTTTCCTTTAAATAGAAAAAAGGCCGCTACAGCGGCCTTTTTAGTTTATATGAAGCGCTAAATTATTTAGCGTCTAAAAAGCTTTTTAGTAAATCAGAGCGAGAAGGGTGGCGTAATTTACGCAGTGCTTTCGCTTCTATTTGACGAATACGCTCACGTGTTACGTCAAACTGTTTACCTACTTCTTCTAAGGTGTGGTCGGTATTCATATCAATACCAAAGCGCATACGAAGTACTTTAGCTTCACGGGCTGTAAGGCCTGCTAGCACGTCGTTTGTTGCGCCACGAAGAGATTCCATTGTTGCCGAGTCGATTGGCGAATCAATAGTGGTATCTTCGATAAAGTCACCTAAGTGCGAATCTTCATCATCACCGATTGGTGTTTCCATCGAAATTGGCTCTTTGGCAATTTTAAGTACCTTACGGATTTTATCCTCAGGCATCATCATGCGTTCTGCTAATTCTTCAGGATTTGGCTCACGACCCATTTCTTGTAACATTTGACGAGAGATACGGTTAAGTTTATTAATCGTTTCTATCATATGTACTGGAATACGGATTGTTCTTGCTTGGTCAGCAATTGAGCGGGTAATCGCTTGGCGAATCCACCACGTAGCATAAGTCGAGAACTTATAACCACGGCGGTATTCAAACTTATCTACCGCTTTCATCAAGCCAATGTTACCTTCTTGGATTAAATCTAAGAACTGTAAACCACGGTTTGTGTATTTTTTAGCAATTGAGATTACAAGACGTAAGTTAGCTTCAACCATTTCTTTTTTCGCACGGCGCGCTTTTGCTTCACCAATGCTCATACGACGGTTAATGTCTTTAATACGCTCAATGCTTAAGCCTGTGCTTTCTTCAATTACACATAGCTTTTGGATGCAACGAATAATTTCAGGCTTCACTTCTTCAAGTTTAGCTGAATGTTTTTCGTTAGCATTTATTTCTAGGTCTAGCCACGCTGAGTCAGTTTCGTTATTAGCAAAGTGCTTAATAAACGTTTTCTTAGGTAGCTTAGCAATTTGTACCGCTTGTTTCATGATAAGGCGTTCTTGAATACGCACTCTATCCATCATTTCACGCATGTTGTTAACCATGCGATCAAACTGTTTTGGTACTAATTTAAAAGTTCTGAAAAGCTCGCCAATTTCAAAAATAGCGGCTTGAGAATCTGGGTGCGAACGCCCTTTTTCATCAAAGGTAGCGCGAGCTTTAACGTATAAATCACGTAAGTTTTCAAAGTGAATACGGGCTTCTTCTGGATCTGGGCCTGTATCTACTTCTTCTTCGTCTTCATCGTCATCGCTGTCTTTGTCATCTTCATCATCGTCTTCATCAAGTTGTTCTTCACTTAATTCAGAGCCAATGTGAGTTGCTGAGATTTGCGCTTCGTCTTCGTTAGGGTCGAAAAAGCCTGAAATAATGTCGCTTAAGCGCATTTCTTCTGCTTCAAACTTATCCCACTGTTCAAGTAGATAAGTAATCGCTTCAGGGTATTCGGCAACAGAAATTTGTACCTGGTTGATACCTTCTTCAATGCGCTTAGCGATTACAATTTCGCCTTCACGTGTAAGAAGTTCAACAGTACCCATTTCACGCATATACATGCGCACTGGGTCAGTTGTACGGCCAATTTCTTTTTCTACAGTTGCAAGGGCTGCAGCAGCAGCTTCTGCTGCGTCTTCGTCTGTCGTGGTTTCTTGCATCATTAATTCATCAGCATCAGGCGCGTTTTCGCTAACCTTGATACCCATGTCATTAATCATGCTAATGATATCTTCTACTTGATCTGAGTCGATTATGTCTTGTGGAAGGTGATCATTTACTTCAGCAAAAGTTAAATAGCCTTGCTCTTTACCTTTTTGAATCAGAAGTTTTAATTGTGACTGAGGAGTTGGATCCATAGAGATTGTTTCTTCCACTCTGATAAGTTGATACAACAGGCGTCATCATAGAGTTAGCCTTTTAACTAACTTTAATAATGTGACGCAGTGAATAGCACAGTATAACAGTTTAAATCAAGTCTGACTAGCTGTTACTCGCTTTTAGCGCTGTCATAAGTAAATGACATTCTAGTTTTTCATCACTTGATAAGCCCTGTGTCTTGTCCTTTATTAATAAGGTCTCTAGTCGATAATTTAAACACTGATCTTCAATAAATTTAAAAGTATTTTGAAAAACAGTCTCTAAACGCTCATCACTAATTTGGTGCTGCCATGTGGCAAGCTTTACTAGTGGTTCGTAATCTTCGGAATCTCTAAATGACTCGAGTAAAACCGCTGTGTTAGCATTGTCTTTTTGCAGTGCGCGCTCTTGTAAACGCAGTAGCAAACCAATGCCTGCTATGTTCATTTGCGCCAATTCAGGCAAATGGGGCACACTTTTAGCTAACTGTGGGTGCTGAATTAAAATACCAATAGCTTGGCGCATTGGGGTAATTTTAAATTTTCGTTCAACAGCGTGTTGTTGCTTTGGTGTTTTTAAGCGGCTATTTAGTTGCTCACGCGTACGGCCAATTAATCGCCCTAACTGCTCTAAAATATTTTCTTGGTAAAATTCACTCGGAATTTTTTCAATCAACGGCAAAGCGGCACTCAACAGCTTAGCTTTGCCTGAGTCGAGTGTTAGGTCTACTTCTTGGCTAAGCTTATTAAATAACACTTTGGTAAAATCATCTGCTTGGCTTAAGCGTTGCTCAAACTGTGTTTTACCTTCTTGCTGAACCAGTGAATCAGGGTCTTCGCCGTCAGGTAAAAATACAAAGTGTAATGCTTTGCCATCGTTTAAGTAGGGCAGGGCATTTTCTAGTGCTCGCCATGCAGCGTCGCGGCCCGCTCTGTCGCCATCGTAACAACAAATAACTTTGTCGGTGGTTCTAAATAGCGTATGCATATGCTCGCTTGTGGTTGCGGTACCAAGCGCAGCTACGGCATATTCAATACCTTGCTCTGCAAGTGCAACTACATCCATGTAACCTTCTACAATGAGTACATGTTCAAGCTTTTTATGTGCTTGTTTTGCCTCATAAAGGCCATATAGCTCAAAACCTTTATGAAAAATGCGGGTCTCTGGTGAGTTGAGGTATTTTGGCCCTTGGTCGGCTTGCATTACACGCCCGCCAAAGGCGATAACACGGCCACGTTTATCACGAATAGGGAACATTAACCGATCGCGGAAAAAATCAAACTGCCTACCTGGTGTTTTTTCTGAGGCGAGCTTAAGCTCGACCAGCTGTTCTTTTTGCTCTTTTGTTCGGCCAAGTTGTTGGCACAGCGCTTCCCATTCGCTCGGCGCATAACCAATCATAAACTTTTTAACGGTTTCGCCACTTAAACCACGCCCTTTTACATAATCAATCACCGCAGCAGAGTTACTGTGGTGCTTTAATTGATGCTGGTAAAAGCGTGCTGTGTGTAACATTAAATCGTAATCTGAGCGCTTTTGCGCTGCTGTGCGCTCAGGTGCTGAGCTAGTACCTTTCTCGCGAGGTACGTCTAAATTTAAAAGGCTTGCGAGCTCTTCTATGGCATCAACAAATTCAAGCTTGTCGTATTCCATAACAAACGAAATAGCGTTGCCATTAGCACCACAGCCAAAGCAGTGGTAAAACTGTTTATCTTGAGAAACAGTAAACGAGGGAGATTTTTCGTTATGGAAAGGGCAGCAAGCTTGGTAGTCTTTACCTGCTTTTTTAAGACCAACTTTAGAGTCTATTAGCTCTACAATATCTGTTCTGGCGAGTAAATCGTCAATAAAATTTCGTGGGATCTTTCCAGCCATGTTTTGTAAGTAGTCCTAACAATTGGTGAGGTGTAATTTCAACACAATGCGCGCATTTATAAAAGGGGTATTGGTAAGCTAAAAAGCTACATTATATCCATGGGCAATAATACTTAATCATTTTTAGGTGCTAAACCTGACGCTAACAGCGTGCAAAGCTAGGATATTGAAGGTAGAGCAGTGCAGGCGCAGTAAGTGATAGCCCTAAATAACCCATTTTACCTAGCCTTCGATGTGCTTTTGTAGCTACACAATAAATCACTTAATTACATGCACGAGCATTACTTAAAAGCGTTTTGTTTGTCTACTTAAACGAAGAAACCGAGCACTAGGCTCGGTTTGCTTTAATCATACTTTGTGTATGTGGGAGTATTAGGCTGTTAATCGTTGCTTAATTAAACCAGAAAGCTTGCCCATATCGGCACGTCCTTCGGCTTTGCTTTTGATTATGCCCATTACTTTACCCATGTCTTGCATACCTGCTGCATTAGTATCAGCAATAGCCGCATCAATAAGGGCAACTATTTCTTCTTCACTCAATTGTTGAGGTAAAAAAGTTTCTAGTGCTGCGATCTCATTGGCTTCAATTTCGGCTAAATCTTCACGCCCAGCATCTTTGTACTGAGTGTAAGAATCACGACGTTGTTTAACAAGCTTCACTATAACGGAGGTAATACCTGCGTCGTCTAGTGTTATTTGCTCGTCAATCTCACGTTGCTTGATTGCGGCAAGCACCATGCGAATAGGGTTAAGACGTTGTTTGTCTTTCGCTCTCATCGCATCTTTTTGCGCATCTTTTAGCGTTATTAAAAGGCTCATTTATACAAGACCTAATACTATTAGTATAATTTAACGCGACGTGCGTTATCGCGAGAAAGCTTCTTCATGTGACGCTTAACCGCTGCAGCTTTTTTACGCTTACGCTCAGCTGTTGGCTTTTCATAGTGCTCGCGACGACGAACTTCTGAAAGGATACCTGCTTTTTCACATGAACGCTTGAAGCGACGAAGTGCTACGTCAAACGGTTCGTTCTCTCTTACTTTAATTACTGGCATTAAAAATTCACCTACCTAAATTATGAGCGTTGCTCAAGTTGATCAAACATTGATCAAGTGGTTCAAAAATGGTGCGGTATTGTAATCCGAAGCAACACCACATGTAAAGGATAATATTAACAGAAATGCAGCGGCTTAAATAGTGTTAATTTGGCTGGCGTTGGTATAGCCTGCAGAATACTTGCCCTGCTTTTTTTTCTTTAATTAACAGCCAGTTATCTGGTTGTGAAAAGCTGCTTAGTTCGGTTTCTACCTCAACATAAATGAGCGCGTCTTCGCTAAGCCATTGGTTATTTTCTAATAAATCACAGCTACTTTGCGCTAAGTTTTTACGAAATGGTGGGTCAACAAAAACTAAATTAAATGGTGAATTTGTATTCTTTTGCTCTAAATATGAGAGTGAATTAGTGTGTTTTACCTGTGCATTTTCAAGCTTTAAGGTACTAATATTTTGCTCAATTTGCTTAGCAGCCGAGGCATCTAGTTCGATAAACGTGGTGCTTTTAGCAAACCGAGAAAGCGCCTCAAAGCCAAGCCCGCCAGAGCCTGCAAAGCAATCGAGTACTGTTGCATCGCGCGTATCTTGCATTAACCAATTAAACACGGTTTCTTTAATGCGGTCTGTTGTTGGGCGTAGCCCTTCTACATTTTTTACCGGCAGTTTACGGCCACGAAATTGCCCGCTAATTACTCTAATAAAGCCGTCAGTAGATTTGCTAATTGCTTTATTTTTCGTTGTTTTTTTTCTCATTTAGGTCACTAAAAAATGGTATAAGGGATCTAGCTCAGATAATATTGTGCGTAGTTTACGTTTAGCTTCATTTTTCAACCGCATTAAAAGTGTTACTATTTAGCACTTACGTTTTGAACGGTTGTTTGGCCGGCACGCTTTGCTGAGCCACACCAAGCTATTTCAAATTTTAGTTTATCAGATTTTTATAAGTGGTTATTAGCAAGTATGGCAAAAAAAAGTAAATTCATGTCTTGGCTCGGTTTTGGTAAGTCAGATAAAAAACAAGCAGAAGCTGATAAACAACAGGCATTAGCTCAGCAACAAGAGGCTGAGCGCTTAGCGGCAGAAAAGGCCGAAGCAGAGCGTGAAGAACAAGCGCGTATTGCTGCTGAAAAAGCACAAGCAGAGCGTTTAGCAATTGAAAAGGCTAATGCAGAGTTGCTTGCAAAAGAGCAAGCCGAAGCACAGGCGCAACAACAAGCACAAGCTGCACGTTTAGCTGAGCAAGAAGCGCAAATGCGTTTAGAGCAAGAGCGCATGGCTGCACAGCGAGCTGAGCAACAACGTTTAGACACAGAGCGTGAGCAAGCTGAGCAAGATGAAAAATTAGCAATTGAAAAAGCCAACGCTGAGTTGCTTGCGAAAGAGCAAGCTGAAGCACAGGTACAACAACAAGCACAAGCCGCTCGTTTAGCAGAGCAAGAAGCGCAAATGCGTTTAGAGCAAGAGCGTGTTGCAGCAGAAAAAGCAGAAGCTGAGCGTTTAGAACAAGAGCGTATTACACAAGAACAGGCAGAAGCTGAACGTGCAGAGCAAGAACGTATTGCTGCAGAAAAAGCAGAAGCTGATCGCTTAGAACAAGAGCGTATTGCCGCAGAGCAAGCAGAAGCTGAACGTGTAGAGCAAGAGCGTATTGCCGCAGAGCAAGCAGAAGCTGAGCGTTTAGAGCAACAACGAATTGCCGCAGAGCAAGCAGAAGCTGAGCGTTTAGAGCAACAACGAATTGCCGCAGAGCAAGCAGAAGCTGAACGTGTAGAGCAAGAGCGTATTGCAGCAGAGGCCGAGCGTTTAGAGCAACAGCGAATTGCCGCCGAGCAAGCAGAAGCTGAGCGCTTAGAACAAGAGCGTATTGCAGCAGAGGCCGAAGCTGATCGTTTAGAGCAAGAGCGCATTACGGCAGAGCTTGCAAAAGAAGAAGCTAAACTTGCCGAAAAGCCTAAAAAAGAAGGCTTTTTTTCACGTCTTAAAAAAGGGTTATTAAAAACCCGTGTAAATATAGGCTCTGGCTTTGCATCTATTTTTAGTGGTAAAAAAATAGACGATGATTTATTTGAAGATTTAGAAACACAGCTTCTTACCGCCGATTTAGGTGTTGATACCACCATGAAGCTGATTGATAGCCTTACTGATGCCGCAGATCGCAAGCAGCTTAAAGATGGCGATGCGCTTTATGACTTAATGAAGCAAGAAATGGCCGCAATGCTTAAAACAGCTGAGCAACCGCTTGAGATACGTGCTGATAAAAAACCATTTGTTATATTAATGGTCGGTGTAAACGGCGTAGGTAAAACGACAACCATTGGTAAGTTAGCTAAGCAATTTCAAAATGAAGGTAAGTCGGTTATGTTGGCCGCAGGTGATACCTTTCGTGCAGCAGCCGTAGAGCAGCTGCAAGTGTGGGGCGAGCGTAACAGCATTCCTGTTATTGCCCAGCACACTGGTGCAGATAGTGCCTCGGTGGTGTTTGATGCATTTCAAGCCGCTAAAGCGCGTAATGTAGATGTATTAATTGCCGATACAGCAGGGCGCTTGCAAAATAAAGACAACTTAATGCAAGAGCTTGAAAAAATAGCCCGCGTAATGAAGAAAATTGACCCCGATGCACCGCATGAAGTTATGCTAACCATTGATGCGGGTACAGGTCAAAATGCAATTAGCCAAGTAAACTTATTTAATCAATGTGTTGGTTTAACCGGTATTACCCTCTCAAAACTTGATGGTACTGCTAAAGGTGGGGTTATATTTGCGGTTGCAGATAAGTTTAATATTCCTATTCGTTACATTGGTGTTGGCGAAGGTATTGATGATTTACGCGCATTTAAAAGCGATGACTTTATTGACGCTTTATTTAGCCAAGATGAGGATGACGCTTAATACATAAAAGGGAGCTTGCTCCCTTTTTTGGTCTGTTTATCTTTTGAGATTAAACATGCGCTGCCCTTTGGGCTATTTACTTTTTATTGCTCGGTTTTTACTTAGTCCTCTGGGCTATAAACCTTGCGCCGCGATTAAATAGCCTCTAGGTAGAGCAAATTTCAATCCTGAAAGGTCAACAGGCCCTAGCTAAGGAATTCCATTTTACTAATTTGGGACTGGCATAATAAAAAATGATAAATTTTCAGCAAGTAAGTAAAACCTATCCGGGTGGGCATCGCGCTCTCGAAAAAGTTACATTTCATATTAAGCCTGGCGAACTGGCTTTTTTAACAGGCCACAGTGGTGCGGGTAAAAGTACCTTATTAAAGCTCATTAGCTTAATGGAGCGCCCCTCTGCAGGCAACGTGCTAATTAATGGTGTTGATTTAAATAAAGTTAATTCTCGGCAAATTCCTTATGCGCGCCGCGATATTGGTATTATTTTTCAAAATCATCGATTGTTAGAGCGTTACACTGTGTTTGATAACGTTGCACTGCCGTTGATTATTGAAGGCACTCATCATAAACAAATCGCTAAACGAGTTCATGGTGCGCTAGATAAAGTAGGGCTGTTAGATAAAGTTAAATGCCATCCTTCTACACTCTCTGGTGGTGAGCAGCAACGCGTAGGTATTGCCAGAGCGATTGTAAATTCTCCGCCTATTTTATTAGCTGATGAACCAACGGGTAACCTTGACCCCGAGCTCTCTATGGAAATATTAAGGCTATTTGAAGATTTTAATAAACATGGTACGACAGTACTTATAGCAACACACGACCTTGGTCTGGTGTCGCGTTTAAAATACCGTAGCCTGACTTTAAAAGATGGCCGTATGCTTGAAGACCCACTTGCGGAGGGCACGCTGTGAGCTTGTTATTTAAAGGACGCCAAAACTCAAACGACAAACAAAAAAAATCAGCCATAGCTGGCGGTTATTTTTTTATTATTAATATTTTTCGCCAAGGGGTGCACAGTTTAGGTGAAATGTGGCGTACGCCACTTGCATCATTAATGACAATTGCGGTACTTGGCCTAAGTTTAACATTGCCTGCAACGCTTTATTTAGTCGTAAAAAATGTACAGCAAGTCAGTAGCGGGTTTGAAGAAGCCAGTGAAATATCGCTTTTTGTAAAAGAAAGTATGAGCGAGCAAGAAACACAAACCTTAGTAAAGCGTTTAGCACTTTACGCCGAGGTAGAAAGTGTTGAATTTATTTCTAAGCAGCAAGCATTAACTGAATTTAAAGATGTGTCGGGGTTTGGGCAAGCTTTAGAGTACCTAGATAGCAACCCGCTACCCGATGTTGTATTAGTGACACCTACTAAGCGGCATCGCCAGCCTAATGCGGCTAAAGCGCTGCTTACAAAGCTTGAGAACGAGCGCGAAGTAGATTTTGGTAAGCTTGATATTGCTTGGCTTGAGCGCCTAAATGCATTATTAGACTTATTAAAAGAAAGCGTTATCACAATTGCTTTATTACTTCTTACCTCTGTCACGCTTATTATTGGTAATACGATTCGTTTATCGATTATGGATAAAAAAGAAGAAATACAAGTAATGAAGTTAGTAGGTGCTACCAATACGTTTATACACGCTCCGTTTTTGTGGACCGGCATTTGGTATGGCGTTATAGGGGGCTTGTTTGCATTTATTTGTATTGCCTTAATGATGTGGTGGTTAACTAGCGCAGTAAGCAGCGTTGCAGGCGTGTATCAAACAAGCTTTTCGTTAATTGGTTTAACGCTTAATGAGTTTGGCGCATTAGTATTACTAGCAACCAGCTTAGGCTTTATTGGTTCTTACTTATCGGTTAACCGATATATTAAAGAAATTGAGCCTGATAAAGTATAAGTACGGCTGCTAATGGCTGACTCAAAAATGTCATGTTTGTATATTATCATCCTCAAATGAGATTAGTTGTAAATGCGCTGTTACGCTTGCGCTAATCTCTTGCAATCCCTTAGTTCATCACTTATTCAGTCGCATGTAGTAGACTTAACATACACTAAAAAACCGCTTGATTTACGCTTAAAAAAAGTTTTAAATTGGGGTTAGCACTCTTAGAGAAAGAGTGCTAAGATGGTTTCAAATGTTTATCACCGAGGTGAAAAATGAGTAAAGATTTATACGCAATGGCACTTACAGTTGGGCAACAAAGCGCAAGTATGGACGGCTACCTTCAAGCGGTTAGCACAATTCCTATGCTTAAAGCTGAGCAAGAGAAAGAGCTAGCAACACGACTTCAAGAAGAAGGCGATCTTAGTGCTGCAAAGCAACTCATTATGTCGCATTTACGCTTTGTAGCACATATTGCTAAAAGCTACTCGGGTTATGGTTTACCGCAAGCCGACTTAATCCAAGAGGGCAATATAGGCCTGATGAAAGCGGTTAAGCGTTTCGACCCGAGTGTGGGTGTACGTTTAGTGTCTTTCGCTGTTCATTGGATTAAAGCAGAAATTCATGAGTTTGTGCTCAAAAACTGGCGCATCGTAAAAGTTGCGACCACTAAAGCGCAACGTAAATTGTTTTTTAATCTTCGTAAAAACAAAAAACGTTTAGGTTGGTTTAACCAAGCTGAAGTAAGCACTGTAGCGAATGAGCTAGGTGTGAGTGAAAAAGAAGTTCGTGAAATGGAATCGCGTATGAGCGGCCAAGACATGGGCTTTGACTTAACGGGCGACGATAACGACGACGCACCAACAAGTACATATTCACCAGTACAATATTTAACAGACGGCTCAGCTGATTTAGCTGACGATATTGAGCAGCAACAATGGCAAGAGCAGTCACATACTCGTTTATTTAGCGCGCTTAAAACGCTAGATGAACGCTCACAAGACATTGTAAGTGCACGCTGGTTGTCTGATGACAAAGCAACACTACAAGAGCTTGCTGAAAAATACAGTGTATCTGCTGAGCGTGTTCGCCAGCTAGAAAAAACAGCGATGAAAAAGCTGCAAAGTGCTATGAGCTAATAGCGCAAAAAATGTAAAACTTAAAAAGCCCTGCATTAATATGCGGGGCTTTTGCTTTGTGGCTATAAGTATTTTAATCAACGTTTTAGCTATTAATATTGCTTTTATTAGCTTAGTTGTATGGCTTAAATATACTTAAAATACCGCTTAAAGCTACCTAGCGTTGATCCCTTTACCTTGCGCCTGTGCTAATTGTATGTATTTTTTATGCACTAGTTGCGATACCGGAACTAACTCAAAGCCTTGCTCGGTGAGCTTAGGTAGCGCTTGGCGTAAAAAGTCGATGGTTTCTGGGTAGGGGTGGGCAATCGCTATGGCAAAGTGGTGTTTAGTCGCTTTATATTTTAGCTCATCCAGCCTTTGCTGCAGTTGCTCATGCGTGGTTATATTGTCTAAAAACACATGGCGGCCAATATTTTCAACCCCGATAAAATTTGCCGCATTTTGCGCTTGGCTTAAGTCGGTAGTACGGCTATCTAAAAAGAATAAATTACGTTTTTTAAGAACTTCCATAGTCCACTCCATGGCTTGGCTTTGTTGAGTGAGTGCCGACCCCATATGGTTATTAACCCCTTTTACTTGCGGTAAGCTTGCCAGTGCAGTGCCTAAAGTTTTTTGTAGCTGTTCTTTATCCATATTTACGGTGAGCCCGCCAGGGCCGAGTGCTTTACCGTTTAAGGCTTGCATAGGTACATGCAATAAAAGCTCTTTATTTGCTTGGCTGGCAAGTGTGGCAAAAATTTGAGAGTAGGGTGTGTGGGGCAAAATTGAATACGACAATTGCCCTGGTAAGGAAAGAAATTCTAAATCTCGCTGATGATAGCCAATATCATCAATTACGATGGCTATTTGCTTTGCCCAAGTAGTGCTAGATACAAAGCAGATAGCCAACAACAGCCATTTTATTATTTTCACGTTTATAGTTTTTATTATCTTTTTAATTTATTAAGAGTATTTAATCTCAGCGCCGGGTAATAAAGCTATCTCAGCAGCTATTTTTAGCGCTAACTGCGTTGAATTTACTTAAAACTTATAGCTAGAGAATAGCAGAATCTAATAGTGTTAATATTTATTCTGTTATTAAATCGCTTACCTAGAGTTCAGATTATTTACTATTGCATGCTAAGTAATTGCTTAGCTTTTACTAACTGTAAGTCGCCCAGTATTTCATGTTCAAATTGTGGTGCATTTTTGTTCTGCTCATTTTTTATTATAACGGCTTTATTTGATTGTGGAAGGGTTGCTTGCGCAATTGCTACATCGGGGGTAACGCCTACGCCTTCAATCGATACGCCCGCAGGTGTAAAGTACTTAGCAGTTGTTAATTTTAGCGCTGTATTACCATCACCAAGTGGGATCAAAGATTGCACCGATCCTTTGCCATAAGACTGATTACCAACCACTGTAGCACGCTTATTATCTTTTAAAGCAGCGGCGAGTATTTCAGCCGCAGAGGCCGAATTTTCATTAATAAGCACCACAATAGGCAAGCCTTTAAGTATGTCGCCTCGTTTAGCGTAGTAGGCTTGGTTAGCGTCGTAATAGCGCCCTTTAGTGGTGACGATAGTGCCGCTTTGTAAAAATAGATCCGCTACCGCCACTGCGCTTTGTAAAGTACCACCTGGGTTGTCACGTAAATCAATAACTAACCCTTTAAGGGGCGTGCGATAATCATTTTTAAGTGCAGCTACCTGCAGCGCCACTTCATGTAAGGTGTGATTAGAAAAATTATTTATGGCTAAATACCCAGTGCCTGAGTCGAGTAATTGGCTAGTGGCGCTTTCTAAGTTTATTTCTTTGCGGTTTACCGCAAAGCTAATTGGTTGCTGCTGCCCTGCGCGCTTTATTGTTAGTTTAACCGCGTTAAAGCGGGTATCTTTTATCAACGCAGCTACTTGCTCTAAGCTACCTGTTTGCGTGTTTATATCATTAACACTAACAATAATATCGCCCGCTAAAATACCGGCCTTTTTGGCTGGGGAGTTTTTAACAACACCAACAATAGTAATGTCACTGTCAATGTCTTTCACTTCAATGCCCACGCCAGTGTAATGGCCATTTGTATTATTAAATAAAGCGTCTAAGTCATTTTCATTGAGGTATTTAGAATACGGGTCTAGCTGGTCGAGTAAAATTTCTACTTGCTGATTATTAAAGGCACCCTGTGCACCTTTTGTCAGTGATAAGTCATCAACATAATAGGCTTTAATGTTGAAGAGTATTTCAGAAATTTGCTGACTTTTAAGATCTTTAACTGAGCTGGCAAGTAATGAATTGCTAAAACAAAAAATAGCAATACAGGTTAATGCGCACAATAAAAACGAATAGCGCGTACGGGAAGAGGGAAATGAGCGTGTTTGTGGTATTTTTTGAGTCATCAGCTGCTCCTAATGCGGTGCAGCTGTTTTATTCACTTAAATACGTCTGCACCATTTAACAGGATTTACTGCGCGTCCTTTGTGGCGTATTTCAAAGTATAGACCAGAACTCGATTGTCCGCCGCTTTGACCTACTAATGCCAGCGTTTCGCCTTCTCGAACCATGTCGCCCACATCTTTTAATAATGTTTGCGCATGGCCGTATAGGCTCATAAAGCCCTCACCATGATCAACCACAATAACCCAGCCAAAGCCTTTAAGCCAATCAGCAAAAACAACTTGGCCATTATTAATACTGTTTACATTAGTGCCTTCTTTTGCACCAATTAACACGCCTTTCCAGTCTATGCCGCCATGTTTGCGCTGACCAAATGTGTGTTTTAACTTTCCTTTGCTGGGCCAATTAAGCTTGCCTTTACTTTTATTAAGGCCGAGTAATTCAATTTTTTGAGTCTTCTCTTGCTCAAGTTCTTCAATGGTGGTGATTAATGTTTGCTCGTTGTCTTTTAAGTAATTAATCGAGCTTTTAGTGCTATTGAGCTGTGCTTGTAAGTTTTTAAGATTAGTTTGGCGCTCGCTTTGGGCATTTACTAGCGCGCTTTGGCGTCTTTTTTGTTCTTCAAATAAGGCGGCTAATTTTTGTTTGGTTTTGGCAAGTGCAGCTTGGTTTTCTGCAATTTGTTGTTGTAGTACTTTAAGCTCTTCAATTTGCTCTATGCGCGCTTTATTTAAATAGTTGTAATAGCTTAAGGTACGCTCAAATTTAGCTGTGTCTTGCTGGTTTAAAAGCATTTTGGGGTAGTCGTCGCCCCCAGCCATGTAAGCACTTTTTAGCTGGGCCGCTAAAATGGCTTGAAATTGCGCGTGTTGCGCTTTTAATTGCTGTGCTTTTTGTTGCTGGGCTTGTTGTTTTTGCTCTGTTTCTTTTACTGATTGCTCAGCCATATTGAGGGCTTTGGCATTTTTAGCTATTTCTAGCTCGTGTTTTTTTAAGTTTTTTTGCAGTGCGGCAATTTTTTTTCGCTGTGCGTTGTACTCTGCTTGGCTTTGTTCTAATGCAGATTGCACTTCAGATAGGTCTTTTTTAGTGCGGTTTTCGTTAGCGGTTGCAGGTGCAACCACTAACGAAACCAATACAAATGTATAAACACTAAACCAATTTACTGGTTTGCTCATGTGTTATTTCAACGTCATGATTGGCGTACCGGTCATTTCGCTTGGTTGCTCCATGCCCATGAGGTGTAGCATAGTAGGTGCTACATCACTTAATGCTTTGCCTTCACTTGGCGTTGCATCGCGTCCTACATAAATAAATGGCACTGGCTCGCTAGTGTGAGCGGTATGAGCTTGGCCCGTGGCAGTATTTGCCATTTGCTCTGCATTACCGTGATCGGCTGTGATAAGTGCTTCACCGCCAAACTCATCTAGCGCTTCTACCACGCGGCCTATACATGCATCAACTGCTTCACAGGCTTTAACCGCGGCTTCAAACACACCAGAGTGACCCACCATATCGCCATTCGGGTAATTACAAATAATGGCATCAAACTTACCGCTTTTAATGGCTTCAATAAGTTTGTCGGTTAGCATTTCAGAATTCATTTCTGGCTGAAGGTCGTAAGTGGCAACCTGTGGAGAAGGAATTAATTCGCGTGATTCGCCTTCAAATTCATCTTCGCGTCCGCCACTAAAGAAAAACGTAACATGAGCGTATTTTTCTGTTTCAGAAATACGTAGCTGCGTTTTGCCATTTTTTTCAAGCCATTCACCTAATACGTTTACCAGTGGCGTAGGGCCAAATGCGACAGGGGCATCAATATCGGCTGAGTATTCTGTCATCATTACAAATGCGCTTAACTGTGGTGATTTTTTCTTTTCGAACCCATCGAAGCCTGGCTCTACAAAGGCACGGGTGATTTCACGGGCACGGTCGGCTCTAAAATTAGCAAAGATGATAGTGTCGCCATCATTAATTTGTGCTGCTTCAGTGCCTTGTGGCGTGATGGTGGTTGGAGCTACAAATTCATCGTTTTCGTCGCGCTCATAGGCGGCTTCTAATGCCGATACACCATCAGCATAATTAAATTCGCCTTCACCTAATGCCATTACATTGTAGGCTTTTTCTACACGGTTCCAACGGTTGTCTCTGTCCATGGCGTAATAACGGCCCACAAGAGACGCTAAGCGGCCACAATTTAGCTCGGCAAATAAGGCTTCTATACGCTCTATTGATGCTTTAGCACTGCGTGGTGGTGTATCACGGCCATCTAAAAAGCCATGAAAATATACTTCTTTTGCACCGCGTTTAGCGGCTAATTGAATACTTGCGACAATATGATCTTCGTGGCTGTGAACACCACCTGGGCTTAATAAACCCATAATATGCACGGCTTTGCCTGCAGCGACTGCTTTATCGATGTTTTCAACAAGTGCAGGAGTTGAGTCAAATTCGCCATCGTTGATTGCTTTGGTAATGCGAGTAAAGTCTTGATAAACAACACGACCAGCACCTAAATTTACATGGCCTACTTCTGAGTTACCCATTTGCCCTTCAGGTAAGCCTACATCTAAACCTGAGCCTGAAATTAATGTGCGTGGACGGGTTGCCCATAGGTTGTCTAAAACGGGGGTGTTGGCTGCAAGAATCGCATTGCTTTGCTCATCTTCGCGGTATCCCCAACCGTCTAAAATCATTAATACCAGTGGTTTTTTATGCTCTGTCATAATAGCTCCTGAAAATTAGCACCTGTTGATGGGTACTGTGCGCCGAAAGGTTATCTGGTTAGTTTTAGCATACCGTGTTTTAGCGCCAGAATCAGCACTGAGAACAAGATATTAAATTTTTTACTTACTTTCATATATGGGGTGCTTTATGAGTTTTTAAAGCGCAGCAAACTCGCATTTTAACTTGGTTTGGGTATACTTGCGTGGCTAAAGTACAAAATACCTAGAATATTAGGGCGTGTTGCACTTTGGTGGCTGAATTTGCAGCAGTATGTTTGGTTTTTAGGTAAGGCAGAGTCTATGAAGTGTGGTTACTCCCCATAAATAGGCGATAACGTAGCATAAATACCAAACATGCGCTGCCCATTGGGTTCTTTCTAGGGGCTATTACCTTTTGTTGCCTACAGGGATGTAGGTAAGGGGCGTGAGCAGGACGCGGAAGCTTTGCTCGGTTTTTACTTAGCCCACTAGGTTACAAATCTCGCGCCGCGATTTAATCGCCCCTAGATTGAGTGAATTTCAATCCACAAAGGCCAACACGCTCTAGGTTTAGAACATAATTTCATAGTGGAAGTAGAATGGATCAATATATTGAATTTATTACAAATCATCCTATTTTAAGCCTAGCTTGGGTTGGTCTTGTATTCCTTATTGTAAGCGGCTGGATAAAGAGCAAGTTTTCAGCAGTGAGAGAAATAAACCCACAGCAATTAACACTTCTTATTAATCGTGAAGATGGCAAAGTAGTTGATATTCGTGCTCAAAAAGAATTTAACGCAGGTCGTATTGCGGGTGCTGAACACTTAAGCCCTGAAAAAGCAAAACAATCTGACTTTTCAAGCCTTGAAAAGCACAAGAGCAAACCCATTATACTAGTATGTGCCACAGGCATGACTGCTCAAGGTATTGCTAATGCAATGCATAAAGCAGGCTTTGAATCGGTTTATGTATTATCAGGTGGTATGGGGTCGTGGCAATCTGCCAGCCTTCCAACTACAACAGGTCGCTAATCAGTTTAGTAGTACCGATAGAGGATTTATTATGAGTAATGTTGTTTTATACACCAAAGCGTACTGTCCATTTTGCCAACGTGCTCTTGCACTTTTAAACAGTAAAGGCGTTGAGTACACAAATATTGATATTGGTGTTCAACCAGAGCTTCGCGATGAAATGATTGCTAAAGCAGGTGGTGCAAGCACAGTACCGCAAATTTTTATTAATGATGAACATATCGGTGGCTGCGACGACATGATGGCTATTGAAGCGCAAGGTAAACTTGACGCTAAGCTAAATGCTTAATTTTAATTATAAAAACTAACACGTAGGAAGCACAATGAACGAAGAAAATCAAAACGCAGCAGCACAAGAAGGTGGCGCACAATTTACTATTCAACGTATTTACACTAAAGATGTATCGTTTGAAACGCCTAACTCGCCTGCGATTTTTCAAAAAGAATGGACGCCAGAAGTGAAGCTAGACCTAGACACGCGCTCTAATAAGCTAGACGAAGGTGTGTTTGAAGTGGTTTTAGCACTAACGGTTACTGCTTCTATTGGTGAAGAAACTGCGTTTTTATGTGAAATTCAGCAAGCCGGTATTTTTACAGTTGGTGAGCTTGAAGAAGTACAACTAGCACATATGCTAGGTGCATACTGCCCTAACGTGTTATTCCCATACGCGCGTGAAGCTGTATCTAATCTTGTTAACCGTGGTACTTTCCCACAGCTTAACCTTGCGCCAGTGAACTTTGATGCGTTATTTGCACAATACATGCAACAACGTACTGCGCAAGCTGAGCAGGTTTCAGCAGACGCATAATTTATGAGTACAGCAACTTCAGCTGTTACTGTATTAGGAGCGGGGTCTTACGGCACCGCTCTTGCTATTTGCTTAGCCCGAAATGGTCACCAAGTGACACTTTGGGGTCGCAATAGCGACGACGTTGCCACGCTTGCAGCTGAGCGGAAAAATCAACGTTACCTTCCTGATGTACCATTCCCCGACACTCTTTTATTACAAGCCGATTTACAACAAGCCGTAGCCAGCAGTGCCATTGTACTTGTGGTTGTGCCAAGCCATGCCTTTGCAGATACATTGCAGCAAATTAAACCTGCGCTGGTTGAAGGTGCGCAAGTTGCGTGGGCAACAAAAGGGCTTGAGCCAAATACTGGTCGCTTGTTACAAGAGGTTGCCCTGCAGGAACTAGGTGATGAGATGCCGCTTGCGGTTTTATCAGGGCCAACCTTTGCAAAAGAAATGGCAATAGGGCTACCTACTGCGATATCGGTGTCGTCTACCTCAACGGTGTTTGCGCAACAACTTGCAGATTTACTCCATTGTGGGCGCTCGTTCCGCGTGTATAACAACGATGACTTTATTGGCATTCAGTTAGGTGGCGCGGTTAAAAACGTAATAGCCATTGGTGCAGGTATGTCTGATGGGGTGGGCTTTGGTGCTAATGCACGTACTGCACTGATCACTCGCGGCTTAGCTGAGCTAACGCGCTTAGGGTGTGCCTTAGGTGCAAAGCAAGAAACCTTTATGGGTATGGCTGGACTTGGCGATTTAATCTTAACATGTACCGACAATCAATCGCGCAACCGTCGCTTTGGTTTGGCATTAGGTAAAGGTGAAGGGGTTGATGCTGCTATTGAGTCTATCGGGCAAGTTGTTGAAGGCTTTAGAAACACAAAAGAAGTGTATTTATTAGCACAACGCGCCGGTGTAGAAATGCCTATTACTGAGCAAATTTATAAAGTACTTTATGAAAATAAAGATATGAAAGAAGCCGCCATGGCACTATTAGGCCGAGAGCAGCGCGCCGAATAAATGAGCATATAATGCTCACTTTATTAAAAGCATGAACATGCTGTGCTATTAAAAAAACCGACGCTATGTCGGTTTTTTTTATTATTTGGTACAAGGTGTTTATTGCGCGTTAGGAAAGCCTAGCTGGCGCCAAGATTCATAAACGAATACCGCCACAGCGTTTGATAGGTTCATACTACGGCTATTGGGCTGCATAGGAATGCGCACACGCTGATCGTTAGGTAGCGCTTGAATCATCTCATCGGGGAGGCCGCGAGTTTCGGGCCCAAACACCAAGCAATCACCTGCTTGGTAACTGGCCTCGTGATGAAACTGGCTGCCTTTAGTGGTGCATGCATACACTTTTTTAGGTTGGCACTTTTCAAGGTAGGCTTCAAACGAGGCATGGCGCTGTACGTTACTAAACTCGTGGTAATCT
Organism: Pseudoalteromonas sp. 2CM37A; assembly: GCF_023161885.1. NCBI lineage: Bacteria > Pseudomonadati > Pseudomonadota > Gammaproteobacteria > Alteromonadales > Pseudoalteromonadaceae > Pseudoalteromonas > Pseudoalteromonas sp. 2CM37A. The sequence continues at coordinate 128,179 of NZ_JALNTJ010000006.1, forward strand.
AGCCCGGCACGTTTTACTCGCTTATCGTCCCACTCAAAACCTAATGGCTCAATTAAATGCAGTGAGTAACCTGTGTTTGCACACAAGCGTATGATATTTCCTGTATTTGGTGGAATTTCAGGTTGATATAAAACGATATCCAGCATAATGCGCCTTTCTATTAATCTATAATTTGACGAGTGGCAGTATACACGAAACCGGTAAAAAAAATGATATACTCGCGCCATTGAATACCGCAAGTAGTGAATATTAACGTGCATCACCGTAGTTACGAATTTTGGGTTAAAACATCAAGCATAGTTACCATGGTTATGGTTAGCTTAATGATAGCCGCTAAAACCTGGGCGTGGTTGGCATCGGGTTCAGCTTCTATGCTTGGCTCATTAACCGATTCATTAATGGATATTACCGCCACGGCCATGAGCTTTTTAGTGCTAGGGTATGCACTGCGCCCAGCAGATGACGATCACCGTTTTGGCCACGGCAAAGCAGAAGCCCTAGCCGGACTTGGCCAGGCTGCGTTTATAGCAGGGTCGGGGTGCTTATTGGCGTTTCATGGTATTGAGCGATTATTTAACCCAATTGTGCTTAGTCATTCACTGTTAGGTGTGTGGGTGAGTATATTTGCTATTGCTTGTACGTTAGTGATTGTGTTTTTTCAGATCAAAGTGGTTAAGCATACCGAATCCATCGCTATTAAAGCAGACTCGGTGCATTACAAAGGGGATTTAATTTTAAATGCCGCGGTATTGCTTGCTATTTTGCTCTCATACTATGGGGTGTTATACGCAGATCCGCTGTTTGCCATAGGCGTTGCCGGTTACTTACTTTATAACAGTTGGGATATTGCGTGTGAGAGTGCCGATCATCTAATGGATAAAGAACTCCCAGATGACGAAAAGCAAAGTATTTTAGATATTGCTAACGCACATAAAGATGTACACGGTGTACATGATATTCGCACTCGCCAAGGCGGTAAAATTAAGTTTATGCAAATGCACTTAGAGCTTGATGATCATTTAAGTTTAATATGTGCCCACAATGTGGCTGACGATGTAGAAAAGGCGCTTGCCGAGCGCTTTGACTCTGAGGTTGATATTTTAATTCATCTAGATCCGCTTTCGGTGGTACCTAAGTATCAAACGAAGAACAAAACTGATACAAGCGCATAAGTACAGGTTTTCTAATTTCGTCGCGTTCAAACAATAACTCGTGTTTAGCCCCTGCAAAGCTTTTCAGCTCGGCATTAGGGAGCCTATTTACGAGCTTTTGTTGCGCGTTGTTATCAACCACTTCATCGTTTTGTGCGCTGGCAATAAAAATAGGGAGGTTGATTGTGTGGGTATCCACGGCAGACATAAAAGCAAAGCTTGCATTTAACCAGCCATATGTAACGCCGCCTAACTGTAAAAGTGGCTGTTGTTGATAAGTGAGCCTAAATAGGTTGTACCGCACTTGGCTGCTGGTTAAAGTATTAAGCGCAAATTCTTCTGGGTTGTAATCGTTTTGCCCTAGCGCATAACTGTAGCCAAAACCGAGCTTTGAGGCGGCGCGGGCTATAAATTTAGCCACCGGTTTAGGAATACCTTTAGTGTAAATATCAAACATGGGCGCTGATAAAAACGCACCGCTGAAAGTATGCGGGTAATTTGCAAAATAATCGTACGCTATAGCGCCGCCCATAGAGTGGGCTAATAATATTTTTTTGCCTTGCCAGTTTTTATTTACAATATGTTGATTAAATAAATCTAAGTCGGCACTGTAGTCACTAAAGCGTTTTACATACCCTTTGTGCTTATTTTTTAACGGTCGATACGAGCGGCCTTGCCCTTGGTGGTCGGCTATAAATACCGCATAGTTATTCGTGTAAAGCTCCCACAGCAGCTCTTTGTATTTTTCAAGCCCTTCTATGCGCCCAGAGCTAATTACTATGGCAGTGTTAGCTGTTTCTGGCACTGCGTAAGCAAAAAACAGTTTACCTTCAGATGCATTAAAATAGTTTTTATTAAGTACATTTTCGTAAAAGTGATTAATGCGTGCTTGGTTACTTTCAAGCGCTGATTCGGTACTGTAAAACATGCTTACTCTTTAATTAGTGGCAGGGTGATATTGGCACAAAGCCCGCCTTTTTCTTTATTAGATAGCGCTAAACTACCGCCGTGGGCAATAATAGCATTTTTAGCGATAGCTAAGCCAAGCCCTGTGCCGCCACTTACTCTGTCGCGAGCGTCAGATTGCCTAAAAAAGGGCTCACAAAGCTTGCTAAGTTGCTCATTTGGAACGCCAGGGCCATCGTCGCAAATCTCTATATAGATTTGGTTTTTATAGTGTACGTTAAAGCTAATGTTGCTGTGCGCGTATTTTATTGCGTTACGTAATAGGTTTTCGAGTGCGCTGGCAATTAATGATTCATCGCAGCTTAGCATTACATCGGCATTGCCACTAAAAGTAAGTGTTTTAGTATTTTGCTTAGCTTCAAACTGCGCATCGTTTAATACGTGCTCTACTATATCTTTTAGTGATTGCTTTTGTAGTGACAGTGTTTGGCTTTGCGCTTCTAAACGCGACACTTGCAGCACGTCGGCAATCATTTTATCAAGCTGGTTTGCTTCTTTTTCTATACGTAATAAATACGATTGGCTTGCCTCGTTGGCTTGCATTTGTGCAAGGCCTGTTGCCATTTTTAAACGCGTAAGCGGGGAGCGTAACTCATGAGATATATCAGCCAGTAAGCGCTTTTGGGCACTAATAAGTTGCTCAAGCTGATTAGCCATGCTGTTAAAGTCACGCCCAAGTACTCCTAACTCGTCTTTTCTGCTTGCAGGTATGGCAACTCGCGCTGATAAATCGCCAGATGAAAGCTTTATAGCTGCTTTTTTAAGGCTGTTAATTGGGGCGATTAAATTGCGGCTAAAAATAAAACTCAGGATTAAAGAAGCAAAAATAGCCACGAGTACTTTCATCCAATTTGGCATTAACTTAAAGCGCATGAGCAAAGGAGGTTGGTGGTTAATGTCTATTTCGTAGAGGTAAAACTGCCCCTCTGGCACGTTAATATTAACAGGGCCGAAAGCTTGGTATTTTTCGGTAAAAATGACCTGTGGCGCCAAGTTTTGACTAAAGCTAAGTAAGTTTAAATCTATTTCAGCGGGGATCTCTTTATTGCTTAATGCATCTTCGGGTTGTGCTGCGCCTAAAAATAAAATCTTTCGTTTTGAAAGCCTGGGGTGCGATAAAACATCAGCAAGGGTGCGTTTGTGCTTAGTGGCGCTTCGCTCAATGCTTTTGGCAGTATAAATTAGGTTTTTTTTCATTGGCCCACGCAAAGGCTCGGTGCTTACTGCATTAATTGCCGTAATGTTGCTTAAGAATATAAGCGCAGCCACCGTGCCTGTTATTGTTAGCCAAAACCAAATAAATATTTTAAAAAATAAATAATGCCGAGGGTGCTTTAGCCATGCAAAGTAATGTTTATTACTCACCTTGGATGAAGACATAACCTGTTCCTCGCATTGTTTTTATTCGCTCGCCTTGAATATGCTCAGCTATTTTTTTACGAATATTGCTAACGTGCATATCAATTGAGCGGTCGAACGAAGCTAAGCGCCTGCCTAATACTTCTTCACTTATTTGCTCTTTACTGACAACTTCGCCGGCGTTTTTAATTAGTAACACCAGTACTTCGTACTCTGTGCCAGTAAGCGTGAGGGTGTGCTCGTTAATAGCGGCCTCTCGGGCTGCCAGATTAACCGTAATGCCATTTATATTCATTTTGCTAGGCGTTGCAACGTTTAGGCTATTTATGTGCTCTATACGGCGGGTAATGGCTTTTACACGGGCAAGTAACTCGCGGTGATTAAAGGGCTTGGGTATGTAATCGTCTGCGCCTAACTCTAAGCCAAAAATGCGATCAAAGTCTTCGCCTTTTGCAGTGAGCATAATAACCGGTGTTAGCTTTGTTTGCCTAAGTTGTTTAAGAACTTCAAAGCCATCAAGGGTGGGGAGCATGACATCAAGCAATATCAGCGCGTAGTCATTTGATAGAGCAAGCTTTAAACCTTGCTCACCATCGTGAACGCTTTGTACGTCAAAACCTTGCGCGGCTAAATATTCAGTAAGTAGTTCGCACAAACCGGTGTCGTCATCAATCATTAATAGCTTCATTTCAAACCCTTAGGCAATTTCTATATGGTTATTTTACTTCTTAAATTGTGCAAAAGTGAATCTTTACACAACCTTTACACTGCTTTGCGTTACTTTGCGTTGCAAGAGGTATAGTTAACTCACTGGCTAAGCAGCCACAACCAAATTCAATCCATCCAATATTAAGGTGATGATTATGACTAAAGTAAATACACTTTCAAAATTAGTACTTATTTGTGGTCTAGCAACGGCTACACTTGGCGCCGGTAGCGTATTAGCAAAAGGCGGCATGCACCATAAGCAAGGCCATTCTCAAGCGCGTTTTTTATTATCTGAGCGCGGTGCCGACAAGCTCGATTTAACGCAAGAACAGCAAACTAAGCTTGAAGCTATTTTTGAAGCGCAAAAAACACAGATGAAAGCACTGCGCGGCGATGATAAAGAAGCCCGTAAAGCACAGCGCAAGGCTCAAAAAGAGAAAATGGATGCTCTACTTAGTGCACCAACATTTGACGAAAACGCTGCAAAAGAGCTATTAGCTGCACGCCATGAAAAAGGCACTGAGTTTGGCTTAATTAAGCTAAAAACACAGCATCAAGTAATGCAGGTACTTAGCGCAGAGCAGCAAGAAAAGTTTGCAAAAATGCAAAAGCGTATGGGTAAAAAACACCGTAAGCAAAGAGACTAATTTATAGATTAAACACTAAAAAGCCAGCTTAATGCTGGCTTTTGTCGTTTAAGAGGGTGAAAAACGCTTATTTAAAAAAGTCGTCATCGTTTTTAGCCATCATCTCTTCAATATCTTCAATCATATCTTGGCTAATTTGGTTAGCCGAGGTAATAGGCGTTGATATTTTATTGTTCTCAAAAGACCATTCACCTAAATCAATAAGCTGACAGCGCTTAGAACAAAAAGGACGGTGTGGGCTTTGCTGTGACCATTCAACTTTGTTTTTACAGGTTGGACAGTTAACAATTGTTGGCATACTTTACTCTCTACAATGTGTTTTAGCCCTAATTAGGGCTATCACTTCTACATATTGGTTACGCGATTAATTTCAGCCAGAGACGTTAAACCATCGGCGGCTTTTCGTAAACCCGATAATCGCAAGTTATTAAACCCAGCTTGTAGCGATACCTCTGCGATTTCGAGCGAGTTGCCACCGCGCATAATAATTTGTGCAATTTCAGGGGTAATTTGCATTACTTCGTAAATACCCACACGGCCTTTGTAACCATCGGTGCAGTTTTCGCAGCCTTTGGGTGCGTATAGTGTCATATCTTCAATTTGTGTTGTGCTAAATCCTTGACGAGCCAACTCTTCTGCTGGCAGTGTTTCAGGGGTTTTACACTTAGGGCATAAACGCCTAGCTAAGCGCTGGGCAATAATCAAACTTATAGAGCTTGCCACGTTATACGCAGGCACGCCCATATTTAATAAACGCGTTATGGTTTCCGGCGCTGAGTTGGTATGTAGTGTTGATAGTACTAAGTGACCTGTTTGCGCCGCTTTAATTGAAATTTCTGCGGTTTCTAGGTCACGTATTTCACCTACCATCACTACATCTGGATCTTGACGTAAAAATGCACGCAGGGCGTTAGCAAAGGTCATTTCGGCTTTAGGGTTAATTTGTACTTGGTTAACCCCTTCAAGGTTTATCTCAACCGGATCCTCGGCGGTACTAATGTTACGCTCTGGCTGGTTAAGTATATTTAAACCTGTATAAAGCGATACGGTTTTACCAGAGCCCGTTGGGCCGGTAACAAGTATCATGCCTTGTGGTTGCCCAAGCGCATCCATGTAGAGCTTTTTTTGATCCTCTTCATAGCCGAGTACATCAATACCTAGCATAGCGCTTGATGAATCAAGAATACGCATTACTATTTTTTCGCCCCATAACGTAGGCATAGTACTTACACGAAAATCGATGCTTTTACGCTCGGTAATTTTTAATTTAATACGGCCATCTTGTGGTTTACGTTTTTCAGCAATATCGAGCCTCGACATTACTTTGATACGCGCCGACAGTTTACTTGCTAAGGTATTGGGAGGGTTGGCAACTTCATGCAAAATACCATCAATACGAAAGCGAATACGGTATTTGTGCTCGTAAGGTTCAAAGTGTAAATCAGAAGCGCCTTTTTTAATGGCGTCCATTAATATTTTATTGATATAAACAATGATTGGCGCATCGTCTTTATCATCATCTTTAGGTGTGGTTTCTTTAGGGCCTTCATTATCTAAGTCGGCAAACTCTTTAAATTCATCGGCGCTTAAATCTAAGCTGCCTGCAGCATCAAGTAGTTGCTCAATTTTGCTATCCAGCTGAATATAGTCAACCACGACTATTTCGCACGATAAGCCGGTGCTAAATTCAAAGTTTTCAAAGGCACCGTAATCAGTCGGATCTGAGGCGGCAATGTATACTTTTCTGCCTTTTTGAACCAACGGTAAAATGTGGTGTTTACGTATTAGCTTTTCTTTAACTAAGTCTTCGGGGATTTGTGCAGGGTCGAAGTCTTTTAAATCAAAATACGGTACGCGAAATAAGTCTATACATTGTTCAGCTAAGTCGTTGCTGTCAATTTTTCCACATTTAGATATAAGCTCAGCGGTTGAGGCAAACTCTTGCTGTTTTGCTTTTACGGTATCGGCATCAATGCGGCCAAGCGTTATAAATTTTCTCAATAACGGTGAGTTAATATTCATTGCGCACCTATTTTAGTCCTTCAATAGTTAACAATTTATCAGAAAAAAGCAGGTGATTAAATTCGCTGTGCTTATCAACACCTTTTTTGCTAACTAAATTACGAGTTTATGTTGTTATGACAGCATTAAGGGGTATTAGTTGTATTTTATACTGCATATTGTAGGTAATTTTTATGAAGAACAACAAGTTCTGCATGAACAAGCGATAAATCGCGGTCATTATTTAGAATATCATCAGCTTTTTGTTGTTTTTCTTCCCGTGGCATTTGCGACGCTATAATGCTATTTACTTGCTCAAGGCTAATATTGTCGCGTTTTATAGTACGTTCAATCTGCACAGGCTGTGGTACATCAATCAATAAAGTACGGTTGCAGTATTTGTTAAGTTTATTTTCAAACAATAATGGTGCAACTAATACAACATAAGCACTGCTTGCATTATTTAAATCGGTGAGTATTTTTTCCCGAATAAGTGGGTGTAATAGTGCATTAAGCCACTCTTTATCATCATTGTTGGTAAATATTTTAGTGCGCAGCCCTGCTCTGTTTAATGTACCATCGGGCAGTAAAATACCCTCGCCAAAGTGTTCAATAATTGCATTTAGCCCTGTGCTATTAGGCGCTACTACTTGGCGAGCAATAATGTCGGCATCAACAACGCAAATACCCAGTTCTTCAAACATATTACTAACAGCCGTTTTACCGCAGCCAATACCGCCTGTTAAACCCAATACCCAATTGTTTATTTTAGTTGCTGGCTCATTCATACTAATAACCAATTAAATTAAAATACGCAGCTTGAATTTGAGCGCCCCACAGCAGTGCTATCCAACCCGCTATGGCTAAGTAGGGGCCAAATGGAATGGGTGTTGCTTTGTCTTTACCTTGGATACTTAAAAGGGCAATACCAATAATGGCGCCGACCACACTTGAAAGCAAAATAATGGTTAATAGCGACTGCCAGCCAAGCAGTGCGCCAAACACGGCCAGTAACTTAAAATCGCCATAGCCCATGCCTTCTTTACCGGTTAATAGCTTAAATAGCCAAAATACACTCCACAGGCTTAAATAGCCGCATGCTGCCCCCACTATTGCTTCGCTCGGGCTTATTGTTATACCCATTACAGCGGCTATAAGCGCAAGCCATACTAAAGGTAAAGTGAGCTGATCGGGCAGTAGCATGTGGTCAATATCAATAAAGGTGAGCGCCACTAAAATCCAGGTTACAAAAATATATAAAAAGGCGTGCTCAGTAGCCCCAAAAGTGTAGGCAATAACTAAACTTAATAGGGTGGTAATGGCTTCAACTATCGGGTAACGCGCTGATATTGGGTTACTGCAATTAGCGCATTTACCTTTAAGCACAATCCAACTAATAATAGGGATATTCTGCCAAGGCTTAATCGCGGTTTTGCATTTAGGGCAGGTAGAATTAGGTTTTACTAAATTAAATGACTCACTGTTACTGGCTTGTGTAGGTTTGGCTGTTAGTTCATCTTCTAATAATAACCTACATTCACTTTGCCATTCTCGCTGCATCATTAACGGCAGTCGATAAATAACTACATTTAAAAAACTACCTACACATAAACTGACTAAGCCAACCGTGGTTAAATAAAACCACAATTGGCTTTGCATTACTTCTATAATACTTTGCATATAAACCGACAAATTAATTATTATTCAAATAAGTATCTAAACAACGGCACCTAGTTGGAAAATAGGTAGGTACATAGCGATAATCAAACCACCAACTAACACACCGAGAACGGCCATAATAAGTGGTTCTAGTAGGCTCGAAAGGCCGTCCACCGCATCATCTACTTCTTGCTCGTAAATAGTCGCTACTTTGGCTAGCATACCATCTAACGAGCCGGACTCTTCACCAATGGCTACCATTTGAATGACCATATCGGGGAATATTTTAGAGTTACGCATTGCCCAGTTCATTTGATTACCCGAGCTCACCTCTGCTTTAATATCTAAAATAGCATAGCGATATACCGCATTGCCTGAAGCGCCAGCAGCTGAGTCCAGTGCATCAACAAGGGGTACACCTGCAGCAAAGGTGGTCGAAAGCGTACGAGCATAACGCGCAACAGCGGCTTTATTTAAAATCATACCAATCACTGGCAGTTTTAATATGGCTCTATCTGTTGCGTCTCTGAGTTTTAAGCTTCTTAAACTAGCCTCTTTAAAAGTCCAACCAGCAGCAACGATAGTAATTAGCGCTACCCACCAATACTCTTGCATAAATTCAGATATACCAATTACAAACAAAGTAAATGCAGGAAGTTGCGCACCAAACCCCTCAAATATATCTTGAAACTGTGGGACTACAAAAATTAAAAGTATTGAGGTAACTATAAGCGCAACCACTAAAACCGCGATAGGGTAAAACATGGCTTTTTTAATTTTTGACTTAAGCGCTTCTGATTTTTCTTTGTATAAAGCAACACGGTCAAATATTTTATCAAGCGCACCTGATTGTTCACCCGACGCAACTAAGTCACAATATAAATCATCAAAATAGCGGGGGTGTTTTCTGAGCGCCGTAGATAGAGGTTGACCTGCTTTAACTTCATCGCCAATAGTCTCCATTAACTTACCAATACTTTTGTTAGTAGAGCCAGAACCAATCATTTCAATAGCTTGAATTAGTGGTACGCCCGCCATCAGCATAGTGGCAATTTGGCGAGTGACTAAGGCAATATCCTTAGGGGTAATCTTTTGAACGCTTTTAATGCCGAAAAGAGGTTTAGCTTTACGCTTAACCTTTGAAGGAGTTATACCTTGTTTACGAAGTTGTGCTTTTACTAAAGCTATGCTGTTTCCAGTTATTTCTCCTTCTAAACGTTTACCTCTTGCGCTTACACCAATCCATAAAAATGTATCGAGTCCTTTTTGTTCTAGTTTTTTTGACATAATGGACCTGAATAGATTCGATATTAAAAGGTAGTAAAACGGAGCAAGAGAAAACTTTAAACTTCTCTCTTGCTTTAATGATTTTAATTATCCAACATCTAAAGATGTAGGCTTATCTACATGCCGAAGGAAGATATTGAGCATCTAAGCCACTACAAACCCAGCGTGAAATTTGACCGCTCGCTTCAACTGTAGGTGTTAAAGACATAGTCTCACCTGAGTGAGCACCATCATCAAATGTTATTTCAACTACACCACCTGCAGCCACATCTACACCTGTTGCAGAAAAGTAACGACCAGCTAATGCATCTGCTTGTGCATCAATGGCAGCATCAGCATCTACACCTGCTGCGCCGCCATTTTCAGACATGTAAACACCAATATCTGAACGTAATCCAGATGTAGCACTTAAACCTTCAGTTGCTTGTGCGCGAGCCGTGTAATCTTGATACGCAGGAAGCGCAATTGCTGCAAGAATACCGATGATTGCTACAACAATCATTAATTCGATTAGGGTGAAACCCTGTTGTTTTTGAGTCATTGTTTTCATGTTTCCTCTCCTAAAGGATAATGTTTTGTAAGGTAATCAGGCTAGTGGCGAAAGTGCCAATCTTAATTTACCTGATTAACTTTACAGATTTACTTAAAAATAAATTTTCACGTACTTTTAGCCTTAGGTATGAAACACAAAAGCTAAATGTGAGTTCATTATGTTGCAACTTGCGTAGGCTACCTAAACACAAAGTAGATTAAATATAGGAAACATACTGACCATTTGCTTTAATCTTTTAGGTATTTTTTGAAGATTAAAACAAAAAGCAGTTACTTATTACTATATTTTTCAAGGAAGTAATACAACTGGGTTAGTGTAACACTTTTTCTATGCTTAAAGCACACATATTTTTCTAAAAAGGATACTTTATTTAACAAAATGTTACAAAGCAGCTCTTTTGGCTTATTTAAAGCCTTTTTTCTTAGATTGTCAATTGATTAGCTATAGTAAAGTGAAATTTGCTGCTTTAAAATTGCTCAAAACGCATCGATAAATCGATTGATTGTAAATTTTTTGTAAGTGCGCCGCTGGATATAAAGTCGACACCTGCCTGCGAGTAAATTTTAAGCGTTTCTAGCGTCATATTGCCAGAAACCTCTAATTTAGCGCGCTTATTAGTAGTGACCACAGCTTGCTGAATTTGTTCAACGCTAAAATTATCGAGCATGATTATGTCGGCGCCTGCATTAATAGCTTGCTCAAGTTCATTTAACGATTCAACCTCTACTTCTACGGGTTTTGTAGGGTGGTTTTGCTTGGCTTGTGCGACTGCTTTATCAATTCCGCCACACGCTGCTATGTGGTTTTCTTTAATTAAAAACGCATCAAATAAGCCTATACGGTGATTTGCACCGCCGCCGCATTTTACAGCGTATTTTTGAAGTAGCCTGAGTCCTGGTATTGTTTTACGGGTATCGAGCAGCTGGGTTGTGGTGCCGCTAAGCTCTTTTACATAATTTGCAGTTGTGGTTGCGGTACCCGAAAGCGTTTGTACAAAGTTAAGCGCGGTACGCTCTGCAGTTAAAATAGCGCGGGCAGAACCTTTAGCTGTAAATAAGGTGCTATTTGCTGGCACAAAGTCGCCATCATTTACTAATACGTTTACTTCAACGCTTGGATCTACTTGCTTAAACACTTCTATAATGATGTCTTTACCGCAAAAAACGCAGTCTTCGCGGGTAATTACTTTAGCATTTGCGTGCTCGTTTTGTGGAATAAGCTGTGCGGTAATGTCGCCGTCTTGTGCTGATTGATAATTTAGATCTTCATCTAGGGCGAGGGTGACAAGTTGAGTAATAAGCGTGTGCGAAATTGACATATGAAGGCTCATAAGTGTTAATAAATTAAGCAAATTTTACTATGTTTAAATAACTAATAGAAGCGCTTTTAAATGAGCAGGGGTTTATTGCATCTACATATATAGTATGGCTACTAAAAGTAATGCTACCAGCTGAATGTTAGCTAACCGCAATGGCTATCATTCTTTATATAAATCCTTTAGCATCAAGTTTATGTATACCGTGGTATTAAAATAATGCAGATAGATTCAAGCGGAGTTGTCGCTAATATAACGCAGCGGCCCTGTACGCATTTTGATGATCGCCCTGAAAATACCAATATTTCGCTGTTGGTAATTCATAATATTTCCTTGCCGGCTGGGCAATTTGGCACCGAATACGTTGATGCACTGTTTATGGGTGAGATTGACTGTAATGCGCACCCCAGTTTTTGTGATTTAAATGGGCTTAGAGTGTCAGCGCACTGTTTTATAAAACGTACTGGCGAGATTATTCAATATGTGCCATTTAATAAACGTGCGTGGCATGCCGGGCAATCTGAATATGAAGGGCAAAGCGCATGTAATAACTTTAGTATAGGCATTGAGCTTGAAGGTACAGATACCACACCTTACACTCAGGCGCAGTACACCAGCTTACATAGCCTAACAAAGGCAATTATGACTCGTTACCCGCTTATCACCACTAAGCGAGTAGTAGGGCATTGCGATATAGCACCAGGGCGAAAAACCGACCCTGGGGAAAGTTTTAATTGGCCTGCTTATATAAGCAGGCTAGAACAAGCAAATTAAGTGAGTCGCTATCATGATTTTAGTTTCTATAATTATTGCACTAATACTTGAGCGTTTAGGTGCGCGCTCACAGTATTGGCAAATAAGCCATTACGTTAATGGTTATTTAAATCGCTCGGGTAAATTACTTAGTGAAAACGGATTGTTTAGCTCGGCAATTGGCTTTTTAATTTGGTTACTTTTGCCGGTAGTGGCTGTTGCGCTTATATATGTATTCTCAGACTTTGTACTTTGGCAGTTAGCTATTAATGTTGCGGTTTTATTGGTTTGTTTTGGTTGTGCTAAGCACCGCGCTTTATATAAGTCGTATTTAAATGCACTAACGCGGGATGATAAAACCGCGGCCTCATTATACGCACTACAAATGGGGCAAAAACACCTAGAGGATGAAGAGGGCGGAGAAACATTTGGGCAAACCTTAGCGTGGATTAATTTTAGATTTTATTGCGCCGTTATTTTTTGGTTTGTAATGCTTGGCGCCCCAGGGGCCGTGTTGTATGCAATAGTGCGTACGTTGGCCGATTTAGTTAAAGAAAACCATAAAGTGGTGTTTGCAAATCGTTTTACGCTGCTGCATAAATTATTATTTTGGCTAGATTGGCTACCAGCGCGTGTTGCAAGCTTTGGCTACTTAGTTATTGGTAACTTTAATAAAGGTACAAGCTGCTGGCTACATTATGTATTGGATTTTAAAACGCCAAATCGCAAAGTAGTTACATGTACAGCGCTTGCGGCTGAGCAAGTAGAGCAGCGTTATTACGGATGTGCTATTGAAGCCACTTGTATGATTAAATTAGTTAAACGCAACGTGCTTTTTTATTTAGTACTTATTGCACTGCTTACTTTATTTGGCGGTTTATCGTAGTCGCGATTTTACATCGCGCAATGTACGCCGCGCTTAGGATGAATATCGGGGTGAGGGTGTTGGTCGCGGGGTAAACCCGCTACGACCTTCTTTGATTCAAAAATTAATTTCTTCAATAAATTCAGCTAGAGTGAATATTCTAATTCGCTCTGGTCAGACCATTTGTTTTCATCTTGTTAACGTTTGAATAAAACAACCTCAATTGTGCATTGTTTGAACTTCGTTCAAAATGCGTTACGCTACTCTAATTGCTCAAATAACCCGTAAATTGACAGTTATTTGCCTTTTTGATACCTTATTGAAAATTTTTGGTATGACCAATTTACCTTTTGGGTAAATCGTCAAGCTCTAGGCCTTAAAAATTAGGCTTTTTAGTATTTATGCAACGTGGACGTTGATTAATGTCTTTAAAGATTAAAGCAGCAAAATTATCTGATGTTATTTTACAGCAACTTGAGAATATGATTCTTGAGGGCTCATTAGCGCCAGGTGAAAAACTGCCGCCAGAGCGCGAACTAGCAAAACAGTTTGAGGTGTCTCGCCCCTCACTGCGTGAAGCTATCCAAAAGCTAGAAGCAAAAGGATTGGTCACTCGCAGGCAAGGCGGTGGCACGTTTGTAAAAAATCAGCTTGAAGAAGGACTCACTGATCCGCTGTTTGATTTGATCAGTAAGCATCCTGAATCACAGTTCGATTTACTTGAATTTCGTCATGCACTTGAAGGAATTGCTGCATATTATGCGGCGCTTCGTGGTACCAGCACCGATTTTACCAAGGTTAAACAAAGCTTTGATAAAATTGCTCAAGTTAATAACGATTTACAATTAAAAGCCAAAGCAATTAATGCGTTTCACTTTAGTGTAGCCGAAGCCTCACACAACGTGGTTTTACTTCACTTAGTGCGAGGCATGCAAGCGCTACTGGAGCAAAATGTATTGCAAAACTTAACGGTTTTATTAAAAAAACCAGATATTAGCAATCAATTAGCCCAGCACCGGCGCTTATTAATGGATGCCGTAATTGAGGGCAATCCAGAACAAGCCCGTTTAGCAAGTAATGCCCATTTAGCCTTTATTGAAGAAGCATTACTTGAAGCGGGTAAAGAGCATTCGCGAATTGAACGTAGTTTAAGACGCACAAAACAAAATTAAGCTAATACGCTGTACTTAGAACACACTAAATTAGGTATACGTGGTATTAAATTAACAACATTCGTATTTTAAACATAAGGAAACCTCCATATGTCTGAAGTCAATAAAATTGACGTAGACGCGCTAGAAACACAAGAGTGGTTACAAGCTCTTGAATCAGTTGTGCGCGAAGAAGGTGTTGAACGAGCTCAGTATTTACTTGAGCAAGTGTTAGAGCAAGCCCGTTTAGACGGCGTTGATATGCCAACTGGCACAACAACTAACTACGTTAATACTATTCCAGTAGATCAAGAACCGGCGTACCCAGGGGATGTAAACCTTGAGCGTCGTATTCGTTCGATTATTCGTTGGAATGCAATCATGATTGTATTACGTGCATCGAAAAAAGATCTCGACTTAGGCGGCCATATGGCGTCTTACCAATCATCAGCTGCGTTTTATGAAGTGTGTTTTAACCACTTTTTCAAAGCGCCAAATGAGGTAGACGGCGGTGACTTAGTTTACTACCAAGGTCATATTTCTCCGGGTATTTATGCGCGTGCATTTGTTGAAGGTCGTCTTACGGCTGAGCAGCTTGATAACTTCCGTCAAGAAGTAGATGGTAAAGGTTTACCATCATACCCGCATCCTAAATTAATGCCTGAATTTTGGCAGTTCCCAACGGTATCTATGGGCTTAGGTCCAATTGCGTCTATTTACCAAGCACGCTTTTTAAAATACCTAGACGGCCGTGGCTTAAAAGACACTAAAAACCAACGTGTATACGCGTTTTTAGGTGACGGTGAAATGGATGAGCCAGAATCACGCGGCGCAATCTCTTTTGCTGCACGTGAAAAGCTAGACAACCTATGTTACTTAATTAACTGTAACTTACAGCGTTTAGATGGCCCAGTAATGGGTAATGGTAAAATTATTCAAGAACTAGAAGGCCTATTTAAAGGCGCTGGTTGGAACGTAATTAAAGTTGTATGGGGTAGCGGATGGGATATTCTGCTAGCTAAAGATACATCAGGTAAATTACTACAGTTGATGAACGAAACAATTGATGGTGATTACCAAACATATAAAGCGAAAGATGGCGCGTACGTACGTGAGCATTTCTTTGGCCGTTATCCGGAAACAGCTGCACTTGTTGCAGATATGACTGATGACGAAATTTTTGCGCTTAAGCGTGGTGGTCATGAGCCATCAAAACTTTATGCTGCATTTAAAAAAGCTGAGCAAACCAACGACCGTCCTACCGTAATTCTTGCTAAAACTGTAAAAGGTTACGGCATGGGTGAAGCGGCAGAAGGTAAAAACATTGCGCACCAAGTGAAAAAAATGGACATGAGCCATGTTGAACACTTACGTGACCGTTTAGGCCTACAAGATTTAGTATCAGAAGAGCAAATTAAAGATCTTCCATACTTAACGCTTGAAGAAGGCTCGGAAGAATACAAGTACTTACACGCACGCCGTGATGCACTTAAAGGTTACACACCTACACGTATTCCTAAATTTACTGAAGAGCTAAAACTGCCAGAAGTAGACGCATTTAAGCCGCTACTTGAAGAGCAAAAACGTGATATTTCTACCACAATGGGCTTTGTACGTGCACTTAACGTGTTACTAAAAGACAAAGGCATTGGCAAAAACATTGTGCCAATTATTGCTGATGAAGCACGTACATTTGGTATGGAAGGTTTATTCCGTCAAATCGGTATTTACAATCCACATGGCCAAAACTACACCCCTCAAGACCGCGATATTGTTTCTTACTACAAAGAAGCTACATCAGGCCAAGTACTTCAAGAGGGTATTAACGAGCTAGGTGCAATGTCGTCATGGGTAGCTGCTGCAACATCTTACAGCACTAACGATTTACCTATGATCCCATTCTACATTTACTACTCTATGTTTGGTTTCCAACGTGTTGGCGACATGGCATGGATGGCGGGTGACCAGCAAGCACGTGGTTTCTTATTAGGTGCAACAGCAGGTCGTACTACGCTAAATGGTGAAGGTCTACAGCACGAAGATGGTCACAGCCATATTCTTGCAAATACGGTTCCTAACTGTATTTCTTACGACCCAACGTACGCATTTGAAGTAGCGGTAATTATTCAAGATGGTATTCGTCGTATGTACGGTGAAAACCAAGAAAACATTTACTACTACCTAACGCTTATGAACGAAAACTACCATCAACCAGCAATGCCAGAAGGCGCTGAAGAAGGTATTCGTAAAGGTATTTACAAGCTTGAAAGCTACGAAGGTAAAAAAGCCAACGTTCAGCTATTAAGCTCAGGTACTATCATGACTGAAGTGCGCAAAGCTGCAGCCATTTTAAGCGAAGAGTACGGTATTGCTTCTGATGTTTACTCAGTAACATCATTCAATGAGCTTACCCGTGACGGTCAAGACGTTGAGCGTTTCAACATGCTTAACCCAGAAAGCGAGCAAAAAACGCCATACATCACTAGCGTATTAAACGACTCAGTGACTGTTGCTGCGACCGACTACATGAAAAACTACGCGGAGCAAGCGCGTTCATTTATTCCAAGCAGCAACTATAAAGTGCTTGGTACAGATGGTTACGGACGCTCTGATAGCCGTGAAAACTTACGTCGTCACTTTGAAGTTAATGCAAGCTACGTGGTTGTTGCTACGTTATCTGAACTTGCTAAACGTGGTGATGTTGAAAAGTCAGTGGTTGTTGAAGCAATTAAAAAGTTCGACATTGACACAAACAAACTAAATCCACTGTACGCATAAGAGGTTTGCAATGAGTATTGAAATTAATGTACCAGATATCGGTGGCGATGACGTAGAAGTAACCGAAATCTTAGTAAGCGTTGGCGACAAAGTAGATGTTGATCAATCGCTACTAACCGTTGAAGGCGATAAAGCATCAATGGAAGTACCTGCTGCGCAAGCAGGTACAGTCAAAGAAATTAAAGTAAGCGAAGGCGACACGGTAACAACAGGGTCGTTAATCATGATTTTTGAAGGCGAAGAGTCAGGCTCACAAAGTGAGCCAGAAGCGCCAGCTAAAACTGAGGCATCTGCACCTGCAGAAGCTTCAGGTTCTTCAACTAAAGAAGTAACCGTACCAGATATTGGTGACGACGAAGTTGAAGTAACAGAAATCATGGTCGCCGTTGGTGACAGCGTAGATGAAGAGCAGTCAATTTTAAGTGTTGAAGGCGATAAAGCATCTATGGAAGTACCAGCTCCTTTTGCCGGTACTGTAAAAGAAATTAAAGTAGCCGAAGGCGACAAAGTAAAAACAGGCTCTTTAGTGTTTGTTTTTGAAGTTGCTGGCTCAAGTGCACCTGCATCAGATGCGCCAAAGCAAGAATCTGCGCCAGCAGAGTCTGCTCAAAGCGCCGAGCCAAGCACAAAAGAAGTAAACGTACCTGATATTGGCGATGATGAAGTTGAAGTAACTGAAATCATGGTTGCTGTTGGCGATACGGTTGAAGAAGAGCAATCTATCTTAAACGTTGAAGGCGACAAAGCGGCAATGGAAGTACCAGCCCCGTTTGCTGGTACCGTTAAAGAAATTAAAGTGGCCGCTGGCGATAAAGTCAAAACTGGCTCACTTGTGTTTGTTTTTGAAGTTGCAGGCAGTGCGCCAGCAAAAGCAGTAGCCCCGGCTGAGCAAAAGCCAGCGGCTGCACCAGCAAAAACCGAGTCTGCGCCAGCTCAAGCTGCACCTGCTGCTAAAGCAAGCGATGAAGGTTTTGAAAACAACAGCGCATATGCTCATGCATCGCCAGTTGTTCGCCGCTTAGCGCGTGAGTTTGGTATTAACTTAGCAAACGTTAAAGGCTCAGGGCGTAAAAACCGCGTAGTGAAAGAAGACGTGCAAAACTATGTTAAAAACCTAGTTAAGCAAGTTGAATCAGGCCAATTACCAGCTGGTAAAGGCAATGCGGGCGGTGGTGAGCTTGGCTTAATTCCGTGGCCGAAAGTAGATTTTGCTAAATTTGGCGAAATTGAAGAGAAAAAACTATCGCGTATTCAAAAGCTGTCGGGTAAAAACCTACACCGTAACTGGGTGCAAATCCCACATGTTACACAGTTTGACGAAGCTGATATCACCAGCCTTGAAGTGTTCCGTAAAGAACAAAACGTGTTAAGCGAGAAGAAAAAGCTTGGCGTTAAAATCACACCACTTGTGTTTGTGATGAAAGCGGTAGCGAAAGTACTTGCTGAGTTCCCAACGTTTAACTCGTCATTGTCTGAAGACGGTGAAAGCCTTATCCTTAAAAAGTACATCAATATTGGTGTTGCAGTAGATACGCCAAATGGCTTAGTTGTTCCAGTATTTAAAGATGTGGACAAAAAAGGCATTAT
The DNA here is from genome assembly GCF_023161885.1 of Pseudoalteromonas sp. 2CM37A. Lineage (NCBI taxonomy): Bacteria > Pseudomonadati > Pseudomonadota > Gammaproteobacteria > Alteromonadales > Pseudoalteromonadaceae > Pseudoalteromonas > Pseudoalteromonas sp. 2CM37A. The sequence goes on from NZ_JALNTJ010000006.1 coordinate 146,959, forward strand.
TGAATTATCTCGCGAGCTGATGGATATTTCTAAAAAGGCGCGTGAAGGTAAGTTAACGTCATCTGATATGCAAGGCGGCTGTTTTACTATTTCAAGCTTAGGCGGTATTGGCGGTACGGCATTTACGCCGATTGTTAATGCACCAGAGGTTGCAATTTTAGGTGTATCTAAATCTGAAATGAAGCCTAAGTGGAATGGTAAAGACTTTGAACCAAAATTAATGGTTCCGCTTTCTATGTCGTACGATCACCGTGTGATTGACGGTGCTCTAGCTGCACGCTTTACCGCAACGCTTGCTAGCTACATGAGCGACATACGTCAATTAGTGATGTAATCGCTACAATATGAACAAAATCAAATCCCAGCCAGTTGTTTTTAGCTGGGATTTTTACTATATGCAATGATACAATCTTTGCACTATTTGTGAATTGCTCTGATTTTCTGCCCATGCAGAAACATGGCAGTTAAATTTTAGGGCAGTGTCCCGTTCAAACAATTAAGGTAATAGCATGAGCAACGAATTAAAAACTCAAGTTGTTGTACTAGGCGGTGGTCCTGGTGGTTACTCTGCGGCTTTCCGTGCTGCTGACTTGGGCTTAGAAGTTACATTAGTAGAATCGCGTGAAACATTAGGCGGCGTATGTCTTAATGTTGGTTGTATTCCTTCAAAAGCACTTTTACACGTGGCTAAAGTGATTGATGACGCTGCAGAAATGTCATCTCACGGTGTTACTTTTGGCGCTCCGCAAATTGATTTAGACAAAATTCGCTCTTGGAAAGAGTCGGTTGTTGGCCAGCTTACAGGTGGCTTAGACGGCATGGCTAAGATGCGTAAAGTTAAAGTTGTACCAGGTTACGGTAAATTCACTGGCAGCAACACTTTAGACGTTGAAGGTGCTGACGGCACTACAACTATTACATTTGATAACGCAATCATTGCTGCGGGTTCTAAACCTGTTAGCTTACCGTTCATCCCAGAAGATGACCGTGTAATTGATTCAACTGGCGCATTAGAACTTAAAGACGTACCAGAGAAACTACTTGTTTTAGGTGGTGGTATTATCGGTCTTGAAATGGGTACGGTTTACCGCGCACTAGGTTCTGATATTGATGTAGTTGAATTTGCAGATCAGTTAGTTCCGGCTGCGGATAAAGATATCATCAAGATTTACCAAAAATACGTAAACAAAAAATTCAATGTTATGCTTTCTACTAAAGTTGTTGGCGTTGAAGCGAAAGATGATGGCTTATACGTTACTTTTGAAGGCAAAAACGCACCAGCTGAGCCAGTACGTTACGACAAAGTACTTGTTGCTGTAGGCCGTACGCCTAACGGTAACTTACTTGATGCTGATAAAGCAGGTGTTAATGTTGATGAGCGTGGCTTTATTAATGTTGATAAGCAATTACGTACTAACGTAGACCATATTTTTGCAATTGGTGATTTAGTTGGCCAACCTATGCTTGCGCATAAAGCGGTACACGAAGGCCATGTTGCAGCAGAGGTTATCTCTGGTCAGAAGCACTTCTTCGACCCTAAATGTATTCCTTCAATTGCCTACACTGATCCAGAAATCGCATGGGTAGGTGTGACTGAGAAAGAAGCAAAAGAGCAAGGCTTAAGCATTGAAACTGCGGTATTCCCGTGGGCTGCATCAGGTCGCGCAATTGCATCTGCACGTACTGAAGGTTCTACTAAGCTTATCTTTGATAAAGACAGTGGCCGTGTAATCGGTGGTGCTATGGTGGGTATTAACGCAGGCGAAATGCTTGGCGAAATCGGCTTAGCAGTTGAAATGGGCGCAGACGGTGAAGACTTAGCGCTTACTATTCATGCTCACCCAACATTGAACGAGTCTATTGGCCTTGCAGCTGAGATTTTTGAAGGTTCAATCACTGATTTACCAAACAAAAAAGCGGTTAAAAAGAAGAAGTAAACTCTTTTAGTTAACTGTTTAAAAACCCAGGCCTCGGCTTGGGTTTTTTGTTTTTATAGCCGTCAGCCGTCAGCCGTCAGCCGTCAGCCGTCAGTTTAAGAGAAGCTCGTCTTGACACGTAAGTTAATATGAGCAAAATTTCTAGCTGATAGCTGATAGCTGATAGCTGATAGCTGATAGCTGATAGCTGATAGCTGATAGCTGATAGCTGATAGCTGA
>NZ_JALNTJ010000007.1:0-144207 GCF_023161885.1 Pseudoalteromonas sp. 2CM37A
TCCCACTGCTTTTCGCCTTCAAGTGCTTTAAGAGCAGAACCTTGAATTAGTGGTAAGTCATCACCTGGGAAGTCGTATTCAGAAAGAAGTTCACGAACTTCCATTTCTACTAGCTCAAGTAGCTCTTCGTCGTCAACCATGTCACATTTGTTCATGAATACAACGATGTAAGGTACGCCAACCTGACGAGAAAGTAGGATGTGCTCACGCGTTTGTGGCATAGGGCCGTCAGTCGCAGCTACTACTAAGATAGCGCCGTCCATTTGAGCAGCACCAGTGATCATGTTTTTAACATAATCGGCGTGTCCAGGACAATCTACGTGTGCGTAGTGACGAGTTGGTGTATCGTACTCAACGTGAGAAGTTGAGATTGTGATACCACGCTCGCGCTCTTCTGGAGCGTTATCGATTGATGCGAAATCTTTAGCAACACCGCCGTATACTTTTGCAAGTACGTTAGTGATTGCTGCAGTTAGTGTAGTTTTACCGTGGTCAACGTGGCCGATTGTACCAACGTTTACGTGCGGTTTTACGCGTTCAAACTTTTCTTTTGCCATCTTAAAAAATTCCTAATTAAGAAATTAAAGCCTGACTCACTATTGAGCCAGACAAGCTAAAATCATATAACAGCGCGAGCTGAAATTATTGTATCTGCAACATTTTTAGAGGCTTCAGCGTACTTCAAAAACTCCATAGAGTAAGAAGCACGGCCCTGTGTTGCAGATCGTAAAGCAGTTGCATAACCAAACATTTCAGAAAGAGGAACCTGAGCATTAACTTGCTTAAGTCCACCTATTGCATCTTCCATGCCTTCGATTATGCCGCGACGACGGTTTAAGTCGCCAACTACATCACCCATGTTTGAGTCAGGAGTGATTACTTCAACCTTCATCATTGGCTCTAAAAGTACAGGGTCAGCCTTAAGCGCCCCAGCTTTCATTGCCATTGAACCTGCAATTTTAAATGCCATTTCATTCGAGTCTACATCATGGAATGAACCATCATATAAAGTCGCTTTAACGCCAAGTAATGGGTAGCCTGCCAGTACACCTTGAGACATTTGCTCTTGGATACCTTTGTCTACCGCAGGGATAAATTCTTTTGGAACCGAACCACCTACAGTTTCGTTAACGAACTCATAAATTGGTGCTTCATCATCCGAAATATCCATCGGTTCAAGTTTAACCCAGACGTGACCATATTGACCACGACCACCTGATTGACGTACAAACTTCCCTTCAACTTCAACAGTTGAACGAATAGCTTCTCGGTATGCAACCTGCGGCTTACCAACGTTACATTCAACACTGAATTCACGTTTCATACGGTCGACAATGATATCAAGGTGAAGTTCACCCATACCAGAGATTATAGTCTGGCCTGATTCTTCGTCAGTTTGTACACGAAAAGAAGGGTCTTCAGCAGCTAGTTTACCTAGTGCAATACCCATCTTATCTTGGTCAGCGATTGTGCGAGGCTCAACCGCAACAGAGATAACTGGCTCTGGGAACTCCATACGCTCTAGCGTAATGATAGAGTTCGGATCACACAGTGTCTCACCTGTTGTTACGTCTTTAAGACCAATAGCTGCCGCAATATCGCCTGCGTAAACTTCTTTGATCTCTTCACGTGAGTTTGAATGCATCTGTACGATACGACCAAATCGCTCACGCTTACTTTTAACTGGGTTATAAACCGCGTCACCCTGTTTAACAGTACCAGAGTAAACACGGAAAAAGGTTAAAGTGCCAACAAACGGGTCTGTTGCAATTTTAAATGCAAGTGCAGCAAACGGCGCTTTATCATCAGCTGGACGTTCTTCCTCAGTTCCATTTTCTAGGATACCTTGGATTTGTTTCACTTGTGTTGGTGCAGGCATGTATTCAACAACGCCATCAAGCACAGCTTGAACGCCTTTGTTTTTAAATGCACTACCACACGTAATGGGAACAATTTCGTTCGCTAATGTGCGTTGACGTAAGGCAGATTTAATCTCTGCTTCACTTAACTCTTCACCTTCTAAGTACTTATCCATTAGTTCTTCAGAGGCTTCAGCTGCACTTTCAACTAAATGAGAGTGCCATTCTTGAGCGAGCTCTTGAAGTTCTGCCGGTATTGCCTCATAAGAGAAAGTCATACCCTGGTCCGCTTCGTTCCAGTTAATGGCTTTCATTTTTATAAGGTCAATAACACCTTTAAAGTCGTCTTCAGCGCCAATTGGCAACTGGATTGGAACAGGCGTTGCTCCAAGACGAGATTTCACCTGGTCAACAACCGTTAAGAAGTCAGCGCCGGTGCGATCCATTTTATTTACGAAGATCATTCTTGGAACTTCGTATTTGTTCGCTTGGCGCCAAACTGTCTCAGTTTGCGGCTGTACACCTGATGAAGCACAAAGAACAACTACCGCACCATCAAGTACGCGTAAAGAACGCTCTACTTCAATAGTGAAATCTACGTGTCCTGGAGTATCAATAATATTGATACGATGGTCGTCAAATTGCGCGTCCATCCCTTTCCAGAAACACGTTGTTGCAGCAGAAGTGATTGTGATACCACGCTCTTGTTCCTGCTCCATCCAATCCATAGTTGCGGCGCCATCATGTACTTCACCGATCTTATGAGAAAGACCAGTGTAGAACAGAACACGTTCTGTTGTAGTGGTTTTGCCTGCATCTACGTGAGCTACTATGCCTATATTACGGTAGCGCTCAAGTGGAGTTGTACGTGCCATATGATCCTCTTAAAGGTTAAGGACAGATTACCAACGGTAATGTGCGAATGCTTTATTCGCTTCAGCCATACGGTGAACGTCTTCACGTTTCTTAACCGCAGTGCCTTTGTTGTCAGCAGCGTCAACGATTTCTTGAGCTAAACGTAAGCCCATAGATTTTTCGCCACGCTTACGTGCAGCGTCTACTAACCAACGCATACCTAATGCGTTGCGACGTACTGGACGTACTTCAACTGGAACTTGATAAGTTGAACCACCAACACGGCGAGATTTAACCTCTACCTGTGGACGGATGTTATCAAGTGCAGATTCAAAGATTTCTAGGTGCGACTTGCCTGATTTCTCAGCAGCCACGTCTAGCGCACCATAAACAATTTTTTCAGCAGTAGATTTCTTGCCGTCTAACATTACGATGTTAACGAATTTAGCAAGAAGTTCCGATCCGAACTTAGGATCTGGAAGAATTTTACGTTGACCTATTACGCGTCTTCTAGGCATTTTGTATCTCCGGTTTATTCAGGTTTGTCCTTTTGGAACAATCACCCAAAACAATAATTAATAATATTTAGTGCTTGGCCTTACTAACGGAAAACAATTAGCCTTTAGGGCGTTTTGCACCGTATTTAGAACGAGCTTGACGACGGTCGCTAACGCCTGCACAGTCAAGTGCACCACGTACAGTGTGAAAACGCACACCTGGTAAATCTTTAACACGACCACCACGGATTAGGATTACACTGTGCTCTTGAAGGTTATGACCTTCACCACCGATGTATGATGTTACTTCGAAACCGTTAGTTAAACGTACACGAGCTACTTTACGTAACGCTGAGTTTGGTTTCTTAGGTGTAGTTGTATATACGCGAGTACATACACCACGCTTTTGCGGACACGCTTTAAGCGCAGCTGAGTTACTTTTAGTAACCTTGCTACGACGTGGCTTACGCACTAGCTGGTTAATAGTTGCCATTTAAATAGCTCCTGAAATTAAAATTACTACTGAAAAAAATAAAAAAATCCGCCCTTTTTACAAGCTTGTAACATACATGCAAGTAAATGGGTGGCGGAATTTTAATGAGCAAAGTTTAACCTGTCAACCTAAACTCATCGTAAGACAGTAGATAACTGTCTTACGATTTATTAATCTGTTGATTAATAAGAGTTTATTGATTTCCAGATAAATCTGCGTTCAGAGCATCTGTTAGTGCTTGAGTTGCCTCTTCTGCACTTACTGTTTGCTCTTCAACAACTTCACCCTGCTTGCGGCGAGCCATACGGTCTTGGTGATACGCAAAGCCAGTACCGGCTGGGATCAGACGACCCACAATTACGTTTTCTTTCAGACCACGAAGCTCATCGCTCTTACCATTCACTGCGGCATCTGTAAGAACACGTGTTGTTTCTTGGAAAGACGCTGCCGAGATGAAAGATTCGGTTGCTAGTGATGCTTTCGTGATACCCATAAGTTGTATTTCAAACTTCGCTGGGATTTTACCTTGTTTTTCAAGGTCACGATTAGCGATATTAACGCGAGCTACTTCAATTTGCTCACCCGCTAAGAACTCAGTATCACCGCCGTCAAGGATGGTACATTTACGTAGCATCTGACGAATAATTGTTTCAATGTGCTTATCATTGATCTTAACGCCCTGCAAACGGTAAACCTCTTGCACTTCGTTAACAATGTAGTTAGCAACATGAGTCACACCACGTAGGCGTAAGATGTCATGTGGTGATTCAGGACCATCGGCGATAACTTCACCTTTAGACACTTGCTCACCTTCAAACACGTTAAGTTGACGCCACTTAGGAATCATCTCTTCGTAATGATCGCCTTCAGCTGGTGTAATAACTAAACGTTTCTTACCTTTAGTCTCTTTACCGAAGCTAATAGTACCTGTGATTTCAGCTAAGATAGCTGGATCTTTTGGCTTACGTGCTTCAAATAAGTCGGCTACGCGTGGTAGACCACCCGTGATATCACGAGTTTTCGAACCTTCTTGCGGAATACGTGCAAGTACGTCACCTGGGTTTGCTGTAACGCCATCTGTCACTTCAATTGTAGTGAATGAAGGTAGACGTGTTTCTTGCAAGCCGCGCTCTTCACTTTCGATGATAAGCTTAGGCTCTTTCGCATTTACTTTAGCAAGGTCTTTAACAACTACACGGGTTAAGCCGGTTAGTTCATCAGTTTGCGCTTCAGTATTTGAGTCATCAACATCGCTGAACGAGATTTTTGACTTATGCTCAAGAACGATTGGGTGACTATGCGGGTCCCAAGTAGCAACGATGTCGTTACCTTGAACTTCTGCATTGTCTTGTACTGTTAGTACCGCACCGTAAGGTACTTTATAACGCTCTTTTTCACGACCGAAGCTATCAATGATAGTGATTTCAGTTGAACGTGAAGTAATTACAATCTTACCGTCGGTATTAAGTACATACTTAGCGTTATGTAGTTTTAACGTACCGTCAGTTTTAACTTGTACATTATTTTCAGCTGATGCTCTTGATGCCGCACCACCGATGTGGAATGTACGCATCGTAAGCTGTGTACCCGGCTCACCGATTGATTGTGCCGCGATAACACCTACTGATTCACCCGCGTTGATGATATGACCACGTGCAAGGTCACGACCATAACACTTAGCACATACACCAAAGTCGTTATCACACGTGATAACAGAACGTACGCGAACTTCATCTACTGAGTGCTCTTCTAAAAGGTCACACAGTTTTTCATCAAGCATGATATTACGTTCTACTAATACAGTATCTGTATTAGGGATAACCACAGGCTCAGCTACAACACGACCTAGTACACGTTCGCGAAGTGCTTCTACAACGTCACCACCTTCAATAAGCGGTTTCATTGTTAAGCCATCTTCTGTGCCACAGTCGTCTTCATTGATTACCAAATCTTGTGCAACGTCTACTAGACGACGCGTTAGGTAACCTGAGTTAGCTGTTTTAAGTGCTGTATCGGCAAGACCTTTACGCGCACCGTGCGTTGAGATGAAGTACTGTAGTACGTTTAGACCTTCACGGAAGTTAGCCGTGATTGGCGTCTCGATGATTGAACCATCTGGACGTGCCATTAGACCACGCATACCTGCTAGCTGACGGATCTGAGCGGCACTACCACGAGCACCTGAATCGGCCATCATAAACACTGAGTTAAATGACGGTTGCTCTTCTTCTTCACCTTTCGCATTGATAACCGTGTCTTTAGACAAGTTGGCCATCATTTCACGTGATAAGTTTTCATTTACACGTGACCAGATATCGATAACTTTATTGTACTTTTCACCAGCCGTTACAAGACCTGATTGGAATTGTTGGTTGATTTCAGTTACTTCAGCTTCAGCTGATTCAATGATTGATGCTTTAACTGGTGGGATAACTAAGTCATCGATACCAATTGAAACACCTGACTTCATTGCGTAGTGGAAACCGGTGTACATAACTTGGTCAGCAAACACAACAGTGTCTTTAAGACCTAGACGACGGTAACACTCGTTTAATAAGCCAGAAATCTGCTTTTTACCTAATGCTTGGTTGATTGACTCAAACGGCATACCTTTAGGTAAAATTAGAGACAGAATTGCACGACCAACAGTAGTGTCGATAAGCGTTACAGTGTCTTCAACAACACCTGCTTCGTTAGTGATTGACTGACTAATACGCACTTTAACGCGCGCGTGAAGTTCTGCGTTACCACTACGGTATGCTTTTTCTGCTTCTTTAGGATCTTTAAATACAATGCCTTCGCCTTTCGCATTAATGCGATCGCGCGTCATGTAGTAAAGACCTAATACAACATCCTGTGAAGGAACGATGATTGGCTCACCATTCGCTGGAGATAGAATGTTGTTAGTAGACATCATTAGTGCACGAGCTTCTAACTGAGCTTCAAGCGTTAACGGTACGTGTACCGCCATTTGGTCACCATCGAAGTCGGCGTTGTAAGCCGCACATACTAATGGGTGTAAATGGATTGCTTTACCTTCAATTAGTACAGGTTCGAACGCTTGGATACCTAAACGGTGAAGTGTAGGTGCACGGTTAAGTAATACTGGATGTTCACGAATTACTTCGTCTAGTACATCCCATACTTCCGCTACTTCGCGCTCTACCATTTTCTTAGCAGCTTTGATTGTCGTAGCCATGCCGCGACGCTCTAATTTGCCATAGATGAATGGTTTGAATAGCTCAAGTGCCATCTTCTTAGGAAGACCACATTGGTGAAGCTTAAGTGTAGGACCAACCGTGATTACAGAACGGCCAGAGTAATCTACACGCTTACCAAGTAAGTTCTGACGGAAACGACCTTGCTTACCCTTGATCATATCAGCAAGAGATTTAAGCGGACGCTTGTTAGAACCTGTAATTGCACGACCACGACGACCATTATCAAGTAGCGCATCTACCGCTTCTTGTAACATACGTTTTTCGTTGCGTACGATAATATCTGGTGCAGCTAAATCTAATAGACGCTTAAGACGGTTATTACGGTTAATAACACGACGGTAAAGGTCGTTTAGATCAGATGTCGCAAAACGACCACCGTCTAGTGGTACTAATGGACGTAAGTCAGGTGGCAATACTGGAAGTACTGTCATGATCATCCACTCAGGGTTATTACCTGATTGGTGGAACGATTCCATTAACTTAAGACGCTTAGTGATCTTTTTACGCTTCGTTTCAGAGTTAATTGTTGGTAACTCTTCACGCATTTCTGCAATTAATTGGCCAAGATCAAGTTCACGAAGCAAGTCTAATACTGCTTCTGCACCCATCTTAGCTTCAAACTCATCACCGTGCTCTTCAAGTGCATCTAGGTATTCTTCTTCACCTAATAGTTGACCACGCTCAAGCGTTGTCATACCAGGCTCAGTTACTACGAATGATTCGAAGTAAAGAACACGTTCAATATCACGAAGTGTCATATCAAGCATTAAGCCAATACGAGACGGTAATGATTTTAAAAACCATATATGTGCTACTGGGCTCGCAAGGTCGATATGACCCATACGATCACGACGCACTTTTGTAAGTGTAACTTCAACGCCACACTTCTCACAGATCACACCACGGTGTTTAAGGCGTTTATATTTACCACATAAACACTCATAATCTTTCACTGGGCCGAAAATACGGGCACAGAATAAGCCATCGCGCTCAGGCTTGAAAGTACGGTAGTTAATAGTCTCAGGTTTCTTTACTTCACCGTATGACCATGAACGAACCATGTCTGGTGAAGCAAGACCAATGCGAATTGCATCGAATTCTTCGGTCTTATTTTGTTGCTTCAGAAACTTAAGTAAGTCTTTCACCTTAGCTCTCCTGTCGGAGTTAATCTTGAGGGCGGATAATCTCGCCCCTACATTCTATTCAGCCGTAACAGATGCTGCAGGGTTAACTGCAGCATCTAATTGGCTTAATTTTCTTCCAACTCGATGTTGATACCCAGTGAGCGGATTTCTTTCAACAATACGTTGAACGATTCTGGCATACCTGGTTCCATTTTATGGTTACCATCAACGATGTTTTTATACATCTTAGTACGACCGTTCACGTCATCCGATTTCACTGTTAGCATTTCTTGTAGAGTGTAAGCAGCACCGTAAGCTTCAAGTGCCCATACTTCCATCTCACCAAAACGCTGGCCACCGAACTGTGCTTTACCACCCAGCGGCTGCTGAGTAACAAGGCTGTAAGAACCAGTAGAACGTGCGTGCATCTTATCGTCAACCAAGTGGTTAAGTTTAAGCATGTACATGTAACCAACAGTTACTTGACGTTCAAACTGATCGCCAGTACGGCCATCATAGAGTGTAACCTGACCACTTCTTGGGTATCCACCAAGCTCTAGCATGTCTTTGATTTCGTCTTCTTTAGCGCCATCAAATGCAGGAGTAGCGATTGGTAAACCACCTTTTAAGTTATCAGCTAAACGACGAATTTCATCATCAGAGAAGCTAGCAATATCTACTTCTTGACGAGATTCACCGATTTCGTAAGCTTGCTTAATGAATTCACGTAGCTCATGTAGCTCACGTTGTTCCTTCATCATTTCCTCTAAGCGCTCACCAATACCACGTGCAGCTAGACCCATATGTGTTTCAAGGATCTGACCGATGTTCATTCGTGATGGTACACCTAGTGGATTTAGTACGATATCTACCGTACGACCTTTGTCATCGTATGGCATATCTTCTACTGGTACGATAGTCGAGATAACACCTTTGTTACCGTGACGACCCGCCATTTTATCACCCGGTTGGATACGACGTTTAACAGCTAGGTATACTTTAACAATCTTAAGTACGCCTGGTGCTAAGTCATCACCTTGAGTAATTTTACGACGTTTGTTTTCAAACTTCTTATCGTATTCAGCTTTAAGCTCATCGTACTGTGCAGCTAGTTGCTCAAGTTCAGCTTGCTTGTCTTCTTGTCCAAGGCTTTGAGTAAGTAGCTTTTCAGCATTTAGTGACGCTAAGTTGTCTTCATCGAAGCCTGCTGCAGCAAGTAGCTTGCGAGCACGGTCTAATACACCGGCTTCTAGAATACGGAACTCTTCGTTGAAGTCTTTCTTCGCTTCGCGAAGCTGCATGTCTTCAACTTCTAACGCACGCTTATCTTTTTCAACACCATCACGGGTGAAAACTTGTACGTCAATTACAGTACCAGTTACAGAGTTTGGTACACGTAAAGAGCTGTCTTTAACGTCAGACGCTTTTTCGCCGAAGATAGCACGCAGTAGCTTCTCTTCAGGTGTTAATTGCGTCTCGCCTTTCGGAGTCACTTTACCTACTAGGATATCGCCGCCTTTAACTTCAGCACCAATATAAACAACGCCTGATTCATCAAGCTTGCCTAGCGCAGACTCACCCACATTCGGGATATCTGCAGTGATCTCTTCAGGACCTAATTTAGTATCACGGGCAACACACTGTAGTTCTTGAATGTGGATAGTCGTTAGACGATCTTCTTCAACTACGCGCTCTGATAGTAAGATTGAATCCTCGAAGTTATAACCGTTCCATGGCATGAATGCCACGCGAAGGTTTTGACCAAGGGCTAAGTCACCTAAGTCAGTCGAAGGACCATCTGCTAACACGTCACCACGAGTAACCGGTTCACCAACCATGCACGTTGGTTTTTGGTTAATACATGTATTTTGGTTAGAACGTGTGTATTTAGTAAGGTTGTAAATGTCGATGCCCGCTTCACCAGGAATACGCTCATCGTCATGTACGTTTACAACGATGCGGCTAGCATCGGCGTACATTACTTCACCACCACGTTTAGCAACAATCGTTACACCAGAATCTTTCGCTAGTGTTAACTCAATACCTGTACCTACTAACGGCTTATCCGCTTTCAATGTTGGTACTGCTTGACGTTGCATGTTTGAACCCATCAATGCACGGTTAGCATCATCGTGTTCTAGGAACGGGATAAGTGCTGCCGCTACAGAGATCACCTGTTGTGGTGATACATCCATATATTGCTGGTCCATGCGACCCATAAAGGTAGATTCACCTTTGTGACGACACGGAATAAGTTCATCAACAAACTCATTGGTTTCAGTTAAGTTTGAGTTCGCCTGTGCGATAACAAACTGACCTTCTTCAATGGCTGATAAATAATCAACTTCATCAGTTACTACACCATCTACCACTTTACGGTAAGGTGTCTCTAAGAAACCGTAATCATTTGTACGTGCGTACGTAGATAACGAGTTAATTAGACCGATGTTTGGACCCTCAGGAGTCTCGATTGGACATACGCGACCATAGTGAGTTACGTGAACGTCACGTACTTCAAAGCCAGCGCGCTCACGCGTTAGACCGCCCGGACCTAATGCAGAAATACGACGCTTATGCGTTACTTCTGATAGCGGGTTATTTTGGTCCATAAACTGTGATAACTGAGACGAGCCGAAGAACTCTTTAACCGCTGCCGAAATAGGCTTAGCGTTAATAAGATCTTGTGGCATTATCGCGTCAAGGTCACCTAAGCTTAAACGCTCACGTACAGCACGTTCTACACGTACTAGACCAACACGGAATTGGTTCTCAGCCATTTCGCCAACACTACGTATACGACGGTTGCCTAAGTGGTCAATATCATCAACATCGCCTTGACCGTTACGAATAGCAATTAATACTTTCATAACAGACACGATGTCTTCTTTGCTTAATGTGCCAGGGCCTGTGTCTGTATCGTAACCAACACGGCTATTGAACTTCATACGACCTACAGTAGATAAGTCATAACGTTCTTCAGAGAAGAATAAGTTCTCGAATAAGGCTTCAGCCGCGTCTTTCGTCGGTGGCTCGCCTGGGCGCATCATGCGGTAAATTTCTACTAATGCTTCTAAACGGTTGCTAGACGAGTCAATATTTAATGTATTTGACATGTAAGCGCCGCTGTCCACTTCATTGATGTATAACGTCTCAATTTTAGTGTGACCTGCTTTAACCAATTCAGCCATCAACTCTAGTGATAGCTCGTCATTAGCGTTTGCAATAACTTCACCTGTTGACTCATCAACATAGTTTTTAGCTACAATACGGCCAATGATGTACTCATGTGGTACTTCTAATTGATTAATGCCTTTTTTCTCGATGCTCTTGATGTGGCGAGCCGTAATACGACGACCGCTTTCAACAAGTACTTCACCGTCTTCGCCTTTGATATCAAAAGCGGCAGTTTCACCACGTAAACGTGAAGGCACAAGTTCCATAAGAACTTTACCGTCAGTTACTTCAAACGCGGTAGTATCGAAGAACATATCTAAGATTTCTTCGCTAGAGTACTCAAGTGCACGTAAAATAATAGACGCCGGTAATTTACGACGACGGTCTATACGTACATATAAGTTATCTTTTGCATCAAATTCGAAGTCTAACCATGAACCACGGTAAGGTATAACGCGTGCGTTATATAATACTTTACCCGATGAATGGGTTTTACCGCGGTCGTTATCAAAGAATACACCAGGGCTACGGTGTAGCTGAGAAACGATAACACGCTCTGTACCATTGATTACAAAAGTACCGGTATCAGTCATGAGCGGAATTTCGCCCATGTAAACTTCTTGCTCTTTAATGTCTTTAACTGTGCCTGGAGCTTCTTTGTCCATAACTACAAGACGCAGTTTCACGCGAAGTGGAGCAGAATAAGTCACACCGCGAATTTGACATTCTTTTACATCGAATACTGGCTCACCAATACGATAACTTACGTATTGAAGCTCAGAATTTCCCGAGTAGCTTTTAATAGGGAACACAGAACGGAAGGCTGCTTCCAAACCATGATCGCCATCAGCGTCTGGGACTAAGAATTTTTTAAACGATTCTAACTGTGTCGACAGTAAGAAAGGTATATCCAAAACTTGTGGACGTTTACCAAAATCCTTACGGATACGTTTCTTTTCAGAATAAGAGTAAGCCATGGGGTTCCTCAGCTTGCTGATCTTTGACCCGACCTGTTCTTGTAAGAACAGACTTAACTGGCATCTATGCCAAGATTTACAACATTTAATTGTTGTTCTAATTAACTCCGCCTTAGCAACACTAGCAAACTATAAAGCGTTGAAAGTAAAGAGAAAATCAGATTTTATTTGAGCTATAGGAATACATAACTCTATAGCGCAAAAAGGCCGGTGATTAAATAATCACCAGCCCTTGCCTGATTACTCAGGCAGCGAACCTAGCGTGAGCTAGATTACTTAACCTCAACTTCAGCACCAGCTTCAGTAAGGTCTTTTTGAAGTGCTTCAGCTTCTTCTTTAGATACACCTTCTTTGATAGGTGCAGGAGCAGCTTCAACAAGAGCTTTCGCTTCTTTAAGGCCTAGGCCTGTTGCGCTACGTACAGCTTTGATTGCCGCAACCTTGTTAGCGCCAGCGCCAGTAAGGATTACGTCAAATTCAGTTTTCTCTTCAGCAGCTTCAGCAGCAGGACCTGCTACCATAGCAGCTGCAGCAGTTACGCCGAATTTTTCTTCCATTGCTTCAACAAGAGCAACAACGTCCATTACTGACATTTCAGCAATTGCGTCAAGGATTTGGTCTTTAGTTACAGACATTACAAATTTCCTAATAATTAACGGACTCTAGGTCCAAATAAATTTACACCGAAAGAGAGGTTAAACAGCTTAAAATTAAGCAGCTTGCTCTTCTTTCTGTACACGTACTGCTTCAATTGTTTTACACAATTTGCCAGCAGACGCTTCTTTCATAGCGCTCATTAAGCGTGCAACAGCTTCATCGTATGTAGGTAATGTAGCAAGCATTGCTGCATCTACAACATTTCCTTCAAAAGCGGCCGTTTTAACTTCGAATTTCTCATTCTTTTTCGCGAAATCTGCGAAGATACGCGCAGCAGCACCAGGGTGCTCTGATGAGAAAGCGATTAAGCTTGGACCAACTAACGAATCAGATAGACATTCAAATTCAGTACCTTCAACAGCACGTTTTGCTAGAGTGTTACGAACAACTTTCATCCATACACCAGCTTCACGAGCTTCTTTACGAAGGGCTGTAATTGCGCCTACTGCTACACCACGAGAATCTGCAACAACTGCAGAAAGAGCACCATTGGCTGCTTCGTTGACTTCAGCAACAATTGCTTTTTTGCCTTGAAGATTTAAAGCCATGGGTGTTACTCCTGGTCTAATGGGTCACCGACACTCGGCTTCCCTGTTTTACTCTTCCCTATCAACAAACTTGATAGAGATGCTTTTTACGGCGAGAGCCAGAAGAGATTAGGAAAAATCTATCTGGGGATTCACACCGTCTACGTAGGTAATATTAAGGCCGAAGCCGCCTACGGTCTTGGACGGAAGCCCAATTTATCGCATCACTCAAGAGCTTAGCGAAATTATGGACTTCAACCCGAATTCTTTACTTGTTAAATAATAAATTATTCAATAAAATGGCGCAAAATTATAGTACAAATTTCACGCCATGTAAACACCTATTAAGCTACAGAAGTGCTTAAAGTGTTTTGGTCAACAGCAACACCTGCGCCCATTGTTGTAGAGATGGTTACTTTCTTAACGTAAACACCTTTAGCTTGAGAAGGTTTAGCCTTCTTAAGCGCAACGATTAGAGCTTCAAGGTTTTGTTGAAGTTGCTCAGCAGTGAAATCAACCTTACCGATAGTAGTATGGATGATACCATTTTTGTCATTACGGTAACGTACTTGACCTGCTTTCGCATTTTTAACTGCTTCTGCAACGTTAGGCGTTACAGTACCAGTTTTAGGGTTAGGCATAAGACCACGTGGACCTAAGATTTGACCTAGTTGACCAACAACACGCATAGCGTCTGGTGATGCAACAACAACGTCAAAATCCATCTCGCCTTTCTTAACTAGTTCAGCAAGATCTTCCATGCCTACTAATTCAGCACCGGCTTCTTTTGCAGCTTCTGCATTAGCGCCTTGAGTGAATACAGCAACACGAACATCACGGCCAGTACCGTTAGGTAGTACAGTTGCACCACGAACGTTCTGGTCAGATTTACGAGCGTCAATACCAAGGTTAACAGCAACGTCAACACTTTCTACGAATTTAGCTGTCGCTAACTCTTTTAAAAGAGCAACTGCTTCATTGATTTCGTAATCTTTAGTTACTTCCACTTTTTCGCGGATAGTACGCATACGTTTAGTTAATTTAGCCATTTCTTAGTCCTCTACGTTCAAGCCCATCGCACGCGCAGAACCTGCGATAGTGCGAACCGCAGCGTCCATATCAGCCGCTGTAAGGTCAGCTCGTTTTGTCTCAACGATCTCTTCAAGTTGAGCACGAGTTACTGTGCCTACTTTTTCAGTGTTAGGACGGCCTGAGCCTGATTTGATACCAGCAGCTTTCTTAAGTAAGTAAGCAGCAGGTGGCGTTTTCATATCGAACGTAAATGAACGGTCACCGTAAACAGAGATCACTACAGGAACTGGAGCGCCTTTTTCGATAGACTCTGTACGCGCGTTAAACGCTTTACAGAATTCCATGATGTTTACACCGTGTTGACCTAGTGCAGGACCTACTGGAGGACTAGGATTAGCCATACCAGCGGCAACTTGTAGCTTGATTAAAGCTTCAACTTTTTTAGCCATTATAAATACCTCATTTGGTGGGTCTTAGCCTTGTGCGCGCGAGGACGCGTACTCTAACGGCTTCCCAGTTTAAAAATTGGTTTCGTACTTTTTGCGAGCAAAAATAAATTTTTGCCTTAATACAAAAAGGCCGCTGATTATAAGTTAATCAGCGGCCTTTTTCAAGCTTCGTGCCAAAATTTAAGTAAATAATGACGAAGCTTTTTTAATCAATTACTTATCTTGTTCAACTTGACCAAATTCAAGTTCAACCGGTGTAGAACGACCAAAAATAAGTACCGACACTTTCACGCGGCTCTTTTCGTAGTCAACTTCTTCAACAACACCGCTAAAGTCAGCAAATGGACCATCAGTAACACGAACAACTTCACCTGGCTCAAATAATGTAGCTGGTTTAGGTGCTTCAGCGTTCTCTTGAAGACGGTTAAGAATGCGTTCTGCTTCTTTAGAACTAATAGGCGCTGGGCGGTCAGAAGTACCACCAATAAAGCCCATTACACGTTCAGTGCTGTTCACTAAGTGCCAGCTTGCATCGTTCATGTCCATTTGTACTAGTACGTAACCTGGGAAGAATTTACGCTCAGATTTACGCTTTTGACCGGCGCGCATCTCAACAACTTCTTCTGTTGGTACTAATATTTCACCAAAGCTCTCTTCAAGACCTTCAATTTTGATGTGCTCTGATAACGTTTGCGCTACACGCTTTTCGTAACCAGAGAATGCTTGTACAACGTACCAGCGTAATTTAATTTCTTTGTTCTCATCCGACATGGGATCAGATCTCCAATCCAGTTAAAAAGCCTACAGCGCGGAATAAAATGCCATCTAATCCCCAAAGGATAAGCGCCATAATCACTGTTGCAACCATTACGATTAATGTCGTGTGGGTAGTTTCTTGACGCGTTGGCCAAACAACTTTACGTACTTCGATGCGTGCTTCTTTAGCAAATGCTAAAAAGTCACGGCCTTTAGCGGTTTGCGAGGCAATACCTAAACCTGCTGCTATAGCAACCACAACGCCAATTGCACGTAGTAATACAGACTGATCTGCAAACATGTGATTACCAACAACTGCGCCTGCAAGTAGCGCGATTGCTACTAACCACTTTACCGACTCCATCGCACTTGATGGTGTTTCTACATTCGTGCTCATAATATTATTACCTTAACTACAGACACAACAACCCTACACAACGGCAGGGTTAATCCATTAAAATCTAAACTTAAAAACAGACTTATTTAAACCGATTTTTAACCCCAGACTTACTCAACTTATGAGTAAAAATGGCAGGGGCGGAGAGATTCGAACTCCCAACCGTCGGTTTTGGAGACCGCTGTTCTACCAATTGGAACTACGCCCCTGCAAAGTGGATGCCTATTATACTTACGCAAATCATTAACACAAGCCTAAAAGATACCCACATTGCAAAATCTCGATAAACTATTAAGTCCTTAATAATAAAAAGGCTTAATTAGCCCCTTTTACTAGCGGCACGCCATTATTACCAACTGGAATATAAACCGTTGTATGGTTTGGCGACTCAGCCATTTTTGCCTGCGCGTTTATAGCTTCATGTTGTAAATAATTTGCAGTAAGCGTTGCGTTAATTATTTTTTGAGCTTGGGCAATACCTTTTGCTTCTTCCACTCTTATTTCAGCATCTTTGCGTGCTATTTCTTTTTGTGTTTCTTTCTCTGCTAATAACTGCTGCGCGGCAAGCTTTTTCTCTACGGCATTTGCGACAATGGCTGGGTAATTAATATCTCCCACTACTACATTTGCTAATTTAAAGGGCGTTGATGATAAATAAGTTTGTAAACGCAAACTAACTTCTTGCGCTATTTGTTCGCGATTTGTTTTCAGCTCACCACTGTCGTACTTTTGCACAATGTCACGCACATAGGTTCTAAACGTTTCACGCACAAAGCGTTTATACCAGTTCTCAGCGCCATACTCTTCTACAACTGTTTTTACCGAGCCACTTTGAATCCCTATTACTGCATGAAAATCAAATTTTATATTTAAATCATCATTAGCAAGAATTCTGAATGTTTCAGTATACGTATTAGGTCGCATATCAATATTTACCACTTCATTACGAAGTAAAGAAACACCATAGTTAGCAGGTCCTTTCATGGTGCCTTGATAGCCACCTTCGCCAAATATTCTTGGTTTTTCGTACACATACCCTTCTTCACCTGCAGGCGTGCTTGGGTTAGTACATGCAGTTAAGCCAAACCCTACAACACCGGCCAAAATGGCACCTTTAACAAGGTTATTGACCAGGTTTTGCATCCCTGAATTTCTTGGTTTCATTATATGTCCTTGGTTATTTTTCTAATACTTTATATACATCACTTAGTAAGCTTGATGCGCCAAACCTAAATGTAGCGGCTTGTAAGTAGTCATCGCCCATAATTGAGCGTGTCAGTGCTAAATACTCCTTTGCATCAATAACAGTTTTAACTCCGCCTGCGGCTTTAAAACCAACAACCTTACCCGATTGTTTAATAGCGCTGAGCATCACGTTTGTTGCGTCAAGCGTTGCATTTATTGCCACTTTACCTGTGCTGGTTTTTACAAAATCAGCCCCGCCTTGAATAGCCAAGTTTGTAGCTTTAGTGATTAGCTCTGCAGTTTTAAGTTCGCCACTTTCTATAATTACTTTTAATTGCGCTCTTGTACCACAGGCTTTTTTACTTTGAGTTACATACTCCAGCACTTTGCTGTGCTCGCCAGCAATAAGTGCTTTATACGGGATCACTAAATCTATTTCATCCGCGCCGCGCTCAATTGCTATCAGTGTTTCGTTTATCACATCGCTCAGTGGCGCATCACCACTAGGAAAATTTGTAACCGTTGCTACTTTTACATGGTTAAGTTCACGCGCAGCCAGTGCTATTTTTGCATCATCTACAAAATCACTGTAAACGCATACTGCAGCAGGCGTGCCCAATTTAGGGTTAATACTATTTACAAGCTGCTGAATATCACTGGCCGTGTCTGAGGTGTTTAGGCTTGTTAAATCCATAAGCGACACAGCTAAGTGTGCATCGTTGTGTTGTTCAGTCATACGTAATCCCTTTAAGTAGGCGATAAATTAGGTTTAGCGCCATAGTAACAAATTAACGTAATCTCGCTATAGCTCATAACCAAACACTATAAGCACATTATTTTGCGTGTAATGCGCGTTAATCCCCTATAGATTAAGGCTTAAACCTAAAACAACCACCCATTATAACTTTTGGTTATATAAACTTGGTTTTAATTATTTTTTACTTACTAGTGCGCGCTATATTCTGCCCCCTGCTCAATAGCGTTTTATTTTAGATTTTACTTAGAGGTGTTAACCACGTGCAGTATTTACCTATCTTTACCAAACTCGACAACAAACCTGTGCTGGTTGTTGGCGGTGGAGAGGTCGCATTACGCAAATGTCGCGCGTTTTTAAAAGCCCGCGCAAATGTAACCTTAGTGGCACCTTGGTTTTGTGATGAACTAAAAGAACATGCACAAAACAATGAAGTAACGCTTATTGATGCCTATTTTGATGAGTCGCACCTTGATGGCAAAATGCTGGTTATAGCAGCCACAGACTTAGACGAAGTAAACAACAACGTATTTGAGCTAGCTAACGCACGCAATGTATTTGTAAATGTGGTTGATGACCAACCTAAATGTACGTTTATATTCCCATCAATTGTAGACCGTGACCCAATAACCATAGCTATTTCAAGTGCAGGCACCGCGCCAGTACTTGCTCGGCGACTACGTGAAAAGCTCGAAACGTTAATCCCACAACACATTGGCCCACTGGCTACTTTAGTTGGCAGTTTTAGAGACAAAGTAAAACAGCGCTTTAAGCACTTTGCCGATCGTCGCCAATTTTGGGAAGGCGTGTTTGATTCATCAGTCGTAAGCAAAGTGCAAACAGGTAATACCGATGCAGCACAAGCACAACTAGAGCAAATGCTTGATGCCAAAGCCGAGCCAGAAGGCGAAGTATATGTAGTAGGTGCAGGCCCAGGCGACCCTGAGCTTTTAACACTTAAAGCATTGCAGTTAATGCAGCAAGCCGATGTCGTTGTATACGACTATTTAGTGTCTGATGAAATTATGGAATTAGTACGCCGTGATGCCGATTTAGTTTGCGTAGGCAAGCGTATGGGCGATCACAGTGTAGCGCAAGAAGATACCAACCAAATGCTGGTTGATTTTGCCAAGCAAGGCAAAAAAGTATGCCGCATTAAAGGCGGCGACCCATTTATTTACGGCCGTGGTGGTGAAGAAGTACAAGTACTAGCTGCCAATAACGTTAATTATCAAATAGTACCGGGTATAACTGCCGCCGCTGGTTGTAGCGCGTATGCGGGTATTCCGCTTACTCACCGCGACCACGCACAAGCCATCCAGTTTGTAACAGGGCATTGTAAAAAAGATGGCCAAGAACTCGATTGGCAATCGCTTGCTAAAGCGCATCAAACTTTAGCTATTTATATGGGCGTTATTAAATCGCCACATATACAGGCTCAGCTTTTAAAACATGGCCGCAGCGCTAATACGCCAGTTGCCATAATCGAAAACGGCACGCGTAAAAACCAGCGTGTTGTTACGGGGCAATTAGGTGAGCTTGCAGATTTAATAGAGCGCAACAGTGTGGTATCGCCAGCATTACTTATTATTGGCGAAGTAGCCGCCCTGCACTCGCAGCTTGCATGGTTTGGCCAAAACGAGCAAACCAGTAGCTTTGCTCAGCCGCTGACCGGCGTATCAAATACATAATTATATTTTACTTAATCACTTTTAATCATTTTAGTAGGACGACTAACAATGGCTTTAACTCACCTTCAGCAACTTGAAGCTGAAAGTATCAAAATCATGCGCGAAGTCGCCGCTGAGTTTGAGAACCCAGTAATGCTTTACTCAATTGGTAAAGATTCGTCGGTACTTTTGCACTTAGCGCGTAAAGCATTTTACCCTGCAAAAATTCCGTTTCCGTTATTACACGTAGACACCAACTGGAAGTTTCGTGAAATGATTGAGTTTCGCGATCGCCTTGCAAAAGAATACGGTTTTGACCTGCTGGTACACAAAAACCCAGAAGGCATGGCAATGGGTATTAGCCCGTTTGAGCATGGCTCGGGTAAACATACCGACATAATGAAAACCCAAGGCTTAAAGCAAGCGCTAGATAAATACGGCTTTGATGCTGCATTTGGTGGCGCACGCCGCGATGAAGAAAAGTCTCGCGCTAAAGAGCGTGTTTACTCGTTCCGCGATAAACACCACCGATGGGACCCTAAAAACCAACGTCCAGAGCTTTGGAATACTTACAACAGCCAAGTTAACCCAGGTGAGAGCATTCGTGTATTCCCACTGTCTAACTGGACTGAGCTTGATATTTGGCAATACATTTACCAAGAAAACATTGAAATGGTTCCGCTTTATTTAGCGAAAGAGCGCCCAGTAGTAGAGCGCGACGGCACCTTAATTATGGTTGACGATGAGCGCATGCCACTTGCTGAGGGTGAAGTACCACAAATGAAGTCGGTACGTTTTCGTACTTTAGGCTGTTACCCACTTACCGGTGCAGTTGAATCTACAGCCAGTAACCTAACAGAAATTATTGAAGAAATGCTGCTATCTACGTCATCTGAACGTGAAGGCCGTGTAATAGATCACGACTCAGCAGGCTCAATGGAGAAGAAAAAACGTGAGGGGTATTTCTAATGTCTACCAATACTAACGACACCATTAACGAAGTAAAAGAGATTGGCATAGACGCCTACCTAGCACGCCAACAAGATAAAAGCTTATTGCGTATGCTTACCTGTGGCAGCGTAGATGACGGTAAATCAACACTGATTGGCCGCCTACTGCACGACAGCCACCAAATTTATGAAGATCAGCTAGCTGCTCTTCATAAAGATAACGAAAAAGTAGGCAACGCAGGCGAAGAGCTAGACTTAGCGCTACTAGTAGATGGCCTACAAGCTGAGCGCGAGCAAGGCATTACTATTGATGTAGCGTACCGTTATTTTTCAACGGCTAAGCGTAAATTTATTATTGCCGACACCCCAGGGCACGAGCAATACACACGCAACATGGTAACAGGCGCATCAACAAGCGATGTAGCCATTATTTTGGTTGATGCCCGCTACGGTGTGCAAGTACAAACTAAGCGTCATAGCTTTATTTGTGACTCACTAGGTATTAAACAGTTTGTGGTCGCGATTAATAAAATGGATATCGTTGATTTTGACGAAACCGTTTATGAAAAAATTAAAGCCGATTACCTTAAATTTGCTGAGCAACTTAACGTATCAAACATTAAGTTTGTGCCTATGTCGGCGCTTAAAGGCGACAACGTAGTAACCCGCTCTGCACATACGCCTTATTACACCGACAAGCCATTGCTTGAGCTTTTAGAAGACTCACCAGCGGCCGAAACCGATACCGGCTTTGAAGCACGCTTGCCAGTGCAATATGTAGTGCGCCCTAACTTAAACTTCCGTGGTTTTCAGGGCACATTGGCATCAGGTAAGTTACAAGTTGGCGATGCAATAAAAGTATTACCGTCGGGTAAAACATCAAGTATTAAAGAAATTGTGACCTTTAATGGCAACCTAGATCACGCAGAGGCCGGCCAAGCAATTACCGTTACCCTAAATAGCGAAATTGATATTAGCCGCGGCGATGTCATTGTGCCGCAAAGCTCAAGTGCAACGGTTACTAACCTTATACAAGCTAAACTTGTGTGGATGCACGAAGAGCCGCTGGTACTAGGCAAAAGCTACAACATTAAACTAGGTAGCAAAAATACATCAGCCGTGGTTAAAAAGATTGACCACACTATTGATGTAAACACTTTAGAGCACGGCACAGCCGATTCACTTCAGCTAAACGAAATTGCCATTGTCACGCTTGAACTAAGCGAAACAATATTAGCTGATGAGTATCATAACAACCACGAAACTGGCTCATTTATCCTTATCGACCGTTTATCTAACTTAACGGTTGCCGCAGGTATGATTGAGCAAGTACTAAAAAGCGAAAAACAAAACAGCGATTTCAGCGACTTTGAAATTGAGTTTAATAGCTTAGTACGCAAGCACTTCCCACATTGGCAAGCGCTTGATATTTCAAAACTGTAAGTATACAAATGTCTGTTAGGAATATAAAAGCATGGTAGAGCAGCTCGTTTTAACAGGCATTATGCTTACCTTAGTTGGGTGCCTTTTTGGCACCCGCATTAATCCAGCATGGTTATTTGTAAGTGCTATTGGTACAGGTTATTTAACAGGCCTGATTGACCTTGAAAGCATGTTAGTAAACTACGCAAACCCGTCGCTCATTACCCTCGTATTATTAGTGCTGGTTTCAATCGCTATTGAAAAAACCACACTCATACAACAGCTTTCCCAATCGTTATCTAAAGGGAGTTTAGTAAAGTCGGTAACAAAGCTTGGTTTATCAACCGCGTTTTTATCGTCATTTACTAACAATACCGCGGTTGTGGCATCGCTTATCACCGCCATAAAAGACAACCCAAATCATTCACCCTCAAAGCTACTATTACCGCTGTCGTACACTGCTATATTAGGCGGCACCATTACACTTATTGGTACATCAACCAATTTAATAGTGAACGGCTTTGCCGTAGATGCAGGTATGGCGCCACTGGGCTTTTTTGATTTTACCTTAGTGGGCATTGGCGCATTAAGTGTGGGCCTCATTACTATTTTAGTAATGCTCAAATACCTGCCCGACAACGGCAAAAACACACAAGAGGTTATTCCCTTTTACTTAGAGGGAAAAGTGCAGGCAGGCTCTAAACTTATTGGCCGCACCGTAGAAGAAAACGGCCTACGCGATTTAAAAGATTTATTTCTCGCCGAAATTATTCGTGGCGATGAGCGCATATACGCAGTAACACCTCAGCAAATTATTAGACAAAACGACGTACTGCTGTTTGTTGGCGATATTAAATCGGTGCCCTTATTAAGACGCTTTGACGGATTAAAAGTGGTGCACGACAACCACGAAAAAGACATAGAACACTTAGTTGAAGTGGTTGTGAGCCAATCATCAAAGTTTATTGGCAAAACCGTAAAAGAGGCGCGTTTTAGAGAGCAGTTTCATGCCGCTGTTATTGCCATTCGCCGAGGGCATGACCGCTTACAAGGCGGCCTTGGGCAAGTGCAATTGCAAGCCGGCGATTCTTTAATACTCGCCCCAGGTAAAAACTTTTACTCTTTACCTAATTTAAACCGCGAATTTGTGTATATATCGGGGTTTGACTTACAAACACACCTAAAACCTAAACAATCTAATATTGTATTGGCAGGCTTTGCCGCCGTGTTAGGGTTAAGCATTGTAGGTATAGTTCCTTTAGTAAAAGGCCTGCTGGTGTTACTCATTGGCTTATTGCTTAGCGGTACAGTTAAACTGAGCGAAGTAAAACGTCGCTTTCCCATTGAGCTACTCGCCGTTGTAGGCAGTGCCATAGGGCTTGCTAAATTAATGATAGAAACCGGGCTTGCCGGGCAAATATCAGATGCCCTATTTATGGTACTAGGTGATTTTGGCCCTTATGGCGCGTTTATCGCCATATTTTTAATGACCGTATTATTCACCGAGCTTATTACTAATAATGCCGCAGCAGCGCTTTCATTTCCTGTGGCTTACTCGCTAGCAGTGGGTTTTAATGTAGACCCTCTACCCTTTATTATGGCGGTAGCGTTTGGTGCATCTGCCAGTTTCATATCGCCATTTGGGTATCAAACAAACCTTATGGTTTACAGCGCGGGTAACTACCGCTTAAAAGATTACATAACAATGGGCTTGCCCCTTTCTATTATTTATTCAATCACGGTATTAACCTTGATCCCGCTCGTATTTCCTTTTTAATACGGGCGCTTACAGTACAAGAGACACACCACTATGGATGAAAATATTGTTTGGCATAACTACGCAACCACAAAAGCACAACGTAGTGAGCAAAAAAAGCATAAACCGGCCATTTTATGGTTTACCGGTTTTTCTGGCTCTGGCAAAAGCACCGTAGCCAACGCACTAGAAGCGGCACTTAATCAGCAAGGTGCGCACACTTACCTGCTTGATGGCGACAACGTACGTCACGGCTTATGTAAAGACCTTGGCTTTAGCGACGAAGACCGCATCGAAAACATACGCCGCGTTGGCGAAACCGCAAAACTAATGACCGATGCCGGCCTATTAGTGCTTACCGCGTTTATCTCGCCATTTAGAGCAGAGCGCGACATGGTGCGCAGCCTAGTAGATGACGGTGAGTTTATTGAAGTATTTATAGATACCCCGCTTGATGTATGCGAAAGCCGCGACCCTAAAGGCTTATACAAAAAAGCCCGCGCAGGTGAGATTAAACACTTTACTGGTATCGACTCAAGCTACGAAGTACCCAACAACCCAGAAATAATTTTAGATACCAGTAAAAACACCCTAGACCAATCGGTTACACAACTGATAACGTATCTAAAACAAAAGCATATTATAGGTTAACCCCAATGAACCAAACCGAGCTACTAGAAGAAACCCTCATCCTTGCCCGCAAAGCAGGCCAAGCCATAATGGGGATTTACGAAAAGGACTTTAACGTTGAATACAAAGCCGATGAAAGCCCAGTAACCGACGCCGACTTAGCAGCTCATAAAGTCATTGTGACAGGGCTAAAACAGCTCACGCCCGACACACCTATACTTAGCGAAGAAAGCGCTGATATAAGCTGGGACATTCGTCAAACATGGAAAAGCTACTGGTTAGTAGACCCAATCGACGGCACTAAAGAGTTTATTAAAAAGAACGGCGAATTTACCGTAAATATAGCCCTAATCGAAAACGGCAAACCCGTGCTTGCTGTCGTTGACGCGCCCGCGCTTGGCGTATCCTACTTAGCCAGTAACGATATTGGCGCGTTTAAAGACAAAGGCGATGAGCGTATTGAGCTTAAAGTAACCACTAAACCTAATAAAGGGTTAATCCGCGTGGTTGGCAGTCGCTCGCACCCATCACCCGATTTAGCCGAGTTTGTAAAACGCTTTGACGACGTTGAAATGGTCTCAAAAGGCAGTTCACTAAAATTATGTTTAGTGGCTGAGGGCAGTGCTGATATTTACCCGCGCTTAGGCCCAACCTGTGAGTGGGATACGGGAGCTGGCCATGCTATTGCTGAAATAGCCGGCGCTAAAGTAACCAAGCTCGATGGCAGCCCGCTTATTTATAACACCAAAGATGAGTATTTGAATCCGTATTTTGTAGTGAGTGCGGTGGAAGAATAAAAGCTAAGAGCTTCGAGCTGTTAGCCACGAGCAGCTCAATGTAAACCTAAACACCGTAGGTTGGGTTGAGTGGAACGAAACCCAACGAGTACCCGTTAACCATCCTCGCTATTTCGCACTAAAAAACTTGTCTACCAATTGATAAAGCGTACTGAAACACAGCAACGTTATAAACATACCAAGTGATGATATAACCTTTTCTTTTAAGGTTGTTCAGGCTTTTGGGCTAATATGCTTTTTAAGAAATAAAGAAAGTAAAATAGGTGCACGCACCAATACCTATAATCAGCATAAAGAGCCGCTTTATTAAATTACCTTCAGTAGGAGAAATTTCCTCACCGGTATATGGTGCATAAATACTTCTATTTAATATAAATGCATAGATATATCTATAACAAAAGAAAAATACAAACACACAAAACAACAACTTTTCTACTGACTCAAAACCTATGAAAAAAGCAGCTCCTAACATAAACCATACTATGCCGAGCAATATAACAATGGCTTTCTTTTTATCCATACTGACTGCCTTTATTTTTTCTTTAAGTTCTTTATTTATAAACTTTAATAGTCGTTTTAGTTAACATATTTGGACGTGTTGAAGCCTGTGAAAATCTAAGTAAGGTTTTTAACCTTTATTAAATTGCGTTGTTAGCGATGGAATTTATAGTCGGTAACCCTAACTTTTTGGCTATTGCTGCAAATTGAGCTTTTGTGTATGGCCCATAAACAAACTCCTTGTGTTCAGCAAACTTGTTATCTTTGATTTTATCAATATAGTAAAAAGCACAAGTTTTATGCGGACAAGCATAAACCGAAATATATTGCTCGTTAGACTTAATATTTATTGGTTCATCCAGTCGCCCAATATATGCGCCCTGACCAAGGCTGTAACCTAACCTTTTGGTACCGTCAATGTAATACACTTTATAAGGTTGCTCCTTCCAAATTGGAGAACACCCACTAAGAAGTAATGTTATTAAAACTAAAAATGTTCTCACACACTTCCCTGCATTCTAGTAACTTGCTCAAATTACACCCTTATAGTTAACATGAGCGTGTTCTTATTTTGTGAACATCTATTAGTAACAAACTGTGTAAGTGATTGCCAATTATAAAATTATATTAATCGAGGTATTTTACTATGTGTAAAAGAGTGTGGCATGAAGCAATACAGTGTTTTTAGCTTAAGGATAAAGACAAAAGAATGACCGTTTCCAATCAACAAGTGATGGCTATTATACGTTTTTAACACTTGCCATTGATTAAACGCTTTTTAAGAGCTACAACCCTTAACGATTTTGCTGGGCGATAAATGCAAGCGAGTGCTGATTGAATAAGTCTGGGCGTTCCACATTACAAACATGGCCGCAATGGTGAATAGTTTGCAGTACGCTATTTTTATGTCGTTTAACCATTTCTTTAACAGGCCCAAGGAACATATGATCTTCCTTACCCATAATGTAAAGAATGGGTATATCAATGTCTTTTTCTTTGAAATACTGCATTAAAGGATTTACGTCCATGGCTAGTTTAAACCACTTTATAAACTCTTTTTGGCATAAGCGTTTTGCTTCACGAACAAACAAAAGTCGAGATTCTTTATGGCGCTTTTTCGGCATCATAATAAAAGCAAATAAGCGATACAGCCACATATAAGGCAAGAAGTGTTTAAACGTATTACCTAAATAAACCAAGGTATTGCTGCGAGTATTAAACCGAGTAACCGCTCCACCTAGCACCATGCTAGAAACATATTGCGGCGCAATTTCAGCAATATTTCGAATAAGAATGGTGCCCAATGAAATACCAACAAAGTGTGCACTGGGAATGTTGTTATGATCTAGCACATCGATAATGTCTTTAGAGACCTTATTAAACGAATAATTATTATCAACAAAGTTTTGCACTAAGTTATTCGATTTACCGTGACCGCGAAGATCGAGCAACAACACATTATATTCTTTTTTATAAGCTTTAAGCTGTCGAAACCAAATTGCCGAGCTACCACCTGCGCCATGAACAAATACAACCCATGTTTTACTGGTTTCGTGCGCAAAAGTAGTATGAAAAAGAATGTCTTTGCTCATTGCAGTTAGCGGCCTGTTTACTTCGTTTGGCATATTTAATTGCAGGAAGTATAACGGAGTTTAGAATAAATCTCTTATGAAGTTCTAAGCAATGGCTTCTACTTAACAGATTTTATAAACAAACTTTGATTTTTAGTTGAAACCAATAAAAATGGCCTCTCCTATTTCCACGTTATGAAATCCGCCTCTTGGCTTTACCGCTCGAATGGCGCTATGACGTGTTGGGTTTCGCTTCGCTCTACCCAACCTACAACTGTGCTGGTTCGGGTATTTGTTTATTTTTACAGCGCTGTTTCGTATTCATGACACTTTTGGTGCAACGGCGTCTAATTAATTAGTCTACAAAACCCCTCAAAACATGAAAGTTTTAGCTAAAAACTATATTCTTGCGCGCGATTATTATTTAAATAATGGATGAGCACACACATGACACCATCACAAGATGCAACGCTTTCAAATGCATCACAAACAGGTGAACACACACCTACTTCTAAATGGAACCTGCACGATACGCAGTGGACGTTAAGCCTTTTTGGTACCGCCGTTGGCGCGGGCATTTTATTTTTACCTATTAATATTGGTATTGGGGGTTTTTGGCCACTAATTATTATGGCGTGTTTAGCCTTTCCAATGACCTTTTTAGCACACCGCGGCTTAGCCCGCTTTGTGTTGTCGTCTAAAAATAAAGATTCAGATTTTACTGATGTTGTTGAAGAGCACTTTGGTGTAACGGCGGGCAGGTTAATCTCTTTATTATACTTTTTATCTATATTCCCCATTTTGCTTATTTACGGCGTAGGCTTAACTAATACCGTTGACAGCTTTATGGTTAACCAAATGGGCCTTGAGTCACCTTCTCGCGTGTTACTTTCGGGTGTATTGGTTGCCGGTATGATTAGCCTAATGATGGGCGGTGAGCGCTTAATGCTGCGTGCCTTTGCTATTTTGGTGTATCCGCTTGTAGGTATTTTATTTTGCTTATCGCTCTATTTAATCCCTAGCTGGCAAATGCCAGATATGAGCCTACCTGAGGCGGGCAGCTTTACTAAAACGCTGTGGTTATCTATTCCTATTATTGTGTTTTCGTTTAGTCATGCGGCGGCTATTTCAAGCTTTGTGAACGTGCAGCGTGGGCATTATGGCAATCAGGCCACTAATAAGGCTGAGGCTATTTTAAAGCGCACTAGCTTACTACTTATTGTATTTGTACTGCTGTTTGTGTTTTCGTGCGTGCTTTCGCTTACTAGCGAGCAAATGGCGGCTGCTAAAGCGGCTAACGTATCGATTTTATCTTACCTTGCTAATATCACCAGTAACTCGTATATAGCGACTCTTGGGCCGCTGGTTGCCTTTATTGCGATTACGTCATCGTTTTTAGGGCACTTTTTAGGTGCACGCGAAAGCTTTACCGGTTTGGTGACTAAGCAAACAAGCTTAAGTGCAAAAGTAGCCGACAAAATTGGCGTACTCATTATGTTTTTTGCTATTTGGTTTTGCGCGGTTAAAAACCCAAGCATTTTAGACATGATGGATCAGCTCTCTGGCCCTATCATTGCGATGATTTTATTTATTATGCCAATGATTGCCGTATACAAAGTGCCTGCGCTGAGTAAATATCGCAACCGCTTAAGCACCTTGTTTGTACTTGCTGTGGGCTCCTTGGCCGTATGCGCGCTTATTTACAGCATGCTTAATTAAGCGAATTGCTATAAATATCCCCACAAAAAATGGCGCTCACTGAGCGCCATTTTTAATACAACTAAATTGCTTTTAAACTAATTTATTCTGCGTCTGGTAGGTTACGACCGTAGAATATTTCCTGCATTTCGCGGGTTAGTTTAGAGCGAATTTCTTCTTCTTCCTCATCCGACAGCTCATCAGTAGATAGGCCGAACAGGTAAGTGTTTAAGTCGGTTTCTTTTAACATCATTTTGGTGTGGAACAGGTTTTCTTGATACACGTTAACGTCCATCATTTGGTACGCTTCTTTGGTATCTTCTGTCATGAAGTTTTGAATCGAGTTAATTGCATGGTCAATGTAGTGTTTAACCCCGTTTACGTCGCGGGTAAAACCACGTACGCGGTAGTCAATGGTTACTACGTCTGACTCAAGGCTATGAATTAAGAAGTTTAACGCTTTAAGTGGCGAAATAATGCCACAGGTAGATACTTCAATATCAGCACGGAATGTACAAATACCATCATCAGGGTGCGCTTCTGGGTAGGTATGTACACAAATGTGGCTTTTATCTAGGTGCGCAACAACTGAATCTGGTAATGGGCCTGGCGCTTCGTCAGCATCGTAATTTTGCTGCTCTTCTACCGGCTCTTCCGAAACCAAAATAGTCACACTTGCGCCTTGTGGTTCATAATCTTGGCGCGCCACATTTAAAATGTTAGCACCAATAATATCAACAACATCACCTAGTATGTCGGTTAGTCTATCTGCACTGTACTGCTCGTCGATATATTCAATATATTCTTTACGTTGTTGCTCGGTCTTTGCGTAGCAAATGTCGTAAATACTAAAGCTTAAACTTTTGGTTAAATTATTAAAGCCATGAAGTTTAAGTTTATCGAAGGGTTTGTTCATGATAAACCAACCTATAAATTAGTGAAATCTGCACCTGCAGAATGAAAAGTTCGCGGATTTTATACGAATTTTCCTCACGGAAAAAGCGTTATTTTACCTGTTCTTGCACAACTTCGTGGCTGTGGGTAATTTCTACTGTTTTATCAAGCATTAAAGCAACAGAACAATACTTTTCAGCAGAGAGCGAAACCGCACGCGCTAGGTGTTTTTCCGAGACATTATTGCCTGTAACAACAAAGTGTAAATTAATTTTAGTAAATACACGAGGCGCTGTTTCGGCGCGCTCTGAGCTTAGTTGTACTTGCACATCAGAAAAATCTTGTTTGGCTTTTTTTAAAATACTTACAACATCTACCGACGAGCAACAACCTACCGACATAAGTACCATTTCCATTGGACTTGGTGCAGCGCTGTCGCTGCCAGCATCAAAAACCACATTGTGATTAGAATTAGAACGGCCAATAAAGGTGTCGCCTTCAACCCATTTTACATTTGCTTGCATGTGTTTATCTCTAAAAAAATTTTGTTGATTGTATAACAATCTGCAACGATACGTGAGCGCTGAGATTAAATTTAGTGGTGTTATTAATAAGGCGAGAAGTAATAGAAGCGCAGTCATTAGGTCATACTGCGCTGTGTTAACGGGTAACGTTAAGAGGTTTGTGTTACCGCGTTATCAAATAAGTTTTTAATAAGCCCAGCAAACTCATCAATAAATGCGTGTTGTTCAACCGTAACAGGTTGTGAGGTTATGCTGCTTAGTACTTCTTGTAAGTCGTAAACAATACCGTCTACCTCGCGCACTATTTGGCTGCGTTGTTCGGTATTAAGATTAGTATGTTGTTCACAAATTAGCATAACGTTATGCGCTATTACGTCTTCTATGAGTTCCATAACGGTAGGGGCACCGGGTTTGATTTCGCCTGGCTTCTCAAATAACGCTAAATTTTGAGTTAGATACATGATCAAGTCATCGTACCCTTGCCTGTCTAAAACCATTGTGATTTTCACCTTTGAATAACTAATTGCATAGATTTAAGCAGAAAGCGCCACTAATTACTAGCTTTGCGCGATACCAATACAAAAAAAGCAGCCTAAGCTGCTTTTCTCATTCTTTATAACTACAAATAGAACAGTAATTAATCTATTTTTAAGCCTGGGCTTAGTGTTGCTGGCATCGTTACTTTTTCAAGTTCTACCGAAGCTACAGGGTATGCACAGTAGTCGGCTGCATAATATGCGCTTGCTCTGTGATTTCCTGATGCGCCAATACCACCAAATGGGGCTGCACTTGATGCGCCTGTAATTGGGCGGTTCCAGTTAACAATACCGGCACGAATACGACGTAAAAAGTGATTGTAGTCGGCTTCGCTATCGCTTAATAAACCTGCTGATAAACCAAAGCTGGTATCGTTTGCTTTATCAATTGCGTGGTCAAAGTCATCAAAGCGGAACACTTTTAATAATGGGCCAAAGTGCTCTTCATCTGGGAAGTCACTAATCGCTGAACACTCAATAATACCCGGTGTTACAAAACCTGTATTGGCTGTGTGCTCAAGCTCTACTAGCACTTCACCGCCAAGCTCAACCAGCTCGTTTTGTGCTTTTACCATGCCTGCTGCAGCCGCAGATGAGATCATAGAGCCCATAAATGGCTGATCCTCATCATCGTAGTTGCCTACTTTAATAGCTTTAGTTGCAGTGATAAGGCGCGCTAAAATGTCATCGCCTTGTTGGCCTTTAGGTAAAAATACTTTACGAGCACACGTACAACGTTGGCCGCTTGAAATAAACGCCGATTGAATAATATCGTGTACCGCGGCTTTAGTATCTGCCACATCTTTAATAATCAGTGGGTTATTGCCACCCATTTCAAGCGCTAAAATTTTACCTGGCTGGCCTGCAAACTGCTCATGTAAAATATGACCAGTACGCGAAGAACCTGTAAAGAATAAACCATCTATGCCTTTATGCGCAGCAAGGGCTTTACCTGTTTCTACTTCACCTTGAACAAGATTAATTACACCTGCAGGTAAACCGGCTTTTTCCCATAGTTTAAGCGTAAGCTCAGCCACCATTGGCGTAAGCTCTGATGGCTTAAATACCACGGTGTTACCAGCTAAAAGCGCTGGCACAATGTGCCCATTAGGTAAGTGCCCAGGGAAGTTATATGGGCCAAATACGGCAACTACACCATGTGGTTTATGACGGATCATCGCACGCCCTACTGGCATAGCGTTTTCAACGTCGCCAGTGCGCTCTAAAAATGCTTTTTCAGAAATGGCAATTTTACCTACCATTGCGCCCGCTTCTGTACGCGTTTCCCACAGTGGCTTGCCGGTTTCTTGGGCAATCGCAACAGCAAGTTCTTCGCTGTGCTCTTTAAGTGTTGCTGCAAAGGTTTTAACTATCTCTAGGCGCTCGTTAAAGCTTTTATCTGCCCAGCTGTAAAATGCTTCGCGCGCCGAATTTACCGCGCTATCTACTTGCTCTGCAGTCGCTGAAGATGCCTGCCAAATAACGTCGTTATTTGCAGGGTTTACTGAATTAAATGCGTTGCCTTGGCCTTGTGACCACTGACCATTAATAAATTGTGCAGGATGAGTCATTATACTTTCTCCTTAATTAAACTGGGGTTGCGCTTACGGTGTCGCCCGATTGTAGCTGTAGGGCATCGGCTATTTGTTGCGATAAAATAATGCTGCTTGCACGCTCATCAAAGCTAAGCGCTGCAACCGTTGCACGGTAATCTTCTAACTTGCCGTTAGCAAGCAGTACCATGGTATCGCCCGATGCTTCGCCTATTTCTACTTTAAAGTCTTTTGCATTACGAATAGTGGCAATGTTGCCTACTTTTGCTTCTACTGTAGGGCCCGCATCAAAAATATCGACGTAACCGTTGAAGGTAAATCCTTCATTTTTTAATAGCTCAATAGCTGGGCGTGTGTTGTCGTGTACTTTACCAATCACCGCTTGAGCGTCTTTGCTAAGCAAGTTTACGTAAATTGGGTACTTTGGCATTAGTTCAGCAATAAACACTTTTTGGCCTATACCTGTTAGGTAATCGGCGGTAGGAAAGTCCATTGAGAAAAAGTGCTCTTCTAGCCATTGCCAAAACGGGCTGCTGCCGTTCTCGTCAGACACGCCGCGCATTTCTGCTATTACTGTTTGTGCAAAACGCTGCTCATGTTGTTTTATAAACATAAAGCGCGCTTTTGAAAGAAGTTTACCGTTACAGTTTTTACGATAGCCATCTTTCAAAAATAAGGTACATAGTTCTGTCGCGCCGGTGTAGTCGTTACATAGGGTTAAAATATCAACCGCTTTGTATACATCTAACGTGCGTGATGAGTGAATTACTTTACTTAAGTGGTAATGATAAAACGCATCATCAAGCCCTACTGCAGCTTCAATAGCTGAAGTACCGACTACTTCACCGGTTTCGGTATCTTCAAGAACAAACAGGTAGCCTTCGTCACCAGGTTGTGACGTTTGTTTAGCAAATGAACTTACAGAATGGTCAATTTTCTTTTGCAGTAACTCTTCGTTTAACGGCAAAGATGTAAAACCATGACCCGATTCGTGGGCAATTTTTAATAACGCTGCGTAATCATTTTGCTGGATTGGGCGAAGGATCATCATGAGTCCGCTTGCTCCCTTATCAATAACGGTAAATAGAATATGCAGGGCAAGCAGGCTTGCCCTTAATAAGGTGGTTTAACGCGCTTAAGCGTTTACTACGCTTGCTACTGCTTTTTCAAAACGCGCCATACCTTCGCGAATATCCGCTTCGGTGATTACTAACGATGGCGTAAAGCGTACTACATCAGCACCCGCTACAAGCGACATAAGCCCTTGCTCGGTAGCTGCTACTAAAAACTCTTTAGCACGGCCTTTGTATTGCTCGTTAACGGCTGCACCAATTAATAAACCTTGGCCACGAATTTCGCTAAACACGTTGTATTTTTCGTTTACCGCGTTAAGAAGCTCGTTAAATAATGCTGCTTTTTCTTTTACGCCCGCCAGTACTTCAGGGGTATTTACAGTATCAAATGCGGCTTCAGCTACTGCACACGCCAGAGGGTTACCACCGTAAGTAGAACCATGAGTCCCTACTTTTAAGTGCTGTGCAATCTCAGTAGTAGTTAGCATAGCGCCAATAGGGAAACCGCCGCCAAGTGCTTTAGCTGACGTTAAAATATCAGGCACTACGTTTAGACCTTGGTATGCGTATAGCTCACCAGTACGGCCAACACCTGTTTGTACTTCATCAAAAATAAGTAGTGCATTGTGTTTAGTACATAGCTCACGAACGCCTTGTGCAAATTCGTCAGTTGGCGAAATAATACCGCCCTCACCTTGCAGTGGCTCCATCATTACGGCACATGTTTTGTCGCTAATTAGCGCTTCAAATGCAGCTAGGTCATTGTAATCACAATGTACGATGTCGCCTGGCTTAGGACCAAAACCATCTGAGTATGCAGCTTGCCCGCCTACGGTTACGGTAAAGAACGTACGACCGTGAAAGCCTTTGTTAAATGAGATAATTTGTGATTTTTCAGCACCAAATTTATCAAGTGCAAAACGACGAGCTAATTTAAGTGCTGCTTCGTTTGCTTCTGCGCCTGAGTTTGCAAAGTAAACTTTTTCAGCAAAGGTCGCATCGACCATTTTTTTAGCTAAACGCAGCGCAGGCTCGTTAGTCATTACGTTTGATAGGTGCCAAATTTTTTCGCCTTGCTCTTTTAATGCACCTACTAATGCAGGATGGCAATGGCCAAGACAGTTAACAGCAATACCACCGGCAAAGTCGATAAATTCTTTACCTTGTTGATCCCATACGCGAGAGCCTTCGCCTCGAACAGGAATAACGCTTGAAGGCGCGTAGTTAGGAACCATTACGTGATCAAATAATTCGCGATTGACTGTCATTTTTTTTCCTCTTAATTGTGAGCAACACAAAACATCAAAATAGGTGTTTGGTTATAAATGTAACCAAGATATTTACGCACTAAATAGCAAAAGGTTGAGCGTAAAACTGCCTTGTGGTTCAATTTTCAGGCGCTCATTATTTCAGATATTTGTGGTGCTGTCTCGTTAAAAACTTTCATGCAGGCCTTTAAAATAAAGGCCTTGGGATATTATTTCATAGATAGTGAATAACTATCTGCATAGAAAATAAATGCCATTTTTTAATACTTATGCGCCTGCGCAGTGAGTCGCGCCTTACATTAAGTGCTTAAAGCGAGGTGTGCTTGGGGAGATGTTAATGAATGAATAGTCGCAAAAAAATTAACAAAAAATTCAATAGTTAATGAAAATTTGCCGCCATCAGCGGCAAATTACCGATATAAGGACCGGCGAGTAAGCTGCTTTTTAGTCAATTTGAATAGCAAGGTTGGTAAAATTGCTTGTTTCGAGAGCTTTTAGCTCATTTTTAGTGAATTGATGATACGAAAACCATGCCTGCATTTCATCTTGTTCAATAAGTTGGTGCTGTTTTAGGTTTAAATACTGCGAATAGCATCGCGCTTTAAGCATTACTTCACTCATAGGGAAAACATCACTACTTTGCTCAATACCATGAACAAGTTGCGCCATAACATGATTAAACGGCAAAAACTTAAAAGCCATTTTTCGAATAACTTTAGCACTTAACTCAAGCGACTTATTACTTAACAACGTGGTTAAAAATAAGGGATCTGGCTTTAGCTCCAACAATGCCGTGTGTAAATCTTTTTGCTGTGCTTCACGTGCTATTTGCACTTTGCGTTGCCATACCTGTTCAAAGGTTTTTAAGTACAAGCGTACTAAGGCAATACGCCCAACATCTATAAGCATGCCCAGTGTAAACGCATGTACAGGGTTTACATCGTTAAGCTCTGCAATTTTTTGCGCCGCAATTGCATTGGCCATGGCGGCATCGCGCAGGCGGCGCTTTAATAATGGAAATGGCTCTGTGCTGTGTGGCATCCAATGGCGCATAGCAAAAGTAGGAATTACCAATTGTAAGTTATCAAGGCCAATATAGCGCAGTGCAAGTGCGGGGCTGTCTACTTTAACTGAGGTACTTTTGCTGCGCTGCTTTCGGTAGTAAGGCAGGTTTACCAATGACACTAATTCGCGGCCAAGCCAACTAGAATCATTTACCAATGGCTCTAAACGCCCAACACTTGCCGACTTAACCGCCAGTATATCTAGCATGGTAGCAACGTTATCTTCTATGCCTATGGTGTTTTGAATAACAGCATCCATATCTTCTAATTGCTTAAATATGGCTGTTTCTATTACTTTATGGAGTTGTTTGCTCGCTTGTGCTCGGTACTTATGATGCGCGGTGCTACTTTGCTGGCGTTTATGCTGTGCGGCAACTTCTACTTCTAATAAAGTGCGTTGCTTCATTGGTTCGCCATAATCAATTTCCAGCGTATGAATAAAGCCAATTTGTTGATGTGCAAAACTATGGCCAAGCAGCAAGTCGTGAGCACGCTGGTCAAGCATTGAGGCTATTCGCTTTTGCGACGCAAGTTCAGTCATAAAGTCCATTCAGTATAAGTCTTACCATTCGGTGGTTACTGTAAGGTTAGAAGCGAGATAAAAAGTTAGCAAGCAATTCGAGCCCTTGAGTTGTTAAAATAGCCTCGGGATGAAATTGCACACCTTCAAGAGCAAGCTCTGTGTGAAGTAGCCCCATAATTTCGTCAAACTCACCTTGCTCGGTTTGGCTCCATGCGGTAATGGCTAATTCACTCGGTAAACTGTGTTTTTCTACCACCAGCGAGTGATAACGACACACAGTAAGCGGGTTTTCTAAACCGGTAAATACCCCCTTATTATTATGAACAATAGGTGAGGTTTTACCATGCATGACTTGCTTAGCACGTATAACCTTGCCCCCTAGCGCTTGCGCTATAGTTTGATGCCCTAAGCAAATACCCAAAATAGGGTAAATGCCTTTTAGCTGCTCAACGACATTGAGTGACACACCCGCTTCGTTTGGCGTACAAGGCCCCGGAGAAATAACAATATGCTTGGGGTTAAGTTGCTTAATTTGCGCAACAGATATTTCGTCATTACGCTTTACCAGCACCTCTTGGTTTAAGCGCTGAAAGTATTGTACTAGGTTATAAGTAAACGAATCGTAGTTGTCGATCATCAACAGCATTACACAACGACCTTATTTAATAATGTAGTGCTCTTTGCTCACATGTGTGGCTTGTAAAATGAGCGATAGAAGCTTTTATAGAGCCATTCTATCACTAATAATTACCCAACATACATTAGCAAAACGCCTTAAAAACTTACGCCTTTAGCTAAAAATGCTTCAAATTCGTTTGCTGGTATTGGCCGGCTTAACAAGTACCCTTGAATTAGGTCGCAGTTATACTCTTTTAGTTTTTCAAGTTGGGCATACTCTTCTACGCCTTCGGCGATAATATCGAGCCCTAAGTTTTTAGCTAATTGGCAAATACTCAGTACTAAAGCCTGATCCCGTGTGTCAGTGGCCATATTGCGCACAAACGACTGATCTATTTTTAATTTATTAACCGGAAAACGCTGTAAGTAACCCAGCGACGAATAGCCCGTACCAAAGTCATCAATTGATAAGCTAATACCCAGTGCACTCAGCGCCTGCAGTACTGAAATACCAAACTCTTCATCGTCCATAATGGCGGTTTCGGTAATTTCTAGCTCAATTAAATGTGCGGGCACGTTAAAGTGCGCCAACCGCTGTTTTATGCTTTGCACAAAGTCTTGCTGTGTAAATTGCCTTGCCGATATATTAATAGCCAAGCGGATATTTAAGTTTTGCTGATGCCATTTTTTAGCTTGGGCAAAGGCACTATCAAGTATCCATTCGCCTAATGGCAATATAAACCCGCTGTGCTCGGCAATAGGAATAAACTGCGCCGGAGAGACAAACTTCCCATCATCAAACCACCTAATTAAACATTCGCAGCTGTTTATAGTTTGCGATTTAAGGTGCATTTTAGGCTGAAAATAAAGCTCAAACTGCTGCTTTTCAATGGCGGTATCAAGGCGCCGAGCAATATGCAGCTGCTGGGCGTGCTTAACTCCGCTTTCGGTATCAAAATGAGCGTAGGGAATATTACGTTTCACCGCCTCTTCTAAGGCAATATTGGCGTGCAGTAGCAGCGTTTTATAGTCATTACTGGTTGGGTAGCGTGTTACACCGCAGTTAAAGCTCATACGCATTTCACCGTACGGTGTGCTAATAGCTTGGCTTAAACGGCTTTGTACGCCTTTGAGTAAGTCATCTAGGGTTGTTGAGCAATCTTGCTCGGTATAAATAACCACAAAGTTAGCATCGGCAATGTGGTAGAAGGTCAGTTTGTTTTTGCTTTTTAACTGCTGAGAAAATTTATTAGCACTGCGCGATAAGTGCATAGCAAAGGCATTTATACACTCGTTAGCCCCCGATAAGCCATATTGCTCAAGCAATAGCTTAAAGTGGCTTACATCAATCAGCATTAAACTAAAAAGCTGCTCAAGCGAAATTAGCTCATTGGTGTATGTTTCTAAACTGGCTTGGTTAGGCAACTTTGAATACGGGTGATGAAAGGCTAAATACTCTAATGAGCGCTCTGCCTCAAATTGCTCTGTTACATCGCGTATGTGTATATCAAAGGCATCTATTTCTTGCAGCCAATGTATTTGGTAAGTGAGGTAATGGTTATCTAGCTGTGTATAAAAACGCTCAACATGACTAGCCGACTGCTTAGTGTCTATTAGTTGCTGCTTTATATTAGGGCTTAGTAATGCAATGGGCGTACTGTGTTTATCGCTTACATACGCTTTATGCATAGCAATAGCGGCAGGGTTACAGTAGTTAAGCTCAAGATTGGCGCTTAAACTCACAATTGGGTTAGGGTTGCGCGTTGGAAATAGCGCTAAACGTTCGTTACGGGCACTAAGCTTTATAAATTTAGATGCGTAACGCCCTGTATAAATGCTTACCAGCACTATGGCAAACGTAAACAAAAACACAATATTGACTGTGGTGTGCAGGTTGCTTTCGGTGTCTTTGTAGCCGCTATCAACCGCATTTGAAATAACCGTTTCTGCATTTGTTAAGTGCCCCATCACTTGGGCTTGCAGTTCGGTGAGTTGCTCTAGTTGCTCTCTGGCTAAATCCCAACTAGTGCTGCTGCTTGATAAGTTTTCGTGTAATTTAAGTGCTAAGTCTAAACCACTTTTAAACTCATCACTTAAGCTGCTTTCTAGCGCTAATGTGCTGTGGTTTTGATCTAGGTTTTTTATTAGCGCAAGTATACGTACATGGTTTTCTAAAAAGTCGATTAAATAAAGTTCACGCTTACTCGTTGCGTAATACTCATATAATAAGCGCTCT
Organism: Pseudoalteromonas sp. 2CM37A; assembly: GCF_023161885.1. Classification (NCBI taxonomy): domain Bacteria; kingdom Pseudomonadati; phylum Pseudomonadota; class Gammaproteobacteria; order Alteromonadales; family Pseudoalteromonadaceae; genus Pseudoalteromonas; species Pseudoalteromonas sp. 2CM37A. The sequence continues at coordinate 39,239 of NZ_JALNTJ010000007.1, forward strand.
TGCTTTACTAGGTAGGTTTCGATTAATCGAATATCGCGTAGCGCCGGAATTTGTTGTTCCATTAAGGTCGATGAGGTGCGCTTAATGGTTTCTGCCTGATAATAAACCATCGCAGACAGTACACAGCCTACCAGCACAATACCGATATAAAACTGCTTAGCTTTACTGGCAAATTTATTAGTGAATATTTTCATATAAACGCTTGCTCTGACCCTAAAATATTAACAACTCATTTTAAAACGTAATTATATACGATTAATAAAAGCACTATTGTTTATATTTGGTTATAAAAAAGGGTGTACAAACGTTAATCAGGCGGGCGTAAAAAAGAAAGAGGCCGGCGAGGATGCCGACCGTAATGATACCAATCCGCAATAATACTTAATCATTTTTAGGGGCTAAACGTGTCGCTATCTACGTTAAAAAATTCTCATTTAGAGCAACTAAATAGCGAATTTTTTGCCTTGCTATCAACACGCTTTTCCATCCTCAAAATAGCTCACTTAATTATGCGGATTGGTATAATTTATTGTACAGAAATAACAACTTTACCCATAGCTTGGCCACTTGCTAAGCGGTCATGCGCTTTAGCAGCTTCTTCTAAACTAAAGTCTTGCTCATCAAGTACTGGGCGCATACCACCTGCTTCAACAATTTGTGCAAGTTTAGTCAGTTTGTCGCCGTGGTCTTGACGGTTAAAGTCGTGGATCATTGGAATAAGCATAAAGATTACGTTTAACGATAACCCTTTAAAGTGTACTGGGCTTAAATCTACTTCTAATAAAGAAAGCGTTGTAGATACCTGTGCATTTAGCTTTGCTGCAGCAAATGAGTTAGTCAGGTTACCACCACCTACTGTGTCAAATACCATGTCAAAGCCAATATTATTTGTGTGCTTTTCAACGTATTGCTCTACGGTTTCGTCTTTAAAGTTAATGCCTGTAGCGCCAAAGCTTTCTATTAGTGCTAGTTGCTCTGCGTTACCGCCAGTTGAGTAAACATCAGCGCCAAAATGCTTAGCTAGTTGTACTGCTAAATGGCCTACACCACCTGCGCCGCCGTGTACTAATACTTTTTGGCCTGCACTTACACTTGCACGTGTTAAGCCTTCAAGTGCTGTAATACCTACAAGTGGAATAGCGGCTGCTTCTTTCATGCTTAGGTTTTTAGGTTTGTGAGCAATTAAGCGCTTATCAGCAAGAATAAACTCAGCAAGTGCACCTGGTAAATCGCCTAGTCCACCAGCACAACCATATACTTCATCGCCTACTGCAAATTCTGTTACACCTTCGCCAACAGCTTCAACGGTGCCTGCAAAGTCCATCCCTAAAATGCCCGGTAGTTTTGGAGCAAAGGGTAAGTCAGCACCCATTTGACGAATCATCATATCAATTGTATTTACGCTTGTTGCGGCAATACGAACTAACACATTACCTGCTGTTACTTGTGGTTTTGCAACCTCAGCTGCTACAAACTCTTCAGTGCCACCAAAATTATTAATTGTCATTGCTTTCATGGGTATTGCCTCTGTTATCTGTTGATAAGTAATTGTGTAATGAAGCTTCATTGTAGACACACCCTTTACAAATGATAATAAGGCTAAACATACAATCAGTTTCAAAATAATATTTATAATAGAGTTTAAAAATCACTCCATCACAGTTTAAAAGTAGCCATTAAACAAAATGCTACCCAGTCGCTGCGCTATATCAATTTAAGCTAGCTATGGTTGATTTATTATTGTCTAAGCCCCAGAGTAATATATGAAAAGGTAGTAATTCACTTAAGTAACTCATTTATCCTACTAAGGAGCGAATATGTTAGGCGAAGACCACTCACTTACCAATGACTTTCCACAGTACCTAAATACCATTGCAGAGCTAAATAAAAGCGACACAGAATTTGCTAAAAAGGCAGATAAATACGACAAGCTAGATAAAGAGATTCGTGTTTTAGAGCTTAAAGATGCGCCCATTAGCGATGAGCAAATGAATCAACTAAAACATGAGCGTTCAGAATTAAAAGATTGGTTGTACGAGCGTTTACAACAAGAGTAATGTTGCACACAAAAAAAAGAGTTCACCGTTAGGTGAACTCTTTGACGATCAACAAAGGGTAAAACATTTAAAGCACATATCGGCTTTATAAAAAACAACTAGGCTTTATAAAGCATGTGTGAATTTTTTCGCGTTAATTTGCTACTAGCTATCAGCATTTAGCTGAGCAAGCAAGCTATCTAACGTATCAACTAACTGCTGATTTTTAGTAGGGTTGAGCGCATCTGGATGTGGCGGTGCAAAGCGCTCTGCATCGTTATCGAAATAAAGGCCAGTGGCATCTTTAAATTCGTCACTTAATGCGGCGCGGCAAAAAATATCAGCGCCTAGTTTTAAGTCGCCACCAGCAAGCCCGTAAGCATCTTTTACCATTTTACTACCTAGTAACGACTTAGGGTTTACCGCAACGACTAACGGCCCGCTGCCTTTAAGTGCTAAACCTAAATGACGCGACCACATAGTAATAGCCAATTTGCTTTGCGCGTAGGCTGCGCTATCTGATAGCGGCTTTTTGCCCACTAACGAGTCAAAGTTAACGCTGGTTTGTGCAGCCGATGACACGTTAACCACACGTGATTGCGTGTTCATTACAGGCAGTAACTCTTTAGTAAGTAAATAAGGCGCTAACGTATTAACTGCAAACCGTGCATCTAGCCCATTTACAGTAGTGATATTTGCCAATTTATAAACACCGGCGTTATTAATAACTACATCAAGTATTTTATTCGCGTTTTGTAAGTCGGCTAACACTGACTGAGCCAAGGTGTTTACTTGCGCCATATCGCTTAAATCGGCAATGTAGGTGGCTGTGCTTGCTTGCGGGTAATCAGCGTTTAAGCTTGCTTGTACAGTATTTAACTTGTCCTGGTTGCGGCCATGTAATAATACAGTATGCCCTTGCGCTAACAACATTTTTGCGGTCTCTAGGCCAATACCGTCGGTGGCACCGGTTAATAAAATTGTTTTTTTCATGTTGAACGTTCCTTTTTGTATTAAGACTTTGGCCATTGCATTAACGACAAATTACACACGCATTAGCTCACTGCTATTTATTAATAGTACCACCACTTTTAGCGACTAATAATTAGTGGCTCAGTAGAATCAGTTTATAGAATTAATTGATAAACCTTTGCGCCCTTATTAAGTAGGTATAGCCATTGTGCCTTTGCTTGGGTGAATTTTAAGCTTTTATTTGAAATAACGGGCAATCATAGCTATTGTTTTTAAATTACCTTAATAGTAGTATTTATCATATAAATACACTTTTCGAGAAAACACATGAAAGTTTTAGTTACAGGCGGTATGGGTTATATAGGTAGCCACACATGTATTGCCCTTCATGAGGCAGGCATTACCCCAGTTATTTACGACAACTTATCTAACGCAAGCCCCCGTGTGCTTGATCAACTCGAAAAAATTACCGGCACCCGTTTTGAGTTTATTTTAGGTGACATTCAAGACGAGCAGCAGTTTAAACTTGCGCTTAAACACACCCAAGCTGAGGCTGTATTTCACTTTGCAGCACTTAAAGCGGTAGGTGAATCAACCGAGCAACCACTGCGTTATTACCAAAACAATGTGTCGGGCACATTAAGCATGCTACAAAACATGCAAGAGGTAGGCGTTAACCATATTATATTTAGCTCATCGGCCACTGTGTACGGCGAGCCAGACTACCTACCTATTGATGAAAAACACCCTATACGCGCTACTAACCCATACGGTTGGACCAAAGTGATGGTTGAGCAAGCCATACAAGACGTATGTAATGCCAACAGCCAATTTATGGGCATTGCTCTTCGCTACTTTAACCCTGTTGGTGCGCACCCAAGCGGCTTATTAGGCGAAAGCCCAAATGGTATCCCAAATAACTTAATGCCATTTATTGCTCAAACTGCGGTAGGTAAACGCGAAGTGGTGAATATTTTTGGTGACGACTACGACACCAAAGATGGCACCGGCGTGCGCGACTATATTCACGTTTTAGATTTAGCTAAAGGCCATGTAGCGGCCTTTATGCAACACAAAACAGATACCGCCTTTCATGCTTACAACTTAGGCACAGGCCAAGGGTATTCGGTGCTTGATATGATCAAAGCATTTAGCGCATCAGCCAATAAAGATATTCCTTATAAAAGTGCACCGCGCCGAGCAGGCGATATTGCCTGTAATTACGCCGATGCCACAAAAGCGCAAACCACCCTTAACTGGCACGCAGAACTAACACTGAGCGACATGACTAACGACACATGGCGCTGGCAAACTAATTACCCAAGTGGGTTGGAGAGTTAACATGGCTTTATTAGAAAGTACTCACAGACGTAAAAACCCGCTAACGGGACGCTGGGTATTAGTATCACCGCATCGTAATAACCGCCCGTGGTTAGGCGCTACAGAAGCAGTAAACGAAAGCGTACTACCAAAACACGATGAAAGCTGCCCACTTTGCCCAAGCAACACCCGTGCAAATGGCGACAGCAACCCAGATTACAAATACACCCATGTATTTAGAAATGACTTTGGCGCACTTACCCCTAATGAGAGCGAGCAATCGCAAAGCTTGGACTCAGACAGCGATTTATTTATTGCTGATGAAGCAAGCGGCGAATGCCGTGTGATTTGTTTTTCACCAGAGCATAACAAAACACTGCCAGAGCTTGAGCACGATGCCCTGCACGAAGTAGTAAAAACCTGGAAAGACAACTACACAGAACTTGCACAACACTATGAATGTGTTCAGGTATTTGAAAATAAAGGCGAGATCATGGGTTGCTCGCAACCTCATCCACATGGCCAAGTATGGGCGCATTCGCACTTATCAACCGAAATAGAAGCCGAAGACACCCAGCAGCTTGCTTATTATAAAAAGCATGGCAGTGCGATGCTTGCCGATTATGTGCAAAAAGAGCAAGCAGATAAAACCCGCGTCGTATTTGAAAACGAGCACTGGCTTGTGGTGGTGCCATTTTGGGCAGCATGGCCGTTTGAAACACTGCTTGTAACTAAAGATAACATTCAAAACTTTAGCCAGCTAAACGATGCGCAAACAGACGCCTTAGCACAAGCGCTTAAAGTATTAACCACTAAATACGACAACGTATTTAATTGTAGCTTCCCGTATTCTATGGGATGGCACAATGCACCGGCTAATCGTGGCTCAGATGAGCAACATTGGCGCTTACATGCCCATTTTTACCCGCCGCTACTTCGCTCTGCCACCGTTAAAAAACACATGGTTGGCTACGAAATGTTAGGCGAAAGCCAGCGCGATTTAAGCGCAGAAACAGCTGCCTCTATTTTACAAGCAGCCAGTACCACACACTACAAAAAAACAGCAGGACACACAGATGACGCTTAACGATTTTCAACAACACTTTTTATCACTGTACGGTGCGCCTGCTCAAGGTATTGCTGCAGCACCTGGGCGTGTAAACCTAATTGGCGAATTTACCGATTACAACGACGGCTTTGTATTCCCGTGCTCGTTAGAGTTTCGTACTCAAGTTATGTTTAAAGAGCGTGACGACAACATCATTACTGTGCATTCGTTAAATTACCCAGGCGAAAAAGACAGCTTTAGTGTTGATGAAGACATCAGCGAAGGGCAATCGCAATGGGGTAACTATATACGTGCCGTGTCATTTGTACTAAAGCGCGCGGGCCATACTTTACGCGGCGCCGATTTACTTATTGACAGTAACTTACCGCAAGGCAGTGGCTTATCTTCATCGGCGGCATTAGAAGTGGCCATTGGTGGTATGTTTAACCATATTGCACAGCTTGGCTTAAGCGAAGAAAAAATTGCCTTACTAGGTCAAGAAGCCGAAAACGACTTTATGCATTGCCAATCGGGCATTATGGATCAGCTTATTTCGGCAAAAGGCGAAAACGGCCATGCGCTTTTAATTGACTGTGAAAATCTAGCGACTGAATCAGTAAAAGTACCCGATGATTTAAACATTGTTATTGTTAACTCTAACTACCCACGTAAATTGGTAGATAGCGAGTACAACCAACGTCGTGTTGACTGTGAGCAAGCAGCTGCAAAAATGAATGTAGCCACGCTTCGTAAAGCCACCATGGACACGCTTGAAGCAACTAAAGATGCACTAAGCGAAAACGAATACAAACGTGCACACCATGTAATTAGCGAAAACGAGCGTGTAATTGCAGCAACTAAAGCGCTGCAAAATAACGACATTGATACGCTGCGCGAGCTAATGGCGGCATCGCACCAATCGCTTAAGCATTACTTTGAAGTAACCGTACCAGCAACCGACGGCCTAGTAGAAATTTGTAAAGAAGCGATGGGCGAACGCGGTGCAGTACGTATGACCGGTGGCGGTTTTGGCGGTGCGATTGTGTGTTTATGCCGTGATGCAGAAGTACCACTTATCAAAGCAGCGGTTGAGCAGCACTACTTTGAACGTTTTAATTTAAATGCCGACATTTACGTATGTTCAGCAGGTTCAGGATTACAAATTACGTCTTTTTAAACATCATTAAGGAATAAGCATGGCAAAGGTTAATTGGGGTATTATTGGGTGTGGCAATATTGCTCACACCTTTGCTAAAAGCATTGCGCATTGCGCTAATGCACAGCTTATTGGCGCTGCATCGACCAGCGAGCAACGCGCAAAAGAATTTGCCACACACTATTCAGTTAAAGGCTATGAGAGCTACCAAGCCCTTATGCAATGCCCACACATTGACGCCATATATATTGCTAATACCCACGAGCAACACTTTAAAACTATTGCGCAATGCTTAGTGCACGATAAGCATGTACTCAGCGAAAAGCCCATTACTGTTAATGCACAGCAACTCATAACCCTTAGCCAGTTAGCCGAGCAACAAAACTGCTTTTTAATGGAAGGTGTATGGATGCGCTTTTTACCTGCCATAGTAAAACTGCAGCAGTTATTAAGCGAGGGCGTAATAGGTAAAGTACACAGTGTTAATGCCAACTTTAGCCTTGCGGGCAACTTTGCTGACTCACACCGTTTAATGAACCCAGCGACCGCAGGTGGCGCATTGCTTGATTTAGGTATTTACCCTATATCAATTGCCGATGTGGTATTTAATAAAGCCCCTGAACAAATTAAATCATTAGTACATAAAAGCACGACCGGCGTAGATGAGCGCAGTGTAACCCTTATAAATTACGGCCAAGGGCAATTTGCGCAGCTTAGTAGCGCGTTACAACAAAATGGCCCTACCGAAGCCTGTATTTTAGGGGAGCACGGGTATATTCGCATTGCTGAATTTGTTGGTGCACAGTCGCTAGAGCTTCATTTAAACGCCCAGCAAATGCAGCAGTTTGATTTTAGCTTTAATGACGATGAAAACTTTAAATTTGAAATTGCTCACGTTAGCGAATGTATTTTACAACAACAAACACAAAGCAATGTATTACCGCTCAGCACAAGCCTGCGGGTAATGCACATAATGGATACGCTTCGTGCGCAGTGGCAGCTTAAATACAGCGATAGCGTTGAAGCCCATGAGCTAGATTAATAATAAAAAATACACACAACAAGGATACACAATGACAACCACACACACGTTAAAGGCGCTTTCAAAAGCCTTGCTGCTAGCAACGGGCTGCTTAACAGCAAGTACTGTTTTTGCAGATCAAACAACGCCAGAGCAACTCTACCCACCTTTAACCAGCGAAGTACTTCCTGAACTTGCTGCTAAAGGTAGTTACAGCGTTGGCGTACAAACGCTTGATTTAATAAATCCCGCGCAGTTTGACCCTGCAACCCAAGGGGAAAAAGATCGCCCTTTAAAAGTAGAAGTGTGGTACCCAGCAGCAGACAGTGCAAACGTACCCTTAACCAGCTACAGCGACATAACCCGTACAGGTAAAGCGTTTACCTTACAAGCCGATGCCATGCAAGATGTAGCCATTAATAACAAAGAGCACTACCCTGTTATTGTGCTCTCACACGGTTATACCGGCTATCGTACAATTATGTATTACTTGGGCGAACATTTAGCATCGCATGGGTACATTGTGGCAGCCATAGATCATACCGACTCAACCAATGCAGATGTTGATTTTAAAAATGCGCCGTTTTCGGGCTTTTTTAGTACCCTTATAAACCGATCACGCGATCAACAATTTGTACTTAACTACTTTAACGAACAAAACAACTTTGCCAGCAAGCAAGTAGATAACAAAAGCGCAGGCATAATTGGTTACTCTATGGGTGGTTTTGGCGCGGTTAATACAATTGGTGGCTGTTATGACTTTAACGAGCAAACCACTGCAATGTTTACCGGTATAAAAGATTCGGCGCAAATTAAACAAGTGCAGCAATTACTTAATAGCTGTGCGGGTGGGCAATATAAAAACCCACAAGTAGATACACGCATTAAAGCCATGGTGGCCTTTGCGCCTTGGGGCGGGCAACATAACTTATTTAATGCCAGTGCTATGCAAAACATTAAAGTGCCTTCGCTTTATGTAGCGGGTAGCTTAGATGATATATCCGGTTATGAAGGCATTAAAAACCTATATAACCAAACGGGCAGCCCCGACAAGTACCTGCTTACTTACAAAAATGCGCGCCATAATATTGCGCCGCACCCTGCTCCTGCTATTGCCAAACGTAGCAGCGAATTAGATATAGGCCATTACTACGAGCCATCGTGGTCAATGCGCACCCTAAACGAGACCAACAAACACTTTGTACTTGCTATGATGGACTGCCACGTAAAAGGCATTACCAGCCAATGTGAATACCTAGACTTACCACAAAATGGCGACCAAGCTGTGGTTAATGGTAAGCCACTACCAGCATGGCATGGGTTTGATAATCGTTTTTCTACTGGTATGGATTGGCAACAAGCTAAACCGCGCACCAAGTAACACAAACTTTGGCGGCTATTTTTATATTTAGCCGCATACGCACTTAAAATAATGCTGCTATAAAACACCTGTTATTTAAAAGAGTTAGCAAATAAAAACAGCGTGCTTATTTTTTAAACGGCTATTTTAAGAAAAAATCATTGCCATTAATGTAAGTTAAAGGCAATCTAGTCATATATAAGATAAGATAAATAACACAAATATCATGTCAAAATACATACTCTCAATTGATCAAGGAACCACAAGCTCTCGGGCCATCTTGTTTACAAAAGATGCAGACGTTTTTGGCTCAGCACAACAAGAATTTTCGCAGCATTTTCCGCAAAATGGTTGGGTAGAACACGACCCTAACGATATTTGGCAAACCGTGCTAAGTACCAGCCGCGAAGTATTAGCAGATAAAAACGTTAAGCCTGAAGAAATTATTGCCATTGGTATCACCAACCAACGTGAAACCACTTTAGTGTGGAACAAAAAAACCGGCAAACCTATTTATAACGCCATTGTGTGGCAAGATCGCCGCACCAGCGATTACTGCGAAAGCCTAAGCACTGACGAGCTTTGCCAAACCATAAGCGATAAAACCGGCTTACTGCTAGACCCGTATTTTTCGGCCACTAAAGTACGCTGGATTTTAGACAACGTTGAAGGCGCACGCGAACAAGCCCTTGCAGGTGAACTGGCGTTTGGTACCGTTGATACTTACTTACTATGGCAGTTAACCGGTGGTAAAGAGCACCGCACCGACGCCACCAATGCATCACGCACTATGTTATTTAATATTCATACTCAGCAATGGGATCAAGAACTACTCGATTTATTCGAAATTCCTGAATCTATGCTGCCCCAAGTGATGGACTCAGCCGACGAATTTGGCTCAACCAGCGACGATATTTTTGGTGCACCTATACGCGTATGTGGTATTGCCGGCGATCAGCAAGCAGCCCTTGTTGGCCACGCATGTTTTGAACAAGGCATGGCAAAAAGTACTTACGGTACGGGCTGTTTTTTAATGCTGAATACCGGCGAAAAAGCGCTTACCTCAGAAAACCGCTTACTAACCACGGTGGCTTATAGGCTAAATGGCAAACCAACATATGCCATTGAAGGCAGCATTTTTATGGCAGGCGCCACGATGCAGTGGATTGTTGAAGGCTTAAAACTATTAAGCCATGCCGGAGAGAGCGAATCGTTAGTAAAAGATGTACCGCTTGATCATGGGGTATTTTTAGTGCCTTCGTTTACAGGTTTAGGCGCGCCCTACTGGGACCCTAATGCACGTGGCGCTATTTTAGGCTTAACCCGCGACTCTGGCATTAGCACCATTGTTGCTGCTGCGCTGCAATCGGTTGGGTATCAAACCAAAGACTTACAAAAAGCAATGGAACGTGATGGCTTACGCCCAAGCGTGTTACGGGTAGATGGCGGTATGGTTAAAAATAACTGGGTACTGACCTTTTTATCAAACATTTTAGGCGCAACGGTAGAGCGCCCAACAGTGACCGAAACCACCTCTTTAGGCGTAGCATACTTAGCAGGCTTACAAACCGGTGTGTATGAGTCAACTGAGCAATTAGCAAAAATGTGGACCTGCGACCGTCGCTTTGAGCCAACAATGAGCGCTGACGAACGTAACGATTTATACGCAAAGTGGCAGCACTGTGTAGCGCAAGTTTGTCTCTCTAGTGACGATAGCAAACAAGCGTAATACGCCCAGCCGCTAATTAAAATTAGCGGCTTACAAAACACCGGCAACAGCGTTTAAATGGCGCGTTGTACGCTGTATGTTTTAAAAAGATCAGGATTAAAAATTAACAAGCAAAAAGCGCGGTTATCTATTGTCAAATAAGAGCCGCAGCTTTATGATGTTATATGTCTTATTTATATTACAAATAAAAAGGTTAGCTCGGTGGAATTAGCAGATAACGAATACGACCTACTCGTCGTCGGTGGCGGTGTAAACGGCACTGGAATAGCAGCTGATGCAGCAGGCAGAGGATTAAAAGTTCTATTGTGTGAACAATCAGACCTTGCCAGTGCAACGTCTTCAAATAGTTCTAAGCTGATCCACGGCGGTTTACGCTACCTTGAACATTACGAATTTAGATTAGTAAAAGAAGCCTTGGCTGAGCGCGAAGTGCTGCTTAAAAATGCCCCGCATATTATGTGGCCGCTTACCTTTAGGCTACCGCACCAATCGCACCTACGCCCTGCATGGATGATCCGCATTGGCTTATTTATGTACGACAACCTAGCTAAGCGCGAAACACTGGCTGGCTCGCGTGGCATTAAGTTTGGTGAAAACAGCGTATTAGAACCTTCAATTACCAAAGGGTTTGAATACTCAGATGGCTGGGTTGATGATTCACGTTTGGTAATTTTAAACGCCTTAGCTGCCCAAAACAAAGGCGCAACCATTGCTACGCAAACCAAGTGTGTAAGTGCAAAACGCATCGATAACCAATGGCAGGTAACGCTTGAGCAACAACAAACTAAGGCACAACAGACTATTAAAGCCAAAGGTATTGTTAATGCAGCAGGCCCGTGGGTTGCAAAATTATTTGACGAAGCACTGATAGAAAAATCGCCACAAAATATTCGCCTTGTTAAAGGCAGCCATATTGTGGTGCCGCGTATTCACGACGAAAAACAAGCTTACATTTTACAAAATAAAGATCAGCGCATTGTGTTTGTTATACCGTTTGAAGATGACTACTCGCTAGTAGGCACCACCGATGTTGAACACAAAGGCGCAGCGCAAGATGTAAAAATTAGTGATGAAGAAATCGATTACTTAATCGATATTACTAACAGCTACTTTAAAAACCACATTAAACGCGAAGACATAGTACATACCTTTTCGGGTGTGCGCCCACTGCTTGATGACGAATCAGTGAATGCACAAAAAGTAACGCGTGATTACAAGTTAGAGCTTTCAAGTGAAGGCAAACACACACCACTGTTAAGTGTGTTTGGTGGCAAAATTACCACCTACCGTAAACTTGCCGAAGCTGCAGTGAATAAGCTTGAAGAATTTTACCCACAAATGAGTGAAGCATGGACCAAACACAGCGCCTTACCCGGTGGCGATTTTAGCTCGGTAGAAGCGCTGACCAATGAGCTTAAAGCGGCTTATAGTTGGTTACCAGAAATCACTCTTAAACGCTTTGTACGTACCTACGGGACTCGTGCAAAACTAATTTTAGGCAGTGCAACCCAGCTCAGTGATTTAGGCCAAGACTTTGGTCATGGCTTATTTGCAGCAGAAGTTGATTACTTACTAAATGAAGAATGGGCGGGTAACGCTTACAATATTTTATGGCGCAGAAGCAAACTAGGGCTGCGCTTTAATGAAGCACAAGTGGCAACGCTTAATCATTATATTACGCAAAGCCAAGCGGCTAAAACAGCTTAACAGCAGCTTTAGCCCTTACTTAATTTAAGAACTAGCCCCCAATAATTGCACAATCAATATTGGGGGCTTTTTTATATTTGCTTGGTTTTATTACTATTAAATAAGTAGTTAAAACCACTTAGCGTAGCCTCTTTTACGTCAAACTCTAAACATTGCACACCAATGCAATTTAACGCATGGGTAAAGCAGGTATTTAGTTGCTCTGTGCCAATAACCACCACTTTAGAATTATTCACTAATTGCCACTCACTGGCATGGCGTGCAGCGCGTACATCACTACCAATAAGCACGCCCGACAAGTATGCCTTGGCTTGCACTGGTGTTAACTCTTTTGAAAGCTGGCGCGTACGGACACTAAAAATACCGTGCGCCAAATTACCGCTGTCACTGCCTAACGTGAGTTCACAGCCTTGCTCAAATGCATGCCAATCAAACTCCCCCGCTTCACAGTCGTTAGGAATAAGTACACTTTGATGACATAGCAAGTCGTATAATTCGCCGGTCATTGCGGTTTTAAAACAGATAATTTGACCATCTTTTAACAGCACCCATTTAGTATGGGTACCGGGTAAACAAATGAGTACGTTGCCGAGCTGATAGGCCGGGTTTTGTTTTAAAAAACCTAATATTTGCAGCTCTTCGCCGCGCATTACATCAAATAAATTGTTTTGTAATGTGCATTTTGTACCAGGCAAAGCACTGACTTTATTACCTGCACAATCAAAATTAATTGCGCCACTAAGCAGGCTTTCGGGGTTTATGGGGCACGCTAAATAAGGGGTTTCTTTCCAGCCAATACTTGAGGTGATTTGCCCTGCCATATAAATAGGTAAAACGCCGTATTCGCTGGTCCATGGTGCAACGACACCAATTAAAGTATGTTCAAAGTTTTGTTTATCTCTAATCACACCTGGGCCGTCGCGCTGAGCAATTAAAGTTAACTGCCCTGTGGTATTTACGCTGCATAAATAGGCGCGTAAATGACTCGTGCCCCAATCTACGGCTATAAAAAGGTTTAAGTGCTGCAACTTAGAGCCTCCCACCGTCAATTTTAATACCTTGACCGGTGATCATACTGCTTTCATCGGCAGCTAAAAAAAGTGCTAAATTAGCTACATCTTCAGGGGTTACTAACTTTTTAAGTGCCATGGCTTCCATCCACTTCACTTGCTCTTGCTCGGTAAACCAACTGGCTAATTGGCGGTCGGTGGCAACCCAACCCGGCAAAATAGCATTCACCCGAATACCAAATTCACCATAATCGCGCGCCAGTGCTTTAGTCATGCCGATTAAACCGGCCTTTGCCGTTACGTAACCCGCCATTTGTGGCTGCCCCATGATGGCATTGATAGAGCTAAAATTAATAATACTCCCCGCGCCTTCGCTTTTCATAAAAGACATAGCGACTTGCGAGGCAAAAAACGCCGGATTTAAATTAATTTGTAGGCATTGATCCCAATCTTGTACTGTAACGTCTTCACTGGCTTGGCGGCGGTCATTGGCTACATTGTTTACCAGTACATTAATAGCGCCTAGTTCAGCACATGCATCTACCAAAGATTGCTGCAAAGCATTTGAGTCGGTTACATCAACCTGTCTAAACCACAATTTGGCGTTAGGCAGTGAGGCTATAAGAGATTGGGCAGCCTCGTTATTAATATCTATAAAGGCAATTTTGGCAGCTTGAGCGGCGAACGCCTTTACCATTGCACGGCCAATGCCTGAAGCGCCCCCGGTAATAAAAACAACTTTGCCAGAAATACTGGGATAGTGAGCGTGATTATTCAAATGCGTTTCTCCATAATACAGACTGCCCCTCTCAATATTTATAATTATTTGCTAAAGAGGATTACTGTTACAGCTGTGTTAAAATACTTGCCTTTAACAAAGTTTATAACATATCCTTTCGTACATTAATATGATATATGATATATAATAAAGCAATAACTCATTCGGATAACGCTCAATGAAAAGCCAACCTCGTCAAAATTTAACACAACAATTAACCCATGATTTAGGCTTTGCAATTGTGCGTGGCGTTTACCCTGTTAACGAAGGCCTGCCCTCAGAAGCTGACCTATGCGTAAAATACGATGTGAGCCGCAGTGCAACACGCGAAGCTGTAAAAATGCTCTCTGCTAAGGGCTTAATATCTTCTCGCCCTAAGCAAGGGATCCGCGTACTGCCAGAAAGCAGCTGGAATATGTTTGACACAGATGTACTGCGCTGGATTTTAAGCAGTAAACCGTCGCTTTCTTTATTAAAAGAGTTTACACAAGTACGTGTCGCACTTGAGCCACAAGCCGCTGCCCTAGCAGCTGAAAATGCCAGCGCCGAACAACTTGCTGAAATAGACAACGCACTTGCCCGCATGGCCGATGCAGACCAAGGCTTAGACGATCCGCTTGAAGCCGATATTGCCTTTCATACCAGTATTTTAGTAGCTAGTAATAACCGCTTTTTTGTACAGCTCACTGAATTTATTAGCACCGCGCTGCGCGTAAGTATTCGTTACACCAACCACATTAAAGGTGTGCCAGGGGCCGACGTTGCAAAGCATGCTGATATTTTAGATACGATTAAATCGCGCAATCCAGAGCGCGCTAAAAAAGCAGTAGAAACCATTTTAGAAGAAGCGCTTGAGCTGATTGAGTCTAAACTCGACTAATAGCTTAAAAAACATTATTAAAAAAGGGAGCTAATTAGCTCCCTTTTTACTGCTTATTATATTTTAAGCTTTGTTAAGCTCAAAAATAAGCGATGTTTGCGGGAATGAAATTGGCATTTGTAGGCCAAATTCCATCAACGCTTCACCCGTAAAAGTTTGCCCGTTAACAGCGGCAATAGACGAAGGTCGGTATTCTTCAAATTTAACAGGCCACACTAAATTAAGTGTGTACTGCGTATCTGCATCTAAACCAACAAAACGAAGCTTATTAGGCGCAGTACGCGGTGTTTCGCGTACACTGTTATACGCAAATAACGCTTTTGATTTTTGCTCGTCGATTAAACCAAAGTTAATTGATAAATCGTCGCTATCGAGGCGATACAAATCGGCAGCATGAATAAATTCACGGTGCTCTTTGTGCAGCGCAATAGCCGCTTTAAGCGCATTGTATTCGTGATCGGTCAGCTCGCGTGGGTCCATTTCAATACCCATGTGACCAAACATAGAAACCGCAGCACGCATTTCAATACTGACATTACGACCTGTGATATGACAATCACGAGGGCCTACGTGTGCGCCCATAACCGACGATGGGAAGAAGAACGAACAACCACGTTGAATTTCAAGACGGTCAAGTGCATCGTTAGAATCTGACGTCCATACACGGTCTGTGTGTGCAAGCACACCATAATCTACACGGGCACCACCTGACGAACAGCTTTCTATTTCAAGGCCAGGATGCGCCGCTTTAATACGGTCAATTAAGCGATACAGTGCCAGTGTTTGCTGATGCACCGCAGGCTTGCCTGAGAAGTTACCCGCGTGGTTTATATCGCGGTTCATATCCCATTTAATGTACTTAATTGTTGGGTATTCAACTAAAATGTCATCAATCGCTTTGTATAGGTATTCAACAACCTCAGTGCGCGTTAAGTCAAGCACTAGCTGGTTTCTAAAGCTAAGTTGCTCGTTATTTTCTGAGCCTAATACCCAATCAGGATGAGCGCGGTATAAGTCACTATCTGGGTTTACCATTTCAGGTTCAAACCAAATACCAAACTCCATGCCTAAGCTATTTACATGGTCAATCACTGGTGACAGGCCGTCTGGGTAAATTTCGTAGTCTACTGTCCAATCACCTAGGCCTGCATAATCACCACGGCGACCTTTAAA
Source organism: Pseudoalteromonas sp. 2CM37A (assembly GCF_023161885.1). Lineage (NCBI taxonomy): Bacteria > Pseudomonadati > Pseudomonadota > Gammaproteobacteria > Alteromonadales > Pseudoalteromonadaceae > Pseudoalteromonas > Pseudoalteromonas sp. 2CM37A. The sequence continues at coordinate 55,429 of NZ_JALNTJ010000007.1, forward strand.
CCAACCATCGTCCAGTACAAAACGCTCAATCCCTAATGGCGCTACTTTATCGGCTAGCTGCTTTAGCGTGTCTACATCGTGATCGAAGTAAATACCTTCCCACGTGTTGTAATGCACTGGGCGTGTTTTTTCGCGCTGTGCTTGGCTAAGTAAGTTAGCTTTAACAAAACGATGAAAATTACGCGACAGTGCACTAAAGCCATCGCTCGAAAACGAGCCATAAATACTTGGGCTTTGATACGTTTGGCCTTTAGCAAGAGTTAGCTCGCCCGGTAATAATAACTCACCCATTTGCACATAGCGGCGCCCTTCTGGTAGTAGCTCAGCGCGTAGCTTGTTGTTACCGCTCCAACCTAAATGAAAGCCATAACACTCGCCTTGTTGCTCGCCTGCGCCTTCGCTATGAACTAATAAACCAGGGAATACGTCGTGCGATGTTTTACCTTTGCGGTTTTCGCGTACAAAGCTGCCTAATACTAAATCAACCGATTGGCGTTGAAATTCGTTAGACCAACGTCCTTCAAAGCTCACTAGCTTGTTCATGCTATCGGGTAGTTGGAACGTAGGTGCGGCGCAAAAATTAACGCTTAGCGGTGCATCACTTAAATTAGTTAATACAGTATGCGCACTTAGCACATCGGTGTTGCTATCAAGTGTGATGCTGTGCACTACTTCAATACCACGCAGCTCATCAACACTTACAAACTCTAAGCAAGAAGGGGTTGGCTGACGAACATCTTGAAGAGCAGGGCCAACTGACCAAGCTATGGTGTCGTTTGACAGCTCTAGCCCTGGCGCGCCTGTAAAGCCTTCACCTAATAGCGGAGAAAGAGAAATAGGTGCTTCTTCAACCACGGCACATTTTACTTCCTGACGAGTCGCAAGCTGAGTTAGCATTGTTTCAGTTGTTTGCTCAGATAGGCGCTTACCAAAATAAAGTAACGCTGGGGTTTTGCTCTGGCAGTCGAAAATAACGGTGCTGTTTGCGCTGTCTAATCGAAAGAATGGTTTAATATCAGCCATGATTCTCCTGTCCTCTTTAATGAAGATGAGTTTAATACGCGAGTACATTATATGTGTGCTTACTCGCCGCTTACTGCATCAAATTGCAGTCAGTGATTTTAAAATAATAGTATATATCATACAAATTGCTTTTAGATAGTGTTTACGGTGTAATTTAGCCAATATTATTACTGGCTATACCAGTCATTAACTTAAACAGCGGTTAAAAAATTTAATACCACCTTGAGCAATATTATATTTAGTGCGCTTTTAGCCTGGGGTAGTCTGTAAAACCCCGCAGGTAGTCACACGTTTAGCCCCGCAAAATGATTAAGTATTATTGCGCATGGGTGTTATCTACAGTGTCGATTAATTGAATAAATAAAAATCGGCCTAAGTTACCTTAGGCCGATTTAGTAATGTGTTAACTGGCTAATAAAAAGTGACTTAACTTTTTATTGCTGGTTATTTTGGTGCGTGCACTGGTGGCGTATCTTCAATAGCAGGTGTTTTACCTGCCCACTGTGCATTTAAACCAAACACTACTTTATTAACGATTAACGCAAAGGCTACACATACAATAAGTGTAATTGGCATTAAGTGAATATAGTGTAGTTCAGTATGTAGCGGCGAATTTTCAAACGTCAGCATGCCATACATAACCACGCCTAAAATTACCGCGGCAATACCTGCACGCGCATCCACATTTTTAAACAATAAGCCCACTACAAAAATTGAGAATATAGGCATACTTAATAAGCCGTTTAACTGTTGTAGTAAGTTAATAATGCTGTCGGCTTGCTGATAAATTGGCACAAGCACAAGCGTTAAACTAGTAAGTAACAACGTAACGTAGCCACTTAGCTTTACTACACTTGGCTCTTTATTAAAGTAAGCTTCGTGAATATCACACACGTAAAGTGCCGTAGCCGAGTTTAATAAGCTGTTATAAGTAGAAAGCACTGCCGCCGCCATTGCTGCGGCAAACACGCCCGTTAACCATGCAGGCATTACATCACCTACAATTCGGCCATAAGCTGCATCGCCAATGTCGCCATACAGTTTGTACGAAATAATACCCGGTAGCACCACAATCGCCGGTACAATTAAAAAGCGAATACCCGCTGCTGCAAATATCCCTTTTTGCGCTTCTTTAACGTTTGGCGCAGCCATTGCACGCTGGGTAATGGTTTGGTTAGTACCCCAGTAATACATTTGAATAAAGATCATACCGGTTAAAAGCGTAGGCCAAGGGATTGGCGAGTCAGCATCACCAATTAATGTTAAGCGCTCTTGTGGAATACCGCTAAAGTCGTAATCAATCGCGTTAAGCGCTAAAAATACGACCAGTATTGCCATACCTAACACTAATAAACCATTGTAGGTATCGGATACGGCAACCGCACGTAAGCCACCAAAAAATGCATAAATAGCGCCTACTAAAGCAAATGCGGTCGCTATGTACATTAGCGGAATATCAACTTTAAACATGGTTTGCATAAATAGCGCACCAGAATAAATAACCGCAGGCATGTAAATTAGCGCGTTACCTAAAAAGAATAAGCCACCAATAACAGCGCGAATATGCTTGTTGTTGTAGCGTTTTTCTAACAGCTCTGTGGTGGTTGTACAGTTGTACTTGTAATAAACAGGAATAAATACTTTGGCTAAAATAATAAGCCCTAAAATAGCCGCCAATTCCCACCACACGAGCAAGGCCATTTGATTGCCATTCATGCCCACCAGCTGGTCGGTACTTAAATTTGTGAGCGTAATTGAGCCTGCTACAAACATCCAAGTAAGGCCACCGCCCGCTAAAAAATACTCTTTTGTTTGATTATCACCACTATTACGGTTTTGGCCTCGGCACTTCCAATATGTAAGTCCACCAATTAAAGCGGTTACAAAGAAAAAAACCACCAACTGCAAAATGTTGTCTGACATGTGTGTGTCTCCAGCGCGTTAAACGCAATGTCTGTCTATGTGAACGTATTAACCTGTAAAGGCTAATTAATAAATTGCACCTTACAGTGCGTGTGCATCTCGACTTAGTTCTAACTTAATTTGCTTTAATGGCATAAGCTCAGGATGCTGGTTGTGACGCTTTACTAACGCATTTAACTGAAACAACGAAATAAGCATGCTGTTAAGTACGCTCAGGTAACCTTGTTTGTGTAAATTGGCAATGGTATCGCTGTCTAAAGTTTGCAGTTTATCTTCATCAACAGTGCTCAAACCTTGAATAGTTTGCGCCTCGCCTTGTTCAAACTGCAAAACAATATCTATGTTTTTAATCAGCCCTAAGCGGGCAATTTCTTGGGTAAATTGGTACGTTTGGTAATCATTTTTTAAATCGCTTTCTAGTAGCTTTTGCTGCGCACTTAAATACAGGCTTGGGTTGCCTTTGGCATCAAATAACAGCTCGCCTTGCTGGGTATTAACGGCTGAGCTTTGCTCATCAATAGCAATAAAGTAATCACTGCTATTTGCCCCACGAGTGAGTAAATAAAGCGGCTGGGTTTGCATGCACACAGGCATGTACAGCGCTTGCCATTGATTGTTACTCACAAATAAACTTTGCTGAGCACTAAAGCTGGTTAAACCCGAAATGGTGTAGCTGCCGTTGTGTGCGCTACGCGCTAAAAAAATAGGTAAATCGCAGGCCGCTTTTGCTACTTCGTTTGCACGCAGATTGACTAAATGCTGTGTCTTTGCGTATTCAACACCCGCATTAGGGTTAATTTTTATTGCTTGGTGCTGAGTATTTGATAGTTCACTAATTGCCATAGTTACACATCCTTAAACTGGGTTAGCCGCAAGCCACTGCTCAATATAAGCACGGTGAGGCGGCAACGTTTGCAACATCTGCTGTGTAAGCTGGCTGTTACGTTCAATTATTTGATTTGCTTGCGCATCGTTTGAGTACAAATACGCTTGCTTAGTAAAGTCGGGCTTAAAGCCCATACCGTATAAAACATACTGGTAACTGGCGGCAGGAAATAGCTCTAATGCGCCATGAAAATCTTGAATAAGTGGGCCACGCGTCCCCCAAAGCAGTAAGTCTTCTTGTAAACTTTGCGGAATGCTTTGCGGTTGTACGTGCGCTTGCCAATAAGGCTCTGGGCGCTTAGTTAGCATGTAATGTAGTTTTAAAAAGTCGATAATACGCTGCCAGCGATAATCCATTTGCTCATTAAAGCGCTTTGCAACAATGGGCATTACTTGGGTATCGGCTGGCATGTGCTCTGCAACAAAGCGAGACGAAATCTCAACCAGCATAATGGCGGTTGCTTCAAGGGGCTCTACAAAACCTGCCGACATTCCCACTGCAACACAGTTTTTGTGCCAAAACTTTTCGCGATAGCCTGACTCAAAACTTATTTTTCGGGCAGTTAAGCCTTTAGCGGCATCACCTAAATAGTTACGTAAGTTTTGCTCGGCTTCTTCATCTGATAAAAACTTGCTTGAATATACATGCCCTACACCACGGCGATGCGTTAGGCCTATATCCCAAATCCACCCAGCATTTTGTGCGGTGGCAATGGTATGACTGGCCAGTGACTCATCACCTTCATCGTAGGGGACTTGCATAGCTAGGGCGCTGTCGTTAAATAATACGTGATCCATTTTTTTAAATGGCACGTTAAGGGCTTGGCCTAATAACAGCGATGAAAAACCCGTGCAGTCTATGTATAAATCAGCGTTTATGGTGCGGGTTTGATCGGTTAAGGTAAGGGTGTCTATAGCCCCGCTTTCATCAAGCTTTACCTGATCAACGGTGCCAATAATGTGCTCAATGCCTAGTTTGCTCTTACAATGTTGCTTTAATAGCTCGGCAAAGGCACCGGCATCTAAATGGTATGCGTAATTACAATTTGCTTGATACTCGCCTTGCGCAATGCCTCTCGGGGCTAGGTTTGCTTCGCAAATATCGTGCTGAAAATTAGTTTGCTGAGCAAAGCTTTCAACATTATCTAAATAGGGGGCTAAATCTATACGGCCGTAGCCTAGCGGTACCGTAAAGGGATGGTAGTAAAAATCGTTGTTGCCATGCGTCCAGTTTACAAATTTACCGCCTTGTTTAAAGGTGGCATTACAGGCTTTAAATACATCCACTTCCCGCAAACCAATTTGCTGAAGCGTGTTTTTCATAGTGGGCCAGGTACCTTCACCTACACCAATTGTTGGAATATCAGATGATTCTACCAACATCACTTTTAAGCCATCACCCTTATTACCTTGGTGATACGAAGCGATAATTGCAGCGCTCAGCCATCCTGCTGTGCCGCCACCAATTACGGCGATTGTTTTTATTGCTTTATTCATAACGGACTACTCTTTGAGTACTTTATTGATAACCGGTTAGACAACAAATGCCCTTTCGGGCATTTGTTTAAATTAGTCTCATTTTGTGCAAATTAGCTACTAACTTTATTAGTAACAGTACTTATAATGCACTGCAATGAAAACTAAGAGGCAATCGCTGCCTCTGCTATCAATTAAAACGTACCGCGAATACCAAACGCGTAACGTGAGCCATTATCTTCTACAGAGTAGATTTGATTAGCAAAACGACCCGTTTGCACTAGCTCTTCTTCAGTAATGTTGATGCCTTCGGCAAAAATAGTGAAGTTTTCGTTGATATCGTAGCTTGCACTAATATCCCATTGACCGTACGTTTCTACGTTCACTGGTTCGCCGTTAAAGCCGTTATCAACTAAGCGTAAAAAGCCCTCACGGTTGTTAAATGCAACACGTGCTTGCCAGTTATCTTGCTCATAAAACAGCACTAAGTTTTGTGAATCACCTAACCCTTCAAGCGCAAATGTTTGGCTTGTATCGCCATCAACACTAATATCGCTATCTACTACCGTGGCATTAGCAATAAAACCAAAGCCGTTTTCAAACATATGAGTTACACCGATTTCGTAACCCGTTACCGTTGCAGACTCGCCATTTTGCGGGCGGCTTACAGTGTAAACTTCTGAGCTACCGTTAAGTTCGGCATCGGTTTGGTCAGTACAGGTTGTACACGCAAAATCAGGGCCTGTACGGTCAGTCATGTCGTATGTTTCGTCGCCGGTTAGGGTAACAATAAAGTCATCCACTTCTTTACTAAATACGGCAAAGCTAAATAAGTTAGCGTCGTTGTAGTACCACTCGTAAGAGATATCCCAATTTTCAGATTGGAACGGCTTAAGTGCAGGGTTACCACCACTTGCTGTTAAGTTTTGACGACGAGGCTCGTTAAACGTGGTCGCAGGTGATAACTGTGACATAGTAGGACGAGTAATACTGTCGTACGCTGCAAAGCGTAAAATCATGTTGTCTTGCAGTTCAAGCTTAACGTTAAAAGAAGGAAGTAAGTTTGAGTAGCTCGTCCCTTCTTGAATGTCTGTTGCCGGGCCAAATACGTTTTGGAATAAAGTGGCATCAGAGGTAGGAATAACATCGCTGATAAAGCTTTGTACAGCCGCTACTTCAATATCAGTTTCTGAGTAACGTGCACCCATGTTAACCGTTACTGGCATATCAGCTAGGTCAAAACCAATGGTAAAGTCCATGTAAAGGCTAGTGATATCTTCGTTAATTGTGTAACGATTATTCTGTAGTGTTGGCTCTACAGGGAAACCTTGGTCAGCAAGGTAATCAAGCATTTTGTCGCCGTCGTAGCTATAAAATGTATCGATTAAACCTGGGAAGTAGTTACTTGCTGAGTAAGCTTCAAAATCAATTTCATCAAGTGGTGCTTCAGTGCCGTAACCACAAAATTGACATTGGCTACCAAAAATTTGGAAGCTTGATTTTTCACGTTCTTGACGATAAGCCCCAAAGTTAATGCGATCAACTGGGCCTTTATCTGGTACGTATTCAAAATCGGCTTTGATTTCGGTAATTTCATCTTCATCAGTAAACTGGTTACCAATTTCGTTGTAGTGAAGACGCGCAAGGCTTGCATCTGGCAGCGAGCCATTTTCAAAACCATCATGCTGTACGGTAGGAACGCTACCGGTGCCGTCAAAGCTGTAGCTGTTAATAATACCCACTACGTTAAAGCGGTCATTGCCAGCACGGTCGTTTTCAGCTGTTGAGCGAGATACGTCAAATTTTGCTTTTAATGACTCGTTTACTTGCCAGTCAACGTTAATACCAAATGCTTTGTTAGTTACATCACGCGAGTTACGTGTGTGTGATACAAAGTCGGTTGCAGGGTTGCCACTGGCGTTACCTAAACCTACCTCTTGCGTAAAGGTAAGCAAGGTGCCCGTTTCTGGATCGATTGTTGCGCTACCTACACGGTCTGGTTCAAACCAAGAAGCTAAATCGCGTACTGATGAGTCCACTTCAAATTTAGAAATTAAACCATCTACGGTAATAGTAATATCGTCAGACGGTGCATATTGTAATACTAAGCTTGCATTAGTACGTTCACGGTCTTGCTCATCTACAACTTGGTCCCAGTTACGTGGGATGTATGCATTGTCGTACAATACGCCGTCTTGTGGATTTGAAATAGTTTGTCCACCGCGCCAACCAGCCGTTAAAATTTGGTTGTTTTGCAGCTTACGTTGTTGGTTAGTGATGGCAAAAAGCACACCGAGCTTGTCGTCGTTAAACGTATTACTTACTAAAAATGAAGCCGATGGCGATACTTCTTCAGAAAGGCTTTCGTACATGCCTTTTACTGAACCAATCACATGTAAGCCACCAAAATCGAATGGACGAGCTGTGGTTACGTTAACCGTACCACCAATGCCGCCTTCTTGAAGCGTTGCACTGTTACTTTTATAAATATCAGCACCGGTGATTTGATCTGCCGCTAATACATCAAAATTAAATTCACGCCCTGCACTATCAGTCGCAATTTGACGACCATTTACAAGTACCGTGTTAAATTGTGGGCCAAAACCACGAATTGTTACTGCTTGCCCTTCACCGCCACTACGGTCAATGGCTACACCTGTAATACGTTGCAGAGACTCTGCTACGTTTAAATCAGGAAATTTACCAAGATCTTCTGCTTTAATCCCATCGGTTACAACATTAGATGCTTTTTTATCTAACATTGATGAACGTAAGCTGCTGCGAATACCCGTTACTGCGATAACCTCAACATCTTTATCTACTACTGTCGGTGTGTCGCCTTCAGCGCCTTGAGCTGCAACGTGGCCGCTTGCCAATATGCCTGTAATAGCAATACTGAGTGCGGTTTTCTTGTTGAACGATAACTTATTGTTAATTATCATTTTTTAAAAACTCCTGATTGTGTGTAGTCATTTTGTCGTTGTGTGGTGTGTATAGCTTCAAATACTATTTATAATATAAATACTTTAAATTGAGCAAAAGTGCAACCTTTTCCTTAATTATGGCTATCTTTTTGTTACGTGTATTTTTCTTTTTGTTTTCTTTAATTTAACAGTGGAATTAGTATGTTATTGCGTAAACGCAAAAATTATTTGCTGATTATATTCTTCATTCGGCAATAAATTAGCTTTTGGATAATCGCTTCTATTTGCTGCATTGGGCCAGTTTTGAGCTTCTAAACACACTGCTTGGCGTGCTTTAAAAGGAGAGTCTACAAAATTTGCCGTATAAAGCTGCATACCCGGTTGGGTACTTTTAAGGGTTAAATTAACGCCCGTGTGTGGCGAGGTTAATGTAGCCATTGTTTTTAAACGATTGTCATCACTAAAAATATAGCAATGATCAAAGCCACTACCGGCATCAAGCTGTGCATGCTGTGCGCAAAGTGCATCGCCAATGGGCTTAGGGTGAGTAAAATCAAAGCAGCTGCCCGAGCCATCTTCATGATGGGCAAGCGGTATACTGTTACTATCGATAGGTAAATACGTTGCGGTATTTATTTGCAGCAGGTGATTATTAATGCTCTCACTGCCTTCAAGATTAAAATAGCAGTGGTTGGTAAAGTTAACGAGAGTTTCTTTATCGGTAATGGCTTTGTAACTGAGGATTAGCTCGCCATTGCGTGCAGTAATTGTTTGCCAAACTTGTAATTGGCCAGGAAAGCCTTCTTCTCCATCTGCCGAGCAGTAATAGAGCTCCACTTCATTATTGCTTTGTTTAGTGACTTGCCACAGTACTTTATTAAAGCCTTTTTCGCCGCCGTGTAAGCTATTTGGGCCATTATTTGCTTTAAGTTGGTACTCTGTGCCTGATAATACAAAACGTCCGTTTTCAATACGATTTGCGTAGCGCCCGACTGTTGCCCCTAAATAAAATGGGTTTTCTAAATAATAAGCAGGTTCGTTAACGCACAGTGTCATCTCTTGGTTATTAAACTTTATGCTTTTGATAATAGCGCCAAATGGCAATATTTCTGCAGTTAAGCTTTTACCATCGCTAAGCGTTATTACCTCTAACGGTTTATTGCCAGTTGTAGATGCCACATTCATTCTCCATAAACTACCAGCTCAACAGTACCTGTCATAGCGGTGTAACAATATATAATATAAATAGTATATAAGTGAGAAGCGTAACTCAATCAAAATGCGTTAAAATAACGCTATAAAAATTCACAGCTGTCGCTTGTGGTTTACATCACCGCTCCTCGTTGCGTGGATCAAATGCACCTAGTTAAACTAGGTGATCGCTGAGTGCTGCGACTTCTGTTTCGCTTAAATTTTGTTTAGCTTTGTTTTTAAAGTTATAACGCACTAATACAGTTTTACCCACAACACAGCATTTACCTTGCTGCCACGCCTCTTGCTTAATGGTAAAAGAGCTATTTCCTACATGCTCAACAGCTGTTTTAATCGTCACTTCGTGAGCATAAAATAATTCCCCTACAAACGATGCTTCTATTTTAGCGATGATCAGTTTCCAATTGTGTGGGTTAAGATCGGGGGTAAAAAATTTAAAAATAGGTACGCGTGCGGCTTCAAACCACACAGGTAGTACGGTATTGTTGATGTGTCCGAGTGCATCTGTTTCGCTAAAGCGCGGCATCACTTTTTCAATAAACATAAAAATCCAAATAATAACTAAATAAAAAGGTAAATCATGACGGACTTTATCCACGTTATTGATAACGCGTTAAGCGATGATTTTTGCGATAACTTTATTACCACATTCTCTAACAGCCCGCATGTAAAACAAGGTGTAACCTCTGGTGGTGTGGACTTAAAAAAGAAAGACAGCCACGACCTGCAATTAAACAGTTACCCAGAATACGCCCAACAATTAAAGCATATTCAGCAAACCACTGCACAGCATGTTTTTAACTATGTAGAAGCACACTTTTTTATGCTAATTGGCGCATTTGGCTTAAAAGTTTATCACCCAAAAACGGGGGATGTGGTGGATTTAACACAGGATAACTTTGACGAAGTGGGCAAACCACAGCTCTCTGTGCTGGTGCAGCAAATATTTAGACTTGGGAACATTCAGGCGCAAAAGTACGAGGTAAATAAAGGCGGCTACCCTTACTGGCATAGTGAAGTGTATCCACAGCTACAACACAATGAAGCCCTACACCGTGTATTATTATTTATGTTTTATTTAAACGATGTAGAGGAAGGTGGCGAAACAGAGTTTTATTATCAAAAACGTAAAATTGCGCCTAAAAAAGGCACTATGGTCATTGCCCCTGGCTACTTTACGCATACCCATCGAGGTAATAAGCCGGTATCGAACGATAAATATATTTTAACTTCATGGGTGCTATTTAATCGCGCAGAGCAAATATATGGTGCGCCTAAAAGCTAAAACAGTCAGCGGGCAAAAACTAACTAACCGCTGACAACTTTAATGCATTTGAGCTTTAAAAAGAGTTATTCAAAAGCGCAGATTTGTATTCATACCAATCCGCGATAATACTTAATTATGCGGATTGGTATAAACTGTCAGTTTCAAAGAAGTTGATCAAACAAATCAAATAACTTATCTAGCTCTTCGGTGGTGTTGTAATGCATACAACCAATGCGCACTACACCGCCTTTATCATGTACGCCTAACTGCTCACATAAGCCTTGTGCATAAAAATTACCATCCCATACACAAATATGCTGTTTGCCTAAAAACTCAGACACCTCACGCGGCTCTAGCCCTTCAAAGGTTAAAGCAAAAGTAGGTGTGCGCTCGTTTAAGCGATCAAAATCATCAATACCAAACAATTTAATGCGCGGGTAATTAACTAAACGCGTTAAAAAGTACTCACTAAGCGCCATTTCATGCTGCTTTGTTTTAGCAAAAGCCACGCTTAACTTTTCGCGGCGCGTGTGGCCTTCATCAAGCCCGCTAATTGCAGCAATGTAATCAACAGCGGCAATAAAACCAGCTAAGGCTTCGAAGCTTTGCGTGCCTGTTTCCCATCGACCTGGTGCTACATCTTTAGCTGGTTCTACTTTGTAAGGCGTAAAACCTTCAAGATGCTGTGTTTTACCGTACACCATGCCTAAGTGAGGACCAAAAAACTTATAGGCAGAACAGGCCAAAAAGTCGCAATCAAGGGCCTGAACATCAACAAGCTCGTGCGGTGCATAATGCACGGCATCAACGTACACTAATGCGCCTACAGCATGGGCAAGCTCTATAATACGTTTTATATCATTAATAGAACCCGTAGTATTTGAAGCGTAAGTTACCGCAACTAGTTTAGTATTGCTGTTTAATAAGCTTTCAAACTGCGCCATATCTAAGCTGCAATCAGCCTCGTTAATTAAAGCTGTTTGAACTTTAGCGCCTTTATCTTGCGCTGCTTGCTGCCACGACGATACATTTGAGAAATGATCAGCGTTAGTTACAATAATCTCATCACCGGCTTGCCAATCGCGTGAAATAGCACGGCTAAAGCTAAAGGTAAGGCTGGTCATGTTAGGGCCAAACACTATATTTTGTGCACTTGGCGCATTAAGTAAATCGGCTGCTGCTTGGCGCGCATTTGCCATTAGCTCAACGGTTTTATCACTTGAAAAAAACGCACCGCCTAAGTTTGAGTTGTAGTGCCCTAAATAAGCAGTCATTGCATTTAGTACAGACTGCGGCACTTGAGAGCCACCTGGGCCATCTAAAAATATTGGCGATTTACCATCAACGGTTTGTATTAATGCAGGAAACTGCTCACGTAGTTGCGCTATGTTCATGAGCATTCCTTAAGAGGTAAGTACAAAACAATCCAAGTAACCTGGCTTGTTTGTATCTACTTTGTTCATTGGCGTTGCATTGTGCCAAACTTGACGGTCGTTTATTAGTGCAAACATTCCGTCTTTAATTTCCATTTTAAAACACGGTTCTGCTTGCTTGTTTTCGTATACTAGCAGCTCGCCGCCTTCTAAGTTTTCGTGAGAAACACCACATACACAAACATGGTCAAACCCATCTTGATGCACACCTTCAGGTGCTGCGGGCGTATCGCTATCAATGGCAAGCATTCTAAATTGGTGAATTTCAATATCACGGCCTTCATCAATGCCGGTAAGCTCACAAAACTCACTTACAATGCTTTTCATACCTTCTGACTCAAGTAAGCTTTGCTCTAAGTTTTCATAAGTACGCTCAACATTACCCTGAAAGGTATTAATAGAATCGTCTTGAACAAACGCTTTGGCAGCTTGTAGTTTTAGCTCACCATTTTGAAATTTAATTACCGAGTAACGACGCTTACGAAATTCACCATCTGCATACGGATTAGCAGGTAGGTTATCAAAAGAAGGCTTAACCAAATCAATATTTGCTTGGTTAATAAAACGAAGTTGCAGTAAATTCTGGTTGTTTAATGCAGTCATAAAATCTCGCTTAAAATAATGAGAATATTAAAAGAGATTTTAATGCATGTAGAAAGGAATATTTGCTTTATTATTTATATAAAAAGTGGGTAATGGTTATATTTAATTCATTTAAAACTTATTACAGCATGAAATATTCAATTTTATTTTAGCCAATAAAAAACCCGCCTAAGCGGGTTTTTTTAAAACAGCTTTAAATTATACAGCTTGCTGAATAATTACGTTGTCTGCTTTTTTAGTGTACTGAGGCATACGGTGGAAGTTCAAGTAACGGTATGTATCTGCAGCCGTTGCATTGATTTTCTCTGCGTATTCTTGGTACTCAGCTGGTGTAGGTAATTTACCTAAAATTGCCGCTACTGCAGCAAGCTCAGCTGATGCTAAGAATACATTTGCGCCTGTACCTAAACGGTTAGGGAAGTTACGTGTTGAAGTAGAAACAACCGTTGCTTTATCAGCAACACGTGCTTGGTTACCCATACACAGTGAACACCCTGGCGTTTCGATACGCGCACCAACACGACCAAAGATACCGTAGTAACCTTCGTCAGTTAGTTGGTCTTTATCCATCTTCGTTGGTGGAGCTACCCAAAGTTGAGTTGGGATACGACCTGTAAAGCCATCTAGTAATTTACCCGCAGCACGGAAGTGACCAATGTTAGTCATACAAGAACCGATGAATACTTCGTCGATTTTCTCGCCAGTAACATCAGAAAGTAAACGCGCGTCATCTGGGTCATTTGGAGCACAAAGGATTGGCTCTTTAATTTCTGCTAGGTCGATTTCTACAACGTGCTTGTACTCTGCATCAGCGTCAGCTTCCATAAGTTCTGGGTTTGCTAACCATTCTTGCATTGCATTAATACGACGTTCGATTGTACGTACATCGCCGTAACCTTCAGAGATCATCCACTTAAGCATAACAATGTTAGACTCAAGGTATTCGCTGATAGACTCTTTAGAAAGCTTAACAGTACAACCTGCTGCTGAACGCTCTGCTGATGCATCTGATAATTCAAACGCTTGTTCAACAGTTAAGTGCTCAACACCTTCAATTTCTAGTACGCGACCAGAGAATTCGTTGATTTTACCTTTTTTCTCTACTGTTAATAAGCCTTGCTTAATACCGTAGTAAGGGATTGCGTGTACTAGGTCACGTAAAGTGATACCTGGTTGCATTTCACCTTTAAAGCGAACCAAAATAGACTCAGGCATATCAAGTGGCATAACACCTGTTGCTGCTGCGAACGCTACTGCACCTGAACCCGCTGGGAACGAAATACCTAATGGGAAACGTGTATGTGAATCACCACCAGTACCTACAGTATCTGGTAATAACATACGGTTTAACCAAGAGTGAATTACACCATCACCTGGGCGAAGTGAAACACCGCCACGGTTCATGATGAAATCAGGAAGCGTATGGTGGGTGTTTACGTCAATTGGTTTAGGGTAAGCAGAGGTATGACAGAATGACTGCATTGTTAAATCTGCAGAGAAACCTAAACATGCTAAGTCTTTAAGCTCATCACGTGTCATAGGACCTGTAGTATCTTGCGAACCTACAGTGGTCATTTTTGGCTCACAGTATTGGCCTGGGCGAATACCTGCTACGTTACATGCTTTACCAACCATTTTTTGCGCTAGTGTAAAGCCTTTATCAGACACTTCAGTGACTGCTGGTACTTTAAATACGTCAGTAGCACCTAAACCTAAAGAGGTACGTGCTTTGTCTGTTAAACCACGACCGATGATTAGAGGAATACGGCCGCCGGCACGTACTTCATCTAAAATTACGTCTGATTTAAGCTCAAAAGTAGAGATAACGTCATCAGTACCGTGGCGCTTAACTACACCTTCGTATGGGTAAATATCAATTTGATCACCCATGTTGAACTCATCAACATTTAACTCGATTGGTAACGCACCTGAATCTTCCATTGTGTTGAAAAAGATAGGCGCAATTTTGTTACCTAAACATACACCACCAACGCGCTTATTAGGTACGTATGGGATATCATCACCCATAAACCAAAGCACAGAGTTAGTTGCAGATTTACGAGAAGAACCAGTACCTACAACGTCACCTACGTATGCAAGTGGTAAACCTTGTGTTTTTAATTCTTCAAGTTTAGTGATTGGACCTACTTCACCCGCTTTGTCAGGAGTGATACCGTCGCGCTCATTTTTTAGCATTGCTAAAGCATGAAGTGGGATATCTGGGCGTGACCATGCATCTGGTGCGGGTGATAAATCATCAGTGTTTGTCTCGCCGGTTACTTTAAATACAGTAACAGAGATTTTTTCAGCAACAGCTGGCTTGTTAGTAAACCATTCAGCGTCTGCCCAAGATTGAATAATCTTTTTAGCGTGCTCGTTGCCTGCTTTTGCTTTTTCTTCTACGTCGTAAAATGCATCAAACATTAATAATGTGTTTGATAGACCTTTTACAGCGATAGGCGCAAGTGTTTCGTCATCAAGTAGCTCAATCATTGGGGCGATGTTGTAACCACCTAACATTGTACCTAATAATTCTGCTGCTTTTTCTTTAGATACTAATGGAGATTGTGCTTCGCCTTTAGCAACTGCCGCTAAAAAGCCTGCTTTGATGTATGCTGCATCATCAACGCCTGGTGGTACGCGGTTGATTAGTAAATCTAAGATGAACTCTTCTTCACCCGCTGGTGGGTTTTTAATTAGTTCAATAAGATCAGCCGTTTGCTGAGCATCTAATGGCGCTGGTACGATACCTAACGCGGCACGTTCTTCTACGTGTTTACGATATTCTTGTAGCACAATATTGCCCTCTTGGTGACGTGAAAGTATTCGGTAGCGCCTCATGCGCAAAAAAAGTAACCCAATACTTATAGTATTCTAACGCGGGATTATAAAGCTTTTATGTATAGATGAAAATCCATCCAGCTAAGCAACTGATTATACCGACTATAAATATTATGAATAGTGGTAAGCGTAAATTCTATTTTCGTGAATGTTTGTTAAGTAATAATCATTCTTGTTTAATCAGGTTAATACTGCATATGCTGTTTTAAAGGCATAAAAAAACCCAGCACTAAGCTGGGTTTTTAAAATGGAGTAAGTAACTATTAACGCTTAACTTTTACACGTTCAATAGATTTTACATGTGCTTCTACACGACGGTTTTCAGCGTGAGCTTCTTTCGTGTTAGCTGTGTTTTTAAGACGTTCTTCACCTAGACCAACAGTTGTAATGCGATCTTCAGCAATGCCATCTTTAATTAGCTCTTGTGCTACATCATCAGCACGCTTTTTAGAAAGCATCTTGTTGTAGTTTGCGTTACCTACAGCTGACGCGTGGCCTTCAAGTAGTACAGTTGTATCTTCGTGCTCTTTTAAGAACTCAGATACTGATGCAATGTCGTCAAAGTAACGTTGACCAACTTGTGCAGAATCATGTGGGAAAGTAACTAATAAGCTTGTTGTTACTTCACGGTCTTCGTATAAAGTACAGCCATCGCCATCAACAGCGTCTGTCATTGGCGTGTTAGGACATTTATCATCTTTATCTAGGATGTTGTCGTTGTCGCTGTCTTTAGGTTCTACAGGTACTTCTACTACAGCTGTTGGTGCTGGCTCTACAGGCTGTGCAGGCATAGAGTTTTGGCCAAATAAGTAGTTAATACCAATTTTAGCACCTACATCTGTGTAACCTTTATCAAGACCTTGGTATACCGCAGTTTCAGCGTTTACGAAAAAGCCATCAGTAATAAAGTGTTGGTAACCAACACCTGCGTTTAAGAATGTGTTGTCATCTACTACGTCCATTTCTTTAATACCGAATAGACCGTAGAAAGGGCCGCCGTCAAGGTGGTAAAGCGCATCAATACCGTAACGCTCGCCGTCGATATTATTACGATTACCCGCTACTTTATCGAACGCGTTAAAGTCCATATCTGCATACTCAAGGCGTGCGCTCCAGTAATCGCTGAAACGGTAACCTGCTTCTACACCCCAACCAGTTGACTCGTTTACATCAAGGCCAGTTTGTGCGCGCATGTTTTTCCATGACGCATCATAGTAGTCACCGAAAACACCAAGATAAAGGCCTTCTTCTTTATCGGCAGCGAATGTAGACGCGCTAGTTGCAGCTAACGCAATTGCAATTGTAAGTGATTTTAATTTCATTGTTTTCTTCCCATTTTAACAACTTAGAAAATTGTAGCTAATCAATGCTAGCTCAACCAGTTTTGTACACACTACCTGAGCTTTTGTTAATCGATACTTAACGAAAAAATAAAGATTATAAATTTTTTCAACGATCTACAGACATTCCAACCACCAATTGTAGGTTAAGTGAAAATTTTTACCTAATCGGCAATTAATAAATTATGGTAATTTACAAATAGTCACTTTTTATGAATGCGAACAATACCACCGAGTATATAACTGCTCAATCATTGGACACTGAATCATTTAAAAATGACTATTTATAATCAAAAACTTACAATTAATTACAATACTTAAGTACCGCAAAAAGTTTGATAGCCCTTGTCATCTTTACCTGTCTCTTGAAAGCGGGCTAAGTTAGCTGTTTTATCATATGGGTTACCCATCACCGCTAAGAAGTCGCTTAGCAGCTCGCTCTCGCCGTGTTGATTATATTGCGCAAGGATTTCTTCGACGATGTGATTACGCGGTATAACCCTTGGGTTAGCCGCTCTCATTAGGTTATAGCTGTTTTCATCACATCTTTTTTGCCACAACTGGGCCCATTGCGTTAATTCATCTGGCACTTTGCCACCCTTTAGTGACTCGGTTAGGGCATCAAAGGTATTGGTGTAATCGAGCTTATGCTCTTGAAATAACAATAATAACTTACTTACAAGCTCTACATCGTCTTCGTTATAACCTGCTAAGCCTAATTTTTGTGCCCACATTTGATTATATTGCTCGTTAAATAACGTAGAAAACTGATTAATTAGCGGCGTCATTAAACTTACAGCTTGTTCGTCATCTTCATGTATAAGCGGTATTAGACTCTCGGCTAAACGCGCACAGTTCCAACTTACAATATTTGGCTGATTACCATAGGCATAGCGACCTTGCTTATCAATTGAGCTAAACACGGTATCAAAATCAAAGGTATTCATCATTGCACACGGGCCGTAGTCGATAGTTTCGCCGCTTATCAAGGTATTATCAGTATTCATAACGCCATGAATAAAGCCTACTCGCATCCAGCTAATAACCAGCGCTAGCTGACTATTTATAACGGCTGCTAAAAAGTCTAAATAGCGCTGAGCCCCTGTTGATTGAATACTTGGGTAATGGCGTTCAATGGCTACATCAGCTAATTTTTTTAATCCCTCTACATCACCTTGAGTTGCTAAATACTGAAACGAGCCAACGCGAATATGGCTACTTGCTAAGCGGGTAACAATTGCGCCAGGTTGCGGCGGATTACGATAAACAGCTTCGCCTGTGCCGACAACAGCCAAACACCGCGTGGTTTTAATCCCTAAGCCATGCATAGCTTCGCTCATAATATACTCGCGAATAGCGGGGCCTAGTGCACATCGCCCATCGCCTCCTCTTGAAAAAGGCGTGGCGCCTGAGCCTTTTAACTGAATATCCCACAGCTGATTTTTATCATCGCTGATAGCACCCAGTAAGTGCGCTCGCCCATCACCCAAGCGCGGCGAAAAGTGCCCAAACTGATGCCCAGAATAGCCAAGCGCTACAGCATTTACCGGTTGTGGCTCGTTACCAGCAAAAGTACTGGCGCGCAGCGCTGGCTCAACATCTATATTAAACTGCTGTGCTAACGCTTCGTTCCACAGCAGCAATTGCGGGGCAGCAACGCTTGAAGGACTGTCCTCTATTGCGAAGTTATCTGCTATGTCTGTGTATCTTGGCACTAGTTTCATAGTTAATCCTCTGTTTGTTGGCTTATGCCTACGCGATTGTCGCCCACGCTGTAAGCCACAATTAAGCTAAGTTCTTGCAGGCTCAAACCACTTTGCTTTTGCATTTCGTTAAAAAAAGCCTGTGCGGCAGTGAGTGATTTTTTAGTCTGCAGGCCGCCATCGATAATTTTGTGCGCTCTTAGGTAACTTTCTACATCTCGCGAAAGTAAAAAAGTATCTTTACCAAGCGCTCTTAAGGCATACGGGCCTGTATTGCCACCCAAACGGGCGCCGTGTTTTTTTAAATGCGCCCATAAACCAATAATGTCATCGCCTGGCCAGTTAGCTACAAACTGGCTAAAACTGCCATGTTGCTGAGCTATTTCGTGGATCATGTAGGCATTTTCAGGAATTGTTTTTACTTTTTTATAATTACGAATAATGCGCTCATCAGTTGCTTTTTGCTCGAGCATATCGGGCGGCATCATAAGTAATTTATCAACACTAAACTGCCAAAAAACCTCTCTAAAACCTGGCCATTTACTGTTTATTACCGACCAGTAAAACCCGCTTTGAAATACTTTACGGGTAAACTCTTCAAGCCAATCGTCGTCACTTAATGCGCTTAATGCTTTTTTAGATAAGGGTTTTGCGAGTAATAACTTAAGCATTTTTTCAGAACCTTTTCGCTCTACTGCTCGCTTATAAATATCGCTAAATTTTTCCATACTTATTAAATACCTCATCACTGCTCATAGGGTTAGTTTACGAGAAAAGCAGCTAATACGTAACCACCCACATTTTCGATGAACTAATCTGTATCCTGCAACTTGACACCTAGACGGCTAAAATGTTTTAATCGCCGCAATTACCCTATTTAAATTGTATTTTGTTAAACCTTTTGCGGTTAAACAAAATACAAAGGGCTAGAAGAGGTGCGTTATTCAGGTAGCGTATGTTAGGAGCGCAAACTCCAGTGAGCATATGTGAGGGGAATACCGCCGAGAGGTAAACGCTTTTGCGAAGCAATTACTTCGGGCGACTAGGTTGAATCCTAGCGACTGTCACCAATAGCTGTTTTAGAGCAGCTTATTAGTTTGGTGGAGAGCTTCTGGTCTTAAATAATAAGGCCGTGCGCCCTATTATTTTAAGCCCATTCGCTCTTCGAATACTGTTCGAACGACGTTAATGCGGCTCACATCATACAGCCTCCTTAATATCTCGAACACCTTATAGGTTCGTAAGAGATGATTCACAACTTCAATTTAGACGACTACGCACTGTGGACAGCGCTTGTTACGCCGTTTGATCAACTAGGTAATGTTGACTACGACACGCTCACAACACTTGTTAGCGAACAAGAAGCGGCACACAACGGTATTTTACTGCTCGGTAGCACAGGTGAAGGCTTAGCCCTTACGCTTAAAGAGCAGCAAGGCATTGTTGAGCACGTGTGCCAATTAAAACCCAGTGTACCGCTTATGGTTGCTGTTGGTGGTAGTAACTTGGCCCAACAAAAAGAATGGGTTAGCTACTGTAACCAATTACCTATTCACAGCTACTTATTAGGCTCGCCTCTTTATGCAAAACCAGGGGCTGTAGGTCAAACACATTGGTACGAAAGCTTATTAAACGAAAGCGCGCATCCGTGTATGTTGTACAACGTACCTGGGCGCAGCGGTGTAAGCATTCCTATCGAAACCATTGAAAACTTAAAAGCGCACCCAAAACTGTGGGCTTTAAAAGAAGCCAGTGGCAACATCACCCAATTTGAAGCATACCGACAAGCCGCGCCTAATTTAGCGCTATACAGTGGCGACGATGCACTTATGCCCTACTTTGCTCAAGCAGGTGCAAAAGGCTTAGTTTCGGTTGCGGCCAATGCATGGCCTTTGCAAACACACGAATTTGTAAAGCGCAGCCTAAGCGGTCAACACCCCAATTTATTTGCTCAGTGGACTCGCGCTATTAATAGCCTATTTGCTGTAGCAAACCCTATACCCGTTAAAGTGCTAATGCACCAGCAAGGGCGTTTAAATAGCCCACTGTTGCGTCCACCTTTAACGCATCTTGAGTTAACGCAAACCGATTGCATTACCACTGCAAACGACACCATTTTATCTTGGCATTAAACACAGGTTTTTATAATGAGCTGGTTAGAACTACTAAATAATTTAGAATCGGGCGCAGTACGCGCAGCATCACAAAACGAAAGCGGCCAATGGGAAGCTAACGTAGAAGTAAAACAAGGCATTTTAGAAGCCTTTAAAAATGGCACTAACACCGAGTTTGCAGGCGGGTTTGTTGATAAGCACAACCTTGCACCACAAGAATTTAGCACTGACGATGGCGTGCGTATGGTACCAGGTGGCACCAGTGTTCGCCGCGGTGCCTACGTAGCTAAAGGCACTATTATTATGCCACCAGCGTACGTAAATATTGGCGCATACATCGACGAAGGTACTATGGTTGATAGCCACGCATTAGTGGGTTCATGTGCACAAGTTGGTAAAAATGTACATTTAAGCGCAGCTGTTCAACTTGGTGGTGTACTTGAGCCAATTGGGGCAAGCCCAGTCGTGGTTGAAGACGATGCGTTTATTGGCGCAGGTTGTGTCATTGTTGAAGGCGTAGTGGTTAAAAAAGGCGCGGTACTTGCCCCAGGTGTGCGTTTATCTGCCACTATTCCGGTTTACGACTGTGTTAACGAGCGCCAGCTAGATAAAGGCGAGCCAATTCCAGAGTACGCTATTGTAATACCAGGCTCTCGCCCTGCGTCTAACGAATGGGCTCGTGAGCAAGGCTTAAGCATGTCGTGTGCACTCATTGTTAAATACCGCGACGAGCAAAGCGATGCATCGTTATTGCTAGAAGAGGTTTTACGATAATGAGCTTTTTGAGCACGCCTATCAAGGCCGCCGTAAATACACTTACTCAGCAACTTGATACACCTTTTTTTGTTTACGACTTAGACAAACTAAACGCACACCTTACCCGTTTAGTTGCGCAAACCGATGTAAAGCTTTGGTATGCGGTAAAAGCCAATCCGCTTTCTAAGGTTATTCAATGCCTAGACAGCGCCGGATTTAACTTTGACGTAGCAAGTAAAGGTGAGCTTGAACAAGTCCTTGCACAAGGTATTAGTTCACAGCGCGTGCTCAACACAGGGCCTGCAAAGAGCCCTAAACAAATTAAACACTTTATTGAGCGCGGCGTGCGTATTTTTGTTGCCGAAAGCCTCAATCAAGTACGTTGGTTAAACCAGCAAGCGCAGCTGCAAAATACGCAGCTGCAAGTATTACTGCGTGTGCAATTACGCTGGCCAGAAGGTGAAAAAAACCCATTAGGGGGTGACAGCCTTACACCGTTTGGGCTTGGTTGCGATGAATGGCAAGCGCTCAATACTGGCGATTACCCAGCACTTAATTTTGATGGCCTACATATTTTTCAGTGGGGCAACATGCTTAGCACGCAAAAGCTAAGCGAGCTGTGGTCGCAAATGATTGCACCGCTTACCACCTTGGCTAATAACTTAAATATAAACCTGAAAATTTTAGACTTAGGCGGCGGTTTAGGTATTCCTTACACATCAAACGATGCAACACTTGAGTGGGATGGATTAATCACCGCGCTGGCAAAAATTAAAAAAGATGCGGGTGTAGACGAGCTTTGGATGGAGCTTGGCCGTTACGCTGTAGGCGAATGCGGTCATTACGCGAACCCCGTCGTTGAGTGCAAACAAAACTACGGGCAACAACAAGTTATTTTAACCGGTGGTATTAACCACTTATTGCGCCCTGCTGTTACAAGCCAAGATTTTCCTGCGGCGTTACTGCGCGAGTCAACAGCGCCAGAACAAGCAATGAGCTTATATGGCCCATTATGTACTGCCCTTGATTGCTTAGGCGAGCATACCCTACCAAGCGATTTAAACGAGCAAGACTGGCTGGTGTTTAGCCAATGTGGCGCCTATGGTTTTACCGAAAGCATGCCCTATTTTTTATGCCATGAACTAGCGGCAGAATACGTGTTACAAAATGGCGAGCTCACGTGTGTGCGCCAAGCAGAAGATGCCAGTCACTACTTAAGGTAATAAACATGAGCATAACAACACCCATTAGCCAAGAAAATATTGTAGTAGGGGAAGTAGCAAACGGCTTGCCTCTAACTATTCCGGTGTATCGCTTAAAAGGCGATGGCAGCGGGCCAAGCGTGTATATTCAAGCCAATATGCATGGCGCCGAGGTACAAGGTAACGCGGTTATTTTTCAGCTGCTAGAGCAGTTAAAACAGCTTAATTTAAAAGGCGACATTACCTTAGTACCTTATGCTAACCCTATAGGTTGTAATCAAAAATCAGGGGAATTTACCCTTGGCCGATTCGACCCTATTACTGGCACTAACTGGAACCGTATGTATCACTACAATAGTGATTTAGTCACCCAGTTTGCACACGAGCATAGCCAGTACGACGATGCAGCTTTAAAAAGTAATTTTAAAAAAGCCCTGCTTGATGAAATAGATGCCAAACTTAATGGCCCAGCTTATTTACTCAATACCGGTAAACGCATTGCGCTTAACCTGCAAAAGCTGGCGCATCAAGCCGATATCGTGCTCGACTTACACACGGGGCCTATTTCAAGTAAGCATCTGTACTGTCCAACATATGCCAGCGACAGCGCACGTTATTTCAATATTGAACACGTACTGCTTATTCCAAGCGACTTTGATGGCGCAATGGATGAAGCTAGCTTTTGCCCATGGTGGCATCTAAGTGATGCACTTAGTGCGCAAGGCAGGGACTTCAATGTACAGGTTGAAGCCTTTACAGTAGAGCTAGGCAGCCAAGAAAAAATAGATTTAGCAGCCGCCTTTGATGATGCAAACAGCATTTTAAGCTATTTGAACCATAAAAATGTATTGGTAGATGCAGCGCATCAACCTAAGCAGATGACCCGTTATGCGTGCCATTTAGATGACTACTTTGCTTACTATGCGCCGATTGGCGGCATGGTTGAATATGTTGCTCCGTTAGGCGCACACATAAAGGCAGGTGAGCCAATAGCCCATATATTACGCATGGAGCGCTATTTAACTGAGCAACCCCTACAAACATTAAGCCTTGATTGCGATGCAATTGCTATTTTGCATTTTGCCTCAGCAAGCGTAAACCAAGGCACTGAACTTTATAAGTTTTTTACTAACGTATTTGAGTTATAACGCACCGCGCTATAACTCCCCCTTCTCATTGCGTGAGAGTAAGTTAACTAACTTACAATATAAGCGGCTATATGCCGCTTTTTTTGATCTGTGATAACGGTGTAAACGTAAGGTAATCAAATAAGTGTAAATTCAGTGAAAGTTCACCGTTACAAATGTAAAAACACGTTATAATTTATAAATCTACCTTACTCTCAAAGGAATAAACAATGAGCTGGCGTTATTGGATTGCAGTTACGGCTTTACTAAGCACACCCTCTTTTGCCCAACAAGAGGTTAAAAAAAATGAACAAGACAACGACATAGAGCTAGTTAAGCAATGTATTTTAAATGAAGTAATTGGTGGCGATGGTAAGCAAACCTTAGACGAGCTGCGTACAAAATGCTCCGCCCTTGAAGAAAACAAACAACTTACCGCACTTGATAAACGCAAGGCTCGCGAAGAGGTAAGCAAAAAAAATCGTAACGTAATTACGCCGCATAAACGTAACTACATTTTACCTTTATCGTATGTCTCGCACCCTAACGATCGCCCGTTTGATGGCTTTGACGAGCTAACAGATGAAGAAAATGGCGAACCCCTTGATAACCTAGAGGCTAAATATCAGCTTTCTATTAAAGTGCCACTGTACGATGATTTTGCAGATGAAGACCAAGCCATATTTTTTGGCTTTACTTTGCAGTCGTATTGGCAAATTTATAACTCAGAGATTTCTTCTCCGTTTCGTGAAACCAACTACGAACCAGAAATATTTTGGGTAAACTACCTAGACCAAGAAAACGTACTTTGGGGCGACGAAATGGCCATAGCGCTGGGTATTTCGCACCAATCTAATGGCCGCAGCCAGCCAAACTCTCGTTCATGGAACCGAATTTACGCCGATTTTATATGGGAAAAGAGCGGTTTTGTATTTAGCTTTAAACCTTGGTATCGCATTGCCGAGGATGAAAAAGACAATATATTAGAAGCCGATGGCGACGACAATCCAGATATTTACAAATACATGGGTTACTTTGAATTTGGCGGGGCGTATCGTTATCACGATCACGAGTTTAGCTTTATGACTCGTAACAATTTAAATTCAGATAACCGTGGTGCACTTCAACTAGATTGGTCATTCCCGCTTTGGGGTCGTTTACGTGGCTACGCGCAGTACTTTAACGGTTACGGTGAGAGCCTAATTGATTATAACGCTGATGTAGAGCGTATTGGTGTAGGTATATTACTTACCGATTTACTATAATTTATTAATACACCATAAAAAAAGCCAAGCCCTTTTATAAAGTGCTTGGCTTTTTTATTAAAGCGTTACTCGTTATTTTTTAACGGCAAACACCCCTTCAAACTCTGCAACAACATCGCTGCCATCAAATATAGTAACAGGTACTACGTAACTTGCTTTGCCTGTTGTTTCCAGCTCACTGAGCTTACCTTTACAGGTTTGCACATCAACACAACCGCGAGGGTCGGTATTAAGTGGTTTTAAGTATTTTATAGTGGCATCGGCTAATACAATATTGCCCTCAAGCCCTGCCTCTTTAAGCGCTAAGTACGTTGCGCCCCAACCTGTTAAGGTTGCTAAGCTGTATATAGAGCCTGCAAACATAGTGTTGTGTAGGTTTAAGTTAGCGTCTAAATCAGCACGCGTTGTAAACTGCCAATCTGTGTAGCTTTCTACTTTTATACCCATTGCATCACTAATTGGGATTGATTCACGCCAAATATTTTGCAGTACTTGCGTCCAATCAGGGTGGCGAAACCAACCCGGCTCACTAGGCTTTTGTTTAATCATTTTAAAATGTTGTACATCGCCATACGCAAGGTGGGCTTTTTCTTTTAGCTCGTAGCCGTGGCGCTTATAAAACTCAAGCGCACGCTCGCGAGCAAATAACACTAATTCGCCTGCATTTTGCGTCCATGCTATTTTTTCAAGCTCATGTAATAAACGGCTACCAATATGTTGATTACGGTTACCTTCGGCTACGGCCATGTAACGTACTTGCGCTTGTTCATGGTTGTTAAAGTGTAAACGGGCCACACCAAGCACATCACCGTTGTTATTTTTAATAAAGCGATGCTCTGAGTCTTGTTCCATATCATCTTGTTCAGAGCCACGAGGCTCATTCCAAGGCGCACGTAGTACTTCCCAACGTAATTGATAGTACGCTTGCCAGTCTTCGCTGCTCTGCGGTGTAGTTACTTGAAACATATATACTCCTGTTGTTTTGCCGTAAATAAAAATAAAGGCTACGGCATGTAATCCAACTGAATAACTCTTTAACCTGCACATTGGTTTTTACATTAGAAAATTAAAGATTAAGTTGGTTGGAATTATTATGGCAAATACCATACTCCATCTTTTAAACACTGCCAATACGACTTTGGTAAGCAAGCGAAAAAATAACTGTTTTACCCATCGCATCAGCTAGTTTATGCTGGGCCTTTAGAGATTGAACGTGCACTGAGCGAAGGGTTCTGCCTTGGGGGAATTTACTCTTTGTTGCCTACATGGATATAAGCCAGTAGAGTAACGCAGGAGCAGTTACCTAGCCCACTAGGTTACAAATCTCGCGCCGCGATTAAATCGCCCCTAGATTGAACAAACTTTAATCCTGAAAGGTCAACAGGCCCTTAATGTTATGAGCGATTTTATAAACCCTTCAACGGGTGTAGTGAGTAGCCACTTTATTAGCCACAGCCAAGATATTGGGCAACTAGTTTACTGGCATAAATATGCAGGCGATCACATACAGGTTCGCCAATCCGGGCAGCTTCGCTGGCTGCTAATTAACGATACATTGCAATCGGTGATAAAGCTTAACAATCCACAGCGTTTACTATTTCCACATTTAACCTATTTAGCTAAGCAGTGGCAAACCTTAGCACCGCCAAATCATGTGTTAGAACTTGGTCTTGGCGGTGGCGCTATACGTAATTACTTACAATACACTTACCCGCAGGCACACGTAACATCAGTTGAAAAAAATGCAGATATAATTGCCTGCTATACAGATTTTTTCGCTCTTAAAAACCAAAGTGACGTGCAGTGTGATGACGCGCAAAATGTACTTAGCAAGGCACATAACCATGACTGGATTATTCTTGATTTATTTAGCCAGATAGATGCACCACGATTTTTGTTTGAACGCGCTTTTTATCAAAAAATATACGATGCGCTAAACGCAGGTGGCACGTTATTTATTAACTTTTTGTCGCAACATGAGTCGCAGTTAATTCAGTTACAGCAATTACTATTTAATGTGTTTGGCGTAAAAGTAAGCCCGCATAAAATTGCGGGCTTTGTGAATCATATTATTATTGTTACTAAAGCTGGTAATTAAACCGATAAGTTAAACGTAACAGGCCCATCGTTACACAAGCTCACTTGCATATCGGCGCCAAACTCTCCCGTGGCAACACTAATACCCTGCGCTTTAGCTTGAGTTAAAAAGTACTCGTAAAGCGCGTTAGCTTGGCTAGGTGTGGCTGCTGATGAAAAGCTTGGCCGCATGCCTTTTTTAGTATCAGCCGCTAATGTAAATTGCGACACCACGAGTAACTCACCGCCTATATCTTTTAGGCTTAAGTTCATTTTGTCGTTTTCATCAGTAAATATTCGGTAATTACTTACCTTATGCAATAGTTTGTCGGCTGCTTGCTTATCGTCTGGTTTTTCAACACCGAGTAACAATAATATACCTTGGCCAATTTCACCTATAACTTGGTTATCAACTTCTACTTTGGCACTTTTTACACGTTGTATTAAGCCCTGCATTTAACTGCGTTCCTCTGTTTTTAGTTCTTCATCAATGTCTATTTCTGGTGTTTGTGGTACATGATTAGGGCTTATACAGGCGGTAAATTCGGCCCCTAATAACACCACCACCCACGACAAATACACCCACACAAATAAAATAGGAATGGTCGCAACAGCGCCATAAATTACTTCGTACGAAGGAAAATGGCTAATATAAAGCGCAAAGCCTTTTTTAGTCAGCTCAAATAATACTGCCGCAAAAAGAGCCCCAGGTAGCGCAGCCCTAATAGACACAGGTGTGTTAGGCACTAAAGTGTATAACATTAAAAAGCCAATCATCGAAAAGCCATAAGGCACCAGCTTTAACAAAAAGCCACTAAACCCAGGAATGCCCTGATCGGCAAACGACACTAACGAAACAATATACGATGTAACACCAATACTTGTGCCCAGCAGTACGGGGCCTAAGCTCAATACCATCCAATAAACCGCAAAAGAGATCATCATGGGGCGTTTTTTCTTAATACGCCAAATGCGATTAAGCGTGGCATCAACATTACGTATAAGCAGCAATGCAATCGCCGCTAAAAAGCCAATACCCACCGCGGTCATTTGGTTCGCATTGCCAGCAAAGGAGCTTATATGCTCTTTAATCACATCAGATGAGGTAGGTACAAAGTTAGTAAACAAAAAGCTTTCTATGGCTATGCGGGTCGATTCAAACCCCGGGAAGGCTGAAAATATTGCCACGCCTACCGCTATCAAAGGCACTAAAGAAAGCAAAGTAACATAGGCAAGGTAGCCTGCATTCACTGTAATTTGATCGTCTATACAGCGGTTAACGTACTGCATCCACCAGCTTGGCTGTTGCCTTAAAAAGGAGATAGCTTGCTGTTTATAAAGGGAGAGCTTATCATTCATACAATTGACTTGTGCTAATCGAATTTTGATTATGATAGCAATCAGCACCATAATTTACAGCACTTACTGGTAAATAGGGATCCAAATGAAAAAACAAACATTACTTAGCGCCTCGGTACTGGCCATTACGCTTACTTTATCGGGCTGTCAGTCGGCCTATTATTCTGCAATGGAAAAAGTAGGTGTACATAAGCGCGACATTCTTATTGACCGCGTAGAAGAAACCAAAGATTCACAAGAAGAGTCGCAAGAAGAATTTCAATCAGCACTTGAGCGCCTAACGACCTTAATTAATTTTGATGGCGGCGAGTTACAAGATGCCTACAATCAACTTAACGACGATTATGAGTCGAGCTTAGCAGCCGCTAATGAAGTGTCGAGCAATATTAATAAAGTTGAAGATGTAGCAGAAGCTTTATTTGACGAATGGAGCGATGAGCTTGAGCAATACAAAAGCGCGTCGCTTAAGCGCGAAAGCAGTAAAAAGCTAGCGGCTACACAACGCCAATTTAGCCAGTTACTACGCTCTATGCGCAGTGCAGAGAGCAAAATGGAACCAGTGCTATCGTCTTTACAAGATAACGTACTGTACTTAAAACATAACTTAAACGCACAAGCGGTTGCCGCTATTAAAGGCGAATTCACTAATTTAAAGCGTGATATTCAAGTGCTGATGAACGACATGAATAAATCAATTGCCGATTCAAACAAGTTTATAGAGCAAATGAATAGCGCTGGCTAATCAATTAAAATCTGCCTAACAAAGCCTGCAAAATTGCAGGCTTTTTTGTTGTTACGTTTTGTTACCTTTGAACTATTTGTTAATCTTTTGATGTTGTTATACTTTTATAAAAATAATAATAGATAACAACAATGAAACTAAAAACCACCAGCCTTGTATTTATTTGTGGATTGCTTAGCGCTTGCGAAACTACTAATCGCATTGAGGTGATTGCAGGGGAAAACACGCTTACCCCGCAGCATCAAACAGGCGAGCGAAAAGGACGCTTTTATAACCTCTACCCTGGCGAAAAAACCTACCCCACCACCTGCGAAACCGGCT
This sequence comes from Pseudoalteromonas sp. 2CM37A, assembly GCF_023161885.1. Taxonomy (NCBI): domain Bacteria; kingdom Pseudomonadati; phylum Pseudomonadota; class Gammaproteobacteria; order Alteromonadales; family Pseudoalteromonadaceae; genus Pseudoalteromonas; species Pseudoalteromonas sp. 2CM37A. Next base: position 85,021 of record NZ_JALNTJ010000007.1, read on the forward strand.
GCTACCCGCCAAGCCCTAAATTACAATGCAAACAAGACGCTGAAGATTGCCAATTTATTGCTGAGCAAAAGCCAATTAATTTAAATACGGGCTTTACCGTGCGCTGGCTAGGACACGCAGGATTTATGATCCGCACACCTAACGGACAACACGTGCTATTTGATCCTGTAAAAGAGCAGTTCGACTCACCTGTTGATTTAGCCTTTAGGTTAGCCTCAGGGTTTTACAGGCAACCCGGCGATTGGCTTAAACAAAACGAGCTTAAAAACCTAAGTGCAGTGATGTACTCGCATATTCATTACGATCACTTTAATAAAGCCGATATAGGGGAGCTTGGTAATCAACCTCGCTACTTAACGCCATTAGGTATGGCCGACAACTTCCCTACTGGTGGCTATAACATTAGCGAAATGGCCTGGTATGCAAAAACACAGCTTGATGATTTAACGATTCATGCCCTACCAGCGCACCACTTTAGTAGCCGTATATTGGTGCCCTTTATTTACGAAGATAACGATAAAGACCTATGGAATGGCTGGTTGCTTGAGCAAAACGGCAGTACCGTGTTTTTTGCAGGCGATACCGGCTACTCAAAACACTTTAAAGACATTCAGCAAAAGTATGGCGATATAGACATATGCCTACTGCCCATAGCCTCGTATTACAGTGAAGACAGCCCTACTTGGTATCGTTATGTACACACCACACCAGAGGATGCTGTAAATGCAGCTAGCGATCTTAACTGTAAAGTAATGATACCGTGGGGCTATGGTAACTCAAGCTGGAAAATGGGCGACCGGACAAGCCATTCAGCACTGTTAAGGTTGCTTTATATGCACAATAAAATGGCTTCAACCACACCTTTATATATTTTAAACGAAGGCGAAAGTATTTCACTGTAACTCATTGCTGAACTGTTTTAGGATGATTGTAATATCTAAATACATATTAACATTGAGAAATTAATGAAAAAACACGCATTAGCTTTAAGCTGTTTATTAAGCGCCCCAGTAATGGCCATTGATGTAGCGCACACATCGACCCCTATTACTATTGATGGCGTATCTGAAAGCGCATGGGATAAAGCAACGTGGCATGATATGCCGCATTTAATGGATGGCACCTTGCCCTCATCAGATGCCGACTTTAAAGGCCGCTACCGCCTGCTGTGGGATAAAAACTACCTGTATTTACAAGCTGATATAACTGACGATGTACTTATTGATACGCACCCAGACCCGACCGTAAAATATTGGGATGACGATGCGCTGGAAATTTTTATCGATAGCGACGCCTCAGGCGGTATTCACCAGTTTAACCATACCGCGTTGGCATATCATATTGGCCTTGATAACCAAGCCGCCGATTACGGCCCCGATAAAAAAGCCCATTTATACACCGACCACTTAACAAGTAACTGGAAGCGTAATACCCAAGCCCCTTATAACATCACCTGGGAAGTTGCTATAAAGCTCTACCCTAACGATTACCAAGAAGGCGCTGTAAACACGCCCATTACGCTTAATGAAAAACAAGTCATTGGTTTTATGCTCGCGTATTGCGATAACGATGGCAGCAAGGTGCGTGAGCACTTTATGGGCTCTCACGAAGTACAGCCAGTCAATGGCGACAGAAACCGCGGTTTTATAGACGCAGATGTCTTTGGCAAAATTACCCTGCTGCCAAAAAGTAACCACTAATAAATAGTTGAGATGTAGGTTGGGTTGAGCGTAGCGAAACCCAACGAAAAAATACCCTACCAACAATGACAGATGCTTTGCATTATCGATTGATTAAGCTTTGACTCTTTTACTTCTCATTCCCTTCTCCTTGTGCAAATATTTTTTAAGTAAATTATTCACAAAGAGGATAAGAGGCGCTGCGCTTTTAGAGATAAATACATTGCGGCAGTTTCACTATAGAACGAACTATAAACACAGACGTATTTGGAAAAGCCGCTCTCCTGCCAAAAAGTAATCACTAATAAATAGTTGAGCGTAGCGAAACCCAACGAAAAAATACCCTACCAACAATGACAGATGCTTTGCGTTATCGATTGATTAAGATCTGACTCTTTTACTTCTCATTCCCTTCTCCTTGTGCAAATATTTTTAAGTGAATTATTCACAAAGAGAATAAGAGGCGCTGCGCTTTTAGAGATAAACACATTGTGGCAATTTCACTATAGAACGAACTATAAACACTGACGTATTTGGAAAAATCACACTACTTCCAAAAAGTAACTACTAATAAATAGTTGAGCAGTAGGTTGGGTTGAGCGCAGCGAAACCCAACGAAAAAGCACCCTACCAACACGCACTACCACTATGCATTGTTGCAGATTTATATAGCCTACTGACTTTCAGCTTAAACCAGCCTATTTAGCTGCGCCGTTCTAAACTGACCGCTGATAACTTACAACTGACAACTCTTGTTTTAACCCACAAAAAAGCCGCTGTATTTTGCAATACAGCGGCTTTTAAACCATTACTCTAAATTAATAGATTATGATTTTGGAGCACGACCCGCACGCTTACGCTCACTTTCAGTTAAGTGACGCTTACGAATACGAATGTTCTCAGGTGTTACTTCTACTAACTCGTCATCATCGATGAACTCAAGCGCTTGCTCAAGTGTGTAGTTCAATGGTGGCGTCAATGTTTGTGCTTCATCTGTACCAGATGCACGAACGTTAGTAAGTTGCTTACCTTTAAGTGCGTTAACTGTAAGGTCGTTATCACGGCTATGAATACCGATAACCATACCTTCGTAAACTTCAACACCGTGACCGATGAATAATTTACCACGCTCTTGTAAGTTGAATAATGCGTTAGTAAGTGCTTTACCTGTAGCATTTGCAATCATTACACCGTTCTTACGAACACCTAGCTCGCCACCTTTGTGCGGACCGTAATGATCGAATGAATGGTAAAGTAAACCAGAACCTGAAGTTAACGTCATGAACTCAGTTTGGAAACCGATTAAGCCACGGCTTGGGATCATAAAGTCTAAACGCATACGGCCCTTACCATCTGGTGCCATATCAGTAAGTTCACCTTTACGAAGACCAATTTGCTCCATGATAGAACCTTGATGCTCTTCTTCACAGTCAATTGTTAGTGTTTCGTACGGTTCTTCTAATACGCCATCAACAGTGCGTAAGATTACTTCTGGACGAGATACAGCTAGCTCGTAACCTTCACGACGCATGTTTTCGATTAAGATACCAAGGTGTAATTCACCACGGCCCGATACGCGGAAGCTATCTGGGTTGTCAGTATCAGCAACACGAAGTGCAACGTTATGTACTAATTCTTTGTCTAAACGCTCACGAATATTACGTGATGTTACAAACTTACCTTCTTTACCACAGAAAGGAGAGTTATTTACAGAGAACGTCATTGTTACTGTTGGCTCATCAACACTTAGTGGTGGTAATGCTTCAACGTTGTTAGGACAACAAACAGTATCTGAAATCTTAAGCTCGCCAAGACCTGTTACCGTTACAATGTTACCAGCGTAAGCTTTATCTGTTTCGATACGCTCAAGACCTAGGTAGCTTTGTACTGAACCAATTTTGCCGTTACGCGTAGAGCCATCAGCACTAACAATCGTTACTTGCTGGTTAGGCACAACAGAACCACGTTTGATACGGCCGATACCGATTACACCTTTATAAGAGTTGTAATCAAGCTGAGAAATCTGCATTTGGAAGTCACCTTCAGGATCTGCATCCGGTGGTGATACTTCGTCAACGATCATTTGGAACATAGGTTCCATGTTGTCAGACGGCTCGTCTAAATCTAGTGTAGCCCAACCGTTGATTGCTGAAGCGTAGATTACTTTAAAGTCTAGCTGTTCGTCAGTTGCACCAAGGTTGTCGAATAAATCAAAGATTTGATCCATAACCCAATCAGGACGTGCACCTGGCTTGTCGATTTTGTTGATAACAACAATTGGCTTTAAGCCTTGCGCGAATGCTTTTTGCGTTACGAAACGCGTTTGCGGCATTGGACCTTCTTGAGCATCAACAAGTAATAATACTGAGTCAGCCATCGAAAGTACGCGTTCAACTTCACCACCAAAATCGGCGTGTCCCGGGGTATCTACGATATTGATATGGTAGTCTTTCCAAGAAATGGCTGTGTTTTTAGCCAAAATGGTAATACCACGTTCTTTCTCAATGTCGTTTGAGTCCATCACACGCTCTTCGTTACCGCCGCGTGTTTCTAATGTACCTGATTGCTCAAGTAGTTTGTCAACCAATGTCGTTTTACCGTGGTCAACGTGCGCGATAATCGCTATATTTCTTAACTGTTCGATGCTCATATTTTTACTCAGAGAAGTTTATTCTCATTGATCCTGCAAGATCTACGCACTCATCTGCGTTTTCACCAGATGTCCCAGCATAGGATTTAAAAGGGCGCATATTATCCCTCATTAATGACATGGATGAAAGTTTATCCAATACAATTTTAAAAACTTTCTTAATACTTTTACTAAGTATCTGTTTTTTATATGACAATTATATGAAATAAATTTCGACAAATTACATAAATTGTCGTTTTTTAGCTAATTTGTTGATTGCTTTGGCACTATTTACTATTTAAGTTAAGCTGATTTAGGTGATTAAAATACGTGCAGAATCGAGCGTGAAATTTTTGCACCAATGTGGATATTTTACGCACCACAAAAGTGCAAAGCGCGTGGCCACTTTTGTGCAACCATAATTTTTAACTTAATAAACAGCAAGTTAAAATAATGGCATAAAATCGGCTTACTAAAAAACCAAAGCATTTAATGCAGCAATAATAAAACCCAACAGTTGGAGGACACATGTCACAATCGGTTTTAGATTTTATTAAAGAAAATGACGTTAAGTTCATTGATTTACGCTTTACTGATACTAGAGGTAAAGAACAACATGTTTCTATTCCTCATCACCAAGTAGATGAAGATTTTTTTGAAGACGGCAAAATGTTCGACGGCTCTTCAATTGCAGGTTGGAAAGGCATTAACGAATCAGACATGGTACTTATGCCAGTAGCTGATTCAGTAAAATTAGACCCATTCACAGAAGAAGCTACGCTAATCGTACGTTGTGATGTTGTAGAGCCATCTACACTACAAGGCTACGAGCGTGACCCTCGTTCAGTTGCTAAACGCGCTGAAGAGTACATGAAATCTACCGGTATCGCAGATACAGTTTTATTTGGCCCTGAGCCAGAATTCTTCCTATTTGATGATGTTAAATACAAGTCAGATATGTCAGGTTCTATGTACAAAATTGATGCTGTTGAAGCAGCATGGAACTCAGATAAAGACTACGAAGGTGGTAACACAGGTCATCGCCCAGGTGTTAAAGGTGGTTACTTCCCATGTTCACCAGTTGACTCTTCACAAGATTGGCGTTCAGCTACTTGTTTAGTACTTGAAGAACTAGGCCAAGTAGTAGAAGCGCATCACCACGAAGTTGCAACAGCGGGTCAAAACGAAATCGCAACTCGCTTTAATACAATGGTATTAAAAGCGGATGAAATCCAAGAGATGAAATATGTTATTCATAACATGGCTCACCTTTACGGAAAAACGGCCACATTTATGCCTAAGCCTGTTGTAGGCGATAACGGCTCTGGTATGCACTGTCACCAATCTTTAGCAAAAGACGGTGTTAACCTTTTTGCTGGTGATAAGTACGGTGGTCTTTCTGAAGATGCACTTTACTACATTGGCGGTATTATTAAGCACGCTAAAGCAATCAATGCGTTTGCAAATGCCTCAACTAACTCGTACAAACGTTTAGTACCAGGTTTTGAAGCACCGGTAATGCTTGCATACTCTGCACGTAACCGTTCTGCATCAATCCGTATCCCAGTTGTACCATCTGAAAAAGGTCGTCGTATCGAAGTACGCTTCCCAGATCCAACTGCTAACCCATACCTTGCTTTCTCTGCAATGCTTATGGCTGGCCTTGACGGTATCAAAAACAAGATCCACCCTGGCGATGCTATGGACAAGGATTTATACGACCTACCAGCAGAAGAAGCAGCAGAAATTCCACAAGTTGCATCTTCACTAGATGAAGCGCTAGAAGCACTTAGTGCTGACCGTGAATTCTTAACACAAGGTGGCGTATTTACTGATGATTTAATCGATGCATACATTGCACTTAAATCTCAAGAAGTTGAAAAACTTAACATGACAACTCACCCAGTTGAGTTTGAAATGTACTACAGCGTTTAATACGCCGTAGACAAAATTATCGATAAGATAATAAATGTGTGTTCTCAAGCCCGCTTAGCGGGCTTTTTTTTATGGTAAATTAGGGTTATCTCCACTAAAGTTATGTAATTACAAAATATGCAGGGTAGCAATGTGAATTACAGGATATTATTACTATTTTTTGCTTTAGGATTAAGCATTTATAGTTATGCAGGCAATAAGAAAATTTATGCTTGGAAAGATAAAAATGGTGTTTTAGTGTTCTCAGATACACCACGTAGTGGCGCGCACGAAATAAAACTAAGCAGCCAAGATCTTACCCTGTCTGAGACCGATAAACACACCCCTGGTTCACCACAACCAACGCACCCTAACCGTTTTCAAATTATGATATCGTCGCCTACACATAACCAAACCGTACGCGAAAACACCGGCTCGGTGTACGTAACAAGCCGCATAACACCGCGTTTTGAAGCTGGCTTTACCATACAGCTATTTTTAAACGGTAACGCTTATGGGCCCGCAAGCGATTTATCAACGTTTGCCATACGGGATGTAGAAAACGGAGCTCATACTTTGTATCTCAAACTTTATAATAAACAAAATCAAGCCATTGCTATCAGTCAGCCCAGTACCTTTGTGATGCAAAGAAAGGCTGTAAACTAAGTACAATGTCTCATGAAACAAAATTAGCGCAGCAGTATTTACTGATTAAAACTTGCTTGCAAATATTAACGCACTAAAGTGGTGCAAAGATGTCAAACGAACAAAATTTTAGCCCTGAACTTCTCAATGCCATTTGGCAAAATCAAACTACATCGGTCATGTTACTTGATAAAAATTTTACCCTTGTTTATGCCAACACCAGCACCAGCGAACTACTCGGCTTGGGTAAAAAGCGCATTATTGGGCAAACCTTTAATAGCTTATTTAATTACCATTCTGTGGATTTAGAGCGCATAGCCCAGTACTCACTTGTTGATGGTGTAGATTGCAGCCAGCACAGAGCTGACGTGGTCTTTATAGATTCTCGCCATGCAAAAATAGCTATTACATCGCGCCAAGTTAAGTTTAAAAACGAACGCTATATTTTACTTGAGTGTCGTAAAACCGATGAAGAAATAAAACACGACAAAGCCTCTAACCAAATGCATCAATATCAAGCGGCACGAAATTTAATTAGAGGGCTTGCCCACGAAATTAAAAATCCTTTAGGGGGAATACGCGGAGCGGCGCAGTTATTGCAGTATGAGGTAGATCAACAAGAAAGGGACGAATGCGCTGAGCTTATAATTGAGCAAGCCGACCGATTACGCGAATTAGTTGATAGGCTACTTGGGCCAAATCAGCTTCCGCAAAAGTCGTATGGCAATATTCACCAAACACTTGAGTCGGTTGTTAAATTAAGCACATTAGATAATTGTAAAAATATTAGTCTAGTTAAAGATTACGACCCAAGTATCCCTGATGTGTTTATTGACCAAGGCAAGGTTCAGCAAGTTGTACTTAATATTGTACGCAATGCTCAACAGGCGTTAGTTGATGGCGGTGAAATAAAAATAAAAACCCGCATTAATCATCAGTATCGCCGCCCCGGAAAAGCCCCTAAAAAAGCCTTGTTGATCCAGGTTTCTGATAATGGACCAGGCATAGACCCTAGCGTTCGCGAAACATTGTTTTACCCGATGATCACCAACAAAAAAGGTGGCTCAGGGCTAGGGCTTTCAATCGCACAAACGCTCATAGATCAGCACGACGGTTATATAGACTGCGATAGCTGGCCTGGCCATACTGAATTTAATATCTATCTGCCTTTTGCAGATTAATGTTTTGGAGTTGGCATGAAAACAGTTTGGCTTGTAGATGATGACGCATCAATTCGCTTTGTATTAGAAAAAGCGCTGACACGCGCAGGGTTTGAAGCAGAAAGCTTTGCAAATGCGCAAGACGTGTTAAGCGCGCTAAAATTTAGCCAACCAACCGTGCTGGTATCTGACGTACGGATGCCTGGCATGGACGGCATGGCATTGCTTGAACTCATAGCAGAGCAAAACCCTGGGCTGCCGGTTATTATAATGACCGCCCACTCAGATTTAGACTCAGCGGTTAACGCATTTCAAAAAGGCGCGTTTGAGTACTTAGCCAAGCCATTTGATTTAAACGAAGCCGTGGCATTAATCGAAAGTGCCGGTAGAGCAAACTCAACTAAAAAGACTAAGCGTAAACAAGTTCCACCTAAAAGCGCGCACATTATTGGCGAAGCCCCTGCGATGCAGGAAGTGTTTAGAGCGATAGGTAAACTGTCGGCTTCAAGTATGAGCGTACTAATTAATGGTGAGTCTGGCACAGGTAAAGAGCTTGTTGCCAGCGCTTTACATAACCATAGCCCACGTAAAGAAAACCAGTTTATTGCATTAAACATGGCCGCTATTCCAAAAGAGCTTGTGGAGTCTGAGCTATTTGGCCACGAAAAAGGCGCATTTACTGGTGCCGATAGCGTTCGTAAAGGCCGCTTTGAACAAGCCAATGGCGGCACACTGTTTTTAGATGAAATTGGCGATATGCCACTGGATGTGCAAACACGTTTATTACGCGTACTCGCCGATGGTGAATTTTACCGTGTGGGCGGGCATCAAAGTATTAAGGTTGATGTACGCATTATTGCTGCAACGCATCAAAATTTAGAAGATTTAGTAAAACAGGGTAAATTTAGGGACGATTTATTTCATCGTTTAAACGTTGTGCGCCTTCGTTTACCGGCTCTTAGAGAAAGAACTGAAGACATTGAGCGCCTAGCGCAGCACTTTTTACACAAAAGCGCAAAAGACCTGCAAGTAGAAAGTAAAGTGCTAAGCCCAAAAGCCACAGAGCAGCTTAGGCTATTTAGCTGGCCTGGTAATGTTCGCCAACTCGAAAACACCTGTCGCTGGTTGACCGTTATGGCCCCTGGTGAATTAGTAAGTGAGCAAGACCTACCACCAGAGATCATTGATGCAGCGCCTGTTCAACAAGAAGGTGATTGGCTCGATGCATTTCAGCAATGGCTCAATCAAGAGCTTAAGCAAGGTAAAGAAAACATTTGGCCTGATATTCAAGCTCAGCTTGAAACTCGCCTTATAAAAACAGCACTGGCTAATTGCTCTGGCCATAAACAAGATGCAGCCATAAAAATTGGCTGGGGGCGCAACACGTTGACCCGCAAATTAAAAGAGCGCAATATTAGCTAGCTTCTAACCGTTACTCGTTGGCCCTAGGATGAAATTAATAGAACACATTCCATTGTTTAAACAAATGGAAATAGTGAATAGATTGCACTTTTTTAAAGACTTCACCCTTGCTGAACGCCAAGTGCTACTAGAGTCGTTTGGGTTATTGTATTTAGTTAACCAGCATCAGTTTTTATTTAAACAATACGATAACGACAAACGCTTATACATTGTATTAAGTGGTGCGTTACTTGTTTTTAAACATAACCACTTGCTGGAGCTTGGCACTATAGAGCCCGGTGAGTTTATCGGTGAAGGCGCATTTATTAATAACCGCGAGCGCAGTACGAGCGCTCGCGCTAAAACCGACACCATAGTACTTGCCATTACCCCAGAGGCACTTACTCGCTTGCCTAATGTAATACGCGAAAAAATTAAAGATAGAATCATAGAAGGTATGAGCCTGCGCATTGCAAAGCTGAGTGAGCACATAGAAACCCACGGTTAACTCTATCACTCAGTTCATATAAACAATTTGTAGTGAGCAATCAAGCCAGCTGGGGTGATTAACATGCGCCGTAAATGTATACGTATCGGATGGCTTAGCGCCAAAGGGCGTTGCTACAAGCGGCTGTGAGTGGCTATATGTTTGCGAGTAGGTTTTATAATAAATAACAACATAACCATATAAAAACTCCCAACCTAACCTTACAACAGCGCCACTGGGTAAGGTAAAGTCAGCGTGTTCATTTGAAAATCTAACCGCTAAGTCATTGTACTTGTCTTCGCTGCATTGGGTTGTTCTTAGCCGAGACGGCATAGTAAAAGCGTCTTCTCCATCAGTGCTCTTTAAATAAAAACCAATATTGCCATCGCCATAAAAATGATTTGATCGGGTCGTGTAGTTAATTTCGGGCTGATAACCTAGCTCTTGCATAATAATAGCTAACTGCTCAGTTTCTTTTGGATAAATTTTATCGCTTGATAAGAGTAATGTAGCCTCACTAAAGGTAGATGGGATTTCTAGCGCTACGTATTCATAAGGAAGATTTTGTGCTTTTAGCGCAGCATCGAGCTGCTTGCGCTGCTCATCTTGCAAGTTTTCACTAAAAACATAAACGGTAGGTTGTTGGCACGCAGTTAATAATAGCGCCCACATACAGATTAAAATGCCATTTTTCATAGTTACCTCCAATGATTACAATTGTAGTCTATTGGAGGTAGCTATCTATAGCAACTTAATACTCATGTGCTTAATTAAGTATTATTGTACGTTGGTATAATTTGTTTGGCTGTCTAACCAGGCATCTACGCTTTGGCGCGTATATAAAACTTCATTAAATAAGCGATGACGTTCAAATTCCAGTTTTGATTTTTTAAGTGGATCACCACTAATTAGCCTACTGTGCGTATCGTTAAACTTAGAAATAACCGAAAAGCCGCGTTCATCTTGCTCTTTGTGTGTTTTTACCGAGTTAGCTAAGTGAGCTCTTACATCATCTGCTGTCAGCATATCTGAATTATCTAAGCCCATTAGCTCTTTTTTCATTGCTAATCTTATGCCCATTTACTGCTCCAATTATATGCAGACCTAAACAATTAAAACGGTGAAATAATTACCATGTTTTAGGTACGATTTTTTATTTGCCAAAGCAATAGCAAATAGCACACCAAATTTTTGCTAGAGCATACGCATCAAATGCTGCAGTTTTTTTAAAGTTGAAAAAAGTTTTATATTTATCACTCTTTTTTATCCCACTAGGGCGGGCTTGCTAGGTGCAAAAAACAGTGCAAGCCTTTATACTTGCTGCTTATGCGCCACCAACAGAGATAACCATGTCAGAAGAATACATTGAAATTGAACTTGAAGAAGAACCTATAGAGCTTTGTAAATTACTAAAAGTACTCGATTTAGTAGAAGGTGGCGGCCAAGCTAAAAACCTAATAGCGCAAGGCTATGTTGGGGTTAACCATGAAATATGTACAATAAAACGGAAAAAATTATACAGTGGCGATGTACTAGAATTCGATGGCGAGCTTTTTCAACTCACTTTAAGTGAAGATGCGACTCCTGTAGAGCGCCCAGTGGCAACAACCCAGCCACAGCCAGAAAAAACACCTAATGAAACAGCTCAAAAGCCGGCAAAAAATAAAAGAAAGCGCACTAAAAAGCCAAAGGTTGATGAAAATACAGGGCGTCGCCCTATCTCATTTGGCTAGCCCTTAGCGCTTTGTGTCGTTTTTATTATATGTATAGGCTAGCTTGAACAGTTAGCCTTTTTGCTCTTTAATTACCTCGTAAAATACAATAAAAACAAGGTAATAATATGACAACCTCAGCTACACCCAATTGGTTTAAACCCGCCCTGTGGGCAGCACTTATCTGGAATTTATTAGGTGTGTTTGCATTTATAATGCACCTTATGATGACCCCCGAGATGATAAGTAAACTTCCGTTAGATCAACAAGCTGCATATTCGAACGTGCCTTTATGGTCTATCATTGCATTTGCTGTAGCGGTATTTGGTGGCACCCTTGGCTGCATACTACTATTGGCCAAAAATGCACTTGCAACGCCTACCTTTGCGCTATCGTTGGTAGCGATATTTATTCAGCAATTTTATAATTTCATTGTGATAAATAGCATTAAAATGCTGGGGGTAAGCGCGGTGTTTATGCCTGTTTTAGTGATTGTTATTGCGTTTTTGCTTTTATATTTAAGCATAAAAAGCAAACAACAAGGTTGGTTGAACTAACTTTCCCCCCTTTTGTAAACTCATTATTTTGCTACTTGAAAAAACAATTTTAGGTAGCACTTCTATACTTAGTACTGTCTAAAAAACATGCATTGCGCTACCTGCTTTTTAGCCTGATTTGTCATATTTATTATCTCTGGTATGCACTTTGCAAACTATTGGCAAATAAACACGTTATTTTATCAAGGACATAATCCTAACTATCAAAGGGGCAAAAAATGAATAGTTTCGACACCCAACAACAATTAACGATTAATGGCGAGCAATACCATATTCACTCACTTAAAGGATTAGGCGATAAAGCAAAGCGATTGCCCTTTTCTCTCAAAGTATTACTAGAAAACCTATTACGCAATGAAGATGGCGTAAATATTAAAGAACAAGACATTCAAGCCCTTCTTGATTGGGACCCTAAAGCAAAGCCCTCAGCTGAGGTGGCCTTTACGCCGGCACGTGTTGTAATGCAAGACTTTACAGGTGTTCCCGCCATTGTTGATTTAGCTGCCATGCGTGATGCAATGGAAAAGCTAGGTGGCGATCCTGCAAAAATAAACCCGCTTTCTCCAGCTGAACTTGTAATTGACCACTCAGTACAAGTAGATGGCTACGGTGACGACGGTGCGTTTGATTTAAATGCCAAGCTAGAATACGAACGAAATAAAGAACGCTACGAATTTTTACGCTGGGGGCAAACTGCTTTTGATAATTTAAAAGTAGTGCCACCAGCTACAGGTATTGTGCACCAAGTAAACTTAGAGTTTTTAGCGCGTGTTGTTTTTAACGACAGTGAAAACGGAAAATCAATAGCCTACCCAGACACCCTTGTAGGGACTGATTCGCACACCACCATGATTAATGGTTTAGGTGTGTTAGGCTGGGGCGTAGGTGGTATTGAAGCCGAAGCAGCCATGCTTGGGCAACCAATTAGCTTGCTTATTCCTCAGGTAGTGGGCTTTAAATTAAATGGCCGATTACCCGAGGGCACCACAGCTACCGATTTAGTGCTCACCGTTACCGAAATGCTACGTAACCACGGAGTAGTGGGTAAATTTGTTGAGTTTTATGGTGACGGCCTAGCTGATTTACCGCTCGCCGATAGAGCAACCATTGCCAATATGGCGCCAGAGTACGGTGCAACATGTGGTATTTTCCCAATTGATGATGAAACAATTAACTACCTGCGTTTAACGAACCGCGATGAAGATCACCTCAAACTGATTGAAGACTACGCTAAACACCAAGGCTTATGGCGCCATGAAGGCGACGAAGCGCATTACACAGACACCCTTGAGCTTAAATTAGACGATGTAGTACCTAGCCTTGCAGGCCCTAAACGCCCACAAGACAGAATTACACTTGATAAAGCCGGTGATGTGATAGGCCAGCACCTAAAAGGTTTTCAAGATGAGCGTATGGCTCGTCGTGATAAAAGCGATATTGAAGAAGCGCGCATTGAAAGTGAAGGCCCAACAACCAACCCAGATGAACCGGTAGACGAAGCGCAGTTTATGGGTGCAGCCAAAGTGAAGTTTAAAGGCCAAGAATTTGAACTAAACGATGGCGCCTGTGTTATTGCCGCTATTACAAGCTGTACAAATACCTCTAACCCCAGTGTTATTTTAGCCGCAGGCTTAGTGGCTCAAAAAGCTAAACAGCTGGGTATTAATGTAAAACCGTGGGTTAAAACATCGCTTGCACCTGGTTCGCAAGTGGTAACCGACTACCTTGAAAAAGCAGGCCTAATGGATGACCTAGAAAGCTTAGGCTTTAACTTGGTCGGTTATGGTTGTACCACGTGTATAGGTAACTCAGGCCCGCTTGCAGATGAAATTAGCGAAGCAATTCAAAAGCACAAGCTAGTTGTAAGCTCTATTTTATCGGGTAACCGTAATTTTGAAGGGCGTATACACCAAGACGTTAAAATGAACTTTTTAGCCTCGCCTCCACTTGTGGTAGCGTATGCCATTGCAGGACGTACAGACATAGATGTATACAACGAGCCCTTAGCGCAAGATGAAAACGGTAACGATATTTACCTGAAAAATATTTGGCCAAGCGTGAGCGAAGTCAGCGAACTAGTACAGAAAACGGTAACCAGAGAAATGTTCGAAAAAAGCTATGCCAACGTATACGAAGGCGACAGCCGTTGGCAAAAAATTCAAATTCCTGATGGTAAGCTCTATGATTGGGATGATGGGTCAACTTACATTAAAAAAGCACCATTCTTTGAGGGCATGAGCGTTGAACCACCAGGCGTGCCAACAATTGAAGGGGCGCGTTGTTTAGCTAAACTTGGCGACTCAGTAACCACTGACCATATTTCTCCTGCGGGGGCCATTAAAGCTGAAGCGCCAGCCGGTATTTACTTACAGGAAAAAGGCGTAGAAAAAGCGCAGTTTAACTCGTACGGTTCACGCCGTGGTAACCACGAAGTGATGATGCGAGGCACATTTGCGAACGTTAGGCTTAAAAACTTACTCGCACCAGGTACAGAAGGTGGCGTTACTCGCACCCAACCTGATGACAAGCTTGCCAGCATTTACGATGCCGCAATGGAATATGAAAAGAGTAACACACCATTAATTGTGTTAGCTGGTAAAGAATACGGTACCGGTTCATCACGCGACTGGGCAGCAAAAGGCTCGCTTTTATTGGGTGTAAAAGCGGTGGTTGCACAAAGTTATGAGCGTATTCACCGCTCTAACCTCATTGGTATGGGTGTACTGCCTTTACAATTTAAAGAGGGTGAGAGCCACGAATCATTAAATTTAACTGGCCAAGAGCAGTTTGATATTGAAGGTTTGTACGACAAAACGAATGAAGTGAGCATTATTGCCACGAATGCTGAGGGCAAAAAAGTCAGCTTTAGCGCCGATGTACGTATAGATACCCCTAAAGAGTGGGACTACTACAAGCACGGCGGTATTCTACAATACGTTTTACGTAACATGCTTGACTAATCATATATTTAAAATTAAAAAGCCTAGCAGTCGCTAGGCTTTTTTATGCGCTAAATAATTAACGAGTATTGCAACTTGGTATTGCTTTTAACTGGTTATAAGCCCTTAGCATAACGAAGGCGCAGTAACTCAGCTCACTAATTACAAACCCCGCACGATTAAAACCCCTCATATTGAGTAAGCTTTAATGCTAAGCGCACAATAAAAATTTAGTACCCACCTATACTTTGCATCTCTTTACTGCGCTGCTCTAATTTTTGCTTTGCCTTTTCAGCATCTTCAAACAGTTTTTGAATAGATTCAGCGTTGTAAACGGTTGGTGTAGGTGGTTGAATACTCTTTTTTGAGGTGCTTGCACTGCTACTCAAAATTGAGGTGTCTTCTGCGGCTACAACAGTGACATCACGGGCATCAAGTTTTACCTCAATACTTTTGCCATCTGCATTAGGCGTATCTGAAAAATGCCATTGGCCGTTTTTATCTTGCCACTTATAAATTTTACTACCGGGTTTAATTGTCGCCGCATCATTGTTTACACTCTGCGCAATTTTATCGCCTGCTTGCTTTGCGCCTTGCACTGCCTGATTAAGCGTATTGGTAGATAACGCGACCATTTTTTCTTTAATTTTGTGAGATTCAGCACTAATAGATGAACTAGAAAGCCATGTTTGGCCATCTGGCTTTTTTAGGTAAAACAAAGAGATAACAGCAATGATCATGACTGATATTGCCAAGTAGGTGAAGTATTTCATAGCGTTCCTGCTTAAAAATGAATCCTTGAAAGGCAATTCTAATAAAAAATACTTAATCAGGCAATTTTTTTGCAATAAAAAACGCAACCTAAGTTGCGTTTAAATAGTTGTTTAGCATTCGCTTTTTTTAAATACCATCGCCGTCAATATGCAGCCCGCATTCGCGGTTTAAACCAAAAAAGCGCGTTTCTTCTTCGCTCATACCTGGCTCAAGTTTACGCGTAGTATGCACATCACCCATCGACACATAACCTTGCTCCCATAATGGGTGGTAAGGTAAATCATGCTTGGTAAGGTATTGATATACATCGCGGTTTGTCCATTCAATAATCGGGTACACTTTTACCGTACCTCGGCTTATCTCAACAAACTGTTTATCTGCACGGGTCGACGATTGGTCACGGCGCAAGCCACTAAACCAAGTACCGGCACCAATTTCTTTTAATGCGCGGGTCATGGGCTCTACTTTATTAAGCTGATTATATTGCTTAATACCGTCCTCGCCTTGTTCCCATAATTTACCGTATTTAGCTTCTTGCCATGCAGGGCTTAGCTCAGCTTTATACACCTGTAAATTAAGTGATAGGCGCGCTGTCATTTGCTCAATAAACTGATACGTTTCTGGAAATAAATAACCCGTATCGGTTAATACCACAGGAATATCAGGACGCTGAGATGTTACTAAATGCAGCATGACCGCCGCTTGAATACCAAAGCTTGATGATAAAAAAGCTGTATCGGGTAAGTTCTCTAGTGCCCATGCAACACGCTGCTCCGCACTCATTGGTGCAAGTATGCCGTTTGCATCTGCAAGCAATGCCGCTTGGCTTTGCTTATCAAGCTGTAATATGTTTTTAAATTCACTCATGGTCAATTTTAAACCTCACCCACGCTCCGCGTGGGTATTTAATTAAGCGTGAAAATCGGTTACTGATACTTTTACTTCAGCAACAATGCCTTTGCGAATTACAAAGTCACCAAAACATTCACCGTCGTTTCGCTCACTTGCCCACTGGCCAATCAGCTTATCAAACGCGTCTAGGTAAACATCTTCACCTACGTTTTCTAGGTACAGTTTAGGAATGCGTGTACCTTCTAAATTACCGCCTAGGTAAACGTTGTATTTACCAGGGCCTTTACCTACTAAACCAGCTTCTGCAAGCATTGCGCGGCCACAACCGTTAGGACAACCTACAACACGCATAATAATGCTGTCATCAGGTATGCCATGCTTAGCAAGTAGTGCTTCGGTTTTTTCAATTAAGCTTGGTAAGTAACGCTCAGCTTCGGCCATAGCAAGCGGACACGTTGGCAATGCTACACACGCCATTGAATTTTTACGTTGCTCAGTGTCTTTGTCATCAATTAGGCCGTGGTTACGGGCAATTTCTTCAATAACTGCTTTTTGATCGGCAGGCACACCGGCAATAATTAAGTTTTGGTTAGCCGTCATACGCATATCGCCTTGATGCACTTCTGCAATTTTACGACAACCTGTTTTTAATGGCTTACCTGGGTAGTCTAAAATACGGCCACTTTGTATAAATAGCGTAAGGTGGTGCTTGCCATCAATGCCTTCTACCCAACCAATACGATCGCCACGGTGAGTAAACTCATAAGGGCGGCTTGGTGCAAAGCTTACACCGGCACGTTTTTCTACTTCGGCTTTGAATACGTCAGACCCAACACGGTCTAGTGTGTATTTAGTTTTTGCATTTTTACGGTTAGAACGGTTACCCCAATCGCGCTGCACTGATACAACGTGCTCAGCAATTTTTAAAGTGTCTTCTAGGGCAATAAAACCAAAGTCGTCAGCTTTACGCGGATACGTAGCCGTATCACCGTGGGTCATAGCTAGGCCACCACCTACAAGTACGTTAAAGCCAACAAGCTTGCCATCTTCAGCAATAGCAACAAAGTTTAAGTCATTCGCATGCACATCAACTTCGTTGTTAGGCGGAATGGTAACCGTGGTTTTAAACTTACGCGGTAAGTAGTTAGAACCTAAAATTGGCTCTTCTGTGGTTTCTGCTTTTTCGCCATTTAACCAAATTTCAGCGTATGCTTTCGTTTTTGGAAGTAAATGCTCAGAAATTTTTGCAGCCCACTCATACGCTTCTTGATGTAACTCTGACTCAACAGGGTTAGTCGTACATAGTACGTTACGGTTTACATCGCCTGCAGTGGCAATAGAGTCAATGCCAACGCTATTAAGCATTTGGTGCATGCCTTTAATATTTGGCTTTAATACACCATGAAATTGAAACGTTTGACGTGTTGTTAAACGAATACTGCCGTAGCTTGTTTTTTCATCGGCAAATTTATCAATTGCTAGCCATTGCTCAGGCTTGATAATACCGCCAGGCATACGTGCACGTAGCATTACATTGTGCAGCGGCTCTAGCTTTTGCTTTGCGCGCTCAGGACGTATATCGCGGTCATCTTGCTGGTACATACCGTGAAAACGTATAAGTTGGAAGTTATCGGCTGTAAAACCACCGGTAATTTCATCTTTTAAGTCTTGCTCTATGGTGCCACGTAAAAAGTTACTTTCTCTTTTCAAACGTTCGTTATCAGAAAGTTTTACGTTTTTATCTTGTTCGCTCATTTTAAATCCTAAATTTGTTACAGTGACGGCTGCTAGCTGTTAATAAAATAAGAAACGTGATTAATACACGTCTTTCTGATAGCGGTTAGCGCTACGTAAGTCTTTTAAATATTGCTCTGCGTCTTCGTAGCTTTTACCGGTGTTTTCGCTGATGATATCAACTAAGGCGTTGTGTACATCTTTTGCCATGCGGTTTGCATCACCACACACATAAAAATGCGCTCCTGCTTCTAGCCACTCAAAAATTTCTTTTGAGTTTTTGCGTAGCTTGTCTTGTACGTATACTTTTTCGGCTTGGTCACGGCTAAATGCAACGTCAACTTTGCTTAATAGGCCTGATTTTAAATAACCCTGAATTTCTACTTGATACAAGAAGTCTTGTGTAAAGTGTGGGTTACCGAAAAACAGCCAATTTTTGCCTTGTGCTTCTCGCGAGTCACGCTCTTGTAAAAATGCACGGAATGGCGCAATACCGGTACCTGGGCCAACCATAATAATGGGGGTATTATCATCGCTAGGTAAACGGAAGTTGTCGTTGTGCTCACTAAATACTTTAACTTTACACCCTTCTTCAGCACGGCGTGCTAAATAACCAGAGCAGCCACCTAAATGTTCGCTGCCAAAGGCGTCAAACTCAACTAAACCTACCGTTAAGTGAACTTCCTCTTCAACCTCGCTTTGGCTTGAAGCGATTGAGTATAAGCGCGCTTGTAGTTTACGTAGGCAATCAACTAAGGTTTGTGCGTCTATTTTTGCAGGATTTTGTGCCACTACATCAAAAATTTGACGAGGCTCAATGTACTCACGCATAGCGGCTTTATCTTCTACAAGCTTTAGTAGCTCTGGCGTGCCCGTTGCAACTGCGTATTTTTCTACAAAGCCTGGGTATGACTGAGTAAGCTCTAACTTTTCGATTAATGCATCGCGAATAGGCAGTGACTCTTCGCCCACTTTTACAAGTGTGCCTGAATCGATTTGCGTGTGTGTTAGTAGCTCATCTACGCGGGTTTCATCATTTAAAAAGTACACGCCTAATGAATCACCAGGTAAGTAGGTGATGTCTGAGCCTTCAAGCGAAATCTCAACATGGCGTACATCTTTAGTAGAATCGCGCCCTGTAATTTTTTGTACGGTAACAAGCTCTGCCGCAAATGGGTTTTGCTTAGTGTATTGGCTTGCTGCCGCTGTTGGTGCGCCAAATGGCATTGATACAACTTGGCCGCCCGCAGCATCTTGCTGCGCTTTTAGATCAGGTTCGAATGCATCAAGTGCACCGGTGATCCAAGTGGCTGCTTCATCATCGTAATCAACATCTAGGTCGGCACGTTGGAAAATAGTTTCTGCGCCAAGTTTGTTTAAACGCTCTTCAAAGTCTTTTGCTGTTTGGCAGAAAAACTCATAGCTAGAGTCGCCTAAACCCAGTACCGCGACTTTAACGTCATCTAACTTAGGTGCTTTTTTGGTAGTTAAAAATTCATACAGTGTTTCAGCATCTTCAGGTGGCTCACCTTCACCGTAGGTAGATACAACAACGGTTAAAAACTTTTCTTTTTTCAGGGCTGTAGGTTTGTAGTCAGACATGCTCACAAGTTTTACAGCTAAACCGCGCGACTCAGCTTGCTCTTTAAGCTTAGTCGCCACACCTTTTGCATTACCTGTTTGCGAACCATACAAAATAGTAAGTGGCGCAGCATCGCTTGCAGCCGCTGTAGGCGCTTGCCCACCAAGAGCCGCAGAATTAGCATTTGCAGCTAAGTAACCACTTACCCATGCTTGCTGAATCGGATTAAGTTCTGCTACTAAGCCTTGCAGCTTTTGTACTTGCTCTTGCGATAGCGGGCTTGCCGCTGCGTTAAGTTGACCTAACAACATGAATTTGTTCCCCATAACCCTGAAAATTACATACAGCCCACATGGTGCGCTGTTCAAAATGAGTTTTACCTCACCCAGAGTAACTCTGCTGAGGTTTTATTAGTGTGCAGGATAGCGGGCTATGCGGTGAGAAAAAAAGAATAGAATCTGCTTTGTTATTCCATTTAGTTATTAATTTATATAAAGACCTTCAAAAACAGCTTAAAGGCTTATTATTGCTATTTTATTAATTTTGTATTTAACAAATTTGTAACCTTGTGCAGATAGTGTATGTTATTTACTCAACTATAAAAAATAGGAACAATCATGTCACACGGGACATACAAAAATAAGTTACTTAGCACGGCATTACTGATTGCCGCCACCCCAACAATGGCCAATGTCGCAAATGGCGGCTTTGAGCAGTGGACAGGCAATACGCCTGACGCGTGGACCACAATTGATAGCGGTATTAATGTATCGCGCTCAACCAGTATCGTAAATAACGCAAACAGCGCGGCGGCTATTAATGTGACCACCGGCTCGCAAAGCAATACCGACTTATTACAACAAGTTAGTGTGGAGGCGGGCAAAACATATGATTTCTCAGTGGATGTATATCACACTGAAGGAAGCATAAGAGCCCGCCTGTATGTAGATGGCTACCAAGGGTACTCTAACCAAGCGCAAACTAACCAGTGGCAAACAATTAGCCACAGTTATACGCCTAGCAGTAATAAAACCATTAATGTTGGTTTACGTTTTTACGATATGAGCGGCTTTGATGGCAATGAAACCGTTTATGTAGATAATTTTTTGCCTAATACAGACGGCGGTGCTTCAGGCAGCTGTAACGACCATAGCCTTACTTTAACCCTTAATACCGATAACTACGGCAGCGAAACCAGCTGGGTGGTTAACAACAGCCAAGGTAGCAGCGTAGCCAGTGGTAGTGGTAGTGGTAGTGGTTATGCCTCTAACACACAATATATTGAGCAACTATGTTTAACTGATGGCGCATACACCCTAGTTATAAGTGACAGCTATGGCGACGGTATGTGCTGTAACGTAGGTAATGGTAATTATGCGCTCACTCAAGGCAGCACCACACTTGCCAGTGGCGCAAGTTTTAATAACACAGATAGTACAACTTTTGAATTAGGCGATAGCTCTGGTGGTGATACTGGCGGTGGCACTAACCCAACACCAACAGGTTATTACATAACAACTCAAGGTCTATCTGGCTATGCATTAAAAACTGAGCTTTATAACATTATCAAAAATCACAGCTCGCAAGGTTACTCGGCTATTTGGAACTTTTACGATTCTTCAGCACGCGATAAATACTTTGAAAACGATAACAGTATTTTAGATATGTATAGTGAAAAGCCAAATGGTAGCGACAGCTATACTTACACCGCGGTGAGCGATCAGTGTGGTACTTATAACAGTGAAGCAGATTGCTATAACCGTGAGCATTCGTTCCCTAAAAGCTGGTTTGGCGGCACAAATGAGCCAATGAATTCAGACGTGCACCACATTTATGCAACCGACGGTTATGTAAACTCAAAACGTAGTAACTACCCTTTTGGTGAAGTGGCTAGTGCATCATTTACATCAACAAACGGTAGTAAAGTCGGTTCAGCAGCAAGCTCTATTAATTACTCAGGTACGGTGTTTGAGCCAATTGATGAGTTTAAAGGTGACTTTGCCCGCGCTTATTTTTACATGGCAACCCGCTACGAGAATGTAATAGACTCGTGGCAAAATAACACAACTGCCAGTAATGCAGTCCTTAATGGCACAAGCAATCAAGTATTCGAAAACTGGGTGGTAGCTATGCTACTTAACTGGCATAACGCCGACCCTGTTAGCCAAATGGAACTTGACCGTAACCAAGCAGCTTATGAGTTTCAAGGTAATCGTAACCCGTATATCGATCACCCTGAATTTGTTGAGATGATTTGGTAATAGCCTGCTTATAACTTTTTAGCCCCAGCCTTAACTGGGGCTTTTTAATAACTGTACTTTTTGTTTGGCAATAAGTGACGCTACATACTGCTTTTCTAAATCCCACGGATGACGCTTCCAGCCCTTAAAACCAAAACCGATAATATACACCTGTGCTTGCTGCTTTAAAAAGTGCTCAATGGCTAACATTCCCGAACTGGGTGTTTTAGCTTTAAAAGCAGGTTTGCCAAACGTATATAAGTGTTTTAATAATGCTGTTTTATCGTGCTGGGCGATTCGACTCACGTTTGCACGCGGGCTATATTTGCGTATTATTTCATCGCCATGGTCAATACAGCCCCTGCGGTTAATTAGCTTATAAAAAGGTTGAGTAAATAAGTTAGGTTTTGGGTCAGTGATCATGACATTTTTCAGCTGCGTTATATCTATATCTGGAAACGCTGCGCAAAGCATTGCGCCTTGCTTACCTCGTCCCACTAGCCATAAATCAGTACATTTACGGCCTAAGTATGCAGGCATGTTTGCACACATATTAAAGCGCACCACTCTATCAAAGCTATTTAGAGCTTTACTTACATCCTTTTCGACGGGGCCATTACCTATAATTAACACTGTTTGCTTAGCCATACTACGCTCCTTGTACCTTTATTAGCGCATACTAACGTGCACGCCACACTTTACCAGCAAACTTATATTAAACTTTTTTTGCAGCCACTCACTGTGCGGTAAACTAACAGGCATTACTTTTGATTTAAGGCCTGCTCTGCACGTTCTATTGATTCGTAGCGTTTACCTGTAATTTTTATCAGCCATACTTTATCTGTAAAGGTGCGGCTTAAATACACTGTTTGCCCATTTGGGATTTGCGGCATAAAGGAAGAAATAGATTCCCACTTGCCATCAACCTGCTCTTTTAGCTTCAAGCTAGCGTTAAAGTGCGACCCCTCTGCGTTAGGCTTTACTTCAAGCGCCGTCATTTGCGTATCATCACCAATTTCTATCATTGCACTTTTATTTAATAGCGTGAGTAGCTGAGGTTGATGCGTAGGGCTTAGATTTTTTAAAGCCTGCTCTATTTTACTATCTACGGTAATCTCATTCTGTAATTTATAAATACTGGCCTTAATTGCAAAAACAGGCTCTGCGTAACTGGGGTTTATAAAAAACAGTGAACTGATAAGCACTAAAATAGCGCTAGTAAATTTATTCGGCATATTATATCTCCTTATTAAAATCGAATTGAGCATACCTTATATTTTATTAAATTTAATATAAGCTATTAATATTCATAATATTCTTTATATTAATAAGCATGAATATACGCTTTTAGACTATTTATAAATACTAATTTTAGCGATAATAAAACGCTTAACTAATCAAATAAGAGCAGAGGGTATGCAAGCGTTAGGAATGGAGTTAAAACGCCTTAGAGCAAATAAAAAGTGGACTCAGGCTTATGCAGCGCGTGAAATTGGAATTCAACAGTCGTACCTTTCAAAGCTTGAAAATGGACAGTTTATCCCCTCAACTGAGGTAATTGAAAAGCTTAAACTTTGCTATGGCGAAGGCTGTATTGATAAATGCCTACCTATAAGCTCAGCGATACATAAGCCCTCAAACATCACTTTAATTATGAGCTTGGCTTTATTTATATGTGGGCTGATAGCGTGGTTATGTGCAACATATGAAATTTTTTATCCACAAACCTACTTTACCTATCAAGCAAAGCTAGGTGACTTTTTAGCATTTAACGTCACTCAGCAATACCAAGGCGAACGCTTTATTGAGGGGGATGTGACCTATCAAATTGTAGGAGAAAGGCAAGTCAGTCGAATCGAGAACCGCTTCTTAGTGGTAGGCTCTGCCGTGTGCATATTAATATCTATTGTTGCAGCTTTACTCTCGCAAAGGCATAGGTTTGGTAAATTATAGAGCTGTTATTTAGTTGTTCTTGGCAATTACTCCAGTATTACTCTACCTCAAACATCTATACAGTCGTACATCAGAAATTTTTATCTGTCGCTATAAATGCCTCATCACTTAACACGATTGGTATTATTTTCGATTAGAATTAGGACTATAACGTATTCGTGGCGTGCTTTTTTCTCAAGTGTTCTAGACTCAACCTAAGCTACGGCGCTTCACTTCACTGCGAACAGCTGAGGACTGAAAGCTTCAAACTTACAGCTTTTTTTAAACGCAAACAAAAAGCCCCGGCTAATGCCAGGGCTTTTTTTACAAAACTTACTTAATTTAAAAATTAAGCTTGTTTTGGACTAGAAACAACGTCTACTAAAGTCCAAGATTTATTCTTAGAAATTGGTGCGCATTCACGGATAGTAACTACGTCACCCGCTTTTGCTGTGTTGTTTTCGTCATGTACGTGTAGCTTAGTAGTACGTTTGATGAATTTCCCATAGATTGGGTGCTTCACGTAACGTGCGATAGCAACAGTGAAAGATTTTTCCATCTTGTCGCTTACTACACGGCCTTGAAGAGTACGAATTTTATCGCTCATTATTGACCTGCCTTCTGGTTAATAATTGTTTTTACACGCGCGATATCGCGACGTACTGTTCTTAGCGTGTGTGTCTGAGCTAACTGACCAGTGCTTGCTTGCATGCGCAGGTTAAACTGCTCACGAAGAAGTCCTAGAAGTTCAGCATTTAGCTCTTCTACGCTTTTGTCTTTTAGTTCGCTTGCTTTCATCACATTACCGTCCGAGTTACGAAAGTTGTTTTGAATGGCAGTTTACGAGCTGCAAGGTCAAACGCTTCACGAGCAAGCTCTTCAGAAACACCTTCCATTTCGTAAAGTACTTTACCAGGCTGAATTTCAGCAACCCAATATTCAACAGAACCTTTACCTTTACCCATACGAACTTCAAGAGGCTTTTCTGTGATCGGCTTGTCAGGGAAGACACGGATCCAGATTTTACCTTGACGTTTCACGTGACGCGTCATAGCACGACGAGCTGCTTCGATTTGACGAGCAGTCATGCGGCCACGACCAGTAGCTTTCAAACCGAAAGTACCGAAGCTTACTTTGTTACCGTTTTGCGCTAAACCGCGGTTGCGGCCTTTGTGCATTTTACGGAATTTTGTACGTTTTGGCTGTAACATTACTCGCTACCTCTACTTAGCACTTTTCTTGGCTTTCTTTGGTGCGCGTTTAGCTGGCTTCTCTTGCTCTTGTACTAGTGGTAAACCACCAATAACTTCGCCTTTGAAGATCCAAACTTTAACACCAATGATACCATAAGTGGTTAAGGCTTCAGAAGTTGCGTAGTCGATATCAGCACGAAGAGTATGTAGAGGTACACGACCTTCACGATACCATTCTGAACGTGCGATTTCTGCGCCGCCAAGACGACCGCTAACTTCAACTTTGATCCCTTTAGAACCGATGCGCATTGCATTTTGTACCGAACGCTTCATAGCGCGACGGAACATAACACGACGCTCTAGCTGAGAGGCAATGCCGTCTGCTACTAGTTGTGCATCTAACTCTGGTTTACGTACTTCAGAAATATTAATCTGAGCAGGTACACCTGCGATCTTAGTTACCGCTTGACGTAGCTTTTCAACGTCTTCGCCTTTTTTACCGATAACAACACCCGGACGAGCCGTGTGAATTGTTACGCGGATCGATTTTGCTGGACGCTCAATAACGATTTTAGACACAGAAGCCGCTTTTAATTCCTTTGTAAGGAAAGTACGTACTTTGTGATCGCCAAAAAGCTGATCAGAGAAATCTTTAGAACTCGCGTACCAGGTAGAAACCCAAGGTTTAGATATACCTAGGCGAATACCAGTAGGATGAACTTTTTGTCCCATTACTTATACTCCTAGCTATCTGAAACCACAACAGTGATGTGGCTTGTACGCTTAAGGATGCGGTCTGCGCGTCCTTTAGCACGTGGCATAATACGTTTCATTGTAGGACCATCGTCCACAAAAATCGTAGTTACACGAAGCTCATCAATGTCAGCACCTTCGTTATGCTCTGCGTTAGCAATAGCAGACTCAAGTACTTTTTTAACTAATACAGCCGCTTTTTTCGGGCTGTACGCCAGGATTTCTAGAGCGCGATCGACAGGTAGTCCGCGGATCTGATCTGCAACTAGACGAGCTTTTTGCGCCGAACCAGAGGCGAATTTATGTTTAGCTAATGCTTGCATTTATCATTCCCCTCTTAGCGTTTCTTCGCTTTCTTATCCGCGGCATGGCCACGGTAAGTGCGAGTTGGTGCAAATTCACCTAGTTTGTGACCGATCATTTCGTCAGAAACGAAAACTGGTACATGCTGGCGACCATTATGGACAGCAATGGTCAATCCGATCATGTTAGGTATGATCATTGAACGACGGCTCCAAGTTTTAATTGGCTTCTTTTCACCGCTTTCCAAAGCTTTCTCTACCTTCTTCAGCAAGTGTAGGTCTATAAAAGGACCCTTCTTGAGAGAGCGTGGCATGGCTATTCCTCAATATTACTTAGTACGACGACGTACTATAAATTTATCCGTACGCTTGTTCTTACGCGTCTTAGCACCTTTAGTAGGCTTACCCCATGGAGACACAGGATGACGACCACCAGATGTACGACCTTCACCACCACCGTGTGGGTGATCTACCGGGTTCATGGCAACACCACGAACTGTCGGACGAATACCACGCCAGCGATTTGCACCTGCTTTACCAAGTGAACGAAGCATATGCTCAGCATTGCCTACTTCACCTAGCGTTGCACGACAATCAGATTGTACTTTACGTACTTCGCCAGAACGAAGACGTAATGTTACGTATTGACCATCACGCGCAAGGATTTGAACGTATGCACCAGCAGAACGTGCGATTTGAGCACCTTTACCTGGTTTTAATTCTACGTTGTGAACAGTCGAACCTACAGGCATGTTACGCATAGGTAATGCATTACCAGGCTTGATTGGTGCATCAACACCAGACTGGATTGCATCGCCAGCTTTTAAGCCTTTAGGTGCGATAATGTAACGACGCTCACCGTCTGCATATAATACAAGAGCGATGTTTGCGCTACGGTTTGGATCATATTCCAAACGCTCAACAGTGGCTGGAATGCCATCTTTAGTACGTTTAAAATCGATTAAACGGTAATGATGCTTATGACCACCACCGATATGACGAACCGTAATACGACCATTGTTATTACGACCACCTGATTTAGAGTTTTTCTCTAATAGTGGTGCGTAAGGTTTACCCTTATGTAAATCTGGGTTAACCACTTTAACTAGGTGACGACGACCCGCAGAAGTTGGTTTACACTTTTGAAGTGCCATAATTCTAACTCCCCTTATTACTCGGCGCCGCCGACAAAGTCTAGCTCGCTACCTTCTTTAAGAGTAACGTAAGCTTTCTTCCAGTCGCTACGACGACCGAAACGCATGCCAGTACGTTTTGTTTTACCCTTAACGTTAAGTGTGCGAACACCCGTTACTTCTACTTCAAAAAGCTTCTCAACTGCTGCTTTAATTTCAGCTTTAGTTGCGTCATTTGTTACTTTAAAAACAATAGTATTGTTTTCTTCAGCAGCAATTGTGCTTTTTTCAGAGATATGTGGAGCAAGGATCACTTTTAAAAGACGTTCTTCACGGATCATGCTAGCGCCTCCTCAAGTTGCTTAACAGCAGCAGCTGTAATAAGTACCTTGTCGAAAGCAATTAAGCTTACAGGATCGATACCAGCTACATCACGCGTGTCAACCTTGTACAGGTTACGTGCCGATAAGAAAAGATTTTCATCTACTTCTTCAGTCACGATAAGAACATCTTTAAGCTCAAGTTCTTTAAGCTTAGAAACTAGTTCTTTAGTCTTTGGTGCTTCAAGACCAAAGCTTTCAACAACGATTAAACGCTCTTGACGAACTAATTCAGATAAGATGCTTTTGATCGCACCGCGGTACATTTTACGGTTTACTTTTTGGCTGTGGTCTTGTGGTTTAGCTGCGAAGCTAACGCCACCTGAACGCCAAATTGGACTACGGATTGTACCAGCACGTGCACGGCCAGTACCTTTTTGAGCCCATGGTTTTTTACCACCACCGCTTACTTCAGAACGTGTCTTCTGAGCACGAGTACCTTGACGAGCACCTGCTGCGTATGCAACAACTACTTGGTGTACTAATGCTTCGTTAAACTCACGTCCAAAAGTAGCTTCAGAAACTTCAAGAGCGCCAGAAGCGTCTTTAATTGCTAATTCCATCACTAAATCTCCAGGACTTATGCTTTAACAGCTGGTTTAACGATAACGTCACCGCCGATAGCGCCAGGTACTGCACCTTTAACTAAAAGCAAGTTACGCTCAGCGTCAACGCGAACTAGTTCTAAGTTTTGAGTCGTTACACGCTCAGCACCCATATGACCGGCCATTTTCTTACCTTTAAACACCTTACCAGGTGATTGGTTTTGACCGATTGAACCAGGAGCACGGTGAGATAGAGAGTTACCGTGAGTAGCGTCTTGCATGCTGAAATTCCAGCGCTTAACACCACCTTGGAAACCTTTACCTTTAGAAGTACCGGTTACGTCAACTTTGTTGATTTCGTTGAATAATTCAACAGTAAGCTCAGCGCCTACTTCAAAATCGCCTTCACCACCATTTAGGCGGAATTCCCACAGACCGCGACCCGCTTCAACACCAGCTTTAGCGAAATGACCCGCTGCTGCTTTGTTTACACGGCTTGCTTTTTTAGTGCCTGCGGTTACTTGAAGCGCGTTATAACCGTCTGTTGCGTCAGATTTGATCTGAGCAATGCGGTTAGGAGTCGCTTCGATAACTGTCACAGGGATAGATACACCATCTTCAGTGAAGATACGTGTCATACCCACTTTACGACCGACTAGACCTAATGCCATTTTCCTATAACCTCTCTAATCTTTCGATTAACCCAGGCTGATTTGAACATCAACACCAGCAGCAAGATCTAAACGCATTAATGCGTCAACAGTCTTGTCAGTTGGTTCTACGATGTCGATCAGACGTTTATGGGTGCGGATCTCGTACTGATCACGCGCATCTTTGTTTACGTGCGGTGAAGTTAGTACAGTAAAACGTTCAAAGCGTGTAGGTAGTGGGATTGGACCACGTACTTGTGCGCCTGTGCGTTTCGCAGTTTCCACGATTTCCGCCGTTGATTGGTCAATCAAACGGTGGTCAAAAGCTTTTAGGCGAATACGAATGCGTTGATTTGACATTCTTAAACCTCAATATAAAGAGCATTTAAAGAGCATAAAAAAACGACCGAAACAATCTTAATAATTAAGATGCCGGTTGTTGATTTATATCTACGATGAGTTCCAAATCGGAACTCCTGTTTATTAGCTTGAAATCCAAGCTTAATTTATCCCTTCAAGTTCCAGAGGAATCTTGAAAGCCTGCGTATTATAGTGATATTGGTGATAAATGCAACAACTAATTGCAAATTAATTACGGGTGTAAGGCTGCCCAAATAACCGCCACTGGTTATTTATAGCTATAATTGAACTGCTCAGCGCCAAATTAGTCTTATGTTTATAATTTAACCGATTACGCAAATTACAGGATTTTATAGATATTATGGTATCCTATGCGCTAATTTTGCTTTTAATACTCTCAATATGGTGAGTCGATGCGTTTATTAAATTATTGTTTGAATTTTCTTACTAGCTGGGTAAGCCGTGTTTTGGTAAAAAGTAAGGTCCTTCCCCAAAGCCCTATAGAGCAATATGACCTTAATCCTGAACACCCTACTTTTTATATAGTACGTTTAAATTCGCGTTTCGATTTAGCCGCGCTTACTAATGTATGTAAAAAGCATGGTTTGCCTAACCCATGCGAATATCAAACGTTAGGAACCCAAGAGTTGGCCCGCTTTATTGGTATTAAAAATCCGCCGCCTTTATTTGGCGATACCGCGAAACCGACCGCCGCTTTATCACAGGGTAAGCAAATAGTTGAGCATTTATTAAATAGCGGGCAAAAGAATGTACAAGTGGTGCCGGTAACTATTTTATGGGGGCGCGACCCAGGTAAGGAAAAGCCAGGTATTCGTACCTTAATTACCCACTCTCTTACGCCTAGTTGGTTTAGAAAATTTTTCGTTGTGCTGTTTTCTGGGCGCGATAACTTTATTCGCTTTAGCCAGCCACTCGATTTATCACTTATCGTGAACGAAAAAGCCGACGTAAATGAGCTACCACAAAAACTATTACGAGTTGCTCGGGTGCACTTTAAACGCCAAAAACTGGCCGCTACCGGCCCTAAAATGCCCTCGCGCGAGCAATTATTTAACTCACTTTTGGCTTCGCCGACAATAAAAAAAGCAATTCAAGATGAAGCAAAGTCAAAAGGAATAAGCCAAACAGAAGCCCGTCAAAACGCGTTAAAACTACTAGATGAAATTGCCGCTAATTACTCTGAGGCAATGATACGTGTAGGCGACAGAATTTTAACCTGGCTGTGGACTAAGCTTTATAACGGTATAGATATAAAATACACCGAGCAGATTCATGAGCTAACAAATAAGGGTCACGAGATAATCTATATGCCGTGTCATCGCAGCCACATGGATTACTTGTTACTTACCTATGCTATATACCATCAAGGTTTGGTGCCGCCGCATATTGCCGCGGGCATTAATCTTAACTTTTTCCCTGCCGGTGGTATTTTTCGCCGCTCAGGGGCGTTTTTTATCCGCCGCTCGTTTGCCGGTAATAAACTTTACTCAGCCGTATTTAAAGAGTATTTAAGCCAGCTATTTATTAAAGGTTACTCAGTTAAGTTTTACACTGAAGGCGGGCGCAGCCGTACAGGCCGATTACTACCGCCAAAAACCGGTATGCTCGCCATGACATTGCAAGCAATGCTACGCGGCATAGACCGCCCGGTTTCTATTGTGCCGGTATACATTGGCTATGAACATGTAATGGAAATCAATACCTACTTAAAAGAGCTTGCCGGTAAAGATAAAAAAGGCGAGTCCATTTTTGGTATTTTTAAAGCCATTAAAAACCTTAAAAATTACGGCCGTGGTTACTTAAACTTTGGCGACCCTATTTCTATAAACCAATACTTAAACGACAACCAACCTGATTGGCGCGATGCAATACACCCTACCGATGTGCAAAAGCCGCAATGGCTAGGCCCTCAAGTAGCCGCATTGGCCGACCAAGTAATGGTAAAAATTAATAATGCCGCAGCACTTAACGCTGTGAATTTACTGGCTATGATTTTGCTAGTTAACGACAAGCACGCGTTAAGTAAGCCTAAGCTATTAGCGCAACTAGATTTTTACTTACGCCTACAACGCGATGCAAGCTATAGCGATAAAGTCACCGCCCCCGATGAAACACCAGAGCAGCTATTAACGCACGCCATTAAGCTTAATAAGTTTGATGTTATTAGCGATGAATTTGGCGAAATTATTGCAATTAACGATAAAGAAAAAACCCTGTTTAACTATTATCGTAATAATATTTTGCACTTATTTGCTGTGCCAAGCCTTATTGCTTTGCACTTATTTAAGCAACACAGTAGTACGGTTGAGCAATGCCAAAAGCTTGTTTCGGCTTTTTACCCTCTGTTTGCAAAAGAATGGTATTTACAGCCGCTAGATGAAAACTACATAAGCCGTATTTTGGCTAACTTTAGCGATCAAAACTTAATTG
The DNA here is from genome assembly GCF_023161885.1 of Pseudoalteromonas sp. 2CM37A. Lineage (NCBI taxonomy): Bacteria > Pseudomonadati > Pseudomonadota > Gammaproteobacteria > Alteromonadales > Pseudoalteromonadaceae > Pseudoalteromonas > Pseudoalteromonas sp. 2CM37A. The sequence goes on from NZ_JALNTJ010000007.1 coordinate 117,025, forward strand.
AGCTTGATGGCGATACCATTCATGTTACTAACACGAATGATTCGTTAGCCAAACTTGAAATGCTAGGAAGGTCGCTTAGCTTTACGTTGCAACGTTATGCCATTGTTGTAGGCTTTATTCAAACCAGTAACGGAATTGAAAAAGCCGAACTAGAGCGTGAAAGCCAAGTACTGGCAAACCGTTTAGGCACCTTACACGGCATTAAAACCCCGGAGTTTTTTGATAAAAAAGTACTGGTAAGCTTTATTGATAATTTACGCGGTGAGCTGCTAATTACTGAAGGTGAAAATGGTATTCACGGTAGTACACAACTGTGTGAAATATACATGTACTTAAAAACCTTATTACCTGCGCGTATATGGCAATCGGTTAGCGACATAGTGCAAGATCAATGTAATTAGCGAGTTGCTGTAATTTAAGCTCTAATTAAACACCATTAAAAAAGCCTCAACATTTAACATGTTGAGGCTTTTTTGTACGTTTAGTTATTAAACAGCAACGCTACATAGAGACGCTTACCTCTTGGCAAAACCTTTAGCGAAAGCACTGCTAATTTGCGCTTAACAGCCAGTCTATTGCCAGTAAGTCTAATAAAATTAACGCTGGCGCATCACCCCTTCTTGAATCGTTGATGCGACTAAATTACCTTGGCGGTCAAAAAACTGGCCTCTTACCAAGCCTCGCCCAGAACTAGCACTTGGGCTGTCTATGGTATATAAAATCCAATCGTCCATTCTAAATGGGCGGTGGAACCACATAGCATGGTCAATCGTTGCCACTTGCATATTTGGCTGCATAAACGATACGCCATGAGGCTGTAATGCCGTAGGTAAAAACTCAAAGTCAGAGGCATACGCTAATAAGTAATTATGAATGCGTTGATCGTCGGGCATATCGCCATTGGCTTTAATCCAAATGTGCTTTACGGGCTCAATAACCTCTGGCTTAAACGGGTTATGAAAAGTAACCGGGCGCATTTCAATGGGCATTTCGCGTATAAACTTATTACGGATCACCTCGGGTATGTGGTGGGCGTTTTCTTGATAAAACTCAAGCGACGAGCGAAGCTCCTCTGGTGGCGGTACATTAGGCATGGTTGCTTGATGCGATAAGCCTTCTTCTTCACCCTGAAACGACGCAGTCATATAAAAAATAGGCTTACCGTATTGTATAGCGCTTACTCGGCGGGTGCTAAAGCTTTTACCATCGCGGATGGTTTCTACGTCGTAAACAATCGGTTTTGCGGCGTCGCCGGGGCGTAAAAAGTAAGAGTGTAATGAATGAACAACACGTCCTTTTGGTAGCGTTTCTTTTGCAGCAGACAATGCCTGCCCCATTACTTGACCGCCAAATACCGCTCTAAACCCTAAATCTTGGCTTTGCCCACGATATAAACCTTGTTCAATTTCTTCAAGTGACAATAACGATAATAAATCATCTAATACTTGGCTCATTTGCTGTTCTCTCAATCCCCAGATAAGCTAATGATACTATACAATGCAGCTATGTAAATCTAACTAAATGAGTAACGCTATGAATTATTGGCTATTTAAAACTGAGCCCGATGCTTTTTCGATTGATGATTTAAAAACAGCGCCGCAACAAACCACCCTGTGGGAAGGCGTGCGTAATTATCAGGCACGTAACTTTATGCGTGACGATATAAAATTGGGTGACTTAGTATTTATTTACCACTCTAGCTGCAAACAAGTAGGCGTTGTGGGGATAGCCACTGTTACTAAAGAAGCCTACCCCGACCCAACTCAGTTTGATTTAAATAGTGACTATTACGATGCGAAAGCTACGCCCGACAAGCCACGCTGGTTTGTAGTTGATGTAACCTATAAAAGCCATTTAAACAAACGTGTAAGCTTAAAAGACATTAAAGCAAACGAGGCTATTACCGAGTTAGCCCTTAAAAAAGCAGGCCGCCTTTCGGTAATGCCAGTCACACAAAACGACTGGGAGCAAATAATAGCCATGAGCAATTAAGCTCAGTAAGTAAATATCAAGCTGTATTAGTAGCTAACCATTAACGGGCTAAAGCTTGGCTATGTTTGACCTCATTTGGCCGTGTTTGATACGATCCCCCGCGAGTTATAATTGGGGGATTAATGAAACTACTGTATTGGTTAGATGAATGGTTAACGCTTTGCCGTGATGAACAACAAACTAAGCTGCCTATGTCTGGCGGCGACCTACTCGGCGATGTGTATGTAAAATACGAATTTGTTGATTTAAATAAGCCCCTGCTTTTTACTTTTTCCCCCGCGGGCACCAACGTCCAAGAACACGACCTAACCGATGATTTTGCCCCTTGGGGCTATCACTTAGCGCAAAAACAAAAAGTTAATGTTATTTCGTTCCAACATTTAGGCAAAAGCAATTGGTTTAGAAGCCGTAATTTAATCTTTTTTTTGGAGCAGTTATCGAGCTTACTTACACCGTTTAAGTGCCGCTTAGGCTATGGCCTTAGTCGCGGTGGTTTTGCTGTTGGCGCGTTTGCAAAATTACTTAAATTAGATCAGGTTTTATTTTTTCATCCTGTTAGCACCAAAAACACCGAAACAGTTCCGTGGGACACCCGCTCCAGCACAGAGCTTGCGCAGCAATTTGATTGGCAAAGTGAGTATAACGACCTCGATTTAGGCCATGCTAAGGGGTATATAATTTATGACCCCACCAATAAAATAGACCGCCTACATGCTAAGCGGTACCCACAACTGACTCATTTAAGAGTGTTTGGCATGGGCCACGGTACCCACGCAAGTTACCTCACCAAATTTGGCTTTTACAAACAAGTGGCTGTTGATTTTATACGCCACCAGCAAATTGATATAGCGCAGTTTCGTTTGCAAACCAAAACCTTGCGCTTAAAAGAAGAGTATTATCAAAGCCTAAATAAGGCAAATGCGACTTCGCCTCACCGCTTGGCATTATTAAGTACAGCACATCAAATTTTAGCAGATGAAAAAGAAGTACATGTGCAAGAACATCAGGCCAAAATAGATATTCAGCCGTTAATAGATGTCGCACTTAAACATCAAGATGAACACCCAAATGATGCTATTCAGTTATTAGAAGTTGCCCAACAAATAGTGCCAGATGACCCGCTGGTTGAGCACAAACTCAAGCAGCTAGAATAGACCTATGACGGTTTATTCTTCTTTCTTTTTTTGTGACCATGCTTGGGCACAATCGTAAAATACATAAAAAGCCCCAACCACGAAAAAATAATTACGCCTAATAACCAGCCGTTTTTTTCGTGGCCTTGGGTGCGCTTACTATTAACCACTATCACCACGGGTAATATATAAGCGCTTAAAATAATTATTAAAAATACTACTTCATTCATTATTTAACCTAAGCCTTGGTTATTTGGCCAAGCTTTGCCAATCTACTTCATTTGTTAGCACACGTTCAAGGGCAATGTAGTGCAGGATATCGCCCGCATTTACCTTGTAATCGAGTGGCGGATTTAAATCCATATTTTGTGCACTTAAGTTATGCGCCACCCCTAACAAAATAGCATTATAGTCATGCTTAAAATGATGAAATAAAGTACCAAACTCCATCTCTTCGCATTCACTTGGAATAGCTAGGCTAAACTGCGTGTCGCCGTGCAATGTAGATAATAGCTCTTCTTGTACTCGACTCGAGCCTGGGTCTTGCATTGAGCGTACTAAAATCTCAGCCGACTTAGCGCTACTACACTCCACATTTTGGCAATGCTCAAGCAACATATCGACCTTGGTTTCATCTAAAAAATGCGCGCTAATGTGGCACTCATCTTTAACTAAACGGCTAATACGCAGTGCCGTTGTAAATGTTTGGTCGTCATCTTGCCCATCAATAATAACTTTGTCGGCACGGCTTATAGCTACGCGCTCAAGCTCTTCTAAATCGGTAAAACTTGTTAGGCGGGCAAAGTCGACATTTTCGTTAGTTAAAAATGGGTGATCCATTTGCTCGGTCACCGCCAACAAAATACGGCGGTCGGTACGTTTGGTATCGGCAAGGATATAATCAATCATTTTTTTTGTTCGGGTATCGTGCCAACCAAAAATAATAATGTGGTTGTTACTGTGAGCAAAGTTTTTATCACCAGTCATAGCGCGCCTAATTAAGTAAGTCACTGTTTGCCCTGTTTTTCCTAACAGAACGCCAAATAAAGCTAATCCAAACGGAATTTGTATTAAAGCCACAACCCAACGCCCCAGCTCGCTGGTTGGGCTAAAATCGCCGTAACCCACTGTTGAGGTAGTTACTGTGTAGTAGTAAAAAAAGGTCGTAAACGAGGTAAGCGCTTGCTCATTTGCAATAAATAGCAGCCCCCAAGTCACTAACATATGAGCAAGTATTGCAAGCACCACGGCTTGCCAGCTCAGCTGATCGATATGAGCACGAACAAGTAGCGCTAGCCTCTTAAATATTACCGGCATGATACAAAATCTTTGTTAGTAAATTATCTATAAACAGTACGTTACTGTAAGCCATGCTTTTAAGCAACGTTTAAGCCTTTAAGTAAGGCCAGTTACCCTTTTAGGATTAAATTTTGTTCAACCTATAAGATACTCAGGCCCTAAAATATAAGACTAAATGCGGGTTTGCTAATGTGCTAAGAGCATGATTAATTATAATAAGACTAAAAAACACACAGACACATTATGCTTAATAAAATTGCCACACCGTTTACCAAATTAGTAGAGCGCTACTTACCCGATCCCTTTATATTTGTAATATTGCTAAGTATTATTACCTTACTAGGCGCTAGCCTATTTACCCCCTCAACCAGTATTGAAGTTATTAACGCATGGGGGAGTGGTTTTTGGAACCTGCTTAGCTTTGCCATGCAAATGCTGTTGGTGCTGATTACAGGTTACATGCTAGCAAGCACGCCCATTATCAATTCGTTATTAAACAAACTGGCTGCGCTTGCTAATTCAGCGCCAAAAGCGATTATTTTAGTCACGCTTATTTCGCTATTAGCCAGCTGGCTTAATTGGGGGTTTGGCTTAGTTATTGGGGCTTTATTTGCCAAAGCAATTGCAAGGCAAACACAGGTTGATTACCGCCTATTAGTTGCCAGTGCTTATTCTGGCTTTGTGGTGTGGCATGGCGGCTTAGCAGGCTCAATTCCGCTTACGATTGCTACCGAAGGGCACTTTTCACAAAATAGCATTGGCATAATTATTACCGAGCAAACCCTGTTTGCTGGTTTTAACATAGTCATACTTATTGGCTTATTTATTATTATGCCGCTGGTTAACCGCTACATGCTACCCAGTGATAAAAACAGCGTGTATGTAGACCCAGCACTTATTAAAGAGCCCCCGCCCGTATATGAAAAAATTACTCGCCCTGCTCAGCATTTAGAACACACAAAGCTGCTTGGCATTTCGATTGGTTTACTTGGCCTTTGCTATTTGGCGTATTACTTTATAGTTGCAGGCGGTAGCCTAAACCTAAACAGTATTATTGCTGTGTTTTTGTTTTTAGCCATTACCTTACACCAAACACCGCATAACTTGCTTAATAGCTTGCAACAAGCAATTCCCAGCGGAGCGGGTATTGTCATTCAATTTCCGTTTTACGCGGGCATAATGGCAGTCATGGTCGACAGCGGTTTAGCGCAGCAAATATCGCGTGGTTTTATAGCTGTTGCTGATGCCGATAGCTTGCCATTTTTTAGCTTTATAAGTGCAGGCCTGGTAAATATGTTTGTGCCCTCAGGTGGCGGGCAATGGGCAGTACAAGCACCTATTGTTATACCCGCAGCGCAAGAGCTGGGCGCCGATATATCACGTGTTGCTATGGCGGTTGCCTGGGGTGATGCGTGGACAAATCTAATTCAACCCTTTTGGGCATTACCGGTATTAGCCATTGCAGGGTTAAAAGCAAAAGACATTATGGGGTTTTGTGTTGTGCAGTTATTTGTAACGGGGGTATTTATATCGCTAGTGCTGAGCTTTTACTAACCCTTAATAACGCGCAGTATTTAGGTATACTGCGCGTATAGCGATTAGCTCGATAAAATCGTCATCGGCAGGCTAAGTATTGGGTTTTCTGAATCTGCAAAGTGCATCATCACTGCCACATGGCCTGCAACTACAATAGCGTACATAGCGGCTGAAAAACCTTGGCCGTATTTATCAAGCGGCAATAAATGCGAGTAATGTCGACCGCGCCATTCAAATACAATTTCCAGTGCGCCAACAAACAAAAAGAACACCAGCAACATTAAGCCAAATGTATAGCTCAGCCATAAGCCAAATAACACACCGAGTAAACACACACTTAAACCGACCCAAGATTGCATTGAAAAGCTGATACTTTTTAACACATGTCCGCCATCAAGCGGTAAAATAGGCAAAAGGTTAAACAAATTCAATAAGGCACTGAGTACTGCAACGCCGGCAAATATGTCCATTTCGGTGGCGTAATATAAAACCACACCCAGCACAGAGGTAAACAAACCAAACGCTGGCCCCATAAGGGATATAACTACATCTTGCCAGCGCGTTGTTATTTTATCGTCACTTACAGCTAACCCACCTACAAAGGGGATTAAGTAAATACCCTTGGTTTTTATGCCAAAGTATTTCATGGCTCTTACGTGCCCATACTCATGCACCACTAAACACGCTATAAGCATAAGCGCAAATTCAATGCTAAATAGCCAAGCATAGCCGGCAACCGATGCACTCGCTAAAGCCACCTTAATTACTTTTGCACTTTTAAATAACTTAAAGCCCAGTGCCGCCAGTCCTAAAAAGCCTTTTTTGGGCTGGCTATTTACCGGCGCAGGCAAAGCTAGTTCAGTAGCAAACACACCATCAACAAATAACGATAAAGACTGCTCATGAACATGTGAGCTATCAATCCCTATTTGCTTATTATCTAAAGTAAATTCGGCGTAATGCTCTTTGGGTGTTGTAAAGCTTATGGCCTGTTGATTATGAAATATTTGTACTATTTTATGCCCAGATACCATTAGCGTTAATGGTTGCTCTGCAAGCATGAGATCGATTTTTATCATGACTAAAACCAGTTAAAACAATGGCGCTAGTATACCGATGAATTTAAAAAACACGAATTGCCTTAAACCATAAGCGCAAAAGCACTTAGAAGATAAAAAAATAATATAAAACTAAGCTGACAAAAGGCTGATCAGGCGCTATTTTTACAGTACTAATATATTAAGCAGTTACAAGGATAGAGCATGTCGATTTCGGTACCCAATATTTTAGTTGTGGATGACTCAAAGGCGATTTTAATTGTTATGGAGGCCATTTTAAATGAGCTAGGAGTGTCGAATAAAGTTACAAAATGCCTGAGCGCTCAGCAAGCGCTAACACACGTAACCGACGATATAAACTTTTACGATATTGTATTTACAGACTTAAACATGCCTGAAATGGATGGTATGGAGTTTATAAGAAAACTAGGCGGGCTTAATTTTACAGGCGCAGTAGTTATAATTTCGGAAATGGATCATAAGGTTATTAACCTAGCTGCCAATTTAGCGCGCCATAGCAATATTCATTTAGTCGCAAATTTAGCTAAACCCGTGCAACTTAGCCAAGTAAAAACCGTTTTACAAAAAGCAAAGCACTTAGCAGTACATAACGACCTTTCTCATGCCTCTATTTCAGAAAAAGCATTGCATGAGGCAATCAATTTAAACGAGATAATCCCTTACTATCAGCCAAAAATAAATTCTCAAACCAGTGAAATAGAAAGTATTGAGGTGCTAGCGCGTATCGTTAAAACGCACACTGGCGAAATTATCTCGCCCAATCGGTTTATTTCGTTATCGGAGCAGTCGGGGCTAATTAATCAAATTACCTTTAGCTTATTTGAGCAAGCCACCAGCGACTTAAAAGCTATACGAACAAACATTGCTGCGCACCTAAAACTGGCTTTTAACCTATCTCCCACACAATTAGATGATTTAAGCTGTCCCAACAAGCTGATGCTTATACTGCAGCTCAATGAGCTATCACCTAGTGATATAATTTTAGAGATTACCGAGCAACATGCGCTGTCTAGCCTTTCTCAGCTAGAAACCTTAAACAGATTAAGAATGCATGGCTTTGGCATATCATTAGATGACTTTGGTGTTGGCTTTACCAACATGAACCAGATTAAACGCCTGCCTTTTACTGAAATAAAAATTGACCGTACACTTATTAGTAATATTGAAACAGATCAGTTTTCGCAAGTGGTGGTCAGCTCACTGGTTGATATTGCCAGCCAAGAGCAATTAGCCCTTGTGGCCGAAGGCGTAGAGCGCGCCGAAGAATCACTCTACTTAAAAAACTACCGCACTAATTTAGCCATGCAAGGATTTTTGTTTACCTGCCCTAAAGCCAAAGACGATTTTATAGAGTGGGCACTAAACTGGGTAAATACGACGGGGGGCGCAATTAAACGCTAACCTTCAACCCCGTCGTAATTATTTATTATCTCGGGGCGTGTCGTCATCTTCACTAACTATGTGCTCGCTGCTTGCTAAACGCTGGCGCCAGCGCTGCTTGGCAACCATGCGCATATTGGTCGATTGGTCGCGCTCATCAACAATTTCAAGCCCCATAAGGGCTTCTATCATATCCTCTAGGGTTACAATGCCTTGAACATCACCGTATTCATCAACAATTAAACATATGTGAGTACGCTGTTTAAGTAAGGTTTGTAGTAGCGAGGACACATTATGCCCTTCGGGTACCGTATGAATAGGCTTAACTAATTTGCTAATTTTATAATCGGTACCTAAGCGGTGATAAGCCAACATAATATCGTTTTTATGCACAAAGCCAATTATGTCATCGGCGTCTTTATCAAACACTAACACGCGCGAAAATGATGACGAGCCGTGCTCGCTCATGTACTGATCGACCGTTAACCCTTTATGTACTTTATACAGCACAGTACGCGGCGTCATTAAGTCGGTTAATTTCGCATGCCTAAAATGTAAAAGGTTGCGGATTATTTCTGACTCATCGGCATGGATTGCCCCTGTTTCGGTGCCTATATCTGCCATGGCTTCTATTTCTTGGCGAATATAAAAAGCCTCATCGTGCTTGGCCCCCATTAAATTAGTAAGCTTTTGAGCAAGCCACACAAATGGTTTTAGCGATATCACTAAAAAGCGTAAAGAATAGGTCACGCTAGGGGTTAAGGCACGCCAATAATTGGCCCCTAAGGTTTTTGGAATAATCTCTGAAAGTACCAATACTAAAAGTGTCATTATGGCAGAGGCAATTCCTACTGCCGCATCTGAAAAAACCACAGCGGCTTGTGCACCCACACCTGCAGCACCTGCAGTATGGGCCACTGTGTTAAGCGTTAGTATTGCAGCAAGCGGTTGATCTACATTATTTTTTAGTTTTTCGAGCTGCTTTGCAAGTTCAGGCTGTTTTTTGCGTAATAGCGCCACATAGCTGGGCGAAATACTTAACAGTACAGCTTCCATTACAGAGCATAAAAAAGAAATAACGATGGCAGCAACCATGTACACAATCAGTAAAGTCACTTTTTCTCCGATGAGTTGAACATATGGGCATGGTAACAATACATGCTATATTTGGCCAAATAACTATCAATAATAGGCACAAATATGAGAATTAGCTCACCTTGGACCACAAAAAATAAATTACTAAAACAAGCAGCTACCTTTTTTGCTCTTGGCAGCTTGAGCTTAACAGCAATAGCAGCCCCGCTTGATAAATCAAATATCGAGTTTATTGGCCCTTTAGGCGAAAACATGCAAGTTAAGCCATTTCAAACACCACACGGCCAAGTCATTATTAATAACTTATTAGAGCAGTTGCAACGTAATACGCAAAGTGTGTCTGTATTTGGTAAAAAGCATAGCTGGCAGCCGTTTAATAAAGTAAACGCACTTACTTTAGGTGGCCTACAAGCGCTTAAGTTCAATATTGAAACAACCCGCTATAGCCAAGGCACATTAACTATAAAAGGGATAGAGAACGCTCAGTTGTTTATTGATGCCAAGCTTCAAAAAGGCGATAACCACACATACTCTTTATCGTTAACTAATGGCTCTCATAGTGTGATTGTAGTGGCGCAACAAGTGGCTAACTGGAACAACGTTTCTCTCGATTTTGAACCCAAAGCCGACACTGACAACATTACAATTAACACCTCTACAACTAAGCGACTTTCAGCCGAGCAACTTTTTGATGCACCCACCATTAGTGGACTTTCTTTAGCGCCCGATGCTAAGCAATACGTTACCAGCACGCGCAGCTATTCAAATAAAACAGCTAACCAAGCAAACGTGGTAACTGAGCTTAAAAATAGCCAAAATCAAACCTTGTATCGTTTTGAAGGCCAGCAACCAAGCAATATGGTATGGAGCCCCAATAATCAATTTTTAGTTTATATGCTAGGGAGTGAGCTAAAACAGCTAAACCGTAAAAACCTCAGCATTAAAACATTGGCCAGAGAGCTTGAAGGCGCAAGTAACTTTAATTTTTATAATAATAACAGCCTTATTTTTAGCTGGTCTAAAACCCCCGAAGACAACAACAGCTTAACTAAGCACTACAAAGGCCTTCAAGATAGATGGTCATACGCACGCAACGTAAGTCAGCTCTATATGTTAGACACCCACAGCGGTTTAACCAAAGCGCTTAGCCAAGGCCCTATTTCGCATAGCTTTGAAGATGCAAACACTAATCGTGGCAAAGTATTAATGAGCCGCCAAGTTATGGTTATGCAAGCCACCACCCACCCAGAAACTGAACTGGTGGAACTTGACTTACAATCGAATAAAATAACGTCTTTTGGTAAATTTAAAACCTTTAACCATGCAAAGTACGCCAACAAAGATGTGTACGTTGTTGCTGGCCCAGATTTTAAAAATGGCGCAGGTCGTGCCCTTCCAAAAGGGATGTTAGCTAATAATTACGACGGCCAATTATACTTACTTAGCAATAACGGTAAAAACGTAAAAGCGCTTAGTAAGCAGTTTGACCCCGCTATAGGTGAATTACATGTGCTTGATAACGGCGATGCGCTTATAAAAGTAACCGAGCAAGATACCCAACCTTTGTATTTATATGACTTAAGCAAACAGCGCTTTAAAAAACTTAATACGGGTTTAGATATCGTTGAGCAATTTAGCTACTCGCACGAGAGAAACCCGCAAGTGCTACTAAGCGGTACCACAGCATCCACCCCTCAGCAGCTTAAACGCTTAAATATAAGTAAAAATAAAACAGACCTAATCTGGGACTCTAAGCCGCTTGCCTACGCTAATACACAAATACCGACCCTGGAAGAGTTTAACTTTACAAATAAAGACGGCGTAGAAATTACAGGGCGTGTGTACATACCTACCAACTTAGATAAAACTAAAAAACACCCTGCACTTGTCTATTACTACGGTGGCACCTCACCGGTTACCCGTGGTTTTACAGGGCGCTACCCATTTAACTTGTGGGCAGCAAATGGCTATGTTGTTTATGTATTACAGCCAACAGGGGCAACTGGTTTTGGGCAAACATTTTCTGCTCAGCACGTTAACGCCTGGGGCGATTATACCGCTAGCGATATAATGCAAGGTACACACGCCTTTTTAAAAAAATACGATTTTGTTGATAGCAAAAAAGTGGGTAATTTAGGCGCCTCATACGGAGGCTTCATGACCATGCTACTTGCCACCAAAACAGACATGTTTAGTGCATCTATTGCGCATGCGGGTATATCAAACTTAACCTCGTATTGGGGCGAAGGTTGGTGGGGGTATTTATACTCAGGCGAAGCATCAAAAAATAGCTTTCCGTGGAATAACGCTTCGCTTTATAGCGATCACAGCCCTGTATTTCATGCCGATAAAGTAACGACCCCTTTACTACTGTTACACGGCGATAGCGATACCAATGTACCTGTTGGCGAAAGCTTAACCATGTATACCGCCTTAAAGCTTTTAAATAAAGACGTAGAACTTATTGAATATAAAGGCGCCGACCATCAAATTTTTGCTCGTGATAAACGCTTTGATTGGTGGAACACCATGCTTGCTTATTTTGATAAACAACTAAAAGGCGAACCACAGTGGTGGGACGCAATGTATTCAGATAAGTAACACAGCGCTCAGCACATTTTTAGCTAAATGTGCTGAGCTTACTCACATAAACAGCAACCTTAGGTAAGCCGCCTTTTATATCTGAAACATAAAGTTACCGAAAAGTTACACCGCCCCCTTCTCAGCATTTAACGATTGGTGCTACCATACAGAGCTATAAATATACAAAAATAAGTCCTATGGCAATTAACGTTTTATTGGTTGAAGACGACGAGCTACTCGTTAAGCGCATCCAAAATCACTTTACAGACACCGAATTTTCGATAGAAATAGACCCCACAGGTGCCGATGCCCTAAACATAGTTAGGCAACGCGTAAACCTGCGCAGTGCTATTTCTCTTGCCATTATTGATATTGTATTACCCAAGCGTGATGGGTTGCAGCTTGCCAAAGAGCTCAACACTTTGACCGATATTGGCGTGATTGTTTTATCTAGCCGCGACTCTCAAGCCGATCGTATTGCAGGGCTTGCACAAGGTGCTGATGACTATATTTGTAAGCCTGTTGATTTATTAGAACTTGAGCTGCGCATGCGCGCACTTTATAAACGTATTGCAATTAATCAAGACGATGATGAAAGCGAAGAGTTTATAGAATACGCCGACTTTAAGCTCCACCCCGATAACCGCACATTAATTACCTCATCAGGTATTGAATCGCGCTTAACCGAAGCCGAGCACAAAGTGCTAATTTGTTTAATTAGCAACGCAGGCAAAGCAACCTCGCGAGAAAAAATATCAGAAGAAATAGGCCAACCAGATTGGAGCCCAAATGACCGCACTGTGGATGTTTTAATTGGCCGTTTGCGTAAAAAACTATACGATGAAAAAGACCAAAAACGCATTGTAACCGTGCGCGGCAAAGGTTACATGCTCTCAATTTAGCGCATTAAAATTTTAAACGCAGAAAAACGCAGCAAGCACCGAGCTTAGCACCTTAAAATAATTAAGCATTGTTGCGGTTCGGTATTATTTCCAGTAGCGTTTAGTTTATTTAGTTAACTGCGCTAGTAACCGCTCAAAAGCACGATAATTTAGCGCCTCTTTTAGCTCTTCTAAACTAATATGCTCTGCACCTTTTAAATCACTAATAGTACGCGCCACTTTAATAACCCTATGGTACGAGCGCGGCGATAACGACAGCTTTTCGCTAGCGCGTGCTAAAAACTGCAACTCAGCAGGGGCTAAAGTGCAATGTATATTCATTTCTTTATTATTTAATCGTGCATTAACCTTACCTTGGCGCTTTAGCTGTGCACTGTAGGCCGCTTCTACTCGGGCTCTTACTTGGGCGCTGGTTTCTTCAGGCTCGGTACTTTGTAGCTCAACACTGGTTAGTCGCGGCAGCTCTATTTGTAAATCGATACGGTCTATAAACGGGCCTGATACGCGCGATAAATAGCGCATCACTTGGTCAGGTGTTGCTCGCTTATCATTATGACACCCTGTAGGGCTTGGGTTTAGTGCGGCTATAAGCTGAAACTGCGCCGGAAACTCCATTTGCCTTGCTGCCCGCGAAATAACCACCGAGCCGGTTTCCATGGGTTCACGCAGCGAATCAAGTACCTTACGTTCAAATTCCGGAAGCTCGTCCAAAAATAGCACCCCGTTATGCGCAAGTGAAATTTCACCCGGTTTAGGGTTTGAAGAGCCACCAACTAAAGCGACTGCCGAGCAAGTGTGGTGTGGGTTTCGAAAAGGCCGTTGGCGCCAATTATTTAAATCAATTGATTGGCCAATAATAGAATAAAGTGCAGCCGTTGATATTGCCTCATCGTCTGACATGGTTGGCATTATCGTCGCCATACGCTGCGCTAGCATAGATTTACCCGTACCAGGTGGGCCTAAAAAAAGTAGGTTATGGCCTCCAGCGGCGGCTATTTCTAGCACTCGCTTAGCGCCGGGTTGGCCTTTAACATCACTTAAATCGAGTAAAAAGTCGGGAGACTGGGCGCAATCTGGGTATTCAATATTTAAAGGCAGTGGCTGCTGATTTAATAAATCCCCCCATACTTCTTGTAATGAGTTAACCGCTTTACGCTTAACGCCGTTCACCAAACTTGCGAGGCTATCGTTGGTAAAAGGTAAAAAACAGCAACGGTTTTGCTCTTTTGCAGCAAGTACAGAGGGCAAAATGGCATTAACTCCCCGCACTTCACCATTAAGGGCAAGCTCACCGTAAAATTCATATTTATGTATATCTGGACACACTACCTGCCCCGAGGCCACTAAAATACCTACGGCAATGGCTAAGTCGAAGCGCCCGCCATCTTTAGGTAAATCGGCAGGAGCTAAATTTACGGTAATACGTTGATCAGGAAAACCAAATTGAGAGTTTTCTAGGGCGCTACGCACCCTGTCTTTTGATTCTTTAACTGAGGCCTCTGGCAGCCCAACAATATTAAATGCCGGTAAACCATTACCTAGGTGTACTTCTACAATAACCTCGGGGGCGTTTATACCCACTTGGGCACGAGAATAAATGCGAGCTAGCGACATTCCTTATCCTAATTAATGGTTTAATTAATTAGTTTAGTCAGAATATTTAAAAACGTGTACTGTGATTTGCCATTTAATAGCCGCAATACGAAGCAATAAGGTGGTTAGCATTGCCATTACCATGGCAAGTTCGGTCGCGAACGAAAAATGAATTCCCAGCGTATAAACTACACCGCCAGCAATACAGGTAATAGCGTATAACTCGCCTTTTAGCAGCATAGGAATTTCGCGAGCAAGCACATCACGGAGCATGCCCCCAAAGCAACCGGTAATTACACCCATAATAATCGCGGTCATATTTGGCATACCGGCTAGTAAGGCTTTTTGGGTGCCCATTACCGCAAAAAATGCTAAACCAAATGCATCGGCAATTTGTAATGTATAGTGCGGAATCGACTTTTGCTTGTTAATAAGCCGCGTAGTAATAAATACCGCGGCTAAAATAGCATAAAAAAAACTTTGATCGTGTAACCAAAATACCGGAACATCTAATATGAGATCGCGAACCGTACCGCCCCCAATCGCTGTTACCGCTGCTAATACTACAACCCCAAAACCATCCATTTTCTTCTCGTGTGCGACCAAAGTACCTGTAACAGCAAACACAGCAATGCCGATTAAATCAAACCAGTGATAAAGTTCAGTCATGTGTAACA
Organism: Pseudoalteromonas sp. 2CM37A; assembly: GCF_023161885.1. Taxonomy (NCBI): domain Bacteria; kingdom Pseudomonadati; phylum Pseudomonadota; class Gammaproteobacteria; order Alteromonadales; family Pseudoalteromonadaceae; genus Pseudoalteromonas; species Pseudoalteromonas sp. 2CM37A. The sequence continues at coordinate 132,294 of NZ_JALNTJ010000007.1, forward strand.
ACCCAAAATTATTTGTGCCGTTTTAACATAAACTATACAAAGTTTTAAGTAATAACGTATTTTTAGAGAAGTTTATAATATTTATAGATATTACTCGGGGGTATAAATCTAAGAGTGCTTTATAGGGAAAGAAATATAAATTTTAGGCATAAAAAAACACGCTTTTGGCGTGTCGATTTGATATAACTTATTATTTCAGTGGTTGCGGGAGCCGGATTTGAACCGACGACCTTCGGGTTATGAGCCCGACGAGCTACCAGGCTGCTCCATCCCGCGCCTGAAATATGTATACTTATTTAGCGTTGCTTACATTACAACGTGGCTGCCAACTTACTAAAGGAAATTGGTTGCGGGAGCCGGATTTAAAACGACTACCTTTGCTGGCTAATGAAGAGCTGAGACCGACAAGCTTTTCTTTAACTAACATTTTACAGTAACCTCAAACCCCTAAAGGAAATTGGTTGCGGGAGCCGGATTTGAACCGACGACCTTCGGGTTATGAGCCCGACGAGCTACCAGGCTGCTCCATCCCGCGCCTGTATATTTTAAGTCTATCGACTACTTAATTTAATCTCTTAAGTTAGAGTTTACAGTAACCAAACTTTTTAAAAATTGGTTGCGGGAGCCGGATTTGAACCGACGACCTTCGGGTTATGAGCCCGACGAGCTACCAGGCTGCTCCATCCCGCGCCTGTAATTTCTTTGAAATAGTTTCGTGTTAGTAACGAGCCTGTTTCGAAGAGAGCGCTATAATATAGGAATAAACTTATATTGCAAGGCTTTAACTAGTTAATTGTGTTCAACCGAACAAAAAGCAATCAACAAGCACTATAAATAGCTATCTCTGATGTGGGCTTATCATTTTTTGAAACTCCCAATCTGGGTGTCCCATTACAATAAAGTCAGGATTTTCAGTGCTCTCACGCTGGTTATAAGTAAGCGGATTAAACTCTGCATCGGTTATACACCCACCCGCTTCTTCTACAATAACTTGTGACGCGCCGGTATCCCACTCGCCTGTAGGACCAATTCGTAAAAAGCAGTCGGCTTTGCCCTCGGCAACTATACATGCTTTTAGCGAGCACGAGCCTACTGCAATAGTGGCAAACTGCGTATTTAAATACTGACTGACCGCTTCAATTTTTTGTCTACGGCTTACTGCCAACGTTAGGTTATCGGGTGTTGCTACCGACATTTTTGTGTCGCTACCATTTTCTCGTTTAAATGCCCCCTGATTAGCAGTAGCAAAGTAAGTGATCCCTTTTGCTGGCCAATGAATCACACCTAAAACGGGGTGATTATTTTCAATAAGTGCAATATTAACGGCAAAGTCACCACTTTCTAAAATAAACTCGCCAGTGCCATCCATCGGATCTAATAGCCAATAGCGCTGCCAGTTCTTTCTTTGGGCAAGTGCCGGAATAGGCGTTTCTTCCGACATGATAGGGATGTCGGGCGCAAGCGCTTTTAAACCAGCAACAAGCACATCGTTAGACGCTAAGTCTGCTTTTGTAACAGGCGTAGAGTCTGATTTTTCTTGCTGGCCAATATCGTCTTTTTTATAAATAGCCATAATGGCATCGCCTGCACTTTGTGCAAGTTCAATACACGGCTCTAGTAATTTATTCATTTGCAGCTCCAGACGCTAAATACTTATTTAATAATAGCAAAGCGGCAACACTGCGAGCTTCGGTAAAATCGTCTTGCTCTAATAATGACTGCCAATCTGTTAATGGCCACTTAACAACCACTAAAGGTTCGGGCTCATCACCTTCTAACGTTTGCGGATATAGTTGCTTAGCAAATAAAATATGCATGGTCGCGTTAAAGTAACTTGGCGCCATTGATACTACTTTTAGTGGCTCAAAGAATTCAGCACCAAAACCCACTTCTTCTTTAAGCTCTCTGTTTGCAGCTTGCTGTGGTGTTTCGCCTGGGTCTATCAAGCCTTTAGGAAAGCCTAATTGGTAGTCGTTTGTGCCCGCGCAATACTCACGTACCAGTAGCATTTCGTTATCTGCAGTTATTGGTACAATCATTACAGCCCCGCGGCCACCGCCACGTATGCGCTCATACTGGCGCTCTTCGTCATTAGAAAACTTAAGCTCTAACGATTCAACAGTAAATAAACGGCTTTTAGCAACTACATTGTTACTAATAATTTGAGGCGGAGTTGGGTGCTTTTTCTGTGTCATTGGCGTTATTTTGCTATCATGGCAGTTGTGCTTAATCATAAACTTTTCACAAGGAAAAGCCCATGCTAAATTGGTCAAAAATCGATACCGTTTTACTCGATATGGACGGAACATTACTCGATTTACATTTCGATAGTCACTTTTGGCTTAACGTTGTACCAGAGCAACTTGCGCTCACTCGCAATATTACCCTTGATGAAGCAAAAGCCGATATGCACAAACGCTATCAAGCGGTAAGTGGTCAAATACAGTGGTATTGCTTAGATTATTGGCAAGAGCAACTCAATTTACCAATAATGGAATTAAAACGCCAAACCCAGCACTTAATAAAAGTACGCGAAGATGTGCCCCACTTTTTAACAGAGTTAAAAAAAGCAGGTAAAGAGCTAATTCTTTTAACTAACGCCCACCCTGAAAACGTCATGCTTAAATTTGAACATACCGCGATAGATAATTATTTAGATGGCGTGGTGTCTACTCATCAATACGGAGTGAGTAAAGAGCAGCAAAGTTTATGGCATCAAGTACAAAAAGACTTAGGGTTTAATAAGCAGCGCACTTTGTTTGTTGATGATAGTGTGCCAGTTTTAAATGCTGCCCGAGAATACGGCATTGAACATTTACTTGCGGTGGCCAACCCAGATAGCCAGCAACCACATAATGTAATAGCCGATTACTTAAACGTAACCGACTACAGAAACATAATCTAGCAGCTAGATTATTGTTGCGGGTAACGCGCCACTAGGCCTTGATATACTAACTTTGCAAAGTCGGCATGTTCGGTATCAAGGCTTTTAACGACTTCGACTAAATGCTCGTTATCTTCTTGGCCATTCCATACTTTGATGTAGCTGCCATCTTTGTAGCCATGATCTTGGCGGAAAAAGTTTAACGTGTTTTTACCTACGTAACCGCGGTATAAATCGTCAATATCCATCCCTATTTGCGCCATACACCCTGCAAACGCGGCCGCGTTAAAGGTTTTATTTGCAACTGCTGAAGCTGCTAATATTTCAAGAGTTTGTTTAAAGTCATCTGCGGCCTGTGGTGCGCTAAGTTCTTGTTCTAGCTGCTTAGCTAACTCTTCGTAAGAGGTTGTTCCGTCAATTCTTAACGACAAACCAAAATGAAATATATCAACCAATTCTAGAATGACTTGCTCGGTGTCTGGGGTTTGTTTTTTCCACCACTTCCAACCGTAATGATCTAGCATCTCTGCACACTCTACCCAAATGGCTCTGTACCACTCAAAGCCTTGGCTAAACCATTGATCATGAACTTTAGTGTTCATGGCATTTTGCATTTCTAGCATTACTACTAGCTTATTTAAGTTGGCTGACATATCGTTTCCACTTGAGCTTTTAAATTACGCTTATGATACAGGCAAATAATAAAAAGTGCATTTTTGATCTATTATAAACAGCACATAAAAACAGGGCAGGAAATAATGATGAGTAAAGTGTTACTGCATACCTTGGCGACTATTGTAATGGCTGCTTTTTTAGTAGCGAATGCGCAAGCAAGTACAGAAGGAATTGCTACAGCCCCCGAGCAAGTATCACCATTATTACCGGGCTTAAGCGTGCCTAATATAACGCTCAAAGATCAACATGGTAATAATGTAGAGTTACAAAAGCGCTTTGCTGAAAAAACAACGGTGCTTATTATTTACCGCGGAGGTTGGTGTCCTTATTGCTCAAAACAACTGGCTAATATACAAAAAATTGAGCAGCAACTCGCTAATTTAAACGCGCAAATTATTGCAGTATCGCCAGATAGTCCAGAAAAACTAGCCCAAAGTAAAATAAGCTCGCCAAATTATTTACTGCTTTCAGATGATAGCCTAACCCTAGCAAAAGCCTTAGGTTTAGCTTATTTTTTAGATGATAAAACAGCCGCTATCTATCGCAATAAGCGCGGTGTTAACTTTGTTGATGCCCAAGGCAAGGTAAACGTCGCTTTACCTGTACCGGCTGTATTTGTAATTGATAAAAGCGGCGTTGTGTATTTTCAGTACGCAAACCCTAATTACAAAGTACGTTTAACAGAGGAGCTATTATTAGCTGGCGTTAAATCAATAGAAAATCAATAATCTGTAGATATATACCAATCGACTTAAATATTTAATCACTCTAGGGTGCTAAATAGAGCGCTATAAATGCCTAATAACTTTACACAATTGATATTACAAAAAAGGCCAACTAGGTTGGCCTTTTAAACATTTAACGCGAGCCACTAAACTCAGCCCACGACTCTATTAAATCTATAAAATCTTCAAAGCCACAACCACTCACTAGGCCATTTTCTTCAAGCATTAAGTCATCATCTTGATAGGCGACTAAATCTTCGCTGTCTTGGTGTAGAGCATGGGCTTCAAATAAGGCTTCGTCTTTAGAGAGTATTAAGTCTATCTCTTGGCCTTTTAACGTTATTGGCTCGTAACTTGTTTTTACCGAGCTAATAAGTGCTTGTACCATCGCGACTTTTTCTTTGCCAATTTCTTCGTTTAACCAGCGGCCAATTAGGGCATGCTCGCTGCTTATTTTAATGCGCAGCCCACTAATAGGGTCACGTATAAATTGATATTCCATAATTTTTACTTTTAAAACGCTAATGCACTAATTATACCCATAAATAGCCTTAAACACCGACCCTAAAACGCAAAATAGCGCCAATGGGCGCTATTAAATAGGTGACATAAAAGCTAACTTCGCGATCTAAAACGTGCAGCATCTATAATCGACCATAAATAAATAATAGGCACGAGTACGAAGCCTACTAATACATAAATAAGTGCGTAACTAATTATAATAGCTAGCGCAAAAAAGATAGCGGCTAAAATTCGCCCTTGTACCAATTGCCCTAAACCAGGAAAAAATATATTACACAACGCTGCAATAACATTACCGCCAGAACCTTGATCAGCCATACTCACCTCTGTAGTTAATTAATTTTAAGTTTTAGTTATTTACTTACTATCACACTTTATGCCAATTTATTAAAGCTTAAAAATCAAATAGTTAAATTACTACTAAATAACTGCTTTAGTATTTTTTACTAAATATAGGTCAATTTGATTATTTTTATTATTAATTATCGTTACTTAAGAGTACAAAAAAGCGACTAAGCGATTAGTTTTACAAGTATTTTTAGAATAGCTGTTCATAAAAACAGTATTTTATTTAGCCTAACAAAAACACCTGTTATACTGCCCTCATTATTGATTGAAAAGGCGTAACGATGGACGTTTCTGAATTACTCGATGGCTTAAATGACAAACAACGCGATGCCGTTGCAGCCCCACTACAAAACATGCTGGTATTAGCAGGTGCTGGTTCGGGTAAAACACGTGTTTTAGTTCATCGTATCGCGTGGTTAATGCAGGTTGAGCAAGCATCAGCCTATAGTATTTTTGCAGTTACTTTTACCAATAAAGCCGCTAAAGAAATGCGCACCCGTGTTGAAGAAACCTTAAAAGCCCCTGTCGGTGGTATGTGGATTGGTACTTTCCATGGTTTATCACACCGTATTTTGCGCGCTCATCACCGTGAAGCAAACCTGCCAGAAGCCTTTCAAATTTTAGACTCTGACGATCAACTAAGAATGATCAAGCGCTTATTAAAATCAATGAATATTGATGACAAAAAGTGGCCCGCCAAACAATTTGGCTGGTACATCAGTGCTAAAAAAGATGAAGCCCTGCGCCCTAAAGATATTCAAGCCTACGATATAAACGAGCAAATGATGCTACGTGTATATGCCGCCTATCAAGAGGCGTGTGACCGTGCAGGTTTAGTCGATTTTGCCGAAATACTGCTACGTAGCTACGAAGTACTTAAAAATAACCCTACGCTACTTCGCCATTACCAGCAGCGCTTTGCCCACATGCTGGTAGACGAGTTCCAAGATACCAATACCATTCAATACGCATGGTTAAAGCTACTTGCTGGTGATACACAAAGCATTATGATTGTAGGCGACGATGACCAAAGTATTTACGGTTGGCGCGGCGCTAAAATAGAAAACATTAAACGCTTTTTAACTGATTTTAACGCCGAGACTATTCGTCTTGAGCAAAACTACCGCTCAACCGCAACCATCCTAAAAGCATCTAATGCGCTAATTAAAAACAATTCAGAGCGCATGGGTAAAAGCCTTTGGACCGATGGTAACGAAGGCGAGCCTATATCAATTTATGCCGCCTTTAACGAGCTAGACGAAGCCCGCTTTGTAAGCAGCAAGCTACGCAGCTGGTTAAATGCTGGTAATGCGTTGCAAGACGCCGCTATTTTATACCGTAGTAACGCGCAATCTCGTGTACTCGAGGAAGCCATGCTTCAAGAAGGCTTAAAATACCGTATTTACGGTGGTATGCGATTCTTCGAACGTCAAGAAATTAAAGATGCGCTATCGTACTTACGATTGGTAGGAAACCGCCAAGATGACGCCGCATTTGAGCGTGTAATTAACACCCCTGCGCGCGGTATTGGCGATAAAACACTTAGCCATATACGCGACTGTGCGCGTGCTGAGTCTCTGCCTCTTTGGTACGCAGCTAAAGCAATTGTTGAACAACAACATTTATCGGGTCGTGCGGCAAGCGCTGTTACAAAATTTGTAGAGTTGGTAGAGCACATAGAAGATAAAATTAGCGACCTTACACTGCAAGAGCAAGCCAAATACGCTATTCAAACCTCTGGCCTTATGGCTATGTATCAAGCTGAAAAAGGCGAAAAAGGCCGAGCTCGCGTAGAAAACTTAGAAGAGCTTATCAGTGCCTGCGATCAGTATGAACTCCCCGAAGAAGAAGAGTTTAGCTCACCACTACAAGGCTTTTTAGCTTATACATCGCTTGAGTCTGGTGAAGGCCAAGCCGATGAACACGAAGACGCTGTGCAAATGATGACTCTTCACTCAGCTAAGGGCTTAGAGTTTCCACTTGTGTTTATGGTGGGCGTTGAAGAAGGCATGTTCCCATCGCAGCAAAGTAATGAAGAGTCAGGGCGCTTAGAAGAAGAACGCCGCCTTTGTTACGTGGGCATGACCCGTGCCATGGACAAACTTTACATAAGCCATGCCGAAAGCCGTCGTTTATACGGCCAAGAAAAGTACCATAGCCCATCGCGATTTTTACGCGAAATACCCGAAGATTGCGTAGAAGAAATTCGTATTAAAACACAGGTATCACGACCGCCTGCAGCAGGACGTTTTAGTGCATCAGTAAGCCATGCTGTATTTGAAGAAAGTGGTTTTAACTTAGGCCAACGTGTACTGCACGCTAAATTTGGTATTGGCACTGTGCTTAATTACGAAGGCAGCGGCGCGCAATCGCGTGTGCAAGTAAACTTTGATGACCTTGGTAGCAAATGGTTAGTAACCGCATATGCACGACTTCAAGCTGTATAAGCACTTTGTTGAGCAATTAACGCAGCAACTAACTGGCGCAAAGCATCGCCAGTTAGTGCTGATTACAGGCCAGCCTACGTGGTGCTATGAGCTATTAAGCGCGTTAACCCGTTCGGATGATGTAAAGTTACTTTCAAGCAGCCTTGCCAATGCAAGTTGGCCTGAGCATACTCATCAACTACTTGGGCAAGAGTTTCCTCATGCCGTTTATGATGGCTTTAGTGGCATTTACCCCGATAAACTCGCTGCATTAGCCGGCACCGTAAAAGCCGGCGGGCTTTTATTTTTATTACTGCCTGATTTACAACGTTTAGCCTCATGGCAAGACCCTGCGCTGCAAAGCGTGCAGTCTTATGGGTGTAGTAATCAGCAAAGCTATTTTAATTTACGTTTTTCTCGCCTTTTACAAACGCTACCTGCCATACACTTTGATGAACACACTGTCTTTAAACAGCCGCCGCTCAAAAGTAATGTAACAAATAAAATTGAGTATCAGGCGCAGCAGCAATGCGTTGAGCAAATAACTAAGGTGGCCACAGGACGTGCGAACAGGCCTTTAATTATTAATGCCGACAGAGGGCGAGGAAAATCAGCCGCGCTAGGTCTTGCAGCCGCAGCATTACATGATAAAAAAATCATTGTATGCGCAACACAATTTAGAGCCACCCATAGCTGTTTTAAGCATTCGGCTAAAACCTTACAGGTGGAATACAAGGCTCAGCAAAAACATTTAGCTAATTTACAATACATGGCGCCCGATGCACTGCTTAATCAGTTGCCGCCTTGTGATTTATTACTGGTCGATGAAGCCGCCGCAATACCTGTTCCTCTACTGTTAGCCATGTTAAAGCACTACCCGCGTATAGTCTTTGCAAGCACCTTGGTAGGTTACGAGGGTAATGGCCGAGGCTATACCATTCGCTTTACGCAACATATTAAAGCAAATTACAAAGCGGCAAAAATTGTAAACTTAGAAGAGCCTTTACGCTTTGCCAAGGGCGACCCTCTTGAGCAACATGTACGCACACTCTTTGCTTTAGATGCACAATATAACGAATACCCACCCGCTTTAAATAACATTGAGCATATTGAGGTCACTCAACAGCAACTCGTTGACAATGAGCCTTTACTGCAGCAAATAGTTGCGTTGCTAGCACTTGCCCATTACCAGAGCAGTGTTAACGATTTACGCCAATTACTTGATGCCCCAGCGCAAAGGCTGTTTATTAGTAGATGCGACATGCATGTTATGGGTGTGTGTTTAATAACAGTTGAAGGCGGTATGGATGCAGAGCTAGCTAAGCAAGTAATCAGTGGTGAGCGCCGCCCACAAGGGCATTTAATGGCACAATCGCTCGCGCAATTAAGCGCACAGCCAAGCTATTTAACAAAACAAAGCGCACGCGTTATTCGTATAGCTGTTGCACCTAACCTGCACCAACAAGGCGTGGGTAAAGCATTGCTAGCGCATTGCCAGCATCAGCTAACACCCACCTGTAGTTATATAGGTGCAAGTTTTGGGGCTACAGCAGGGCTTTTACGTTTTTGGCAATCTCAGGGCTTTAGTGCTGTAAAGCTAGGTTATCAGCGAGATAAAAGCACGGGTGAGCACTCAGCCCTCGTTATTAAAGCATTAAACACATCCACGCAGGGCTTACATACCTTAGCTCAGCAATTTAAAAGTGATTTGTTTTATGGCTTATTAACGCACTTTAGCCAACTCGACAGTGAGTTAGTCAGTGAGCTAATAAGTAAATTTATCGATGAATCTAGCGTGCCCAGCCCACCTATAAACACTGCAATTAGTACAATAAATCGCTTTAATACCACGCCAAAACTATGGTATTTATTTAACCACTCCCCATCCAGCCTAATGGCAACTAAAAGTGAAGATCGCCACTTGCTGATACAAATGGTATTACAAAACCACAGTAATGAGCAGCTAATCAAGCAACATTGCTTAAGTGGAAAAAAAGCATTAGAGCAACAATTTAAACTCGCAGTTAAGTCACTAATTAAAAAACCACACAACCTTTAAGCTATTTATCTATTTTGTTCTATCCTTAAAGCATTACAAGGCAATTAAAGATAAAGGTATGGAATTCATAAACTTTCAAGTGGGCTGTAAAACCATTTCACTTAAAATTCTCGATATTTTACTCACCGAGCGGTTTGATAATAACCTCACTACATTGCCAAATAACAATAAGAGCTTTATTGGTGTAAAAGACTACATGGAAACCCCCACGCCGGTGTTCGACCTAGGTGTTATTTTAAATGGCAGCTCTACAGAGCAAAGTAATAAAAAAGCACTTAATGAGCTAAGAACCTGGCAAGCCTCGCTTAATGATTGGTTTAGCCAATTTGAAAAAAGCATCGCGCAACAGAGCCACGTAATAACAAACGATAAAACTCAGCTGCACAACATCGCCGTATTTTATAAAGAGTTTAAAACTGACAACAGTGACCTAAAATCTATCATAGAAAAACTTGATGAGCCTTTTCAAGCGCTAGTAACAGCAACAGATCGCGCAGTTAGTGCTCATAACGAGCAAGACTATAAACAAGCCAGTAAATATTTAGCGAGTATAAAGCGCAACAGCTTTATGCAATTACAACGACTGTTTGATGCGGCAAAAGAGCAAATAACACTCGATTATAAACCTATTATTGTTTTTACTACTAAAGATGGGCTCAACCCGCATATCGGATTACTAGTAGATAAAGTAGAGGACAATATAGATTATAAAAAAGAAGACATTAAGCCACTCGATAAATTAACCGAAGTAGGCTTTGATATAGACCCGCAAACCAAAGGCATGATGCGAGGACTAATAAAGTTAGCCGAAAAACACAGTGTTTTAATAGACCCTAGCGCAATATTTAGACCTGATCATTTAGCACAACAGGAAGACGAAGAAACACAAGCATATGGTTTATTCTAAAAATAAAAAAAGCCGAGAAGGTTCTCGGCTAATTAGCTTATAGCAACACGTTATACAGTAGCTATAATATCTTCAACTGGTAAACGCGCTTTAGGTTTGCCAAAGTTCCAATCTTCTTCTTCAACTGGGTAACCCATTGCAAGTGCCACTTCACAAATATGACCATCAAGCTCTTCGCTAAACTTCTCACCGATTAACTCTGGGTCAACACCTTCCATAGGCGTAGATGCAATATTTAAACGTGCCAGTGTATGCATAATGTTACCCAGTGCTAGGTAAACTTGTGCTTTAGTCCAGCTGCCATTGTAGCCATTTTCATCCGTATTCATTTCAGCAAAAGCGTAGGCACCCATAAAGCTTTCACGCATTTCCGCTGGTAAGTGACCAGAGCTCACTTCAACATCCACACGTTTAACAAACTTCTCTTTAGTAAACTTAGGATCGTAAGCTAATAACAGCGTATGCGACGCTTCTTTAGCGTGTAATTGATTAAACTGGTGCTTGTTAGCAAATGTATCGTGCAAACGCTGCTTAGCTTCATCACTTTCTACCAATACAAACTTCCAAGGTTGAGAGTTGATTGAAGAAGCAGACAAGCGAATAGCTTCTTTAATTACGTCAAGATCCGCAGATGAAATACGTTTGCTCGTATCGTATTTTTTAGCCGTGTAACGGTTATGTAAGTCTTTAATAATTTGATGAGACATGCTCTTCTCCCCTTTGGTAAGGTATGTAAATACAAGATGGGGCAAGTTTATAGGGTTTGCTATCAATTGATAATTAGCAAAATACTTAAAAGACTTTCTAAAAAAATTTGATAATAGATCAAGCCCATACCTTTTGGGATAACAGTGTTATTGGTGCGGGATCTGTAGTAACTAAAATTGTAGAGGCGGATACTGTTGTTGCTGGTAATCCAACTCGTGAGTAAGAACACTATATTTACCATACAAAGATGTGCGGCGAGCCTTATCCGCGGGTTTCGTGATACTCAACCCACGCTACGGAAGTGGTGCTATTACGTAAAGACATGTATTTCACTTTTCAACGGACGTAAAAAAGCCCGGCTCTTTCGAGTCGGGCTTTCTTGTATTTGAAGCCTGGCAATGTCGTAGTGCCCACAGCGGTAGAGAGTCACATAGCAAATGGGACATTATCATTGCGTCGGGGCGGCCTTATGCGGTGCACGCTTTCGAGCTGTTTCGTTTAACTCAGGGTTCGGCATGAGTCTGGCTATTTATTAAATCCCAGATAGCAAAAAACCCGTTACATCGCTGCAACGGGTTTCTCTTATTTGGAGCCTGGCAATGTCCTACTTTCACATAGCAAATGCTACACTATCATCGGCGCTGTTTCGTTTCACTACTG
>NZ_JALNTJ010000008.1:0-129630 GCF_023161885.1 Pseudoalteromonas sp. 2CM37A
GTTTTACCGTGGTCAACGTGGCCGATTGTACCAACGTTTACGTGCGGTTTTACGCGTTCAAACTTTTCTTTTGCCATGACGGAACCTATCAGTTTTGTGTATCTAGATTACATATGAAAATAATCCACCAGAGGTAGATTAATTTAATTTTTTCAAATTTCAAATAGTTTTTTCTGACAGATAAAGGAAGTATTCAAGGAGATTCATATGACTGGTGCTGATAGGCAGATTTGAACTGCCGACCTCACCCTTACCAAGGGTGCGCTCTACCAACTGAGCTATATCAGCAACACCATAATTGGAGCGGGCAGCGGGAATCGAACCCGCATCATCAGCTTGGAAGGCTGAGGTAATAGCCATTATACGATGCCCGCTTTAGGAACCTGTTCTTAAACTACCTCTAACCGTCAAGAATAAAGTGGTGGAGGGAGCTGGATTCGAACCAGCGAAGGCTGAGCCGTCAGATTTACAGTCTGATCCCTTTGGCCGCTCGGGAACCCCTCCACGATAATTCTTTACTAATTCACTTTCGGTAAAAGGAAAGTGGTGCCGACTAACCGAGTCGAACGGTTGACCTACTGATTACAAGTCAGTTGCTCTACCAGCTGAGCTAAGTCGGCACTGCTTTAGTACGGGGCGAGATATTAGAGTAAGGTTTATTATGATGCAACTATAAAATTAAAAAAAATGTAATTTTTTAGCTTAAATGCTCACAATTCATGCAAAAGTGCTTAATTTTGCTGTTTTTCGTCGTTTTTACTTAGCTCATGCCAATAATTTAATCCTTTCATAACCAATAAAGAATCAAAAATACTGCCACTTATTTGTTGCTGTAACAGCAAACCGTAACCACCTGCGCACAAAATTTGTGCTTTTTGTTCGCCTGCGATGTGTTTGAGTTGATATTTGGCCTGTTCAATAGCGCCTAATGTTGCCACCAGTGCGCCATTTTTTAATCCGTTGGGTGTGTTTTTACCTAGCTTGTTTAAAAAGGGGGTATTGGCATCATCAAACACGCGCTGAGTATTTTGTGTTAATGAGCGAGTCATTAAGTCAAGGCCGGGCAATATCCAGCCCCCTAAGTGCTCGCCTTCGCCGCTCAGCACATCAATAGTGGTTGCAGTGCCAGCATCAACAATAATACACGCTTTGTTTGGGTAAAGGGTAAAACCTGCCACCAGCGCAAGCCAGCGATCAATACCTAAATTGCTAACCTGTTCATATGCGCAGCTTAAGCCACTGAGATTTTTACTAACATGCGCCTCAAAACACGGAATGCTTTTTTTGGCGGCTAATGTGAGCGCGTCATTTAATAATTCACTGTTGCCTACACAAGCATACACAACCTCAGTTATTACTTGCCACGGCACGTCGCTCATAGAAACGGGCGTTGCTTGTTGCTCGCGCCATAAGGCCGCTTTTAATGACGTATTACCTACATCTATTAGCAGTTTCATAATTCGGCCTTTCTTAACGAGATTTCGCCGCCATAGTAACTTTTAACTTCGCCGTCTTGGCGAATACGTATTCCGCCGTGCTGATCAATACCCTCACAAATACCCCGCCAGCTTCTGTGCCCCGTATTTAGCTCTACGCATTCTCCTGCAAAGGCGTTTAGGGCGTTCCACTGTGCGTACATGCTGTTTAGCCCGTCTTGCTGGTAATCTGCCAAACGCTGCTCTAAATAAAAGGTAAGCGAAGCAACTAACTGGTTTTTATCAAGCGCGGTGGTGTGTTGGCTTAAATCAGTCCATGCTTGGTCAATCTGTTCGCTGGTGTTTTGCGGCATGTGTAGATTTATGCCAATACCAATGACTAGCTGACAAGGGCCTTGCGGTTGCCCATCTAGCTCAACTAATACTCCGGCTAGTTTTTGCTTATTTATGTATATGTCGTTTGGCCATTTAAGTTCAATGTCTATATCGTAAAGTGCTTTTATAGCATCATATACCGCAAGCCCTACTGCAATTGATACGCCCATAGCAGCTTGCAGGCCATCATCTAAGCGCCAAAAATAACTGTAATATAAATTAGCCCCAAATGGAGATTGCCATACCCGCCCTCGCCTTCCGCGCCCTGCTTGCTGCATTTCGGCAACCACAACAGTGCCAGACTCAAGCGCGACTTTATTTTGAATACGGCGCATTAGCTCGCTGTTGGTTGAATCTATAATAGGGTGTACTTCTACTTGGGCTATATTGGCACCTAATGCATGGTAATGTTTGGTTATATCGGCTTGATTTAGCAAACCCACCGCATTGTTTAAACTGTAACCTTTACCCGTCACTTTAAATATATCGAGCCCCATGTCTTGCAGTGTTTGTATATGTTTACTCACTGCAGCACGGCTTATACCCAGTTGCTCGCCAAGGACTTGGCCCGATACAAAGCCACCTTGGTTAAGTGCGTTTAATATTTCTAGTTTATTTCCATCTGGTGCTTTCATTACGCGTGCTCCGTAGTAATATGGCATTCACTATTTGTGTTTATAAGCCTTACTTCGTGCTCTAGCATTATGCCGTAACGTGTAAACACCGTATTTTGTATATGCGTGATCATAGTGATTAAATCGCGCCCTTTACTATCACCATGATTAACTAATACCAGCGCCTGTTGCTGATGCACCTCAATCCCTGCTACTGTAAAGCCCTTCAAGCCCGCTTGGTCAATTAGCCAACCTGCCGCCACTTTGTGATGGTTTTCCCCATAGGGGTAATGCGGTAAATCACCAAACCGCACAAGCAGCGCTTCTAAACGCGCATTGCTAATAATCGGATTTTTAAAAAAGCTACCCGCATTGGCTAAAGTGTATGGGTTTGGCAGCTTAGCGTTACGAATTTCAATAACCTGCTCAAATACCATTTTAGGGGTGGGATTTTGCAATACTTTGAGTGGGCCATAACTTAAAACTGGCTGCCACTTTTTAGGGAGCGCTAAATTAACTTGAGTGATCACCGCTTTGTTTTTTAAAGCATGTTTAAAAATAGAGTCACGATAAGCAAACTCACACTGTGCGTTAGTTAAAGTCACTTTGGTTTTTGTGGCTATATCAATGTATTCAACCGACTCTACAAATTGAGCGAGCTCAACACCATAAGCACCAATGTTTTGTACCGGCGACGCCCCAACAGTGCCCGGAATAAGCGCTAGGTTTTCAAGCCCTGCAATATCTTTATCAAGTAAATAGCTTACTAGGTTATGCCAGTTCTCGCCCGCAGCTGCACTCACTAATACGTCATTTTCACGCTCGGTAATAGTAATGCCCTTAGTGGCCATTTTAATTACGGTGCCTGCGTAGTTTTCTAAAAATATTGTGTTGCTACCTTCCCCTAATAAACAAAACGGAGCACTAAAACGGTGTGCTTTAAGTTGCTCAACCGAGGTTATTTCAACAAAATGCTGGCATTGATTGTTTAGTGCAAAGGTATGTAAAGGTTTTAATGAATGCGCCACAAAGGTCTCTGAGTGTACTGGTAACTAATCGCAGTAGTTTACCTTATTGTCGCAAAGAATGTAAAAATCACTCAACCCGCTGTATCAATCATGATATAAAACCTGCACTTATTATTAGTGTTCAGGGTATTTTATGAAAATTAAACCTCTTTTTTTAAGCCTCGCTATGGCCGGTATGTGCTCGCAAGCAATGGCAAACGCGATTGATCAAAACTCATACGCCAACCTAGATGATGTGGTAACAACACACTTAAACCTTGATTTAGATGTCGATTTTGCCGACAAGCAGTTAGAAGGTTTTGTTGAGCACACGCTAAAGTGGAACAATGACACGAGTAAAAAGCTGGTACTTGATACCCGCGACTTAGACATTGATAAAGTAATGTACCAAGACACCTCGGGCGATTGGCACAAAGCTAAATTTACACTGGCAGATCGCGATGATGTTAAAGGCTCAAAACTAACAATTACTTTAAAAAGCCAAGCGCCAAAAGTACGTATTTACTACAACAGCCGCCCAGAAGCATCTGGCCTGCAATGGTTAACACCAGAGCAAACAGCTAGCAAAACGCACCCGTTTATGTACAGCCAATCGCAGGCTATTCACGCTCGTAGCTGGTTACCAGTACAAGATACCCCTGCCATGCGCGTTACTTACTCTGCCCGTATTCATACACCAAAAGATATACGTGCCGTAATGAGCGCTGATAACAAAGATGCACTATACAAAGATGGCGACTACCACTTTGAGATGCCACAAGCTATTTCGCCGTACTTAATTGCGATTGGTGCAGGTAATTTAGAATTTAAAGCCATGTCAAAACAAACTGGTATATTTGCCGAGCCTGAAATTTTAGACGCTTCGGTTGCCGAGTTTAACGACACCCAAGCCATGATCGACAAAACCAACGAAATGTATGGTGAGTATGCATGGGGCCGTTACGATTTATTAATGTTACCGCCTAGCTTTCCGTTTGGTGGTATGGAAAACCCGCGTCTTTCGTTTATTACCCCTACCGTAGTTGCTGGCGATAAAAGCTTAGTAAACCTTATTGCGCATGAGCTTGCACACTCTTGGTCTGGTAACTTAGTTACCAACGCTACGTGGGAAGATTTATGGTTAAACGAAGGTTTTACCTCTTACGTTGAAAACCGCATTATGGAAGAAGTGTTTGGCCGCGACCGCGCCGTAATGGAGCAAGCTTTAGATGCAGCAGGCTTACGTGCTCAACTTAAAACGATTGATGCACCCGATACGCGCCTTAATTTAAAACTTAATGGCCGCGATCCAGATGATGCATTTAGCTCAGTGCCATACACTAAAGGGCAGCTATTTTTAATCTACCTAGAAGAAAAATACGGCCGTGATAAGTTTGATGACTTTGTTAAGACCTACTTTAATGAGTTTGCATTTAAATCGCTGACCACTGCGCAATTTGTTACTTATTTAAAAGCTAACTTAATTGAAAAATATCCAGGCGTTGTAAGCATGGATAAAGTGAATGAGTGGATTTTTGAGCCAGGTTTACCAAGCGATGCACCTAACCCAACATCGGATGCGTTTGATAAAGTAGATACAGCAAGCGCAGCATGGTTAAAAGGTGAAACAAGCGCAGCACAATTACCTACGGCTCAGTGGACAGTGCACGAGTGGTTACACTTTTTAAATAACCTACCACGTGATTTAAGCTTAGATAAGATGAGCGAGCTTGATAAGCAATTTAACTTAACGCAATCAACCAATGCAGAGCGCGCGTTTGCATGGTTTATGTTAGCGGTAGGTAATGGTTACCAACCTATTTACCCAGCGCTTGATAAGCATTTATCAGGTATTGGCCGCCGTAAATTAATTGTGCCGTTATACAAAGCACTTATTAAAAATGGTAAGCGTGAGTGGGCACATGATGTATACATCAAAGCTCGTCCAGGCTACCACCCACTTGCACAAGGCACCATTGACGCTTTATTTGATAAATAGCCAACCTGTGCCACCCCAAAAGGTGTTTAGACCTTTAGGGTAAAGCAGCAAAACCATTAAAAAAGGCCGATTTATCGGCCTTTTTTAATACTGTAATTTTCTCAAACTAAAAACTGTAACTAAGTTCAGCGCAGTTAGCGCTTAAAATTAGTAGTTGAGATAAGTTTATTATTCAGCGCCTTGGTTCGTTACCTTTTCTAAAAAGGCCTTTCGCTCAGCAATCGTGGCTTGCTGCCACCAAAATTCTAGCATTTGCGGTGCACTTGGCATGCCTTTGCCATTAATAGGCGCAATAGGCTTTATAGGTTGGCTTGGACGCGTTGGACCCGCTGGCACCGTATTTTGTAAAGCAGGCTTTTGACTTGCAAGCTGTGTATTTGAAATAACACTAAGCGGCTGTGCCACAGATGCGCCCTTTGCTTTTAAACTTACCTGTGGTGCCTCAGCAAATATTTTCGCTGATACCGCGTTATCGGCACGATTAAACACCATGTCGTAGTCTTTGTTATCGTCAATAGTAATATCTACCCAAAACGGTTCAGACTCTATTACCTCATGGTCGTCAAAGCCTAGCTCGTATAAATCGGTGTATTTTAATTTTAATCGATAAGAGCCTGGATCAAGTTCAATGTCGTCAACGCGGCTAAATAGAGAGCTTTCAATCACTCTTTCGCCGACTTGTAAAGGCACTAACTCTTCAGGAAAGTGAATATTTCCGGCACTTACTGACATACTCATCAATAGTGCCGCAG
Source organism: Pseudoalteromonas sp. 2CM37A (assembly GCF_023161885.1). NCBI lineage: Bacteria > Pseudomonadati > Pseudomonadota > Gammaproteobacteria > Alteromonadales > Pseudoalteromonadaceae > Pseudoalteromonas > Pseudoalteromonas sp. 2CM37A. Next base: position 6,184 of record NZ_JALNTJ010000008.1, read on the forward strand.
CTGCAGTTATTAACATTGGTTTACGCATAAAAACTCCTTTATTTGTTTTGAGTTTGACACTGCAAACAAAATTTGTCATTAGTGACTTTAAATTCAACCCTTACACTGAAACGATTATGAGCACAGAAACAATATTTACAAAAATTATTAACCGCGAAATACCTGCCGACATTATTTACGAAGACGACACCACCCTTGCATTTAAAGATATAAACCCGCAAGCCCCTTTCCATGTGTTAATTATTCCAAAAAAAGCAATTGCCACTATCAATGATATTAACAGCGAAAACTCACATTTAGTTGGAAATTTATACGAGGTTGCTGCTAAATTAGCCAAGCAATTTAACTTTAGTGACGATGGCTACAGAGTAGTAATGAACTGCAATAAACACGGCGGGCAAACCGTGTATCACATACATTTACATATGCTTGCAGGCAAAGAAATGGGCTGGCCTCCGTATCAAGAAGCTAAAAAATTAAAAATTTAATAATAAAAATTCACTGGAATTATTAGTATTTAGCTAGTTACAAATGTTATGGTTTATCATGTATATAAAGTGAAAAATAATTACTTATTTGCAACATTTTATGTTTAAATAATCGTAAAATCGTACTTGTTCACAAGGCGAAACCCGACTTTCTAATACAAAAGGTGTGGAAGTCGTGATAAACTTAACTAGTCAGCTTTATAAAAAGAGTATAAAAACATGAGCAGTTCAGCCTTTTTGTTATTAGATCAAGAGCCAATTAACACCATTGGCATTAACGTTTTAGAACCTTTGTTAAAAACGCAAGGCCTTGACGTAACCACGGGTACAAATATTTTAGATGTACCAGAAGGGACTCGATTACTGTTCATTGAAACATCAAGTAACGATGCATGGGGTAAACTAAAAGAACAGCTAGTTAACCTGCGCACCAAGTGCGATATCGTATTATTTAACCTAGACGAAAACCCAGAGCTCGCTAACCGCGCGCTGTTGAGCGGTATTCGTGGCGTGTTTTATACGACAGATAACGCTGATGTATTAATGAAAGGTATTCGCTTACTTTTAGAAGATCAGCTTTGGTACAGACGTGACATTATGTGTAATGCATTAAACCGCATGCTGCAGTTTAATAAAGACGCACTACACAAGCTGACCGAAGGCGATATAGAGCCAATTAAACTCACTAAACGAGAAAAAGCAATAATCTCGTTAATGAGTAAGGGTTCTAAAAACAAAGAAATTGCTGAAGATTTAAGCATCAGCCCGCACACAGTTAAAACACATTTATACAGCGCATTTAGAAAAACTAAATGTCGTAACCGTATTGAGCTACTATCTTGGGCTCAACAAAACATTCCAGACGAAATTCGTTAATCAATTTCGTAATTTAAAAACAGGCACTTATGGTGCCTGTTTTTGTTTATGCTGCATGCTTGTTAAATTAATCGCTTTTTATTACTCTATTTAAAGTACCCATTGCTGGAACCTCTATGCTCGACTCATTTACCCTCTTTTTTGCCAGCATTGCCGTTATTATTGTAATGACCCTTCTTAACTTTTTAACATGGCGTACCAACAAAAGTACCCCAGGTACGCTGCTTTATATTTTTTACCCGGTTTTATTACTAGGCGCAGTAATTGGCTTTACGCTTATTGGCAAAACGCACAACCTTATTGTGATTAGTATTGCCAGCAGTATGATGTTTGGCGCATCAATTGTGCACAGCTTGGCTATATGCCAATTTTTAGATTATAGGGGTATTGGCTTTAAGCTACTGTGCTCCTTTACCGCGTTTAGCGCCGTAATGTTGGGGTATTATTCTTTTATTGACCCTTCTTTACGCGAGCGTATTTACGTCTCGGATGTACAGCACATTGCAGAAGCCACTTTTTTGCTGTTTTTATTTATTAAATATGCCCGAAAAACCTACCCAAATGGCACCATTGTTTACATTTTAATATTAACTTTAGTTGGCCTGAGCTTTATTAGCCGCTCACTATTTATGGTTAATATTGAACAACCCCTGCTATTGCAAAGCCCATGGTTTAGCAGCTTACTGTTTTTAAATGGCGTTATTGCACCTATGTTTTATGCCGCCGGGATGGCGCTTTTGTGTAATGAACGCAGAGAAAAAAACCTTAACAAGCTGGCCGACAAAGCCCAAAAAGATTTAGAAATTAGAGGCCTGTTTTTATCAACTATTAGCCATGAAATTCGCACCCCCCTTAATGGCATATTAGGCAGCGCCCAATTGGTTATGAACCAAAGCACCGACACCCGCAATAAAGCCTATTGTGAGGCCATCATTAATTCAGCCGAGTCATTAAATTTACTGGTTGATAAAGTGCTCGACTACGCAAGCCTAGATCAAAGTGATGAAGCACTTTACGAAGAAGACATTGAATTTAAAACCTGGTTAAACAATTTATGTTTATTGCTCAGCCCATTGGCGGAACAAAAGCAGCTTAAGTTTGAACTGGTATGTAATATCCCTGAACAAGCCTGTTACTACTGCGATCAGCAAAAATTAAGGCAAATTATTATTAACCTTGTTGGTAACGCCATTAAGTTTACCGACCACGGTATAGTAAAAATTCAGGTTGATTTAATAAGTGACAGGCAGCTTGAGCACACCATAAAAATTAGCGTTAAGGACTCAGGCCCTGGTATTGAAAAAGACGAAATAGCCTACTTAACCGAACCCTACGTACAAAGTAGCGCCGGCAAAGAAAAAGGCGGCACCGGCCTTGGGCTTGCCATCACCAGCCGCTTGCTAGAAAAGCTAGGCAGCCGCTTAGAAATAACCAGTCAATTAGGCACTGGTAGCGTATTTAGCTTTACCACCACCTTTACGCTAGGGGAGCTTAGTTTGGTAGAGCAGCGCCATCAAAACAAAGACTACTTAACCGGCCTTGAAGTACTGCTAGTCGAAGATTTAGATTTAAATCAAAAAATTGCCATTGAATTTATGGCCGAAGATGAGCATAAAATAAAGCTCGCCAAAGATGGCAAAAGCGCTATTGAACTGCTGCAAACGCATCACTTTGACGTTATTTTACTGGATATGAACCTGCCAGACTTTACCGGCCAAGAAGTATTAAAACGTTTGCAGCGTTTGGTGCATAAAAACCAGCGCACGCCCGTACTGGCTTTTACAGCAAGCTTAAGCCCTGATGAGGTAAAAGAATACTTAGCTCTGGGAATAAAAGACATAGTAGGCAAACCAATTAAGCAGCAAAAGCTTCGCCAAGCACTGAGTGATTCACAATCCAATCAAACTGCAAATATAGCTGTAGAGCTAGTAGACACCTTATACGACGAAACCGCAGCAGAAACGCTAACTAGCTCATTTAGTGAGGATGAAGTGTCGTCGATTTACAATGAATTTGTACTCTCAGCACGGACTAAACTAACCCGATGCCAAGAACTTATTGACCAGCAACCAGAGCAGTGCATTAAATTATTGCACCGCCAAGCAAGCACCGCGCTGCAATTAGGCTTTAACCGTTACGGTATTGAGCTTAAAAAAATAGAGCGCCGCTTGCTTGATAACAAACCCCATAACAACCTGTTAGATGAGGCGTTAGAGCTATGGCAGCGCAGCCTAGAACAATACTTAAAGTTTGTACGTGGGCAGTTGAGTTAGCATTGAAAAGCATATACCTTGGATGCTTTAGTTTATTTATTCAAACCTGGCAACTTCTTCAAAGCTTAGCCCAGTAAAGCCGTGCGCTTGCAAAGCACAAAATAGATTTAGAGAAATGTCTCTATCACTTACACGAGAGTCAAGAACATAAGTACCTTCAAATCGATCCTCTGGAATTTTAAATATACAACTATGCTTTGGTAGTTTTTCTTTTTTGAATACCGCTTTTTGTAATCCAATATTTAAACCTGGTAGCATAAAAGTACTCATTTCAACATCCAAAAATCCCCTTATTGTTCTAGTGACATTATAAAAGTACCAGTTTTCATCACCTACATAGAAAGGTAGTAACTCTCCCGAATCTTCAAAAATATCTGCCAGTTCATTTGCTACGTGCTCTTTTATAGCAAGGCCTTGTAAATTTATTGCTGTAATATCACCTATAGGTGTTTTTTTTTCTTGATTGTAATGCGCACTAAAATTTATTAATGTTGACTCTTTTGATGAACCATCAGGCTTCCATAGGTCAGGCTCACATAAAGATTCGCTATCAGGAAATATGACTCTGTAATGGTTAACGTTTGGCGTGATTTTATAAATAACTTTACTCATTAGTACCCATAAACTCCATTTTGTAGCGATATAGCAATTGATTGTAAAATCGCTGCACATTCACTACGTGTATTTGCTAACGATAGTTGATTAGTAATATTTAGATAATATAACTCTGTATGAATTTTTGCATGATTAGAAGCGTCAGGCATAGCTGGGTGAGGAACGTAGTTTTCGTTCTTTGGCAAAAAGACTCCATTACTTGGATCATCTATTCGAATTTTAAATTTAGCAAGTATCTTTCTAGCAGCTCGCGCCAGCTCATGAGTACCAGATACAATCGCATGGGTAGCCGTATTTGGTGGCTTTTTACCAGCTCCTGTTGCAGACATATATCTTGCCATTCTTTGCGGCCGGTGTTTTTCTTTCAAAAGAGCTTCTGTTGTTGTTCTATTTGCCATCTCTGCATAACGAGAATATGCTAATAAACCAAACTTAACACTCCTAGTAGCTATCTTATTATAAAGGCGAGCAGCATGTTGAGCAATTTCAGCTTCAGTAAGTTTACGTTCGGTCTCTTTTAAAGTTTTCTCCAACTCGTTTGAAATAAGTGTTTCTGAGTCTCTAAACTTATAAATAACACCTGATTCTCTTATACTTTGGCGTAACCCTTGAAGGAGTTCACCAGGTTCTACTTGAACAGCTGTAATCAAAGATTTATCCATGTAACGTCCCTATAATTTTAACTGACAACATAGTATTTTAAATAACTTTTTATTTCAATCAACAACCTCGCTACTTAAGTTTATCACTAGAAAACCACTTTATTTAAATACCTAACCTTCCATACTTATCATCAAAACGCTCTATGTCACTTTCATCTAGTACGGTGCCAGTTTGTACTTCAATGACAATTAGCGGCTCTTTTTGATTGTTCGCTAAGCTGTGTATTTGTTTTGCTGCAATGTAGCAAGATTGGTCGTGGCTAAGTGTTAATGCTTGCTTATCAATACGTACATCGGCAATCCCCGATACCACTACCCAATGCTCTGCACGATGCTGATGGCGCTGCGTTGAAAGTTTAGCCCCGCTGTTTACGGTTATTTTTTTAACTTTAAACCCTGCCCCTGTTACTAAAGTGCGGTAATTGCCCCATGGCCGATACACAACCTGATGGTGATTGAGTTTATCACTTTGGCTAACCGCTAATTGCTTGAGCAATAAAGGCAGACCATCGAGCTTGTTTTTATTGGCAACGAGGGTGGCATCGTGGGTATGAATAATAGCTAAGTCGCTAACCCCAAGGGTAGCAACGCTGTGATCGTCTTCGCTTAAAACAAAATTATTAGTACTATTTTGCGCGCTATGGCTATCGTTTTCATTATTGCCATGTGTATCTTTTTTAATAAGGCTAGCCAAGGCACTAAAGCTGCCTACATCACTCCAATTAAGAGCAACAGGCAGCACTGCTACATTATTACTGCGCTCTAAAATGGCGTAATCGATAGAGTCACTTGGGCAATTTTTAAGTGGCTCACTTATCGGCCTTGTAAATCCTAAATCGTCAGAGAAATTAGCCGCCGCGCTTACACTGTGTGCAATTTTTGGTGCAAAGCGTTCTAGCTCATTTAAATAGGCTTGCGGTGTAAATAAAAACATCCCGCTATTCCAGCTATAACCGCCTTGAGTTAAATAATGCTCAGCGGTAGCCAAGCTTGGCTTCTCTTTAAATGCAGCCACTTTATAGCAATTTGAGCCTGCTATTTTACTACCTTGCTTAATGTAGCCAAACCCAGTGTGGGGCTGTGTTGGTGTAATTGAAAACGTGACCAGCATACCTTGCAGGGCTAATTCAATTGCATCATTTAGTTTAAGTGTGAGCTCAGTAAAGTTGGATATATGATGATCGGCAGGCATCACCAGTATTGGCCCAGTTATGCCTTGCTGTAAAGCGTAGTGTGCTGCCAGCGCAATAGCCGGCGCGGTATTTTTACCCTGCGGCTCTAACAAAAGTGCATGAGGAGTAGCCTGCGCACTTTGCTCAGCAGCAATAAAGCGGTGCTGTTCGTTACAAACAAGTATTGGCTTTGCAAACCCCTCGCCCGATACACGCGCCAACGTGCTTTGTAATAGTGAGTGTTTGTTATCAAGCAGAGGTAAAAATTGCTTAGGCATAGCTTGGCGAGAAAGCGGCCATAACCGTGTGCCAATGCCGCCCGCTAAAATTACCGGTGTTATAAGGGTTGTATTCATAAAGCCGCCAATAAACATATCAGCGGCTATTTTAGCACTTTATTGGCTAGGCGCTAATGCTTAGCGATTTATACCAAGGTAAACGCGTCGGCATCTAAATAAGCAGGAAACGAGGCTTTAAAATCATCGAGCGGTGCTTTTTCAAGTGTTACGGTAAGTAACTCTTGTGTATTGTCTTTTGCTTTGGCGATCGTATCGCCTTTAAAGTCGTACACAGCCGTGCCGCCATTGTGCGCAACACCATTGCCATCGTCGCCAACACGGTTAACGGCTACTACATAACATAGGTTTTCCATAGCGCGCGCCATTAATAGCGTATCCCAAATATGACGACGAACTGCAGGCCAGTTAGCAACGTTTATCATTACATCGTAATCATTATTGTTGCGCTGAAAAACCGGAAAGCGCAAGTCGTAACATACTTGTGGCAGTAACTTAAAACCGTTAATTTCAAACGTTTTACGCGCTTGTCCTGCGACAACGTAATCGCCCTCACTGCCTAAGCGAAATAAATGACGTTTATCGTAATAATTTACCTCGCCACTTGGGGTCACCCAATAAAAGCGATTCGCTTTTTTATCGCCTTGAGCAACCAAAACCGAACCTGCAATAACGGCTTTATGTTTATGTGCTTGGGTTTTTAGCCAGCTCAGCACTTTGCCATTTTCGGGCTCTGCGCAATCAAGGTTAATAGCAAAGCCTGTGGCGAAGGTTTCGGGTAGTAAAATTAAATCAGGTTGAGCGCTCATCGCTGCTAATTTTTTATCAAACATGGCTAAATTGGCGTCTTTATCAAGCCAATGCAGCGCACTTTGAACGAGTGTAAGCGTTAAAGTTGACATAATATTTGCGCGGCCTCTATTAAGGTTTCATCGTTTTTAGCAAAACACAGTCGAATCACTTTATCATTTGAAGGTTGCTTATAAAACACACTTAAAGGAATAGCAGCAACCCCAGCTTGCTCTACTAACCAGTGGCAAAAATCCACATCATTAAGATCAGACACTTCACTGTAATCGAGCAATAAAAAGTACGTACCTTGGCTTGGTAAAATATTAAAACGGCTGTCACTTAAGTGCTGTGCCAGTAAGTCGCGCTTTTGCTGATATAAATTACTCAGCTCATCGACATGCTCGCCTTGTTGTTCAAGCATGTCGGCCAATGCGTGTTGTGCAGGTGTAAAGCTTGAAAAAGTAACATACTGGTGTATTTTTCTAAATTCAATAGCAAGCGGTGCAGGCGCAATACAGTACCCCATTTTCCAGCCGGTACTGTGAAATGTTTTGCCAAAGCTTGATATAACAAAGCTTTTTTCACGCAGCTGCTCATCACAAAGCATGCTTAAGTGCTTATCGCCATCAAAGGTAATATGTTCGTAAACTTCATCACTTATTACATATAAATCGTGGTCGCTTACTAACGATTTAAGCGCGTTTATATCATGGCTTTTAAGTATTTTTCCGCTTGGGTTGTGTGGCGTATTAATAATTATAGCGCGCGTGTTTTTGCTCACTGCGCTGCGAACAGTTTGCCAATCAATAGCATAATCGGGTGCATGCAATGCAATATGAACTGTTTTACCGCCAGCAAGCTCAATGGCAGGCTGGTAAGAGTCATAAGCGGGGTCAAACACAATGACTTCATCATCGGGGCGTACTATAGTTTGAATAGCCACAAATAATGCTTCGGTGGCGCCCGACGTTACCGTAACTTGCTCAGCTGCATCAATGTTAGCCGCATATTTACGCGAAACTAAATTTGCTATTTGTTGCTGTAAACGGGGCACACCACTGGATGGCGAATATTGATTAACCCCTTGCTGAACATAAAAATTTAGCTGGTTTTTTAGTAATTCTGGCGCATCAAACTCAGGAAAACCCTGCGATAAATTTATTGCCGAATGCTGACTTGCCAAGCCACTCATTTGGCTAAATATACTAACACTTAAATTTGGTAATTTACTTTCAAACACGACAGGCCCTTAATGATGGTTTTGCGCTTAAAGCGATGCTATCATTGCTTAAAACAGAAGTATAGCCGTCTAAAATTAAATAGCTTTATATCAATTTGCTTAATTAACTGAGCTATTTTGAGGTAGCAAAAACGCAGCTCGCGTTTGGTTTAGCGCCTCAAATGCATTAAGTATTATTACGCATTGGTATTACACTCATTGGTGAGGAATGTATGCACAACAATACCGCTATTTCGCAACTTATTGAAGCCGGAAAATGGATCAGTCAAAAAGGCTGGGTTCCCGCCACCGGCGGAAATTTTTCGGCGCGCACCGCAACAGGGTATGTGGTTACCGCTAGCGGCTTTGATAAAGGTCAGCTCGGTACACACACATTCATTGAGCTTGATCATCAAGGTAATCGCACTAAAGGTGCTGGCAACCCATCGGCCGAAACGCAATTGCACTTAGGCATGTATAAGCTTATTCCGCACGCAAACGTGGTGCTGCATACTCACTCAGTAGCAGCCACCGTACTATCGCGTGTAATTAAAAGCCATGCATTAAATTTAAGCGGTTACGAAATGCAAAAGTCACTCAGTGGGGTAACTTCGCATTTAGATACGCTCAGCATTCCTATTTTTGAAAACGACCAAGACATAGACCGCTTAAGCTTGCTGCTTAGCGATCACCACTTACATACACCCATTGAGCATGCAGTGTTAATTCGTGGGCATGGCGTTTATGTAGTAGGGCGTAATTACAAGCAAGCACTTCGCCATTTAGAAGGGTTAGAGTTTTTATTTAGTTGCGAGCTGGAACGGTTAAAAATAGAAGGTATTGGGGCACAGCTATAATGATAAAAGCAATTTTAACTGATATTGAAGGCACCATAACACGTATCTCATTTGTAAAAGAGGTGCTGTTTCCGTATGCAGCCAAGCAACTAGCAACGTTTATGCGCTTAAACGAAAATAAACCCCATGTCGCTGAGCAAATAGCGGCTGTTAAAGCCATTATTAATGAGCCAGATGCCGATATAGAAAATGTCATTAGCGTGTTACTAAAGTGGATTGAAGAAGATAAAAAAATTACCCCTTTAAAGCAAATACAAGGGCTAATTTGGCAAACGGGCTACGAGCACGGTGATTTTAAAGGCCACCTATACGCAGATGCGTTTGAGTTTTTACAAGCTCAGCACGCTCAAGGTACCGCACTCTATGTGTATTCATCAGGCTCGGTAAGGGCGCAGCAGTTACTCTTTAAATACAGTGACTATGGCGATATTCGCCCCCTGTTTAACGATTTTTTTGATACCAAAGTCGGCGCAAAGCAAGAGCAAGCAGCCTATAACACTATAGTTAATCAGCTCCCTTTTAGTGCTAACGAAATCTTGTTTTTAAGTGATGTTGCAGATGAGCTTGATGCAGCCAAAGCCGCAGGGCTTAAAACCTTGCACTTAATACGTGATGGCCAAGCACATAGCGCGCACCCATACGTACATGACTTTAGCACAGTTAAATTGGAGCAATTTGCATGAGCCAATTAACAATTTATGCTAACAACAATCCAAGTAATGCGCTGGTAAACACTTGTGATTTAAGCGAAATTACTCAGCAATTAGCAAAAGTAAATGTACGTTTTGAACAATGGCAAGCAACCGCACCCATTAATGAGCACACCACAAGTGAGCAAATTATTGCAGCGTATAAAAATGATATAGCGCGCTTAAAAGCGCAAAATGGCTACCAAACGGTGGATGTTATTTCACTCGCAAAAGGTAACCCTGCAGCGGCACAAATGCGAGAAAAGTTTTTATTTGAGCACACTCATAGTGAAGACGAAGTTCGCTTTTTTGTAAAAGGCCAAGGGTTATTTTGCCTACATATTGATGCCAAAATTTACCAAGTATTATGCCAGCAAGGTGACTTAATTTCGGTCCCAACCCTTACACCACATTGGTTTGATATGGGGAGCGACCCAGAGTTTACCGCCATTAGATTATTTAATAATACCGAGGGCTGGGTTGCAAAAAGCACCGAGTCTGAAATTGCGAAGCAGTTTCCGTTGCTCGCATAGCAAAAGTAATACGCTCCACAAAGGGATAAGTGGAGCGCTGTTTAAAAAACTACTTAAGCGCTGTTAACGCGCCACTCTCTACATCACTTTTATTGTAAACACCGGTATCTAACACCCAAGCTGTTATTAGTTTTGCAGGTGTTACATCAAATGCGGGATTATACACATTGGCATTAGTGGGTGCCCACAGCGCCTCACCAAAACTGCCACTTACGCCGCGTACCTCTGCGCTATTTCGCTGCTCTATTGCTATATCGCTACCGCAAGCTGTTTGTGTATCAAGCGTAGTTAAAGGCGCGACAACATAAAAAGGAATATCATGAAAATGCGCCAATACAGCTAAATTATAAGTTCCCACTTTATTAGCAAAGTCGCCATTAGCAGCAATACGATCGGCGCCTACAACTATTTTATCTACCTTGCCTGCGGCCATTAAGCTTGCTGCCATATTATCGCAAATAAGCGTATACGGTACTTGCCAGCGATCAAGCTCGAACGCGGTTAAACGCCCGCCTTGCAACAAGGGCCGCGTTTCATCAACCCACACATGTATATTGCCGTGTTGTTGCTGCGCTTTGTAAATAACGCCTAATGCTGTACCAATACCAGCAGTCGCTAATGCGCCGGTATTACAATGGGTTAAAATATTGTCGCCGCTGTTTATAAGCTCAGCTCCGCGCGTTGCCATACGCTCACATAGGGCAATGTCTTCAATAAAAAGGCGCTCTGCGCTGCACACCACAGCAGCTATAAAATCATCGCTTTTAAGGGCCTCTCTTAATATAGCCATGCAATGCATTAAATTAACAGCGGTTGGCCTTGTGGCTTCAAGCTCATCAATTGCTTTTGCAAGCGCCGCTTGAGTTCCCCCCTGCTGCGCTAAATGAGCAACCAGCAAACTCGCACCTAAGCCTATTAATGGCGCGCCACGAATTTTTAAACTGATGATCAGCTCCTTCATCGTCTCAACACTATGGCATTCGTGCCATACCTGCTGATGAGGAAGTAAATACTGGTCAAGCACACTTAATGTGCCGTTTTCATATTTTAAACTGCTTGCGATTAGGTTTTGCATGGTGAGGCTGCTTAAATAAAATGCGTAAGGGTATTTTACATCAGTTTGAATAACTCTCAAGTTAGACTTGTAGACATCTAAACATTTAAAGGTATAGAATGCCTAAAAAGGTTATTTGAGAACTCACTATGGCTAACTATGTCGCGTTTGATGCGCAGCGCGCAATTGAATATGTAAATTCGCTAATTGACTCTAAGCAGTATGATTTTTTTAATGCTGACGCCAGCTTAACTGCGTACGAATTTGGTGACGGTAACCTTAATTTAGTATTTAGAATTAGCGATGAGCACCATAACAGCATTATTTTAAAGCAAGCACTGCCTTATGCTCGTTGTGTAGGTGAATCATGGCCGCTCACGCTTGATAGAGCTCGTATTGAGGCGCAAGTGTTACTTAACCATGGGGCTATTTGCCCACAAAACACCGCTAAAGTACTGCACTATAACCAAGCTTACGCACTTACCATTTTAGAAGATTTAGGTCACTTAAAAATATTGCGCACCGCGCAAAATAACGCAGAGCAATTTCCTAAGTTAGCCGAGCACGTAGCTACGTATTTAAGCCATACCGGGTTTTATAATTCAGATTTTTACCTAACCGCCCAGCATAAAAAGGCCCTAGTACAGCAATTTACTAACCCTGAGCTTTGCCAAATTACAGAAGATTTATTTTTTAGCGATCCGTATACAGATCACAAACGCAATCACTTTGACGAGCAACTTACTACACATGTACACGCTTTGCGTGATAACACGGCACTTAAGTTAGAAGTTGCGAAATTAAAAGCTAATTTTTTATCTAACCCGCAAACATTGCTGCACGGCGATATGCACAGCGGCAGTATTTTTGTAGATACCAATACCACTAAAGTGATTGACCCCGAGTTTGGCTTTTTTGGCCCTGTTGGCTTTGATATAGGCTCTTTTATTGGCAATTTACTATTAAATTACTGCGCACAAGCAGGGCATATTGAAGAGTTTGTAGCACGACGAAACTATCAAACGCATTTACTTAGCTGCATTGTTGAAAGCTATAATTTATTTGAGCAACAATGGTTAGCTTTAATTGCCAACCACAGTACAGATCGCACCCTTAATACCGAGGGCTACCCACAGTACTTTATGAAAACCGTATTACAAGACGCCATAGGTTATTGTGGAACAGAACTAATTAGGCGCACCATAGGGCTCGCGCATGTGGTAGATATTGACAGCATTGAAGATGAAAATACGCGCCTTTCAGTACAAAAACAAACGCTGAGCTTAGGTGAGCAACTTATTTTAAATGCCAAAAGCTGCGACAACAAAGATGCCTTTTTTAGTTTATTAATAAGCCAACTAAATTAAAAAAGGCGCTAAAGCGCCTTTTTTATACTAAGACTGTTATTGGTAGTTTTCGTAAATTTTATCGAGCGGCTCCGACAGCCCACTTTCTTGCACTATACGCACGTGTTTACGCCTTAATTCCCGTGCACTTGTTACACCGCATGAGTGGGCAATTAAGCCAGCGCCGTAATGAATATATTTATTATAATTGGCAACCCGTTGAGCTTTATCTGCAACATTTAAACCACGCTGTAGCCGCTCGTTATGGGTAGTTACACCGGTTGGGCAGGTGTCTTTATTACATTGCATAGCCTGTATACAGCCTAACGCAAACATATGACCACGCGCAGAAACAACAAAATCAGCACCCAAAGCAAGCGCCCATGCTACCTTAGAGGGCACAATTAACTTACCCGAAACAATGACTTTAACCCGCCCTGTTAAGCCGTGTTTTTCAAGCATATTAACAACCAGCGGTAAGCTTTCGCGCAGCGGTAAACCTACCGAATCTAATAAGGGTTGTGGCGCTGCGCCCGTACCGCCATCGGCACTATCAATAGTGATAAAGTCCGGCGCTGATTCAAGCCCGCGATGGTTTATTTCTGCAAATAGTGTTTCTAGCCAAGTGTAATCACCAATAACGGCTTTAAAGCCGGTAGGTTTGCCTGTGGCGTTTCGCACTGTGGCAATCATATCTAATATGTCGCTTGGCTTTTTGATTTCTGGGTGCCCATTTGGGCTAATTGAATCTTTACCCTCAGGAATACCCCTTATTTTAGCAATTTCAGCATTAACCTTTTTACCTGGTAACATACCGCCTTTACCTGGTTTGGCACCTTGGCTTAATTTAAGCTCAAACATTTTTACGTTTTTATGCGCCGCAATTTCTTTAAGTTTATCGATACTTAGATTTCCAAGCTCGTCGCGCACACCATACTTAGCCGTACCAATTTGAAACACCAAATCGGCTCCGCCCTCTAAGTGATAAGGGCTTAGCCCGCCTTCACCTGTATTCATCCAGCAGCCGGCTAATTTTGCCCCTTTTGATAACGCTCTGACAGCCGGTTTTGAGAGCGCACCAAAGCTCATTCCCGATATATTAAACAATGAGTTAGTGGTGTACGGCGTTTTACAATAAGGGCCTAAAGTTACATTACTTGGGTCCAGCGCCTCTTCATCTAAGGTAGGAAAAGCACAGTTCATAAACATCACTGTACCTGTTACCTCTAAGCTTTGCGTGGAACCAAATGCAGCGGTACGATCGACATCTTTTGCAGCACGATACACCCAACTACGCTCTGCTCGGTTAAACGGCATTTCTTCTCTATCGAGGGCAAAAAAGTACTGCCTAAAAAACTCGCCTTGGCGCTCAAAAAAGTACCTAAAGCGACCAATAACCGGGTAATTTCGCCTAATTGCATGCTTTGTTTGAGTAATATCACGAAAATAAAAAACTATAATGGTAAGTACAATTAATCCTAATGCAACAATAAAAATACTCGCAAATACATCAATACTAAAAATAATAAAATCGCTCATCCAAGGCCCCTTGATGGCTGTTTTTAAAAATAAAAAAGGTGTTGCGTCAAAATGACACAACACCTTTCGTTGTTCAAGGTTTATACCTTTAGATAATTAGCTTTGTGCGTTTTCAAGCTCAGCTTTTATATACAAACGAACTTGCTCTTCAAGCACTGATAACGGCACAGACCCATGACGCAATACTTGATGATGAAACTCACGAATATCAAAACGTGGCCCAAGCGCTTGCTCGGCTTCTGTGCGTAAACGCTTAATAGTCAGCTCGCCAATTTTGTACGACAAAGCTTGCCCCGGCCACGAAATATAGCGGTCGGTTTCGGTTTTAACATTGTGTAATGAAAGCGCCGTGTTTTCGCTCATAAAGTTCATAGCGCGCTCTCGGCTCCAGCCGTACATGTGCATGCCTGTATCAACCACTAAACGAGCTGCACGCCACATTTCATAGGTTAAACGGCCAAATCGGCTGTATGGGTCTTGGTAAAAGCCTGCTTCTATACCTAAGTATTCAGAATAAAGCCCCCATCCTTCACCAAAAGCCGAAAGGTAGGCATCACGTCGGTAGCTTGGTAAGTTTTCAAGCTCTGCATTAAGCGATATTTGTAAATGATGACCCGGTACGGCTTCGTGTAAGGTCAGCGCCTCTAATACATACAACGGGCGCTTATCTAGCGCATATGTATTTACCCAATAATAACCCGCTTGATCGCTTCGGCTCGAGCCAACATAGCGACCGGTTGTATATTTAGGGGCTATATTTGCAGGTACAGGTGCAACGCCATAGGGCATACGTGGCAATGTATGAAATAACTTAGGCAGCTGCGCGTCCATTTTTTTAGCTATATAAGCAGCTTCTTTTAATAGCTGCTCTGGAGTGGTGGCGTAAAATTGCGGATCGGTACGTAAAAAGTGGATAAAATCGGCAAACGTGCCTTCAAAGCCTACTTCTTTAATTATTTCCTGCATTTCACTGCGGATACGCGCCACTTCAGATAACCCCAGCTGATGTATTTCATCAATGCTCATATTTGTGGTGGTGTAATACTGTGCGCGGTTTTTATAAAACGCCTTGCCATTAGGGGTTTGCGAAATACCAATCGTAGTACGTGCACCTGGCTGATATTGCGTAGTAAAAAATGTTAAATACGCTTTGTAAGAGGCTATAACATCGTTTTTTATGATGCGTTTAGCTTTTTGCTGCAACGCTTTAAAGTCGTTTTCACTTAGCCCTGCTGTGTTCGTTTTAAACGGGGAGTAAAAGTCTGACTGCGTTACATCATCCACTATGTAAGCGTTTATTGAGTCTTCATACCCAGCTAATACCGCTTGTGGTTGAGTAAGCCCCGTTTCGAGCCCCTTTTTCATCCAATGTATATTTTGCTCAAAAAAGCGCGGCACTTGTTCAAGGCGGGCTAAATACGTTTCTAACTGTTGCGGTTGCTTGTACTGCGAACTATTAATCATATAAGACAAGCTAGAATGAAACCCATACTCAGAAGTTAGCGGCATGTAGTGCGCATTAAATACATATTCATCAACACTATTTTGTACTTGCGCACGAATAATACTGAGGTTAATACTGTTTTCACTTGAAAGCTCATCGCTATCAATTGCATCTAAACGACTTAATAATGCTGTTTTTTCCTCATATTGCTGCTTTAAAAATTCGGCCGATAAATTAGGTAATAAATAGCCATCAACCCCTTCAGGCTGAGTGTAGGGATTAACACGTTTGCGGTAATCAACAATACTTTGAGCCACTTGTTCAAATTGTGTGTTTGCGTTGCGGCTTGTTAATGTACATGCGCTTAGCGTGCCAAAAAGTGATAGCACAAGCAGTGTGCGGCAAATTCGCGGGGGTAAGGAATAATTCATTTTAGTTTTACTTAACCATACAATAGATTTCACAAAACTATCGTAGGCTGAGTAAATAGCAAGACAAATGCGATTAATCTCAATAACACACGCTTAATTGGAGCGCGTAAAATAAGCTGAACCCGCCTAAATTAAGCTAAATACGTGCTCTTTGATGATAAAATCAGCTATTAGGCAGCAAAAGTAAAAAATTAAGTTCACTAATACTGGTTTTTACTTTTAAATAGCCTGCTTAACGATTATTGTAGTAAAAAAATAATAAAGCTTGGATGCATTGCCGCCTCATTGAAGAGTTATTTTAATGTGTAATTTAATGCGTACTTAGTTGGTAGTTAAAATGATGTTCCATGATTCCATGGCTGTAGCTCAAGAAAAAATGACGAATGTATGCCTGTTTTTAGAACGTCATACGCTGCCTCCCTCTCCGTTAAATTACCACGTTGCCTATACCTATATTAGTAAAGTAAATCCTCAGCTAAATAACGCCATAGACGAGGCCATTACTAATAAAGCCCAAATTGATAGTATTTTGATTGAGCAGCTCTACTTTGAGTTTTTAAACGAAGGGCATACCACGCAAGTGGCAATGATTAATAACGTAAATGGGGTTATTGATTCACTGTCGCGCAATGCGCAATCAACCGAAAAACAAATTGTTAGCTTTGCCGGCCAAGTAAGTGAGTGCATGCACACGCTTGATGAGAATAATATAGAGCAAAGCCGCCAAGCACTCGATACGTTAAACACCCAATCAGCCACGTTACTTGAGCAACACAAGCACTTCAAACACGAGCTATATAAAGCTAAAAAGTTACACGAAAAAACCCAAAAACAGCTGGCGCAATTACGTAAGCAGCACATTATTGACTCACAAACGGGGCTGTATAAACGTCATTATTTAACGCAGCAAACCCAACTATGGAGCAACCAAGACAAATCAATTTGCGCAATTGCTATTCAAATAAATAATTTAGATCATTTTGTAGATAATTACGGCGATATAATTGGCGAAGTTATTTTGAACAAAGTAGCTAAACAAGTAAAAAAATATGTCTTTCAAAGTGGTTTACCTGGGCGTACAGCAAAGGACCAATTTACCGTATTACTGCCAGATATAGACCCCGAAACCGCCAATGTTATTGCTGAAAAAGTGCGTAATGGCGTAGAAAAACTTCGTTTTGTTAGCTCAAAAAGCGGCACTAAGCTGCCTGGCATTAACTTATCTTTAGGCATAGCGCAGCAACTCAAAAATGATGACTTTAACCAGTTAGCTAAAAAAGCCTCGCAAGCGGCATTTAAAGCACGCTCACTGGGGCAAAGTAGCTTTACAGCTGGCCACTAGGTTTTACGCTAAATTACCTGATAAATCATATTCAAATTGCACCTGCAGTATACAATCAAGTACACTAGTCTTTATTGCCACGATAGAGACTAACCATGAACGAAACAGAGCAAAAGACCACGCATTTTGGCTATAAAACCGTAGCCGAAAACGATAAAGCCTCAATGGTTGCAGACGTATTTCACTCGGTTGCAGCAAAGTACGATGTAATGAACGATTTAATGTCTTTTGGTGTACATCGATTATGGAAACGTCAAACTATAGCCAGCTCAGGTGTGCGCAAAGGTCACCACGTCCTTGATTTAGCAGGCGGCACTGGTGACCTAACAGCAAAATTTAGCCAACTAGTTGGTGACACCGGCCAAGTAGTTTTAGGTGACATTAACTCTTCAATGTTAAAAGTGGGCCGCGAAAAACTGCACAACTTGGGTTTAGTCGGCAATATCGACTACGTGCAAATGAATGCCGAAATGCTGCCATTTCCAGATAACAGCTTTGATGTGATCACGATTGCCTTTGGCCTACGTAATGTAACCGATAAAGACAAAGCCCTGCGCTCTATGTACCGTATATTAAAGCCAGGTGGACGTTTACTAGTATTAGAGTTTTCCAAACCTGAGCATGAAATTTTAAGTAAAGCGTACGATTTTTACTCGTTCAATCTATTACCAACTATGGGTAAAGTAGTGGCGAACGATAGCGAGTCATACCAATACTTAGCTGAGTCGATTCGTATGCACCCAGACCAAGAAACCTTAAAAGCAATGATGGAAGAAGCAGGCTTTGAACAAACAACGTATCAAAACCTAACCGGTGGTATTGTTGCACTGCACCGTGGTTTTAAATATTAAGGCAGGCAATTATGGCGTTTGAGCAAAAAAGCGAGCATGTAATCGCAGCAAAACCCGATTCGCAGTTTTTTATGTTACCTAATTTTGTACTTTCGCTTATAGAGCGAGTGCTTAATAAGGTACTGCAACTCGACGCCACCTTAATAGATAAGCTCAGTGCCGTTAAGCACAAACCATTAAAGGTCGAAATCCGCAATTGGCAGCAGCAAATAGTATTAACCTTTGATGGTAAACTATTACACCTTTACAGTGCCAGCGATGAAGATAGCGCAGAGTGTATGATCAGCGCAGATATAGATACACTCATGGCGCTTAAAGACCCAGCCATGCTTACACAGCTCATTCGTCAAGATAAGCTAGACCTGCAAGGCGACTTAAACGTCGCTCAGGCTTACAGCGCCGCATTTTCTGGGCTAGATATAGATTGGCCTGAGCAACTATCGCACTATATTGGCGATGCGCCCGCACAACAACTTTACATACAGCTAAACGCTTTACGCAGTAAAGAGCGTAAAGCACGTCAGCAAATTAGCACCACATTAACCAGCCTATGCCAAGATGAGCTCGCTGTAACTATTCACCCTTTAGAGCTTGAACAATTTAAACAACAAAACCGAGTGTTAAAAGGGCAAGTGGCCGCTATTGAACAACGCATAAATGCATTAATCAACTCTTCTAACACCAACAGCCGCTAAGGATTTTTTGTGTCGACTGCTCGATTGTATTACATCACTAAAACATTACTTAGCTACGGATTAGATGAGTTAATACCAAAACAAAAAATACCTTGGTACGCTAAAATTGCGCGTGGTAGCTTGTTTTGGTTACGTAACCAGCACAAAAATAAGCCAGCAGGCTTGCGACTGCGCTTAGCCTTGCAAGAGCTTGGCCCTGTGTGGATTAAGTTTGGCCAAATGCTTTCTACCCGCCGAGACTTACTTCCTCACGACATTGCGTTAGAGCTTGCTTTTTTGCAAGACCAAGTCGAGCCTTTTGAGGGCGAACTTGCCCAAAAAATAATTGAAAAAGCGCTCGAAATTAGCGATATAAGCCAGTTATTTAGTGAGTTTTCGCAAACCCCATTGGCCTCAGCGTCTATTGCACAAGTGCATACTGCTAAGCTAGTTGATGCCCATAACAATACCCAAGATGTTGTTATAAAAGTGATTAGGCCAAACATAAAAACACAAATTAATGCCGACTTAGCACTTATGGAAAAGCTCGCTAAAGTACTTGCCAATGTACACAGCGAAGCAAAAAGGTTACGCCCTGTCGAGGTGGTCAAAGAGTATAAAAAAACCTTGCTAGATGAGCTCGATTTAATGCGCGAAGGCGCAAATGGCATACAACTTAAGCGTAACTTTGAAGGCTCTGATTCGTTATATATCCCGGCTGTTTATAGCGATTATAGCCGCAGTAACGTTTTGGTTATGGAGCGTATTTACGGAATTCCGGTCTCAGATACTGAGTCGTTAATTGCGCAGAATACCAATATGAAATTACTCGCTGAACGCGGTGTAGAAGTGTTTTTTACCCAAGTATTTAGAGACAGTTTCTTTCATGCTGATATGCACCCTGGCAATATATTTGTCTCTCGCGAGCACCCTGAAAACCCCATGTATATTGGTATCGACTGTGGCATTGTTGGCACATTAAACAAAGAAGATAAACGCTATCTTGCAGAAAACTTTATCGCCTTTTTTAATCGTGACTACCGCCAAGTTGCTCAGCTACATGTTGACTCGGGCTGGGTTCCGCCTGATACCAGCATAGAAGAGTTTGAATTTGCAATTCGTACCGTGTGCGAACCTATATTTAATAAGCCGCTGGCTGAGATATCGTTTGGCCATGTACTCGTTAATTTATTTAACACCGCACGCCGCTTTAACATGCAAGTACAGCCGCAGTTAGTATTATTACAAAAAACCTTATTATACGTTGAGGGCTTAGGGCGTCAGCTTTATCCTCAGCTTGATTTGTGGAAAACCGCTAAGCCATTTTTAGAAGATTGGGTAAAACAACAAGTTGGACCGTTATCAGTAATGAAACGAATGTATGCTAACTTGCCATTTTGGGCTGAAAAAATGCCAGAACTACCTGATTTAATTTATCAAAATTTAAAACGTAGTCCGCAAATACAGCATTCTCAGCCAAGTAAAGTGTCACACAAAGCGCTAGTACTTAGCCTATTTGGCAGTGCTACACTGATTGTATCGGCACTGTGTTATCTGCAGCACGACCTCATAGCGGCAGGCGTAACATTAGCAGCGTCTGCAATTAGCTTTATTGTGGCGTGGCGTAACACATAAACTAAGTGCTATTTATGCCACAGGGCGTATAATTAGTACTTAAAATAAACATTTAAGCATTTATCAGTTGGAGATAACCATGGGTTTAGGTGGCATTAGTATTTGGCAATTATTGATTGTTTTAGCGATTATCGTACTTCTTTTTGGTACTAAAAAACTACGCGGCATGGGTGGTGATTTAGGCGGTGCAGTAAAAGGGTTTAAAAAAGCCATGTCTGATGATCAAACTAAAGAGACTGAAAGCGAAAAAGCAGAGCAAATCCAAGAGTCTCAAAAAGCAGCGCCAACACAGACACAAAGCACTGAAAAAACCAAAGACGATACTAAGGTTTAAGCAATATGGGAATGTGGGAGCTCGTTGTTGTTTTTATTGTTGGCCTAGTGGTACTTGGCCCTGAGCGGTTACCGGTTGCCATTCGCACCGTAATGCGCTGGGTAAAAACCGTTAAGTCGATGGCCAACTCAGTTAAAGCAGAAGTGAGTGAAGAGCTACGCATACACGAGCTTCACGAAAACCTAAAAAAAGCAGAGCAACAAGAGCTTAAAGATTTAAGCCCTGAGCTACAACAATCGGTTGATGAACTGCAAAAAGCAGCGCAGTCGGTTACTCATAGCTATAAAAACACTTCAAGCACGTCATCTAACGAACAACTCGATGAAAAAAAGTGAAATTAATTCCCCTATTTGTGGTCAACTTATTACGTGGTATAAAAAATAATGTCTGAACAAGCTAAATCAGGGTTCGTCGCTCACTTAATTGAGCTGCGCGATCGGCTTATTAAATCACTTTTTAGTATTTTAGTGATATTTATTGGCCTAGTGTATTTTGCCAATGATATATATGAGTTTGTAGCCGCCCCTTTAGTCGCACATTTACCAAGCACTGCCACTATGATAGCTACCGATGTTACGGCACCGTTTTTTGCACCGTTTAAGCTAACGCTATTTGTTGCCTTGTTTGGCGCTATTCCGTGGATATTGCATCAAATTTGGGGATTTATAGCACCTGGCTTATACCAACACGAAAAACGCATGCTAATGCCAATTTTGGCCTCGAGTATTTTGCTATTTTATGGCGGTATCGCTTTTTGCTACTTTATAGTGCTCCCTATTATATTAGGCTTTTTTACTAGTGTAGGGCCGCAAATGATGACCCTAGCACCGGATATTAGTAGCTATTTAGGATTTGTACTTAAGCTATTTTTTGCATTTGGTGTGGCGTTTGAAATACCCGTAGCCATAATGTTGCTATGTTGGAGTGGCGCTACAACCACGCAGAGTTTAAAGCAAAAACGCCCTTATATTGTGGTTGGTGTATTTGTTGTGGCGATGTTTTTAACACCGCCCGATGTGTTATCACAAACACTATTAGCACTTCCTATGCTGCTTTTATTTGAGCTAGGGTTAATTTTAGCGAAATTTTATAGCGCTAAAGAACAACAGGAATCTGAGGAATAAAATGAAAAAACAACTACTCTCACTACTGGTTTTACTAAGCGCACCGACGTTTGCAGCGCAAGAAATTAACGTGCAAGCTTTGCAAGCATGTAGCTTTATTGAAAACGACTTTAACCGTTTACTATGTTATGACAACACAGTGGCAGGTAAACCGCTTACTAAACCTAGTGAGAAAAAAACCCTTACCCCACCAAAAGCCGTAACCAATGTATCGCCAAACGTAAGTGCACCTGTTGCAGCTGTTTCTAAAGCGGCGCCTGCTGCTAAAGCAGATGATTTTGGCCTTGAGCATAAAGAGATCACTAAAGATAAAGACGAAAATATCACAGCATTAGTATCATCAGTTAGAAAAGCCCCTTATGGCGAGCTCATTATTACCCTTGATAACGACCAGCAATGGCGTCAAATTGGCTCTGACAGTCTCAAATTAAAAGAGTCAGACACAGTAGTTATTAGCCGCGGTGTATTTAATTCTTTCTTACTTCGTAAAGATGGTCAAAACCGCTCAATCCGTGTGAAGCGCACTCAGTAATGACCTACACGTTAGTTGATGCCGGCGTTAATTTAACCAATCACCAGTTTGAAGGTGAGCATCAGGCCATTATTGCCCGCGCAAATGCCGCGGGCGTGCAAGCTATGCTACTAATTGGCTGCGATGTGCCTAGTAGCGAACAATCGCTTACATTAGCAAAACAATATAATCAGTTTTCTACTGCTGGTGTGCATCCACATGACGCTAAAGATGCCACCGATGAACTTGAAACCACTTTAACGCAGCTTGCTAGTAACGATTGCGTTGTGGCCATTGGTGAGTGTGGGCTTGATTATAATCGCGATTTTTCTCCTCGCGATATTCAGCGCAGCGTATTAAAACGCCAGTTAGCGTTAGCTGAAAAACTAAACCTACCTGTTTATTTACACGAACGTGACGCAAGCGAAGATATGCTAAATATTTTGGCTAACTATAACGTACGTGGCGTGCTGCATTGCTTTACAGGCAATGCCCAAGCACTTAAAGATTATTTAGAATTAGGCCTTTATATTGGCATTACTGGGTGGGTGTGTGACGAGCGCCGCGGTAAAGCATTGCAACAATTGGTGCCAAGTATCCCGCTTGAGCGGTTATTAATAGAAACCGATGCGCCTTTTTTAATTCCACGCACAATAACCCCTAAACCAAAATCACGTAAAAATGAGCCCGCCTATCTTAGCTATGTGTGTGAAACACTCGCTAAGCTTTATAACGTTGAACCAAGTACTATTGCCACCCATAGTACGGCTAACTTTTATAGCTTATTTGATATAGCAGGTCGCTAATGACAAGCCCAAAGGCGCTATTTAGCCTATTTATGCTCCTTTGTTCATTTTGCAGTGTTGCAAACCCCGTAATTTCTGAAAATTTTAAATCAATAAAAATAGACACCCTGAGCTATTCGTTTACGCCCACCACAGCAAACAATGCCTACCATGAGGTTAACGACTGGCAAACAGTAAGTGATAAGCCATTAAATTTAGGGTTTGAACAACGCCCTGTATGGGTCAAGTTTACAGTTAAAAATACCTTAAATAACAATATAAGCCCTATTTTATCGCTTGATAACCCGCTGTTAAATGAAGCGCAAATTTTTCATTTTTATAATTCAGCACTGCTCTCACACATGCAAACTGGCGATAACTTTAAGCTCTCATCACGGCTAATAAAAAGTGAATCTTTATTAGCAACCTTGAGGCTGCCGGCAAATAGTATTAGCACCGTAATAATGAAGGTTAACAACAGTGCTGGGCTACGCATCCCGCTGACTTTATGGCAACCAGATGCCTACCTAGCGCATAAAGGTAAACTTAATTTAATTTATGGCTTACTCATTGGTTTTTTATTTTCATTGGCCATAAGTTGCTTGGTTTTGTATGGGTTTTCGCGCAAGTTGTATTTTGCTTATGCAGGCATTATTTCGCTGACCTTAGGTGTGCTACTGGCTTATTTATGCGGTTTTGGCGCTCGTTATTTTCATCCAAATTCGCCTTCATTACAGCAAGTAATGATACCTGTTTTACTAATGCTCACTACGCTTGCTTTTGTGCCGCTACAAAAACAACTGTGCCAACCTAAAGCCTCTAAACTACTAAAATGGCAAACCATTGTTGCTAATATTTACGCAATTAGCCTGCTGTTTATGTGGGCTTTACCTAGCACAGTGTTTACCCCATTTAGCTTACTGGCGAGCCCGATTGTTATTATTTATTGCTTGGTAAGCGCCTACATCTGCCAGCAAAACGCGCCTTCAAAACCAATTCAAGCACTGCTAATTGCACTCATGCTATTTTTACTTGTTATGGTGTACCTTATTATTGCTGTATTTGGCTTATATCCTTTAGGTAGAAGTAGCTTAGCTTTTGTTTTTATATGCTTTTTTGGTAGTACATTTTGCCTATGTTATGGCGTTATGAAGCGCTTTATTTTAGAGCGTGATGAACAAGTTATTGCTCAACAAACCTTGATTGCTGAAAATGCAGCCCAAGATACACTATTAAATGAGCGACTCGCGCTGCAAGCCCAAACACAAAAAGAATTAGAGTCGTTAGTTGATGAGCGCACCTTTGAGCTACAAGTCACTTTGCGCGAACTAGAGGATAAAAACCGCGAGCTTGAGCTACTTAATATGGAAGACGCGCTGAGTGGCGTTAAAAATCGTCGCTTTTTTGATAAAAAACTAGTGATGGAACTGCGTCGCTCTCGGCGTGAACAAACGCCTTTGAGTATGATTATGCTCGATATAGACCGATTTAAGCGCGTAAATGATAACTACGGGCACTTAACCGGCGACCAAGTAATACGCGCTGTAGCCGACATTATAAAACAGCATTTAAAACGCCCGTTGGATGAAGTGGCTCGCTACGGCGGCGAAGAGTTTGTTGTTTTGCTACCTAACACCCCAAAAGAGGGGGCTGTTGATATTGCTGAAAAAATTCGCCAAGCCGTAGAGAGTAATACCGTAAACGTAGCCGGAACATCCGTAAAAGTAACCATTAGTGCTGGCGTAAACAGCGCTGTAGTAAACGATATTAGTAACCCTGAGCTATTTACAGACGACGCAGATAAAGCGCTCTATTTCGCTAAACAACACGGCCGAAATCAAGTAATTAGTTTTCCAATTCCACAGTAGGAGCTTAGTAACATGGCCCAATCAGGACTCGACCTTTTCCCATATACCCGCATGCGTAGAATGCGCCGCAGTGATTTTTCTCGCCGTCTTATGGCCGAAAACCAACTATCGGTGAACGATTTAATTTTTCCGGTATTTGTGCTTGAAGGTAAAAACCGCCGCGAAGCAATTGAATCAATGCCAGGAATTGAGCGTTTATCAATTGATTTATTGCTTGAAGAAGCTAAAGAGCTTGTAGATTTAGGTGTACCTGCCGTCGCTATTTTTCCGGTAACCCCTGCTGACAAAAAGTCTTTGATGGCCGAAGAAGCCTACAGTGAAGATGGCTTAGCACAACGCACAGTTCGTGCTTTAAAAGAAGCTTTTCCTGAGCTTGGGGTTATTACCGATGTAGCCCTTGACCCATTTACTACTCATGGCCAAGACGGCATTATTGATGATGAAGGTTATGTAATTAATGACATAACCACTGAAATTCTTGTTAAGCAGGCGCTTTCGCACGCCGAGGCAGGTGCCGATGTTGTTGCACCCTCTGACATGATGGATGGCCGTATTGGTGCTATTCGCGAAGCACTTGAAGCAGATGGACATATTCACACACGCATAATGGCTTACTCAGCTAAATATGCCTCTAGCTATTACGGGCCGTTTAGAGACGCTGTAGGCTCTGCAGGTAACTTGAAAGGGGCCGACAAAAAAACGTATCAAATGGATCCTGCCAACTCTGATGAGGCAATTCGTGAAGTGGCACTTGATTTACAAGAAGGCGCCGACATGGTGATGGTGAAACCCGGTATGCCGTACCTTGATATTGTTCGTCGTGTTAAAGATGAATTTGGTGTACCTACTTTCGCATATCAGGTCAGTGGCGAATATGCAATGCACAAAGCGGCAATCGATAACGGCTGGTTGAGTGAAGAGGCCACAATTATGGAATCTTTACTGGCATTTAAACGCGCCGGAGCGGATGGTATTTTAACGTATTTTGCCAAGCAGGCC
The DNA here is from genome assembly GCF_023161885.1 of Pseudoalteromonas sp. 2CM37A. Lineage (NCBI taxonomy): Bacteria > Pseudomonadati > Pseudomonadota > Gammaproteobacteria > Alteromonadales > Pseudoalteromonadaceae > Pseudoalteromonas > Pseudoalteromonas sp. 2CM37A. The sequence continues at coordinate 32,593 of NZ_JALNTJ010000008.1, forward strand.
GCGCAATGGCTGCAAAATAAGTAAACATGTTATCAAAGGCGGTACGCCGCCTTAATTTTTTTACAATCATTAACATATTTGTATTCTTTTTGTCATTTAGATTGCCTAAACTGGTGTCCCATTTTGGGATTTAAATACACGGGAATAATAAAAAATGTTAAAAACGAAAATAACGCCACTGGCGCTTGTATTAGCAAGCCTCAGTGCACCAGCCTCCGCCGATCTAATCATTTCTGAATACATCGAAGGCAGCAGCAACAATAAAGCGATTGAGCTTTATAACAATGCTGATACAGAGCTTTCTCTTGAAGGTTATACTTTAGGACTTTATTCAAATGGTAGTAGTTCGGTAGGTAACTCAATTGATTTATCAGGCACATTGGCTGCCAATACCACCTATATAATTTCAAACCCTAGTGCTGACGCTGCCATTCTTGATATTGCAGATGAAACCAGCACAGTAACTTACTACAACGGTGACGATGCCCTTGTTTTAACTAAAGATGGTGTGGTGGTTGATAGCTTTGGCCAAGTGGGTGTTGATCCTGGCTCTTTTTGGTCTGATGATACCGTACAAACTCAAAATAAAACCTTACGAAGAAAAAATAGCATCACAACGGGTCGAACTGACTCAACTGCAACTTTTAATCCTAGCGATGAATGGGAACAGTTTGATATTGACACCTTTGACGGCTTAGGCTCGCATGCTGGCGATGGTGGTACGGCTCCTGCGCCAGACCCTGAGCCAGAACCATTAGAACCGCTTGTATGTGGCGCAGATAAAACGCTAATTAGCGCTGTGCAAGGTTCTGGTGAAGCAAGCCCGTTAGTAGATACCCTTGTTGAAATTGAAGGTATTGTCTCTGCCGATTTTCAAGGTGAAGATGGCTTAGGTGGTTTCTTTGTGACCTCGCTTGCTGCAGATGTAGATAACGACCCAATGACCTCTGAAGGTCTATTTGTATACTTTACTGATACCGATGTAAATGTAGGTGACCACGTGCGCGTACAGGGCACAGTTGATGAATACTATGATTCAACACAACTTGCAGATGTAACACAAATTGCAGTATGTGGTACTGACGAAGTGGCCTCTGCAACCTCAATAAGCTTACCTTTAGAGAGCCAAGCTGACCTAGAAGCTTATGAAGGTATGCTAGTAAGCCTAGACCAAACACTTGTAGTTACTAACAACTACGGCTTAGGTCGCTATGGTGAAGTAGAACTAGCCACTGAGCGTTTATACCAAGGCACTCAAGTTGCATTGCCAGGTGATGCAGCCAATGCTGTTGAAGCGGCTAACTTGACTAAAAAAATCTTATTAGATGATGGCTCTACAGCTCAAAACTCAGATCCAACGGCTTACCCAGCGCCAGGCCTATCGGCAGAAAATACTCTACGTACCGGCGATACAGTAAATGCGGTAACAGGGGTAGTTACATACAGCTTTAGCACGTATCGCATTCACCCAACAGTTACACCACAATTTATAGCAACTAATGCGCGTGAAGATGCGCCTGAGCAAAGTGAAGAAGCCGATTTACGAATCGCCAGCTTTAACGTACTTAACTACTTTAACGGTGATGGCCAAGGCGGTGGTTTCCCTACTAGCCGTGGTGCAGATTCAGAAGAAGAGTTTGTACGTCAAGAAGCAAAACTTGTAAGCGCTATTAGTGCAATGCAAGCTGATGTTGTTGGCTTAATGGAAATTGAAAATGATGGCTTTGGTGAGTTCAGTGCTATAGCAAGTTTAGTAAATGCATTAAACGATGCTGACAGCGCTAACAACTACGCGTTTGTAGATTTTAACGTAGCCCAAATTGGTACCGACGAAATCACCACAGCCCTTATTTACCGCGCAGATAAAGTAGAAGAAGTAGGCACAGCCGCTATTACTACTGATTACCCGTTTGATTACAGCAACCGTGCCCCAATTGCACAAAGCTTTAAGTCACTTTCAACAGATGAAGTATTTACTGTTTCTGTAGCCCACCTTAAATCTAAAGGGAGCTGTGGTGATGATAACAACGACGACCTAGGTGATGGCCAAGGCTGTTGGAATGAAATTCGTACCGAAGCTGCTGATGCGTTTACTGATTGGTTAGACAACAAACCTACTGGCGTAGATGACGAAGATATCATTCTTGTTGGTGATATGAACGCTTATGCAATGGAAGATCCAATCCGTAAGTTTGATGAAAAAGGCTATAAAAACGTAGTCGCAGAGCTTGATGGCGATACATTAAGCTACTCTTATAGCTTCTCTGGTCGTGCAGGTAGCCTTGACCATGCTTTAGCAACCGAGTCTTTACTAAGCAAAGTTGTTGCAGCAAATGATTGGCATATCAATGCTGATGAGCCTATCGTGCTTGATTACAACCTAGAGTATAAAAGCGAAGGTCATCAATCTACGCTATACGCAGAAGGGCCATACCGTGCATCTGATCACGACCCAGTTATTGTTGATATAAAATCTGAAGTAGTACTTACCCCTGAAGAGCAAACACCGGTAATTGCACCTGATCAAATATTCACAGTAGATGAAAACAGCGCTGTAGGCACTGTGATTGGCACACTTGATTTTAGTGACCCTAACGCTGATGTATCACCTGTGGTTAAATTTATCGTATCAGGTAACGATTCTGTATCAATTAACGAGCAAGGTCAGTTAATTGTTGCAAGCGAAGTAGACTACGAGTTTGAAAATCGTATTACCCTTACAGTACAAGCAGAGGATAGTGTAGGTAACGTATCTGAAGCACAAACGGTTGTAGTAAGAGTAAACAACCTACGGGGTGATGACGATAACGACTCAGGCTCATTGCTTTGGTTATCTCTTTTATTAGCACCACTTTCATTAGTGCGCAGATTTAAGAAAAAATAACGAGTGATTTGTTTTAAAGCCGCATTTTGCGGCTTTTTTTATGCTTATAAAAATGTAATTCAGACAAGCTTCAGTAAACAACCCTTAATATCTTCCATACCGTTTATTAACTATTAATAGAATTAGCCGCGCAACAAATACATTAAATGAGTATTTTTTACACATAAGCCGTAGTTAAAACCCTTTTTAATAAATTTAACTGTTGAAATGTAAACACTTTATTTACGGATTAAAAGTTGCACTATAAGTTCGTCACCCTTGTGTAGTAGTTAAGTAACAAACCCTAAGCGTAAAAATAAGTCGTGTTTTTATAAAGGAATGGAAATGAAACAATTAACCCAAACACCTCCTACTTGGCAGAAAAAAGCAACGCCATTATTGGGTCTACTTTTTATTTTTTCTGGCTGGGGCTATAGCACGCAGGCAATAGCAGCAAGTGTTGATGCAGCAATTCCGCAAGAAAGCCTATTTGAAGTAATAAGCGCCCGCGCTAAAAAACTAGCCGAACAAGAATATGCACCTCCAAAAAATATAGAGCTAGAAGCATTAAATAACATTGATTACCAAGATTACCGCTCAATTCGATTTAAGCAGGATAAATCAGTGTGGAAAGATGAAGGCCTGTATGAGCTACAACTCTTTCACCCTGGTTTTTTATATAAAACACCGGTAACAATTAATACCGTAGAAGGCGACTCAAAACGTAATCGCCTACCTTTTAGTACCGATTTTTATCAATACGATGGCACAGCCGCCCCTTTAAAAGACGAAATAGCAAAAAGCGTAGCCGGCACACAACTAGGCCATGCAGGCTTTCGCTTACATTACCCAATTAACACAAACGGATACAAAGATGAGGTAATGGTGTTTCAAGGGGCCTCTTATTTTAGAGTTGTTGGTCCTAATCAAGTATATGGTTTATCAGCACGCGGATTAGCAATCGATACCGCCGAAACATCGGGTGAAGAGTTCCCTATGTTTAAAGAGTTTTGGCTTGTTAAGCCCCAGGCTGAGCAAACTAACATCACTATTTTTGCATTGCTTGATAGCCCTTCGGTATCTGGTGCTTACAAATTTGATATTGACCCAACAACCAGCATGTTAGTTGATGTTGATATGCAAATTTTTGCCCGTAAAGATATTAAAAAGCTAGGCGTAGCCCCTTTAACAAGTATGTTTTACCACGGTGAAAACAGCACTAAGTTTTTTGATGACTACCGCCCAGAAGTGCACGACTCAGACGGCTTGTTAACACAGTCAGCTGATAACAAATGGGTATGGCGCCCGCTTAACAACCCAACACAGTTAAGCGTTACGTCGTTTTCATACACCAACCCTAAGGGGTTTGGTTTAGCACAGCGTGACCGTGACTTTAACAATTACTTAGATACTGAAGCGCACTACCACGACCGTCCAAGCCTGTGGATAGAGCCAAAAGGTGAATGGGGAAATGGCCGAGTTGAGCTAGTAGAAATACCAACAGATACAGAAACGAACGACAATATAGTGAGTTACTGGGTGCCTGAAAAGCCAATGAAAGCTGGTGATTCATTAAAGCTAAGCTACAAAATGAGCACCTTTAACGCCCATTTAACTCAACACCAAAAGGCGCGTGTAACACGCACACGTATAGGTAGCGCAGCGCTGCCAGGTGAAGATAACCCACCACCGCAAAGTCATCGCCAGTTTACCGTTGACTTTGCAGGCCCCGATTTAAACAACCTGTCTGAAAAGCTAACTCTTGAAGCCGACATTCAGCTTACAACAGGTGAAGTAAGGGATGTAACAGTGCAAAAACTTCCTAAATCTCTAGGTTGGCGAGTAGCGTTTAAAATTGCACCACAGGACGATCAACCCGTAGATATGCGTTTATCGTTAAAACTTCGTGATAAAGAAATTAGTGAGGTATGGAGCTATGTTTGGTACCCAAATGACATCAAGTAATAAAGGAAAGGGCACACCAATGCCATTCAAAACACTGCGCGTATGGTTGTTTGCTATTGCTGCACTCACTGTTTCAGGGTACGGCATCTCCATTATGTTTGAAATTTTAAGCTCAAACGGAATGACCTTGCTTGAATACGCGCTATTGGTTTTATTTTCAATAACCTTTGCATGGATTGTTACGGCATTTTGTAGCGGCACGATAGGATTTGTACTGCAATTATTTCGTATTGACCCGCTCACCCTAAGACGCATTAAGCCTATTGAGTTTGATAATGCCGCGCTTGCACAGCAAAAAACCGCGGTAGTTATGCCTATTTATAACGAAGACACACACCGTGTTATTGCCGGCTTTGAAGTGAGCTTACAATCGCTAAAAGAGACTGGGCAACTTGCCAGTTTTGACTTTTATTTACTTAGCGACACGCAAGACCCTGAAATAGCACAAAACGAGCTAAGCGCGTGGCATGCTTTATGTGAGCGTTTAGGCGATACTGCAAAACAGGTTTTCTATCGTCGTCGCAAAGATAATAAACACCGTAAAGTAGGTAACTTAACCGACTTTTGCGAGCGCTGGGGCAGCCAATACGATCACATGATTGTACTTGATGCCGACAGCGTAATGACGGGTAAATGTATGCTAGAGCTGACCACAAGCATGATCAACAACCCGCAAGCTGGCTTAATTCAAACTATCCCTATTCCAGTTCGTCAAGACACCTACTTTGGTCGTTTTTTACAATTTGCCTCTGTGCTTTACAGCCCAATGCTGGCAACGGGGTCTGCTTTTTGGCAAACCGACAAAGCTAATTATTGGGGCCACAATGCCATTATTCGTGTTGAAGCATTTATTAACTATTGTGGTTTACCTACGCTTGAAGGCAATGCCCCCTTTGGTGGCGAAATTTTAAGTCATGACTTTGTAGAAGCTTCACTACTGCACAGTGCAGGCTGGGATGTTTTATTACTTAGCGATATTGAAGGAAGCTACGAAGAAGTACCAAGTAACATTTTAGATTATGCCATACGCGACAGACGTTGGGTGCAAGGTAACATTCAGCATCTTGGTTTATTAGGCTCGTCTAAATTAAAGTTAATGAGTAAGTTTCACTTTTTATTAGGCGCAACCGCTTATATTTCATCGCTTATTTGGTTATCTATGCTGGCACTAAGCACCATAGATGCGGTAACACGTGCATTAAATAGCGATGTGTACTTTAATCGGGTTTATCAGTTATTCCCAACGTGGCAAATAGCTAAAACAGACCTAATTGATTCACTACTTTATTTAACCATTATTATATTATTGGTGCCTAAATTAATGGGTGTAATTGTCACTTTAGTGCACAGAAATAAGCGCTTTGGCGGCTCGTTTAAATTAATATTAGGCTCAATAATAGAGACTGTATTTGCCATTATTGTGGCACCACTTATGATGGTGTTTCATGCTTACTTTGTAGTGTGTGTATTTTTGGGTAAAAAAGTTAAGTGGGATGCACAACCGCGCGAAGGCCGCATGGTACCGTGGAAAGAAGCGTTTAATTACACACTATTTTCTACCTTGGTTGCCATAGTATGGGGTGCTACAGCCTATTACTTTACGCCAGTGTTCTTTTGGTGGTTATCGCCTATATTACTTGGTCTATTACTTGGAGCGCCAATAATACGCTACACCAGTAGCATTAAGTTAGGTGTGCAGCTGCGTAAAATGGGAATATTTATTTGCCCTAGCGAAGTTGATAACGACCCTATGCTAAATAACCTTAAAGTGCATTTAAAAGAGATTTCGGTACCAGAGCCTGGGCAATACCCTAAAACGGTGCCAACCCTGCCACAAGAGCATTTAGTGGTTATGCCAATACAAAGCTTTAATAAGCCTCGCTTGCCAAAGATGAAAGCGCTAAGAGCTAAAGCCATTAAGAAGTTTAATTAGCGCAATGGGCACGCACTAAATACAAAAAGGAGCATGATTGCTCCTTTTTTTATACCTAAAATAAGCCGCTATACAACTTCCCTTTCATAACTGCGCCTCACTAACCCAAGTATAGATTACTGTATTAAGTGAGCGCTCTTACGCACTCTGTGCGAAGCTAAGCAGCCATTGCTCCTACGGTCACTTCAGCTTTAAATACCATATATTGCGCACCGCTTTAAGCAGCCTTTTATTTAGGCTGCTAATGTTGGTATTACTGTTTTTGAGAGACGCTAACTCAAAGAGTAATTAAATCGTAGGCAATAAAAAACCCGCAACATGTGCGGGTTTTTTTAAAGAGTTACAGAGCTAATTACTTAGCTGCTTTTTTCTCTTTTTCTGCAGCGATTACAGTGTCAGCTACGTTTTGTGGACATGCTGCGTAGTGTGAGAACTCCATAGAGAACTGACCACGACCTGATGTCATTGTACGTAGTGAACCGATGTAACCAAACATTTCTGATAACGGAACGTCTGCTTTAATGCGAACGCCAGTTAAACCAGCTTCTTGGTCGCTTAGCATACCACGACGACGGTTAAGGTCACCGATTACGTCACCAACGTGATCTTCTGGCGTGAACACGTCAACTTTCATGATTGGCTCAAGAAGTTGTGCGCCCGCTTTAGGGATCGATTGACGGAAAGCGCCTTTAGCAGCGATTTCGAATGCGATTGCAGATGAATCCACGGCGTGGAAGCCACCGTCGAAAAGTTCTACTTCAACGTCAAGTACTGGGAAGCCAGCTAGAACACCTTCGTTCATCATTGACTTGAAGCCTTTCTCAACTGCAGGCCAGAATTCTTTCGGTACGTTACCACCAACAACTGATGAAGTGAACGTGAAGCCTGAATTCGCTTCGCCTGGCTTGATGCGGTAATCAATTTTACCGAACTGACCAGAACCACCAGATTGTTTCTTATGCGTGTAGCTATCTTCGATTTCACGAGTGATAGTTTCACGGTAAGCAACCTGTGGTTGACCAACAATAAGGTCTACGCCGTAAGTACGCTTAAGGATATCTACTTTGATATCTAAGTGAAGCTCACCCATACCTTTAAGGATAGTTTCGCCTGAATCTTCATCAGTCTCAACTTGGAAAGACGGATCTTCTGCAACCATTTTTCCGATAGCAATACCCATTTTCTCATTACCGCCTTTATCTTTAGGCTGTACAGCAATCGAGATTACTGGAGTTGGGAATACCATTGGCTCTAGAGTTACTTTGTCTTTCGGATCACATAGAGTGTGACCAGTTTGAACGTTTTTCATACCTACGATTGCAATGATGTCACCAGCTTGTGCGCTAGTTAACTCTTTACGTTCGTCAGCTTGCATCTCAACCATACGGCCAACACGCTCTGTTTTACCAGTAAACGAGTTAAGGATAGTGTCACCCTTGTTAAGTTTACCTGAGTAAATACGTACGAATGTTAATGCACCAAAACGGTCATCCATGATCTTAAATGCTAATGCTTTGAAAGACTCATCAGCAGATACGATTGCATGCTCGCCAGTTTCGTTACCTTCTTCATCCATAAGAGGTTGAGGGTCAACTTCTGTAGGAGATGGTAAGTAATCAACAACAGCGTCAAGTACTAGTTGAACACCTTTGTTTTTGAATGCAGAACCACAGAATGTAGGGAAGAAAGCAAGGTCACGAGTACCTTTACGGATACAACGCTTGATATCTTCTAAAGAAGGTACTTCACCTTCCATGTACGCTTCCATTAGGTCATCGTCTTGCTCTACAGCAGTTTCGATAAGCATTTCATGGTATTCGTCTACTTTGTCAACCATGTCTGCAGGAACGTCTGTGATTTCGTAGTTTTCAGGAAGACCAGTGTCATCCCAAACGTATGCTTTTTTAGTAAGAACGTCTACAACACCAACGAAGTCATCTTCAATACCGATTGGTAAAGTCATAACTAGTGGTACAGCACCAAGTACTTTACGTACTTGCTCAGTTACACGGTAAAAATCAGCACCCATACGGTCTAATTTGTTTACGAAGATAATACGTGCAACTTCTGATTCGTTAGCGTAACGCCAGTTAGTTTCTGATTGTGGCTCAACACCACCAGAACCACAGAATACACCAACACCGCCGTCTAATACTTTAAGTGAACGGTAAACTTCAACTGTGAAGTCAACGTGTCCAGGAGTATCGATAACGTTGAAACGGTGATCTTTCCAGAAACAGCTTACTGCCGCAGACTGGATAGTAATACCGCGCTCAGCTTCTTGATCCATGAAGTCAGTAGTAGATTCACCATCATGAACCTCACCTGTTTTATGGATAGTACCTGTAAGCTTCAGGATACGCTCAGTAGTAGTGGTTTTACCCGCATCAACGTGCGCGAAAATACCAATGTTTCTGTACTTCGATAAATCTGCCATTATTTTACTCTTAATAAAGTCGATAAATTATTCGGCGGGAGTATAGCATTACTTAAAGCGAACATCACCATACAAGTCGCTTAAAATGCAATCAATTCAATAAAATTTTTCTAGATTTACATCAAGCACTGGTTAAATAGCACTGATTATTATGTAACCCATTAAAAAGATTATGTTTTATTCTTGTAATCTGAAGAGCGCTCAGTTACTTAATTATTTTGTAACAACGCTCTGGCCTGCCAATACTACCGTAGCTTTGATCAGCACTTAACTTTTCAGACTCTAATAAAAACTCTAAATAGCGACGAGCAGTTGAGCGGCTTACCCCCACTAAATCGCCCATTTGCTGAGCAGTAAATGCACTTGAATCATGCTGTACGAATGCATCATGAATTTTTTGCAATGTAAGTTGGTCAACGCCTTTGGGCAGCCTAATAGCACCCTGCTTTTTCTCTTTTGAGCCGAATAACACATCAACCATTGATTGGGTCACTTCGTTTGCATCAGAAAAACACTGTTGACGCGCCTCAAAGCGCGAAAGAGCTTGATCTAATCTATTTAACATTAACGGTTTAACTAAAAAGTCACAGGCACCAAGTTGCATTGCTTTTTCAAGTGTTTCAACTTCTTTGGCAGCCGTTAGTAGCATCACTTCGCTCTTAATTTCACGACGCCGTAAATCTGATAATAAATCGAGTCCGTTACCATCAGGTAAATGTATATCGAGTAAAATAAGATCTGCCTCTATCGCTTGCAACAGAGCTATTGCAGTACTTAAATTACCTGCAATTCCAACCACTTGGTACTGTCCTTGGCGTAAACCCTGTTTTGCAATTTGACTTCCCGCAGCGCCCCCCGGCAGTAATAAATACTGGGCAATTAGCTGTGCAACTTCAACTTCGTCTTCAATTATAATTACAGAATAGGTCATTGCTTAATTACTCTTATTATTTTGGAATATAAACACTTAACCGCGCCCCTAATAAATCCGACTCACCAATTTCTAAACTACCACGGCAGGAGTCTAAATTGGTTTTTACTAAGTACAAACCAATACCGTGTTGCGCCCCAGACTTAGAACTAAATTGAGGCGTAAAAATGACTTCATGATCAGAGCCTAAACCAAACCCTGTATCTTCCACATCAAACAATAAAGTTTGACTGGTTTCGTCAACTGTTACCCTTACTTTAGCAGGGCGAGTATCAGATGCTCTAATAGCAGCTTCAATGGCGTTATCTATTAAATTGCCTAAAATAGAAACCACTCGTTCAAGCATATCCTTACGTTCTATAACACCAAGCAAACTATCTTGGTTAAGCTCAAGAGCAACATTAAGCTCTCGTGCTTTGTGGTATTTTCCCACCAATAAACCAGCTAATACGGGGTCTTGAATCCGCTCAAGTAAGTTGTGAATTTGTGCTTGAGAACCCTGACTTTCCTGCCCTATAAGTTCAATTGCTTGCTCGTTTTTGCCCATTTGTACTAAAGCACCAATTAGGTTTAATTTATTCGAGTAATCATGTGTTTGAACACGAAGTAACTCAGCAAATGCTTGTACTTTTGTTAGCTGCTGACTTAAATATTCCAGTTCATCAGACGGGCGCATACTGAGCAAAATACCATCATCCTGACCTTGAACTTGTAAAGAAAACCGCGATAAAATAATTCGTTTATCTGCAGCAAATAACTCAAATCCAACAATTTTGCGGCTTTGATTGCGCAGTAAAAACTCAGCATGCTCAGGCAATAGGTCTTCTAGAGTAAGGTTTTTATGAATTGTAGATGTAGGCTTATCAAGAATTTCGCAGGCACGTTGATTTAGTTTACGCACGGTTCCATCAGGCTCCAGTGCAATAATGCCGCTACGTACAGTATTTAAAATAGCATCCTGCTCTGAAAATAATCTTGCTATCTCATCTGGTTGCAAACCAAATATAGCATTACGTACTCGTTGACCAATATAAACCGCGGCAATAATACTTAAACCAACAAGCATCAGCCCCCAAATAAGTATTTCAGCACTACGAGATAAAATAAGCGGATCAATTGATTGCACCAAAAAACCAACAGACACTAGGCCTATAATTTCATTGTTAGCATTATATACAGGTACTTTACCGCGAATTGACTCCCCCATGCTGCCATGAGCTACCGATATATAGCGCTCGCCTTGAAGGGCCTCCTGACTATCACCTCCAACCATAGGTTTGCCAACTTTGTGCTCATCAGGGTGTATTATACGCAGTGCATTAATATCGCCAACCACTATAAAATCAGCGCTTGTTAGCTCCGTAAGGCTCTCTATTTGCAAATTAAATGCTGTTAAATCACCTTTTCCCTCTAACGCATTTATTACATCAGTTCGTGTTGCGACACTACTTGCTACAGCGAGTGCTTTATCACCTATGTGATTATGTAAACTTTGCGCCGTAAGCTGATACACCAACGCCCCAAACAATATTGCTTGTAAAACACATAGCCCAGTTACCCAAATAATTAAACGTGTTTCTAATCGTTTAGGTTTTTTTACCATGCTCTGCAATGGGCTTGGTTTGTTGGTGTTTGTCATTAACGTCCTTATTAAGCTTGCTCTTGCTGTAACCTAGAAGCTGTTTTATCCGCACGGCGCTGCTTCAAATAATCTTTTAATGGGAACAACAACACTAAAATAGAAAGTATAAAAATACTTAATGTGAGTGGCCTATCCCATAAAAAGCTTAATGAGCCATCCGAAATCATCATTGAGCGACGAAAGTTTCGCTCAATCATATCGCCTAAAATAAAGCCAAGTAACAAAGGAGCCATTGGAAAGGCCAATAGGCGTAATATTAACGCAACCAAGGCAACACCAACCATCATAAATAAGTCGAATGTGTTAAACGACACCAAGTACACGCCAATTAAACTAAAGAACAAAATCATAATGGTTAATACCGACTTTGGCATTGCTAATACTTTTGCAAAATAAGGAATGAGAGGTAGGTTTAAAATCAATAAAACAATGTTGCCAAAATACATGCTTACAATGACAGACCAAAATACACTTGGGTTTTCTTGCATGAGCATAGGGCCTGGCTGAATACCATATGCTATTAATGCTCCTAGCATAATGGCCGTCGTGCCAGAGCCAGGAATCCCCAATGTTAATAAAGGTACAAATGAGCCTGTGCATGCTGCATTATTTGCAGACTCAGGAGCGGCAAGACCACGTAAAGAGCCTTTTCCAAATTTTTCTTTTAGGCCTTCAGGTGCCAAATTTCGCTCAGTGGCATAGGCCATAAAGCTTGCAATAGTGGCTCCTGCGCCAGGTAAAACACCAACAATAAATCCTAAAAATGACGAACGGCCAACAACCGGCGCCATATCTTTAACTTCGCCTTTTGTTAATTTAGTTGAACCTATTTGCGGCGTATCTGAATCATTAAGACTTTTAGCGTCTTTCTTCTCTGGCTTAACAACATTAATTAATGCCTCAGCAAGTGCAAACGTTGCCATTGCAATTAATAAAAAGCTAATACCATCGAGTAAGTCGGCTTGTCCAAAGGTAAATCGCTCGGTGCCCGAGGATGGATCTATACCTACCGTTGCCAGCATTAAACCAAATACTGTCATCATCATTGCTTTTAAAAATTGGCCTTTATTTGAAAATGCAGCAATAGCTGTTAAACCTAAAAACATTAGCACAACATAATCAGGAGATTGAAAGCTCAACGACACCTTTGCTAGTAGAGGTGCGGCAACCATAAGTAGTATGGCGCCTATAGTTCCACCTATAAATGAGGAGTAAGCGGCAATAGCCAAGGCTTTACCAGCATGCCCTTGCTTTGCTAACGGATAGCCATCAAAAGATGAAGCCACCGTACCCGCCACCCCTGGCGCATTTATTAAAATGGATGATGTAGAGCCACCAAAAATAGCGCCATAATAAACCCCAGCCATTAAAATCATCCCTGAATCAGCACCTATGCTGTAAGTAATAGGGATCATCAATGCAATAGCAGTTATTGGCCCAAGCCCAGGTAACATACCAATAAAAGTACCCACCAAACAGCCTGCTATCACGTACATTAAATTATTAAAGTCGAGCACGGTCGACAAACCAAGCATAATTCCATCAAACATAACTTAACTCCATAAATCGCCCGGAACCAAGTAAATACCTAATACTTGAGTCATCAAAAACCAAAACACTACGGCAACAGGAATAGAGGCAAACAATAGAATCTTCTTGCGCCTTTCACCCATTACAAAAAAACCCGCTAATAAAAAGGCGCTGGTCGAGATTAAAAAGCCAACAGGCTCCAACATTGCACTATAAATCACCATTAAAACTAATAAGCCTAAAGTTCGTACGACATGCGACTTTTCTAGAGGCTGGTTTTCTGCCGCTTTTTCGTTTGGCTTAAGCAAAGTAGAACCGATAGAAAGCAAGCACACCACAATGCCAAAAGCTGCGTATACTTTTGGTAATGTAGCAGAAGTAACCGTTTCGTATTCTTCAAATGGTAATAGTGGAATTTGCCACGCCACAATGGCGTAGAGTGTAAATAGCGCCAAGAATAAACTTGGCCCTAGTAGTTCGCGATTCATCATAAAAACCTCGATTAATCCGCTTTACGAATAAAGCCAAGCTCTTGCATTACCACTTTAAGCTGTGCTTCTTGTTTTTCGAGTGACTGGATAAATTCATCTTTTTCTTGAAAGAGATTTAACCAGCCATTTCGTGCGCGAACAGTTTCCCACTCAGGAGTTGATTGTAATTTACGAAGTTTCTCGGTGTATTGAGCAAGTTTATCGGCAGGTAAATTAGGAGCAGCAAAAAAGCCGCGCCAATTAACAAACTCCATATCGTAACCCATCGACTTTAACGTAGGTATTTTAGGGTAATCCGCTAAAGCTTCTGGCGATGTAACTGCTAACACCCTCGCCTGCCCGCCATTTGCAACTTCTAACGCCTCGCTTAAACCGGTAGAAAGTAAGTTTACTTCACCAGAGAGTAAACCAGCTTTTGCTTTACCACCGCCATCGTAAGGAATGTAACGAATTCTGCGGCCATCAACCCCGCCTGCTTTAGCCGCTTGTGCAGCAACTAAGTGATCCATACTGCCACGGGCAGAACCACCCGCTACTTTAATTGAGCTTGGGTCTTCTTTAAGCGCTTTAATAACATCCTGCCAGGTTTTATAGGGCGAATCGTTACGAACAACAAAGGCACCAAAATCAGCAATCATATTGGCTACGGGAGTTAAATCTCGGTAGCTATAGGGAATTTTCCCCGTTAAGGCGCGCAATACAATAGGCGTTGAATTAACCATTAATATATCGCCTTTTTTAGTACCTGATTCTATTAAGTAGGCAATGGCGCGCCCGCCGCCACCGCCCGACATATTCTGAAAAGACGCATTATTATCAATGCCAGCCTTTACTAAACCTTCACCTACACCGCGCGCAGTTGTATCCCATCCGCCACCTGGGCCTGCTGGTACTAAAAAGTGAATATCGGCCAATGCCATAGGGCTGCTTAGTACTAATGATGCCGCTAATAATGTTGTTTTAACTGACTTAAATAATTTCATTGTGTGTCCCCTTAAAATAAATACTGCATACGTGCACTAAATCCCATACCAGAGTCTTCATCACCTACAAGCGCAGCGGTACCTGGGCCATCTACATCGCTGTAGATAAGATTGCCCATAAATTTAATGTCACTACTAACGTAATAGCTTGTACCAAGTGTGTAGGTAGTTACTTCGCTACCTTGGTTTTTACTCGTTGCATCCATTTGCGAAACTCGAGCAACTAACTCCCATGCATTTTTAATATTTTTAGGTTGTACAAATAGTGCAGAGCCAGCTTTATACTGTCGTTGCTCACCCCCTAAAAAGTAACTTGCTGAGATATGAAAGCCGTCAAAGCGCTCGCCATCTAGATCATCGCTGCTATTGAGCGCATCTAAAGCACGGCTTGCGTATTCTGCCTCTAATGTTAAAGAGTCAGCCTGAAAAGCAAATTCAAGCCCAGACTGTGATAAGCTATCCAGTGCTACCGCTGTGCCGCCTGTAGCATAATTAACAAGGCGTACATTAGTTTCGCGCACTTCACCACGCGCAAAACGCTCGCCTAGTTCATTGCCACCCATATCACGGTATGAATGCCATGCACCTAAATGAATCACGTCACCAGGTGCTGCACTTGACCACGTAGCACGCCCTGTAATAGCAAGTGTTAGACGGTCGTTTTCATCGTTACCCGTTGCACCAAAGGCATCATTTTTATAAACCCCAACGGCATATCGAAAGCCTGAGTCTTTAAAGTATTGATAAGCAGATACGCCCCAACGGAAAAAAGGCGAGAAAGTATTAGCAAGCGTACTACGCTCAATAGTATTAATGTGCTTTGAACTAGTAAGTGCGTTTAGCGACATGTCTTCACGGATTTTACCCGCTTTAATTTTAAGACCGTTTTCAAAGGCGTAACGCACGCGGGCAAGTACAATTTCGGCATCCCCTTCGCCAAATTCTAAAAGTAATTTGTGATCCCAGTTTCCATGCTCGCTCTCTACGTAGGTACGAATACGACGAGGGAAGAAGTCGCTTCCACCTGAGCCGTCATTGCCTGCGTTATAGGCACCTTCAAAATAGTTGTAATCAAGCTGTACTCGTCCTCCAAACTCCAAATTAAAGCCACTTGATGTTTTTAAAGAGTTAACTTCTTTTTGCAATGCATCTAATTGTGCTTGTAGTTTTTGAGTATCGTTATCGGCTAAAGCTGATGTGCTAGCCAACGCTGCTGTAATTGCTAAAGCGAGCTGTGTGTTACTTGCTTTCATTATTTTCTCCACGCTGTGTTTGTATCTTTATTGTCAGGTAGATAAGCGACGACAAACTGCTATCTAAAGCGCAGCTTATTGTTAACGTGAAATTAACGAAATATTTTGAGGGAAAGGTGCATTGATGACGGTAAAGTACATTTTGTTCATAAAAACCATGAACAAAATAGACATAAACAAAAACTAATAAGAAGGGTCGTGAAGTACACCTATGCGATGACTAAAAAACGCACTTAATAAAATAAGAATTATTTGCATTTAGGTGTTGACAGTTTATTAGATCTAACTGATAATCAATATCAACAAGGCGGGAATGCATACCCACTTGTGACGGAATGAACTAATTTGTTTCTCGACCCTGAAACAACGTGTGGCGCACGTAAACAGCTATGGTTACTTGTTATGAACCGCAACGCCCCTTGATGTTGATGATAAGTAACCGCCCTACTATTTTACTTGCTACATTGCTCATATCGGTGACGGTAGATATGAAACTAAAAAAGCCCTTACGGGCTTTTTTTATGTCTGTAATTTAGTGAGCAACATACTCACATAAATTCACATATTAACGGCGGTTTTTACGTGCACGTGCACGGCGCTGTTTTTTCTCTTCTTCTTTAGCGGCTTTTTTAGCCTCTGCAGCGGCGCGTAAGCCAGCTACCATAATTTCTTCTTCCTCACGCATGGCTGGGGTTTCCATGGTAATACGGCCGATAATCCCATCACGTAATTCGTTAATCAGTATTTCAGACATTTTATAGGTGTCTATTTGGTTACCGCCACGAATACAGCCACGCTTTTTACCGGCCATTTCTACAAACTCCCAGTCACTTTCTGGCAATTCATCTATTTTATAGCGTGCTTTTAAAAGCTCTGGGTAGGCTTTTAATAAATACTCTGCGGTATAACTTGCCACATCTTCGTATTCAAGCGCTGTATCACGTATTGCACCAGTGGCACCTAAACGATAACCCGAGTTCTCGTTTTCTACTTTAGGCCACAGCATACCTGGTGTGTCGTAAAGCATAATGCCGTCTTCAAGCTTAATACGTTGCTGCGCTTTTGTTACCGCAGGCTCGTTACCCGTTTTTGCAACTATGCGCCCAGCTAATACGTTAATTAACGTTGATTTGCCCACATTTGGAATACCCATGATCATAGCTTTAATTTGCTTATCGGCGCCCACTTTGTGTGGCACCAATTTTTTACAAAGCTCATTAATGCGGTGCACCTCAGCGGCTTTATCATGGCCAAACGCAATCGCTTTTACGCCACTTTCTTGCTCAAAATAGTCTTTCCACGCTTGGGTCATTTTAGGGTCGGCTAAATCCGCCTTATTTAAAATTTTGATGACCGGCTTGCCTTCACGAAGCGTAGTTACCATAGGGTTTTCACTACTGTAAGGAATGCGTGCATCAAGCACTTCAATGATCACATCCATTTGCGGCATTATTTCTTTAATCTCATTACGGGCTTTATTCATGTGCCCAGGGAACCACTGGATAGCCATTTTTAACTCCTAACATATAATTTGACGCTATTTTAACTGGCAATTCATTTAATTGCGCTATACTGGCGCAAATTTTTTTAGATTAGATATTATGGCTCTTAAATCTACCATTATTAAAGCGCAATTATCGTTAAGCGATATGGACCGTCACGTGTACCAAGATTTTAATTTAACGTTGGCACAGCATCCCTCTGAAACCGAGCAACGCTTGATGATTCGCTTATTAGCCTATGCGCTAAATAGTTGTGATGGCTTAGAATTTACCAAAGGCTTAAGTGCCGACGATGAACCTGAGCTTTGGCATGTAAACTACAGTGAAGAGATAGAGCTGTGGGTTGAGCTGGGCCTGCCAGATGAAAAGCGTCTTAAAAAAGCCTGCAATAAAGCTAAAAAAGTGGTGCTTTATACCTATGGCGAAAACAACCAAGCTATTTGGTGGCAAAAACATCAACCTAAGTTGTACGATTTTAAAAACTTAAGTATTTTTAGCCTTGATTACGCCGCCACTCAGGCACTTGCAGATTTAGCTGACCGCAATATAAAACTTACCATTACCGTTCAAGATGGTGATTTGTGGGTCAGTTCTGATACGGCTAATATCGAAATAAAACCACAACAGTTAATGTAAATTGTAGGTAAGGGCGTATGAAAATAAACCACGTTATTGTATTACACGGCCTTTATATGTCGGGCTTTGTTATGCGCCCGCTCTGCTCTCGTCTTGAACAGTCTGGAGTTAAAGTACTTAATCTCACTTACAATACGCTCGACCCTAACTTAAGCACCATATTTAAACAAATTGATGAGTTTATTGGTGATGAGCCCTCTGCATTAGTATGTCACTCTATGGGCGGATTAATTGCCCGCGCCTACTTAGAGGCAGGCACGCCAGCGAGTCACCATGTAACTAAAGTGATTACGCTTGGCACACCCCATCAAGGCAGCCACATAGCGCAAAAGATGAAGCAAAAAGGGTTTGAAACCTTTTTAAAAAACAGCGTCGAGTTTTTACTCACTAAAAATGGTAACTGGCCGTTTAAGGCCAAGCTTTACAGTATTGCTGGCGATTTGCCCATTGGGTTAATGCCGTTAATTGTCAAAGGCAGTCAGTCCGATGGCACCGTTTTACTAGACGAAACCAAGCTTAAAGGCATGGCTGAGCATAAAGTGTTTCATTTAAGCCATACCAGTATGATTTATTCTCGCCAAGTGCTTGAATACATTATTAAGTGCCTTAACGAAGCAGCCTAGTCTTCGCCCGCCTCTGCTATTTTATAACTGATTAAAAATATCACCCCCAAAATAAGTGGCATTGGCGCGGCAATGTAGCCAAACGTGTCGGCATTGGCAAAACTTGCGCCTGCTAAATGCGCCACCAGCCCCAATACAAATGCTATAACGGCTATACCTACCACTATTAACTCTGCTTTATTTTGTTTTACTGTTTTTGCATCCATAATCGCTCTCCAATAAATTTAAGATATTTATTTTGCTTGAGTGAATTATGCGCTACAGCCATAAGCATTTACTGATTTAGATCAATACATCAAATAGCCAATATTCAACCTTGTAGAAAACTTGTTTTAGATCACAATTTATCCATGTTTTGTCTTTATTTTATTGTTAAGGGGTAGAATTTTAATAAATTCAACCCATCTATATTGTATGAGTGATTTATTGCGCTGCACGTTATTAATAGTTAAAACCTATTGCATTGACTGGTTTAAACAATTTTACTAATTAATAGCACTGAGCAATAATGATCATCAGTTCATAAATAAACGGTTCATCAAGGAGCAAGGTATGTCACAGGTAAATGCAATTGGTTTAAACAGCGCAAAAAGCGAAGACATTGTTAAGTCACTCAATACATTATTGAGCAGCTACCAAATTCAATACATGAATGCGCGCGGTTTTCATTGGAATATTAAAGGCCGTAACTTTTTTGAATTACACATTAAATTTGAAGAGATTTACAACCTTCTGCTTGAAAAAGTAGATGAAATTGCTGAACGTATTTTAACGTTAGATGGCGCGCCACTTCATGCGTTTTCTGATTACTTAGAAGTAAGTGAAATTAAAGAAGCTAAAAACATTAGCGATGGTACGGCAGCCGTAGAAAACCTATTAGCTGGCTACAGCACACTAATTAAAATGCAACGTGAAGTACTTACTCAAGCAGGTGATGCAGATGATGAAGGTACAGCGTCATTAATGGGTGATTATATTTCAGAGCAAGAAAAACTAGTATGGATGTTAAAAGCGTACTTAGACTAAGCTAAAAAATAAGCCCTCAAAAGGGGAGGGCTACAAATAGGGAGAATCGTAAATTTCTTTGCGATTCGGATACTATATTAGCGCCCCCTATCGACTAAACAACGCCACTGTTACCAGTGGCGTTGTTTTTGGTTTAAGCGGAGCATAAATAATTTTAAAGCAAACCAGCCCACCCTTTTCGCGCTTGCATTAAAAAGCCCCAGCAACGGCTGGGGCTTTTGTTAATACCAGCTCCTTAATTAAGTGAAGCTGGAAAAACTACAATTGTTCAGTATTAACTGCTTAAAATTTACTTCTAAAACCAATATAGAAGGTTTGCCCGATTGGGTCATACGTACCTGCGTCGGTTTCAGTACCTGTGCTTGAGCCACTTACACCTGAAAGTATACGTGGAGGCTCTTTATCAAATAAATTGTTAGCGCCGGCGTATAGCTCTACCGCGTCACTTATATGATAGCTTGCTTGTACATCGTGGTAGGTTACTGAACCAATACCCACGCCGCCAGCAGGTATACCAAAGCCACTTAAGAATTGATCATCAAAGTCAGCAGCCCCTATGTAGGTCATGCTCCAGTTAAAATCAAAGTCATCAAGCTTATAGCCTAAGTTCCAGTTAGCTTTGTGCTCAGATGCGCCAATTTCACCAGCAAACTCATCTTTATCCGCACCCGGTAACGGAATAGTGTAACCGTCAATCAAGTAAGTGTATGCAAGGCGAGTTCTAAATGCGCCTGGGCCAATATCGGCAGAGTAAGTTAGTGTTAAATCAACACCTTCTGTTCCTAAGCCACCACTATTTGATACACCACTGTCAATAAACTCAAGTGAACCTGCGCTATTATTACCAGAAGGGCCGCTACGACGAGTTATAAAGCTACAGAAGCTATCATCACCACCGCCATAACATTGGTCTAAAATAAATTGGCGCGGTGTAGATACAATCGCATCTGTGATTTCTATATCAAAGTAATCAAGGGTAACGTCAAGGCCCGAAATTAGCTCCTCTGGGGTAAATACCACACCCATAGTCACAGAGTCGCCCACTTCTTCTTTTAAGTCTGGGTTACCACGGTTAAAACCACTAATACCCTGTAAATCAGACTGGTTAAGGGTAAACTCACCGTTTGATGCAATATTATTTGCAACACCCGCATCGGCACGACACGCATCACCTACAGCGCCACCGCCACTGTTTGTAACACCTATACATGGATCGTTTAAACCACTAGGGAATGTTTGCGAAGGCGGTGAAAATAACTCATCAATATTAGGCGCACGTGTAGAACGAGCACGGGTAGCACGAAGGCGTAAGCTATCCATCACTTCCCAATCAACACCTACGTTCCAGCTTTCTGTATTACCTACTGTTGAGTAGTCAGATAAACGGACTGCGGCGTTCACTGTTACCGCATCCAGCACAGGAATGTTAGCCTCAACATAGTATTCAGTTACATCAAAAGAACCTTCGGTTGCAGGAATTGCATTACCGGCATTTAAGCCTGCTTGCTGTAGGGCATCAAATTCACTGCGAGAAAACTCTTCGCGGTATTCAAAACCAGCCGCAATACCTACCATACCCGCAGGCAGCTCAAATAAATCACCTGAGACATTACCGCCAATAATTTCTTGCTCTACCGACGTAGAAAGCGTACTTGGTGCACTAACAAAATCAATTGCACCTTGCGATAGTGAATTAAATCCGTAAATGTTTACTGGCGCACAATTAAAGCCACGCGCTGTTGCATCAATACAAATCGCTTCATCGGTAATGCCATCCGCATCTAAATCTTGGCTATCAATTACCGCCTCTAAACCTTGGCGAAAGCTTTGTACATTTACTAAGCCACCTGATACTTGCGACTCTTTCGTTTTACCGTACACATAGTAGGTATCGTAAAACCAGCTGTCGTTAATCTCACCCTGAAAGCCCACAGCTAAGCGGAATGTATCACGCTCTGCACGGGCACCACGGTTACCTACATCACTTAAACGTTTTGCAAAAAAGATATCTCTAGCACCATCACCGTCGGTGTCTGTTGCTGCATTGTAGATATCATCTGGCACAAAGGCATTTCTGAGCATTTCGCCATTTACGTCAAACTCAATTGGCACGCGGCCATTGGCATAAATGTCATCTGAGGCAAACGGAAAAGGCTCTAACTCTGAAATAGTGGTACTAGATGCGTACGTCCCTTCAAAAAAGAAGCTGTGTTTATCTGTTAGCTCGTAACTACCATTTGAGGCAAATAAGTAGCGCTCTGTTGGTATAGCAATGGTACGTACGCCGCTTCGGTTAAAGCCGTTGGCATCTATACCGTCACCGCCATTGGTGCTAAACGAGTCTTGTAAGTTGTTGTTTGGATCGTAAGTAAAGCGTGTATCGCCCGCATCAAAACGCCCTTGTGGCGGAAATGATGAGAAAAACGGATTAACGGCTTCAAAAATAGAACCCGGGTTTGCCGCCGGATCGTCTTCAAAATAAATACCTGAAAATTGGTCTACTGCAGAGCGCTCACGGTCGCGTGAAAACACAGCTCCTTGGTCTGAGTAGCCTAAGTGGAACATGGCTTGACCTTTGCCATCACCCGTAGTTAAACCCGAGGTAAAAGAAAACTGGCGCGATTCATCATCGCCTTCGCTTGATTCGCCGTATTGGCCTTCAAACTCTACGCCTTCAAAGTCATCTTTTAGTACAAAGTTAACTACACCTGCAACCGCATCAGAGCCATATACTGATGATGCGCCACCGGTCATAATTTCCACGCGCTCAATAAATTGACTAGGAATGGTATTTAAATCAACTGCTGAGCTACCAGGTACACCCGATACATAACGGCGCCCATTCACAAGTACTAAAGTACGGTTTGAACCTAAGTTACGCAAATCAACAGTAGCTACACCCGCGCTTGCCGTCGAAAAGTTAGAGTTAGTGCGGCTAATAGCCGGAGAGCCAAATGCTGGGTTTTCTAGCAGTAGGTTTTGGATGTTTAAAGAACCCGATGCATCAATTGCCTCGCCACTTACAACCTGTATCGGTGCAGATGACATCGCCTCGGCTGAACGAATACGAGAACCCGTCACTTGCACGCGTTCTATTTTTTCTAGTTCGTCTTCTTCTGCGGCTATACCTTGAAAAGAAAAGCCAGCAAGCACTGTCGCACTAAGTGCTAAAGACAATGAAGATTTTTTAAATGTACGATTATCTAAGTTATTTATTTTTTTCATACTATAATGTCCCTGAAATGTTATTTTTGTAACTGGTTGGTTACAAACATTTCAACATTAAGTGGAATAATTTTAAGACACTATGCGCATTATTTAATAGGCATTTAGTCAGGTACAAACAGCAGGATATATGGGATGAAGGTACTTATCCCAGATTGTTATAAATTAGATTAAATTTTTTTTAACATTTTTTATTAAATACACGGTCTTTATAACTACACACTCTAGAGATGGATTTTTTTATGATTACTTACTTTCATGCACTAATTAGAGTTAGCACGAGCAAATTTGCAACATTCTTAACTCAGCAGGTGCAAGCTCACCGTCACTTTGATTCGCAAACACAACTGCCCGAGCAGCGTTTAGATCAAATAGATACCTCTCGTTTTAATGTGCTTTTTTACGAATTATCTAATTTAAATGATCCTACTCAAATAGTGCACCTAACTGAATTGGCTAAAACAATGAAAGTGGTGGTGATTGCTAGGTCGGCTGAATTTGCTAATTTTGCGTTTGAAGTCGGCGCAGTCGATTTTTTAACCGTCGATGCAACCGCTTCAAGGCTTGAAAAATGCTTCGATAAGCTTATTCATTTATGCCCATTAGCCACACAAGCCGAGCGCTTGTTTAAAGCCGCATCTGAAAACGAGCAACCCATTGCTGCACATATTGTTGTTAAAGATGTAGGTAAGGTACGTTTAATAGATATTAACGATATTGTATGGATAAACGGTGCGGGTAATTATGTAGAGCTGCACTTTAATGGTAACGGCGCCCCCGTTTTACACCGTGAAACCATGAAAAACATTGAGCAACAGCTAGAGCCTGAAGGTTTTATACGTATTCACCGCTCCACGCTTGTTAGAAAACATGCCATAAAAGAGCTTATGCCAACAGACAGCGGCGACTATAAAGTGAAGCTTAAAAACAATATCTCGTTAAATTTATCAAGAAGGTACAAAAACTGCTTAGAAAGCATTATAAGCCCCGTAGCATAGGGGCTTGTAATTCTATTTACCAGTAGGTTTTAATGTATTCATCGTCTGGGTGATGATGTAGGTAGCTTTCTGAGTCTTTATAAAAGTTAACTTCAATATCGCTGTTGCTCCAGACCTTCTCGAACATATTTTTAGCAATAATGTTTGCATATAAGTAATCTACGCGTTCGTAGCCACGCTCTTTTACGCTGGCAAAGTACGCCTCTAACGAGTCCATGCTATCTACAGTTATTAACTCAAATTCTTCTAAATTAACCACAACACACTTTACCGCGCCTTTGGGGTGCATACTTAGTTCGTTCACCACGCCATTCGTTAGTAAAGTAATTCCTTCATTATTAAAACTACCCATTAGCTTTAAATACATGGTAGGTGGCTGAGAGCAAATATAAAACTCTCCATGTGCTCCAAACATAAATAACCTTTTATATATCAGTGCTTCATTAAAGCTTAATACATTTTGCGTATTTTGCAGTTAATTTATAAGCGCGATAAAAAAGGCCATTTCGAGGGCTTTTTCTTCAAGGCTTTTAAAACGCCCAGATGCGCCGCCATGCCCAGCATCCATGTCGGTTTTAAATACCAGTATATTGTTATCGGTTTTGAGTTCTCGCATTTTTGCTACCCACTTCATAGGCTCCCAATATTGTACTTGAGAGTCGTGCAGGCCTGTGGTGACTAAAATGTGCGGGTAATCTTGGGCGCTAATATTATCGTACGGTGAGTAGGCGGCTATTACATCATAAAAGTGCTCATCGTTTGGGTTGCCCCATTCATCATACTCGTTAGTGGTAAGTGGAATACTTTCATCTAGCATGGTGGTTAACACATCTAAAAATGGCACATGACACCCTACACCTAAGTAAAGCTCTGGCGCTTGGTTTAATACAGCGCCCATTAACAAACCACCTGCACTGCCGCCAGAGGCAAATACTTTGTTTTTATCACCGTAGCCTTGCTCTACAAGAGCCTTTGTAATATCAATAAAGTCGCTAAAGCTATTTTGTTTATGCTCTTTTTTACCTTGCTCGTACCAATGGCGTCCTAGCATTTCGGAGCCTCTTACATGTGCAATCGCATACACAAAACCGCGATCTAGCAAACTCAATGAGGTACTCGAAAAGCTCGGATCTATCGTGTAACCATATGCACCATAGCCATATTGAAACAGCGGGTTAGTGCCATCTTTGGTAAAGGTGTCTTTTCTATAAACTAATGAAACAGGTACTTGCACGCCATCGCGTGCTGTCACGAATAAGCGCTCAGAGGCATAAAGTGCACTATCAAACCCGCCCAGTACTTGCTGCTGTTTTAACAATGTTTTTTTGCCTGTGGCTAAATCAACATCGTACAACGTTCCAGGCGTGGTTAGGCTTGAATAATAAATACGTACCGAACGTGCCTGTGGCTCGGGGTTCATCGCCACAGCGGCATAGTAACATGGGTCGCTAAATTCAAGCGCCATGCGCTCTTGAGCATGGTTAATAACAACAAAGCGAGCTTGACCTTGCTCGCGCTCAGTTAATACTAAAAAGTCGTCAAATATCTCTACGCCTTCAAGCAATACATGCTCACGGTGCGCGGTGTGCTCTTGCCACTGCGTTTTATCTGCAATCGTTTCGCTTGTTGCCGTCATCAGTCTGAAGTTTTTAGCTTGCCAGTTGGTTACTATGTAATAAGTATCACCGTGTTTATCTATATCAAACTCATGCCCTTCTTCGCGCGGTAGTAATGCGTTAAATTCTCCTTGCGGGTTATTGGCATCGAGCACCCAGGTATCGTTTGTTTCGGTGGTGGCCAAATCTATAATAATAAGGCTCTCGTCACGGCTTTTACCCAAGCCCATAAAAAAGCTTTTATCGTGCTCTTCATACACCATAACATCTTGGCTTTGCGCTGTGCCTAGTTCATGCCTAAACACCTGAAAACCCAGTAACGTTTGTAAGTCTTTTTTAACGTAAAATACGGTTTTATTGTCGTTAGCCCAAACAATTTGCCCTTCGGTGTTTTCTAAAACATCGCTGAGCATTTCACCTGTTTGCAGGTTTTTAAAATGTACGCTGTAAATTCTGCGCCCTTCGGTGTCTTCGCTGTATGCCATTAATTGCTCGCATGGGCTTAGCGCGACTTCACCTAGTTCGTAAAATTCATGGTTTTGAGCTAAAGCATTCACATCAAGAAGTAACTGCTTGTTATCGGTGTTAATACTTGTGCTTCTGTAATGGCGCGAATACTCATCGTCACCACGTACCTCTGAGTGATACCAGTACTTGCCATCTTTAACCGGCACCGTGTTGTCATCTTTTACGATGCGCCCTTTTAGTTCTTCAAAAATACTGTTTTGAAGTGGCTTTATTGCGGCTAGTTGCTCATCGCAGTATGTATTTTCGGCCGCTAAATGGGCGAGTATTTCTGGGTTTTCGCGCTCATCATCGCGCATCCAGTAGTAGTTATCGGTGCGCGTTTTATTGTGCATAGTTAATTGATGAGGTTGCTTTTTAGCAACTGGAAAACGAGCTAATGATTGAGAAGAAAATTCACTTAAAGACACAACAAAACCGTATAAAAAATAACAATGCAGGCAGTTTATCATAAAAATAAAAAAGCCCACTCATAGAGAGTGGGCTTGAGGTATAAGTCCAAATTTTAAAATTACTGCAATTTTATTCTTGTCATTACACCCATGGGAAGATGGTTTTTATTTTAAAAGCGTTAAGAGAGCTTAATCCAGGCCATTGCCCAGCTTTTTCCGATACCAGGTTCAAAGCTTGGGTCTTTATCATTATTGGTTCTGCAAAATTGGCTAAATGGCCATGCCTTACATTGGTATATATAACCTGTTTTAGGCTGCAGTACGCGAGTCCCCGCGTTGTATTGCTCACCCCCATTAGGGTATACAAAATCATATGCTTGGTTGGTGCACTTAGCGGGGGTATCGCACTTTGCAATGCAATGAAAATCAACCTTTGCCTTATTAATACCGCTACTTTCTAGGGCAAATATTTCGTTATCTCGATAGCCAACCACCAACCCTTGCTTAGTCATTCTACCTGCACTTACCAGGGGCACATGCACGTTTATATACTCAGCAACTAAGCGTGGCCAAGCATGAGGCTCACCTTGTTCTAAAGAGGTAATTTTATAATCAAACGATAAATCAACAAGCACTCCTTGCATGTCTGAAAAGGTTACACTAACCACATCCCCAATGAATAATTGAGTATGATGGTTTAAACAACCTATAGTTGACCATTTTCCACAGGCCAACGACGTATGCATAAACACAGTAACACCTTAAGAGTCACAAAATTTTATCCATATCATATGGATACACAAAAACGAGACTGAGGGCAAGCAATACCGTATAAAAATTATGCAGCAGCCCCGCTATCGTAGTTTACACCTTAGACCGGAAACTTTGCGTCTTAGCCTTTCGACTAATTTGCCAACAGAAAAAAGTGATTATAAAACGTGCGCAAAGCTTATTCAAACAAAAGAATGTAACCGAGATTTTTATATAACCCTAAATAACTAAAAAGCCAACTTGTTAAAGTTGGCTTTTAATAGTTTAAGAGGTTTGGTTTATAGGGGCTTTTCGCCTAAATACTTTTCGAAAAGCCATTTTAAACACGCCGCCAATATCGCCTAAAATAATGTACAAGCACGGCACCAATATAAGGGTGATTAGTGTTGCAAACATTACCGCAAAGCCTAGCGCTACTGCCATAGGGATTACAAACTTAGCTTGTAAGCTGGTTTCAAACATTATAGGCAGAACCCCTGCAAAGGTTGTAATAGAGGTTAATAATATTGCCCTAAAGCGTGCACAACCGGCTTCTATTACCGCGTTTTTAACGCTTACACCCTCTCGGCGTACTTGGTTTACGTAGTCGGTCATTACCAGCGAGTCGTTTATTACAACGCCAGCCGCGGCTATTAAACCAAAGCCCGACATTAAGCTAATGTCTAAATCAAACCAAAAGTGTCCCCAAATAGCCCCCGTTAAACTAAACGGAATAACCGACATAACAATAAGCGGCTGGGCATAACTTTTAAGTGGTACAGCAAGCAATATATAAACTAAAATCATGCCGCCTACAAAAAACAGCAGCTGCTCATTAGCTTGCGCTTGTTGCTCTTCTATTGCGCCACCTAGCTCTGATTTTACACTTGGGTATTCTTCTTTAAGTTGCGGCAGTAAGTTTTCTTTTACTTGCGAAACCACTTCGCCAGGCTCTATAGCTTCTTCATCAATACTGCCGTACACATAAACAGTACGATAACCGCCCTCACGGCGAATATAGCTAATACCCGGCGTTTCGGTTAATTCAACCACATCACCTAAAAGTACTTCACGCCCTTGCGGTGTAGTAACTACAGTGTGTTTTAGCGATGAAAACGCTTCGCGAGTCAGTTTAGGGTAACGTACCATTACTCTTACTTCTTCGCCGTTACGTATTACACGCTGTGCTTCGCCACCATAAAAACTAGCGCCTACTTGATTTGCAATGTTAGCAAGGTCGAGCCCTAAATCGTAAGCTACAGGTTTTAAGCTCATTTGCACTTCTTTGCTAGCAGGGTCAATGGTTGAGCTTATATCAAACAAGCCTTTTTGTTGCTGCAATAGCTGAATAAAACGACGGCCTGCCGCATTAAGCGTTTCTATATCAGAGCCAAACAGTAAATAACCAAATTCGCCTTCGCCGGTGCCGCCACCGCCGCCAACATCATCTTCAATAGTGAGTGATTTAATACCGGCAATGGTTGGCATAGCTTCTCGCCAGCGGCGCGAAAGTTCAAACGCGTTATAAGGGCGTAAATCTTCATCAACCAACGGCGCAAGTAACTGAGACTCCGTTCTGCCTTGGTTAAATACCAGTACATCACGAATTATTTTTTGGCCAAATTCACGCTCTGTTTCTTCATCAACTCTTAACACCATGGCTTCTACTTCACGAATAGCTGCAATAGTTTGTAAGTCAGACACATTGTCGTTCATTTCTATATGAATTTGCGGAAAATCATGCGGCACTTTTGGAGTGGGTACAGTGCGTACTTTATTTGATGTGATCAGCGCAATGCTTATAAAAAACATAGCAATAAAGCCAAACAATACTGTCCAACGCCAATCTACACAACGCGATATAAAACGCTTATAAGGGCCATTTACAAAGCCAAAAAAGCGGGTATTAAACCTATCGCGCCAGCCCCCTTTTTTAATAGGTGAAAAGTGCGTGTGGGCAATGTGCGCCGGTAAAATAAGTTTTGATTCAACTAAGCTAAATACTAAACACAGCATAACTACTACAGCAATACCGTAAAAGAAGGCGCTTTCTGGCCCGCTTGAAAGTGTAAACGGGGCAAACACCGCAATGGTCGTTAGTACACCAAATGTAGCAGGGGTTGCTACACGGTTAGCACCACGGACGACGTTTTCAACTCCGCCTCCGCTTTTTTCAACCTCAGTATAGGCGGCCTCTCCTATTACTATGGCGTCATCTACCACAATCCCGAGCACCATAATAAAAGCAAACAACGAAATAATATTAATGCTTATACCAAATAAAGGCATTAGCATCATGGCGCCTAAAAAGCACACTGGTAAGCCAATCATTACCCAAAGCGCTAATTTAAAGCGCAAGAATAACGAAAGCATAATAGCGACTAATATTGCCCCTTGAAACAAGTTAGCTTTCATCATATCAAGGCGCGCATTTAGGTAGTACGTCATGTCCATTAATGGCTCTAACCTAACGCCCGGTGGCAGCTGGGTATTTTTTTGCTCAATAAATGCTTTAACCGAATCGGCAACGGGGATCATGTTTTGATCTTGCGTTGCCTTTACCGACATATACACCGCGTTTTCGCCATTAAATTTAAAGTAGCGCTCGCCTTCGGTAAATTGGTCTTTAATAACAGCAATGTCTTGCAACAATACTTTAGCGCCGTATTCGCCTATTTTTACCGGAATTTGTCTAAACTCATCGCCAGAGTAATACTGGTTTTCAACCCGCACAGAAATAATCCCCGCATCTGTTGTTAGTTGCCCCGCCGAAAAATTAGCAGAGTAATTACGCACAGCGGTCATTACATCGCTTAGGGTTAAGTTGTATTGGCGCAAAGTGTCTGGCTCGATTTCAATGGCAATTTCATCAAGCGGCACATCGTTTTCTACCAACGACACGTTTGATAGCTGTAATAGCTCATCTTCAATTTGATTGGCAATTGGTTTGAGTTCGGTCAGCGGCAAATCGGCAACTAAGGTCATCCCTATAACATCTTGCCTAAACTCAATCTGACTTATGGTGACCGGTTCCATACCCGCAGGAAAGGTTGCAATACCATCAACACGCAGCTTTACCTTATCAAGTACATCGGTAAGCTCTGCATCGGTGTTAATTTCAAGGCTTGCTCTACCGCCATTTCTAAAGGCGCGGTACACGCCCTTTTTAATTTCGGTCACATCCTTTAGTGATTCTTCAATTTTTATAAGAATGCTTTCTTCAATTTCTTGTGGTGAGGCACCGGGGTAATTTGCCTCAACATTAATGTAGTTAATTTCTACATTAGGAAACATTTGGCGCTGAATGGTTAAGTAGCTAATAATCCCCATGATGATGATAAAAACCATCATTAGGTTGGCTGCAACAGAGTTTTTAGCAAAATAAGCTATTAACCCTGTTTGTTTTTTTTCAATTGATTCGCTCATTAATTTACACCTTACAACTGTTGCGCATCAGCGCTACTTTCGGTGTTTGTATTAGCGTTACTTGGCTCGCCCATGCCAGCCACTTTAACCTGCATGCCTTTTTGTGGGTACTCAGGTAACGTGGTAACCAATTTATCATCGGCGTTAAGTCCGCTGCTAATATAAAAGTACTCGCCTTCTTCTCTCACTACGGTTACTTTGCGCGGTTCAAGCTCTTGGTTTTCGTTAACTATCCACACCGTTTGGTTATTAACTAATGATTGCGGCAAACGGTAAATATTATTAAGCATGGCGCCTGCAAAATTAACCTGCACGTAGCTGCCAAATTTAATAGCCGGTTGCTGTGTTTTTAAGCCGTATGGGTCTTCAATACGTACCACTAAGCTGCTCATGCGCGTCGCGTTATCTACAATACCTAGGTCGCGGTCAATCACGCCTTCACGTGTAAAACTGTTTAAACCTTTTTGAATAATAGTGGCCTTAATGCCCTTAATTCGCTCCGGTAAAAATACGCTATCAAAACCAGCAATAGGAATAATAACCTCTGCTGTTTCTATATTATTTAAATCGGCCACTTGTGCGCCCATAGCCACAAACTGGCCTACCCCCACATTACGACTTATAACAAGCGCATCGTAAGGTGCTT
The DNA here is from genome assembly GCF_023161885.1 of Pseudoalteromonas sp. 2CM37A. Taxonomy (NCBI): domain Bacteria; kingdom Pseudomonadati; phylum Pseudomonadota; class Gammaproteobacteria; order Alteromonadales; family Pseudoalteromonadaceae; genus Pseudoalteromonas; species Pseudoalteromonas sp. 2CM37A. Next base: position 63,986 of record NZ_JALNTJ010000008.1, read on the forward strand.
TTATATCGCAGTTTTCTAAATCGCGTTGCGCTCTTTTTAATGCGGCTTGCGCCGATTTAACCGCTGCTTGGGCGCTTAGCACCTGCGGTTTACGTAAAAACAAGTCGGTACGTGCCTTACTCGGAAAACGCTTTGCTTCGTCTTCGGCTACTTTTGCCTGCGCTTGCTCTTCAATTAAGGCCGCTTTGGCACGCGCTAAATCGGCTTCGGCTACCAATACGGCTGCTTCGTAGTTGTCTTTTTCAATGCTAATAAGTGTATCGCCACGAGAAACCACGCCACCCGCTACAAAGTTAGGGTGCCAGCTAATTACTTCGCCCGACACCTGCGCCGCCAACTGCGTATTTTCTAATGGTTTTATTTCGCCATAGCTGTTTATTATTACTTGATGATTATTAGCTTCTACAGGCTCAACTTGCACGGTGGGGCGTGTATCTACTGCTGTGTTACTTTGATCTTCTTGTGCAATAGCATTTATTCCCATAAAGCCCACTACACCAATGGCTAATGCTACAAATGGGAACACCCATCTCAGTGAATTTGATTGCATATCCTAATTACCTCATATTTCTACTAACACTATAATAACAGAGCGCAATAAAACATTAACCTGACATTTGTAAGCAACTGTTACAAATCAAATTGGGAACTAAATATAGCTCTGTACCCGTTAACAAACACCTGCTATTCATCGCATTTATTATATTTTGTTACAAACTTTTACTATTTAAAATCAATAAATTACAGGTTTAGGCTATTATTTCATCGAGAAGATGTGCGAACAAATTTTAATTTACGTACAGTCACACTAAATAAATAACAGCGAAAAAGATTATTACAATGAAATTAACAACCCTTGCGCTAACACTTAGTGTAGCGCTTAGCGGCCACGCATTGGCTAGCGATAAAAAAGAAGACAAAAAACCACAAACCCTAAGCGAAATGGTCGAAGGACAAACCGAATTTTCAGGTATTTTTAATTTATACCAAGATCCAAAAACCGGTGAGCACTTAATGGTGATCACCGAATCGCAGCTTAATACCCCTTTTGTATACTTTGCTCATACAGTCGACGGTGTCACTGATGCTGGGCATTATCGCGGTGCCTATAGAGAAACCAAGCTTATTGAGTTTAGAAAATACTTTGACCGCATAGATATAGTTAGCAAAACCCCTCGCTATAAATTTGATCAAAACAGTGCCATTGCCAAAGCAAGCAATGCCAATATTAGCGAAGCCGTTTTAGCCAGCATTAAAATAGAAAAAGAAGAGCAAGGAAAAATAGCCTTTAAGGTCAACAAGCTATTTTTAAGTGAGGCGCTACACAAGGTATCGCCAACGCCAAACCCAGCCGATAAAAAAGCTAAAAATCGCTTTAAAGTAGGTAAATTAAACAGTAAAAAGTCGCGTATTGTTAAGCAGCGTCCTTACCCAAATAACTTAGATGTGGTTGTAGATTACGTATTTAGTAATGCCAGCCCCACCGTGCGAGGTACAAGCGCAGTAAGCGACCCGCGCAATGTCTCTGTAAAGGTGCAGCACTCTTTTGTTGCATTACCAAAAAACGACTATAAACCACGTAAAGATGACGCGCGCATAGGCTATTTCACCAATCAATTTGATCTAATGACCTCGACCGATTGGGCACCATATGAAGATGTTATTAAACGCTGGGACCTACAAAAGAAAAACCCTAGTGCTGAGCTTTCTGAGCCAGTAAAGCCAATTACCTGGTGGATAGAAAATACCACCCCAGTAGAGTGGCGCGACACAATACGCGATGCCGTACTTACCTGGAATAGCGCTTTTGAAAAAGCCGGTTTTAAAAACGCACTAGAAGTTAAAGTACAACCCGATGACGCAACCTGGGATGCTGGTGATATTAACTACAACGTATTACGTTGGACTTCATCACCTAAACCGCCATTTGGTGGCTACGGGCCGGCTCTTGCCAACCCGCTAACCGGTGAAATACTTGGCTCAGACATTATGCTTGAGTTTGTGTTTATGAAAAACCGCTGGATTTACGACACGCTTTACACACAAGGCACAATGAGCCACGGCGAAAACCTGCACACAAGTGGCGATTTAAATTGTTCACTAGGCCATGAAATTCAACAAAACCTATTACTTGCTAAAGGTTTAGCAACAGGTGCCTCGATTGATGACAATGAAATGATTCGCCAAGGTTTAACTCAGTTAATTCTTCATGAAGTAGGCCATACACTAGGCTTAAACCACAATATGAAATCGTCTATTTTGTGGGATGAAAAAGAGGTTCATGATAAAACCAAAACCCAAGGCATAGTTACAGGCTCAGTGATGGATTATGCGCCGGCCAACATAGCCCCCATTGGTGTACAGCAAGGCGATATTTTTCAAACCAAACCAGGCCCTTATGACGACTGGGCTATAAACTATGGCTACAGCACAGCCCTTGAAGATGAAGCCGCAGAGCGCGCACGCCTAAATACAATATTAGCGCGCTCTAGCGAGCATGCGCTTGCCTTTGGTAACGATGCCGACGACATGCGCGCACCGGGTCGCCATATAGACCCACGCGTAATGATAGGCGACCTTTCATCAAACCCTGCAGCCTATGGCGCCGACCGTATGGCGCTAATTAATAAGTTATTTACTGAGCTAAAAGAGAAAGCCACAGTAAAAGGTGAGTCTTACCAACAACTGGTTACCTCAGCTAATAGTTTATTTGGCCAATACCGCTCGCAAGCGGGCATTGTTTCTCGCCAAATAGGTGGCGTATATGTTGAACGTGCAGTTGTGGGCGACAAGCATGCTGATAAACCCTTTACCCCAGTACCGCTTGAGCGCCAAACACAAGCAATGAACATACTTGCTAAATATGTATTTGCGCCAGATGTACTCACTAGCATGCAACCACTGTATAACTATTTACAGCAACAACGTCGCGGCTTTAGCCATTATAGTAAAAATGAAGACCCTAAAGCGCACAAAATGATTTTAGGCATGCAAAAAACAGTACTTGCGCAATTGCTGCACCCTGCTGTTATGCTGCGTATTTCAGACACCGCGTTGTACGGTAACGAATATAGCCTAACGCAATTTATGGACGACCTAACTGCCAGTATTTTTGTTGATAGCAAAGAGAGCACGTCTATTAGCCGCAATTTACAAATAGAGTATGTAAATCAGCTTATTGCTATTGCAGGCCTAGGCAAAGCCAGTAAACACGACAATTTGGCAAAAACTGCCGCGCTCTATCAGTTAACACAAATAGCTGATACAAGCATAGGATGGGGAGCCGATACAGCAACTAAAGCGCATAAAAAGTATATTGATCACTTAATTGCTAAAGCGTTAGAAGCTTAATTAACTAAATCAAACAGGCCACGTAATACGTGGCCTGTTTATTTATAAATAAATTGTGCCTTTTAAATACCGCACTGCGTTACCGGTTAAGGTCACTGTATTTTCGCCTACTTCGCATTGTATAAAACCACCACGGCTTGAAGCCTGATACGCGTTTAATTTATTTTTACCTAATTGCTGCGCCCAGTAAGGGGCAAGGCCGGTATGAATAGAGCCCGTAACAAAGTCTTCTTCGCCACCACTTGCTGGCCAAAAATAACGAGACACAATATCGTACTCAGCAGAACTCGCTGTCGCGACCACATCTAGTGGATATAAGGTTTTTAACAAATCAGACTCAGTGGTTAAATCATGAATTTGTTGAGCATTTTCGTATATAGCAAAATATGCTTGACGGTTTTTAAGCACCTTAATTGGTTGTATAGATAACCCTTTCAACAACGCATCAGGTATAGTTTGTACTTCATCTGGCGCTTGTTTAGGAAAGGTCATAGCAAAACTACCATCGCTATTTTTATTAACAATAAGCTCCCCTACAGCCGCGGCGTTAAAGCGCACTTGGCTAAGGTTGTGCTGCTCGCATAAAACATACGCAGCAGCGAGCGTAGCGTGGCCGCAAAAATCTATTTCCATTAATGGCGAAAACCACCGTATTGCAAAACTGCCATCTGCCTGAGGGCAAGTAAACGCAGTTTCAGAAACATTATTTTCAGCGCCAATATTAAGCATTAACTCATCACTAAGCCACGACTCAAGCGGGATCACAGCCGCGTAATTGCCTTTAAATAACTCGCTTGTAAATGCATCAATTTGATGGATGGTGAGTTGCATAGGTTAACCCCTAAATTAATTAGAGTTTAAACCTGCCACATAGCCATTAAATAATCACTATTAATTTTATAGTTAAGCCATTGCGGGGCGCATTTTATAATATTGCATACATGCAAATTGCACGGCATTTGTAAGTAGTAGCATAACAAACATTAAAATATGCGAGGTGCTGGGCATAGCACTGCTTAGCTCTACAAATAAGCCACAAGTACCTGCTACAAACTGCAAGCTAAAGTAGCGGGCGCTTAAATTGCTAATATTACCACTGCGTAAGGTTTTATACGTTTGCGGCATAACCCGCACTGAGCTCATTACTAGCCCTACGTATGTAAGGGCGTTGAGCACCGATGATGTTTCTAAGCTTTTATTTAACAGCAATAAAAAAGGTAATAACGAAAAGCCAAGCATAGCCACAAGCTGTATACGTTCAGCTTTTGCGGCGTTATAGCGTGCAAAGTAATATAAAATTAAACCACTTAGCGCCCCAGTTACAAAAAATGGTAAAGCAATAAAGTAGCGTTCAAAATAAATATTGTAGGTAATAAAGTAGAGGCTTTGTGCTAAACCAAAGGTCATCATTAATAGTGATAACCCCGACACACTGCGATTCTTTCTAATTTTGCTCAATAGCGGAAAAAAGCTAAAAACTAAAATAAAAGCCGACAAAATAGGTAGATAGTGCGCCAAAACAACCTCGCTCGTTACTTAAATGTTAATATAAAACCCGCTTGAAACAATAAATAAACATATGTTTTTAAAAGGGTTTTAAAGTGAGCGCGCATTGTAATGATGAATACATTTTACTCAACAAATTAGCGTAAACCTATATTAGGCACTGGCAAGATAGCTGTACAAAAAGCGTTACTTTAAGTGAACACCAGAGCCTCTTTGCATTTAAAAGTTACCAACCTTACACCTCAGTTTAAACGCATTTTACTCTAGAGATCGGCTCGCTCTAAAACAATTATTGTGCATTCATCGCACAACTATGAAATAGAACTGATAATTGTTATCATACGCAGGTCCGTGGCAATTACACAAAAAATAAACTATGAGAAAAACACTTTTTAAAATTCACAGCTGGGTAGCCCTTATAGCGCTTATTCCGCTGCTTGTTATCAGTATAACTGGTAGCGTTTTGGTATTTAAAAGCGAGATTGACGGCTTATTAATGCCAGACAGTCACTTTGTTGTACAACAACAAGCCAACCGCTTACCTATTGATACACTTATAACAAAAACTCAAAAAACCTACCCTGAGTATGTTGTTGGTAGCTGGGAAATATTTAACGATGATACTGCTGATCGGGTTTATTTAATTAAACGCGGTACAGAGGACTGGTATAAATTTCATTTAGATCAATACACGGGCAATATTTTATCGGAGCCAGTAGGCACTAGCCATTACTTTACCGACTGGTTTTTAGACTTACATTACACCTTTTTACTTAACGATTTAAAAAGCTTACCAGGGCAAACTGGCACTGTTTTAGGGTTCTTTTTTGCGGTGTTTTTTTTAGTACTGGGTATTACAGGTCTTATTATTTATCGTAAGTTTTGGCAGCGGTTATTTAGTGTACGCTGGCGCGCCACATTGCAAATAGTACTTAGCGACATTCATAAAATGACCGGCGTAATTGGCTCGCCAATTATTATAATTTTAGCCATCACCGGCGGCTACTTTAATGGTGCGGTGTGGTATCACGAAGTAATTGAACACGCAGAAGAAGAGCACTTTGTATTAACTAAAAATTTATACAATGAAGAGATTTCTTTTCAGCACGTACTTGATGACAGCCAAAAGCAAATACCCACCTTTAATGGTACGTTTTTAGTAATGCCGCTTGAGCCAGACGAAAACATAACGTTATTTGGTGAGGTTGATACCAGCAACCCGCTTGCCAGTGAATATGCCAATACCGTGACTTATAATAAGCTAACGGGCGAGCATATGGCTAACTGGGACATTCGCGAAGTGGGTGTAGGTTGGCAAGTAATTGATAGCTTTAGAAAACTACACTTTGGTTATTTTGCAGGGCTCATTAGTAAAATAATTTGGTGTGTTATTGGTTTAAGCCCTGTTTGGCTTGGCGGTACTGGCTTTTATTTATGGTTTACTCGCCGTAAGCGTAAAAAACAGTCTCAAAAAAACCGCTTAAGTAAACACCGCACTGTAAGTGCTTGATTAAAAAACCACCTCACTGTAATGTTAAAAATCACAGTGAGGTGATATATGAAATATTTAGTTTTTACACTTAGTTTATTGCTAACTGCTTGCAGTAGCACCCCGCCCGAAGCGCCAATTAAAAAAGTACAACTTACCCATATAATAAATCACTCGCTTTTCGAGCAGGTTAAAACACCTAGCGAGCACAGTATTTTTGAGCTGTCGGAGCCTGAAAAAAGCGCATTTTTAGCCTACGCACACTCGCGTTTAAACAATGTACGCGCTGATGAAATTATTTTTAATTACCTGCAAAACCAGCTCACCAACTTTAAGTATGATGGCGCCACCCTCACAGCCCAACAAGCGATTGAACGCTCAGAAGGTAACTGCATTAGTTTAGCCATACTTACGCAAAGCTATGCGCAGCTTTTAAATCTCGAAACCAGCTTTCAAGAAATGACGAGCGAACCTGTGTATGCCAAAGAAGGCAATGTAATTTATGTTGCTAACCACTTTAGAACGAAAATTTACGCCCCAAAAAAAGAAACAGATGAAGATATTATTGTAATAATTCGCGCAGGCACGTTAATTGATTACTTCCCCACCCGCGGCAGCTTTTATTCAGGCAGCGCTACGTATAACGATTTACTCTCTAATTTTTATAGCAACTTAGCGGCCACGGCACTAGCCGAAAACAATCTTAATAAGGCTTACTCTTTAATTATGCAAGCCAACCGCTTTACCCCAAACGATGCAGAACTGTTTAATATAGCCGGCGTGCTGCACCGCCGTGCAGGCGATTTAAAAAGCGCTCACATGATTTACCAAACCGCGCTTGATAGAAACGATATAAGTATAAATTTAATTAATAACTATCGAATATTAGCAAAAGAGCTGGGAGATAAAACACTAGAAAAACGCCTAACAAGCCAGCTTGTTGATAAAGAAAAAGATCCCTACGAGCTACTCGTTATTGCTAAAAATAACTTACATCAGGGCAAGGTCACTCAAGCTAAAAAACAACTCGAACTCGCCATTGCAAAAGCCCCTTATATATCGGAGCTCTATTTAGAGCTGGCTAAAATTCGCTACCAACAAGGTAACACAGCGCAAACACAAAGCTTGCTTGAAAAAGCCATCCAGTATGAGCGCAATAAAGAAAGACTAAACATATATCAAGCTAAGCTTGCGTCGCTAAACAAGCACAATTAACCATCGGTATTTTAAATTAGTTTAAACGCGGCTTTTGCTAATGCACTTATTACACAAGTGCATTAGCGTGTTATAGCAATTTACTTAAAGCGAGTAGTAAAAGCTAAACCAGCCGCGCATTTCATCCTCAAAGCTATCGCCTTCTACGCGGGATAATCCCATATTAAAGGTTAAATCGTTCACACCGACTGGGCCTAATCCAAAGCTAAATTTGCCTTGATACTTTAAACCATAACTTTGTGCGTATACTGCATCATCTACCTGGTGCTGTTTATAATAAAGCCATGGCATGCCTTCTTTAAAGCTAAAACCACCGCCATAACCCATGTAGCGCTCAGCAGTTGTGCTATAAAATGGCAGCTCTGATGAAAGCACAAACTCACTATTTTGGTGCTCGCTAATTAGGTTTGAGCTAAATCCGCCTAGCGCTAAGCTGCTATCTTCGCGCTGCTTTTGAGTAAAATTAATATAAAGCGGCACATCAAACGCTTTACCAAATACTTTGGCCGCTAAATCATAGCCATCCCAATTATTGTTTTTACTGCTGCCATCGTAATACTGGGCATTAACACTTTGCCCTATAGCAAATGCTTGGCGGTCGTACTGCCAGCTTTGTGTAATGCCTATGCGTGCCCATTTATTATAGTCTTGCTTATAATCGGTATAGTTATAAGCCAGCTCTGGCGTTATGCTAAACGCCGCGTATTTAATCGGGTAACTTAAGGCTGCAAAACCACCTCGTGCAGATACATCTGCATTTTCGCTCGTTTGGTATTGTTTTGCGGTATTTAAATCATAATCAAATACACTCAATTTAAGCTTAACTGGCAGTGCATTGTATTTTGCCTGGGCGTATCCGCCATGCAAAGCATCATCATTTAAATCAACACTATAGCCCGCTTGAAGGTCTAACTGTTTAAGTAAGTCACTACTTTTAATATTTATATTTAAAGCACTTGAAGCGGCCGAGTAATACTGTGCGCCTAGCGCTAAACTCGCATGCTGCTCAAGCACATCGTAGCTGCTTTGTTTACCTACATTGTCGCTATATATTTTTGCTTTAGGCAAAGTGTACTGATCAACTAAAAGCAGTGGCGCGCTATTATCAAGTGCTAAATCAGTGATTACTTCACCCTCTAGCGTACTCGGTAATTGCTTTACATTAGGCCCATCAGCAGTAATAGATAAATAAAGTAATGCCCCTTCGTTTGTTTCTAGCGGGTGGGCAACGGCTTCTTGGCCCTGAGTAAGTTTAGTTAATGTGCTACATGCAATATGGTAGCTATAAATATCAGTTGAGCCTTTTAAGCCGGCTACAAAGTAAATTTTTTCTCCGTTTTTACTAAAGCTGGGTTGGCTTAGGTATTGGTACCCGTTTGGCATAGGCACGGCTTGGCGAGTATTATTGGCAACATCTTGTATATACAATTGCCAATTCTCATTCAAATTGGCTGATACATAAGCTAGTTGGGTTTCATCAGGGCTAAAAGTTGGGTAGTCGTAAGCTGTTTTTAAGCTTTTAGTAAATAAAGGGGTAATGGTTTGCGTTGCTAAGTCTACTTTTACTAATTCTGAGTAGCCACCACGTACTTGCTCGGCGTAAAGGGTTTCTCCATTGTTAGTAACACTAAAGCGGCGTAAACCAGCAAGTTTAGTTAACTGCTCAACTTTTCCGGTTTCGGTGTTATAACTAAAAATATCAGACACTTTGTTATAAATACCCGTCTCTTCACGTGTATAAGCATTAAAGTAAAGTGTACTGTTATTTACCCATTGTGGATTAGCAATTCCCGCTCTGTTTATTTGATTTAATACGTGCTTTTTCTCACGTTTAAATACACTCGGGGCGTTATCGGGTATATCCAATGCATCGTTTTCTAATAGCGCTTTTTGTGCTTTTGTAAATTCATCTTCAGCTTTAGTATTATCCTGCGTGCTATAAATAATAAGCTTGGTTTTTTTATCTTTATCGCGCTCAACAATCGCAAGTTTACTGCCATCTTTTGAAAGCGCAGGGTTGCTTGCATATAAGTTAAGCTTTAACCACAGCTCGCTGTTAAGCGCAGGCTCTGACTGCTCTTTTGCCATCGCTTTATAGGTATATTGTGCAATAAAGCGGCCATATAACTTAGCCGCACTTTGGCCAAATATCCCAGTAAAGGCCTCGTTAAAATCGCGCTTTTTAACTGCCTGCATACGTGTCCAAACGGCATCGAGCATTTGCGCTGAATAAGTTTGCTCTAGCCAATTTAAAAACCGGCTGCCCATTAAATACGCCATAGAGCCAGCCATAAAACCGCCCTCTGTATCGCTTAGCTGGCTATAGCTAGGCAATGCCCCCTGCTGGGCAAACTCAATTAGCATTGACTCAGTGTAGTTATCAAATAGTCGCCCTCGGCCCGTCATTTTTGACTCAAGTAAGGTTGCATAACCTTCGGCTACCCAGCGCGGCATATCACTGTAAGTTAAGTCGTAAATATCCCACACACCCCGTATTCTTTGCTGCCACGTGTTGCGTGTGGGCTGCGCTAAATGCACTAAGTGAATATATTCGTGCAATATCAGTAATTGCTGCCAGCCACTAATATTAGAAATCACCGTGTCTGATTGCGGGGGCGTAGTAAAAAGGGCCATTAAAGGATTATTAGAAGTAGGTAAAGCAAAGCCGTTGGGCGCATTTAGGGGATCAAACACCACCACATCAACTACTTTATCAAGCGCTCGGTTTTGCTGCTCAAGCACTTTACTGCGTACTATTTCAAGTTCGACCGCTGTCGATTTAGCATAATCGGCGTTTTCGGTGCTGTAATGCACATTAAAGTGCTCGGTATGAATAGTTTGCCAATCAGCAGCTAAGGTAGGTGTGGCTAATAACAAAGAGGCAGCGATGAGTGATTTTTTCATAATAATCCTTTAAATGATTGATACCACTTAGAGTATTATTAAACCAACTAATGTTGCAGTAAAAAAATGTAACAAAGCTTATGAAAGTGTATAATTTATAAGCTTTTAAATTAAGCAATGCCTTGTTTTACATGAAAAATCAATAACGGCGTTAATGCTTTATTTGGCAACCTAAAAAGGCTAAATATGTAAGTCGATTGGTATAATTACATCCAGTTACGCTGCGTTGACTCTGCCTGATAAAGAGTAAAATCAATTATGTAATCAGCATCTTGCTGCTTTATATAGGGCATAAAGGCAAACCCTGATGCAAGTTGTATATACAGGCTTTTAAGCCCTGCGCGGCGCATAAAGTAGGTACTAATACTGCGTGCACTTTGTGCTTTATACAGTTCAAACACACGGTAATGCACACCTATCATACCTTTGCGTACCACCATGTAAAAACGGCCGTTGTCTTCATGCAAATAATAGCCATAACGCTGATAAGCAAGCGTTACCAACCCCGCTAAAATAAGTAATACTCCCAAGCTAAGCCAGGCATTAAAGTCGCCTAAGTAACAGCCTAACAGCACAATAGCGCTTGGAATTAAGGCATAAAAGCTCAAGTTTTTATAAAGTAAGGCACGTTCTGCGCCGTTAAACTGCAATTTTTTGCTATTAAACCACGGGTAAATCCATTGGCAAACGCTATCTACTTGCTCGCTATTTAAAACGGGTAACACTAAGGTTTGTTTATTTTTTTTAGCAGCCACGCCCGCCGCTATACCCCCGCTACTAGCTTGTAAGCACTCAACGGTAAAACGCTTTAGTAACCGCCCCATTAGGTTTTGTTTTATAACTATAGATTGCACTTTATCCATGCTCATAGACAACTGATGGCGCTCTAATAAGCCGGCAATACGTTTAAATTTTTGGCCTTTAAAGTAAAGCTCAAAGTTATAAAAACGAATAAGCGACATACCTACCGACAACATCACAGCCGTTAAAACAAGCAAAGCAATAAGCGTTATCATGGCAAAGGTTGCAGCACTTGCCAGTAAACCAAGCTCTTGCTGATAAAACCCTTCTACCTTAGCAATAATTTGCTGCTCTAAAAAATCTACCAACACATTTATAAAAGGCGCAATAGCGGCCATTGCTAATATAGCCATATTAGACATTAAGCCAAATTTAGCGATTTCTTTATTACTGATACGTAAGCTATTTTCTGCTTCAAAATGCTCGCTGGAGGGTGTTTGCTCGTCGGGTTGCTGCTGCGCTTTAAAGGCAAAAATTTGTTTACGCATTTGCTGTGCATAGGCTTTAGTAACACCTGGCAAAACCGCCTCTTGGGTTACGCTGCCTGCGGCATCAAAAATACAATTAACCAAATTAACGGGCGTAAAATAAAAGGGCTCAGCAATATTTACGTTTTGCACACGCGAAAATTTTAGCGTTAGGCGCTCTTTTTTAAACACCCCTTTGTTAAGCAAAATTTCGTGATCGTCGCTAATGCAAAACTTAAAATTTATGTAATATAAAATTGAATATATTAGCAGTGTCACTATCGCAATAGCACCTGCAACTTGCGCCCAAAACAGCTTGTTTTCTACTTGTGTTACAAACACCACAAGCATAGGCAGCAGGTTTAAAAGCCCGTCTTTTACAAAGCGCACACTAAAATACACCACAAAATACAACACCGCCCAAGGCGATACTTTTTGCCAATGTAGTGAGCTACTTTGCTCCTCGCTAATGGTATTACTCATTTGCTAATTCAACCTGCGCGGGTGTGCCGTCTTGGCGATAATTTTGTACAAATTGGCGTATGTTTTTGCACTGCTCGTGGGTTAAACCAGTTATTTGTAAATCAGCACTGACCCCGCCGGCACTAAATAGCTTTAAACTGGCTAATTTTAGTTTTCGCTCAATGGGGCCTTGGTGAATTTCCATATGCTGTACGCGCGCGAGGGGCAAAATAGTTATTTGCTGCCAAATAACCCCTTTTTTAAACGCAATATCGTGATTGCGCAGCGCAAAGCCCTGCAGCTTAATACTCAGCGCGTTATAAAGCATTGAAAGCAATATTAAAATAGGCACGCCTATCAGCAAGTAGGTTTGTGCTTTGTTAGCAAACGCTTCGTTAAAGTAACAAACAGCAAACAGTACCGCGCAAAAAGGAATGTAAAACGCCAGCCAATTAAGTTGCACGTGTAGTAACGCTTTATCGGCCAAGGGGTTGAGCCGTATTTCGCTATGCTTTGGTAAATCCATTACTTGCTGATTATCAAACACGATTTTAAGTACCTTTCCTATTTACTGACTGTTAAGCCCAGCTGATTGTAGTAACTAACGTATGGCTTTGTTTAGGCTCAAGTGTCACGTCATCTTCTAACACATTGGCGGCTTCTAAACACACCATGCTCAAGTATTCATCGTCAGCAAAATTAGATAAACGCTTAGATTTTTCTATCCATGGGTTCCACAGCACACACGAGCTTGAGTTCTCGCGGCTTACATTAATAATCCCATCTGGGGTGTGAATGTGTTGCTGCTTAGCGACCTGGGTATAAACCATATCGGTTTCGCGGGTAAACTCCACTGGCGCATTTTGCGCAAACGGCCCTTCACCAAATTCAATATATTGCGCGCCTTGTAAACCTTCTACATGGGTGTGTTTTATATCTGAGGTAGGAAAATAGCTGTGCAAAGCCTGCGTATAACTAAAAGAGCTATTACTTAAATTAGTGGTTGTTAAACGCACCTGTAATTGCTCGCTCAATACAAACTCAACCTTTAACGCCGAGTGGTGCGGCCAATACGTTGGGTTAACTAACTTCATGGGTAAGTTTAAGCTAATTGTAATGTGCTCATCATCTTCATGCACAGCATCAGCTTGCCATAAACTGGTACGTGCAAAGCCATGTGCTGGCCAATCTTGGTTTTCATGGTTACCAAACCAAGGCCAACAAATAGGAATACCACCGCGAATGCTCACCCCTTCTTGAAACGTCTCATTTTTAGAGACCCAAATAAGTGGCTTGTTATTTTTTGGGATGAACTCGGTAATTTGCCCGCCTTGCAAAAATATTTTTGCATCACACTTTGAGCTCGCAACTTTTATAAACTCTAGGCCGGTTTCGCTTTGTTCAATGCTAACTGATGGCGATAATTTCATGTTTTTCCCTACAATGCTGATATTAAAGATTTTTAACATGTGCATATAAACAATAATGCATGTGCAAAGTATACGCTATACTCACTAAACATTGCGTGCATAATTTGTTCATTGGCGATTAATACATACACAGCTAACTTACAAACAATTACCAATTAATAACAGCTGTTATAAATAACACTAATGCGTATAAATAATGGCCATGCTTTAAGGCAGTAAAACCGCGGCTAAGCTTAGGCAAACGCATGTTAAATTTATTAAGGTATTAATGCAGGTTGGTATAATACTAAAGTCTAAACCATAAGACTTGCCAATTATTCACAACATACGTAGTGTGCGCACCACAATGCAAACAATATGCTAATAACATTTAATAAGTTTTAAACAAAATTATACTATTTTAGTTTCTGCTCAAACTAATAAAAACCAATAAACATGGGCTCAAGCTTAATTTATTATTTGAATTCAATTTATTTGATGTGTAACATTTCGCGATTACGGCACACCTTTGGCCCATCGACGAGATAAGCAAATGCAAAAATATGACGAATTATTAGTTTCTTTACGTAAAGTAATCCGCGCGATTGACTTACATTCTAAGCAGCTAAATAAAACATCAGGTTTAACAGGCCCACAATTGCTTATAATGCAAGAAGTAGCGCACACCGATGGAATAACAGCAAGCCGTATCGCTCAGAATGTTAACTTAAGCCCGGCTACTGTAACTAATATTCTTGATAGAATAGAAAGCAGAAACCTTGTAACACGCGTTCGTAGTCAAATGGATAAACGCCGAGTGAGCTTATACCTCACCGAGCAAGGGAAAGAGTTACTAGAAAAAGCACCTCAGCCACTGCAAGAACACTTTATTGAAAAGTTTTCTGCACTTGCAGAGTGGGAGCAAAGTTTATTGCTTTCATCTATGCAACGCGTTGCAGCAATGATGGATGCTGATAAGTTAGACGCATCACCTCTGTTAGAGGTAGGCGCGTTAACTCAAACACCAAATAAATAAAAAAAATAAAAAATAAATTTAAATTAGTTCTTACATCATTCGTAAGGGGCTTTTGGGCACCTTGAATTTTTTTATTTTTTAATCAAAACCTGAGCATCAACAATGACTAAACTCTCAAAATTAACGCTAGCACTAATGCTTGGCGGTGCAGCAAGCACTGCTCATGCAGCCGATCTCGACACACTGCAAAGCCAATTAAAGCAGCTTAAGCAACAAATGCAGTTGCTTGAACAGCAGCTTGCTGATGAAAAATCAAAGCAAAGCCAAATCAACAAGCAACACGAACAACAAGTTGCCGAGATCAGTAAAAAGGCCGACAACAAAGAAGTTGTTGTTGCCGCAGCTGCGCCTGAACAAGAAGATGAAGGCATTAAAATTGGCGGTGCCGTACGTTTTAACTACAGCACAAACACCTACGATGAAGACACGCAAGACCGTGGCGGCGATTTAGACTTTGAAGTATTTCGCCTTAACTTATCGGGTGAAATTAGTGATATTTCTGTAAATGGTGATTTTCGTTTTTACGATTACATGACCATTGTTAAGTATGCATACTTAGGTTACGAATTTACAGATGGCTGGGAAGCGCAAGCCGGTATTGCACCTGTACCGTTTGGTAACGGCCCCTACAACTCACACAGCTACTTTTTTAGCACCAACTACTACGTTGGCCTAGAAGATGACTTTGATTTAGGTGTAACAGTAAACCGTAAACTTAAAGACAACTGGAAATTAGACCTCGGCTTTTTCAAAAATGATGAAGTAGGCGGCGTTGATGGCAGCTCAGAAGTTAACGAACGTTACTCTTACGATATTGTTGGTAGCCGTGCAACAACCGAAGGCACCTACGACGCACCAGGTTCGCGCCTTGGTGAGTACAATACTTTTGCTGGTCGTACAGTGTATCAAATTGAGCACAGTGAAAACGCTAAAACTGATATTGGCGTATCACTACTAAGCGGTGGTTTGCACGACGGTAACGACCGTGCAGGTAACTACGGCGCGTGGGCGTTTCATGTAAATAGCCAAATTAATAACTGGAATATTCAATTTCAGCACGGCGAGTACGACTACGACCTAGACGACAACAGCAACCGCTTTGTAGTTGGCGCGTTTGATTACTACGATACCGTATCAAGCGAAGCAACCATGACCAACTTTAACGTAGCTTACGACCTATCGCTTGATTGGGGCCCAGTAACAGGCGTTCAATTTTATAACGATTACGGCATTATTTACGACAAGTCTGACGACAGCCCAGATACGTGGATGAACGTAACAGGCATGAGCGTATCGGCCGGTGCATTATTTACTTACTTTGACTTTATTCAAGCACGCAACCAGCCATTTATTGGTGGCTCTGTTGCTGGTGATGGCGATACGGAACGTCGCTTTAACATCAACGTAGGTTACTACTTCTAAATAAGTAACACATATTTAGTATTTTAAAAGGGCAAACTTAGTTTGCCCTTTTTTGCGTTTATAGGGTTCGATTTTATAACTATTTGGCCTACAATCCTAACTAACAGCCATTACTTAAAAGAGCCTAAGTGAATATAAAAGCAGTATTTATTTGTTATAAAAACTTATGGCTTAAAGCACTTGGGTTATTGTTAGTGGCTCTTGGCATTATTGGTATTGTGCTGCCGGTTATGCCTACCACCATTTTTTTTATTCTTGCGCTTACCTGCTTTACTCGCTCATCACCGGCGCTTGAACACTGGCTACTTAGCCACCCTCGTTACGGCGTTACCTTACAACAATGGCAAGCGCATAAAGTAGTGCCTGTAAAAGCAAAATGCTACGCCGCGATTGGTATGCTAATTGGTTTTGTATTTTTGCTTTACTCAAACGCCCCTGTTTGGGTTATTTACCTTGTTGGCGTAATTGAAATAGCCGTTATGATTTACCTAATTTTAAGGCCCTCGCACCCACCAAGCGCTAAATAACCGCCCTTTTTTGCATACACACACCGTTTAGCCAAAAATTTAATGTAAAGTTAAGTAAGTAAATTTGTAATAGTTAATGCAAATGATTATCATGTTCTAAATTTAATTTAATTACTGTTTTTATGGCGTTTATTAATAAGCGGGCTTTGTACAGCACAAGCCGTGCGCTCCATATTTATATTTCTACAGCTTTGTTTTTTTTGCTTATTTTATTTTGCGTTAGCGGCATTGTACTTAACCATGTTGATTGGCTTAAAAACGACAAAAGCAACGGCCAAGTAAGTACCGCTATTCCTCAAGCGTTAATGGCTAAAGCGAATACTCAACTAGATACATTACCCACCCTCTACCCAGACATAGAAGCGTTTTTTGCCGAGCAATATGCGCTCACTAAAGTTAAAAGCATTGAGTGGGAAAAAGAAGACGCGCTGGTTATGCTCGACTACCCACTACCGGCAGGTTTTGCTTACGCAGAGCTTGATTTTACAACCGGTGAGCTAAACCTAGATTACCAAACCGGTGGCTTTTTAAGCCTGATTGGCGATTTACACAAAGGCCGCCACAGTGGCGCCGTGTGGAGCTGGGTTATTGATATTTCAGCGGTATTGATGATTATTTTTTCAATCACCGGGATGATTATTTTATTTCAAAACAGAAAAAAACGCTTAGCAGGAATATGGATAACCGTTTTAGGCATAGCAACGCCTTTGGTTATTTATTTATGTTGGGTGCCACAAATTAAAGGAGTGTCTTAATGTTAAAAGTAAGTACGGTACTAAGTGCAGCACTATTAATGGTTGCCGCATTATTTCAAACAAATGCGCAGGCACAAGCGCCACAGCTAGAGATTGAATTAACCCTACCCGATCTTGATGTACAACCTTACCACCGCCCATACGTAGCTGTTTGGCTAGAAACGCCAAAGCGTAAACACGTAACTACGCTTGCGCTATGGGTTCAAAAAGCAGAATGGTTTAAAGATTTGCGCCAATGGTGGCGTAAAGCGGGTAAAACCGACATTAACTTTGACGGCATAAGTGGTGCAACTAAGCGTGCAGGTACTTACACCATTAACTGGCAAGGTAAAGATTTAGACGGCAATGCCGTAAAGCCTGGCAAATACCTTTTAAACATTGAGGTTGTGCGCGAAGAAGGCGGCCGTGATTACAGCCGCGTAGAGCTTGATTTATCGCAAGCTGGCAAAGTGACCATTGAAGGTAAAAAAGAATTTTCGACAAGTTTTGTAACCGTAAGCACTAAGTAGCTGCTACTTAATCATTTGAATTTAAGGAAATACAATGAAAATTAATTTATTAAAAACGGCTTTAATTGGCGCACTTAGCTTATCGGCGCTGGTATCTACATCGGCAAGTGCACATGGGCGCTGGTTATTACCTTCGCACACGTCATTATCTGGCGACAAAGCGCACTACGTAATGATTGACGCGAGTATTTCTAACGAAATGTTTGCACCCGACAAAGCCTTTAAGCCAAAAGAAAAAGGCGCAGAGTACGACGACACACTACTTATGGCCCTTGCACCAAACGGCGAAGAAGTATCTGAGACCATTCGTGCTTATTACCTAAAGCGTAAAAGCTCAGCGGCGGTAAGCCTAAAAGAGGAAGGCACTTACCACATTGCCATGACGCAAAAGCCAATGTACATGACCTTCTACAAAAACGAAGAAGGTAAGCGCAAACGCGTATTTGGTAAAAAGTCAGAAGCTAAATTACCAAGCAATGCAAAAGATGTAACCACAACTAAAGTTATATCTACAGTAGATACATTTGTAAGCCGTAACGGTACTTCTAAGCCAGCACAACTTGGTTTAGGCCTTGAGCTTAGCGGCCCAACGCATCCAAACGATTTATTTGTTGGCGAGCAAGCGCGTTTTCAGTTACTACAAGATGGCAAGCCAGCGGGCGAAGGCATTGAAGTAAGCATTTTAAAAGGCGATACACGCTACCGTAACGAACGTGGGGAAATAAAAGTAACAACCGATAAAAACGGCATGTTTAGCACAACCTGGAAAGAGCCAGGCCTATACCTAATCGAAACCTCTAACAAAGTTAAAGTAAACGAAGAAGGCGTAGATGCCGGTCGTTATGCTCTATTCACGACGTTAGAAGTAGCACCTGAATAATTTTTTGCGTAATTTATAAAATAAATAAAGGCCAAGCACTCGCGTGGCCTTTTTACTTTTTAATAACTTTTACTCACACTCCCCTTGAATTCGCAACCATTCGACACAAGATTGCAACTCGAGCGATCTAAACGTCTATAGCGGGCGTAAACTGTCATTTTAGTTGTTAACAACTTAGAATAACTTAGACAGTTTTTATCTTTGCACACAGGTAGTGCCTTCTATATTATGCGCTCCTTTGAAAAATCAATAGTCAGCAGCCCTTAAGGGAATCAACATCATGTTAAAGCAATTATCAGCCAAAAAAGTAGCACTTAGCCTGGCCGTTACCTCTGCGCTTGGCGCGTCTTATTCTCCTGCATTTGCTGCAGAACAAGACACTCAAGCACAAGAAAGTATTGAAGTGATTTCGGTTACCGGTACCCGCAGAAGCCTGCGCAGTATTGCCGAAAGTACCGTACCTGTAGATATTATTACCAGTGGTGATATGCAAAGCACGGGTCAGCTAGAAATTAGCCAAATACTGGCAAACCAAGTACCTAGCTTTAACTACCCAAGCGCCACCATGGGTGATGGTACAGACCACGCTAAACCTGCTGTATTACGTGGTTTAGCACCCGATCACACCCTAGTGCTTATTAATGGCAAACGCCGCCATGCTGGCGCGCTATTAAACTTAGCGGGTGTTGTTGGCCGTGGTTCTACCGCTGTTGACTTAAACATGATCCCAACTTCAGCCATTAAACGCGTAGAAGTACTACGTGATGGCGCAGCAGCGCAATACGGCTCAGACGCCATTGCCGGTGTAATTAACATTGTACTTAAAGATGCCTCAGAAGGCGGCAGCGTAAGCGTAACCTACGGCGAGTACGACACCCAAATGGCTGGCGTACCTCAGCTAGAAAGCACCTACGCAGATGCCGATGGCAACCTTGCCTTTAATACCGGTGCCGACCGCGAAGTAAACGACGGCGCAAGTCGTACAATTAGCGCAAACTCTGGTTTTGAGCTTTTAGATAACGGCTTTGTGAACGTATCAATTGAGTATCGTGATAACGACTCTACGCAGCGCTCAGGCTTTGACCCGCGCGAGCAATACGACCGCTTAGAAGATGGCAGCCTAGACCCACGCGAATTTACTATCGACCGTTACAACCACCGCTTTGGTAAAGCAGAGCTTGAAGACTACGCACTGTTTTACAACATGGGTTACGACTTTGATAACGGCTATAACCTGTACTCGTTTGGTAGCTACTCAAAACGCGAAGGTAACTCAGGTGGTTTTTACCGCCGTGCAAAAGACAGCCGCAACGTGTTAGAAGTGTATCCGGATGGCTTTTTACCGCAAATTGAAACCGACGTACAAGATTACTCATTTGCCCTAGGCCTGCAAGGCGAAACTGGCGAATGGACCTGGGATGTAAGTACCAACTACGGCCGCAACGACTTTGGCTTTGGGGTTGTAAATAGTATAAATACATCACTTGGTGCCGACAGCCCAACCGAATTTGACAACGGTGCATTGGTTTACGATCAGTTTTTAGTGAACGCTACGGCAAATACAGTGCTAGATTTTGGCTTGCCAGATGACGTATTTTTTACTGTAGGTGCAGAGTACCGCCACGAAAGCTACAAAATTGAGCAAGGCGAAGAAGCCTCTTACATTACCGCTTTAGATAGCGATGGCAATCCAATTGCTGCCGGTGGCGCACAAGTATTAGCTGGTTTTGGCCCAGAAAGCGTAACCGATGAAAGCCGCCATAACGTAGCTGTATTTGTTGAGTTTGATACTTACCTAACAGAAGACTGGAACCTTGTTTTAGCGGGTCGCTACGAAGATTACACCGACTTTGGCGATACGTTTACATCAAAGCTTGCGTCGCGTTACAGCATTAACGAAAACCTATCATTGCGTGGTGCAATTAGCACAGGTTTCCGTGCGCCATCACTTGCTCAAAGCTCGTACCGCCAAATCTCTACCGTACTTGAGAACAACCAACCGTTTGAAGTAGGTTTATTCCCTACCGATTCAGCGGCAGCGCAAGCGCTAGGTGCTGAACAACTAGATGCCGAAGAGTCAGTAAACGTAACGGCTGGCTTTATGTACACACAAGGCAGCTTTAGCCTAACTGTAGATGCCTACCGCATTGATATTGATGACCGTATTGTATTGTCTGAAAACCTAGAGGGCGATGCTGTAGTAGAAATACTGCAAAATGCCGGCGAGCTAAACACAGAAAGCGTACGTTACTTTACTAACGCTATCGACTCGCGCACGCAAGGTGTTGATATTGTTGCTACCTACAACTTAGATTTAAGCGATTTAGGTGATTTACGCTTAAACGTAGCGGCTAACTTTAACGATACCGAAGTAACGCACGTAGACGACAACCCAAGCGAGCTAAACTCACTAGGTGACGACTACGTTGTATTTGCGCGCCGCGAAGTAGGCCGCTTTGAAGAAGGCACGCCAGATAGCAAATGGAACCTATCAGCAGTGTGGAACTTTAACGAATGGCAAACCACCCTTCGTGCAACGCGCTACGGTGAAGTGGCTGATATTTCAACTACCGCCGATCGCGATGAGTACATTGACCCTAAATGGATCACCGACCTAGAAGTTGCCTACCGCCCAGACGAATACTGGAAGTTTGCAGTAGGTGCAAACAACTTATTCGATCAGTACCCGCAAGCAACGGTAGATAACATTGGTTACTCTGACTTTGGCCAAATATTCCCGTACACACCATATGCACCGTACGGATTAGACGGGCGTTTCCTATACGGTAATATTACTTACAGCTTTTAATAAATAACCTAAAAGCAAACACTTAAAAAGGATGCCATGTGCATCCTTTTTTAATTACTTCTTAGTGTATTTAACCACTTATTAGTAAATCCACTTTTCATAAACATATGCCACCCTAATAAAATCAACAACTTAAAGTTGGTCTCGCTTTTGCTCTACTATGCTTATACAAAACATGCATAAATAACAAACACAAAGGACTAAACATGAGTTCATCAACTGTATCTAACATTACAAAACCACTTTCACTTATTGGCGGCATTTTATTATTAAGCGGCTGTGTGTTTCATATATCACCAAGCGTTGCCTCAGTAAAACAAACTCAGCAGTTATCACTGCCAAGCAGTAATCTAGAATACTTAAACGTATTAAGCGGTGCAGGCTCTCTTGAAATAAAAGGCTCGCCCAATGCCACCAGCATAAGTGTAGATGCCACAATTTTTACCGCCGATATTGAAGACGAATACACGCTTACCCTTGAGCAAAATGGCAAACAAGCTACCTTAGTTGCAAACAACAATACTGCCAGCGGTATGCGTTTTTACAGCGGCCAATCGCCACACATTGATTTAGTGGTTACTGTGCCAAGTAATTTAATGCTCGATATTAATGATGGCTCTGGCGACATTGCAATAAGCGCTATGCAAAATAATATAGATATAGAAGACGGCTCAGGTAGCTTATCTATCAACAGCGCTAAAAACCTTACTATTGAAGATGGCTCAGGCGATATAACCCTTGAAAACATCACGGGCAACTTAGCGCTTACCGATGGCTCTGGCAGCGTAAATATTAATAATGTTAGCGGCAACGCAGAAGTTGATGATGGTTCGGGCGATATGCGTATTAGTAATGTGCGCGGCACCTTAACTGTTGAAGACGGCTCAGGCAGCATGGCCATTAATAACATTAATGGCGCAGTTGATGTAGACGATAACTCTGGCGATTTAGTCATTGAGCACGTGCAAGCAAGCGTAACCATTGAAGATGGCTCGGGCGACATTCGTGTAAACCACGCTATGGGGCTTACCATTACCGAATCGGGCTCAGGCGATGTAAGTATTGATAACATTAGCGGCCCCGTAAAAGTAGCCGATTAATTATGACTAAATGATCCATTTTCAGCCACATGACCCATTGTATTTTTAAAGCCACTAAGCCATGCTAAAAGCCTTGATACTATTAGGATATACGCGTGTTAGAAATAGCTTTAATTTACTTAGCGGCGGCCATAGTGGCTGTACCTATCGCCAAGCGAGTGGGACTTGGCTCGGTACTTGGTTATTTAATTGCGGGCATACTAATTGGCCCTTACGCCCTGGGTATTGTGGGCGATCAAACAGATGTAATGCACTTTGCCGAGTTTGGCGTAGTGATGATGCTGTTTTTGGTTGGCCTTGAGCTACAACCAGCCCGTTTATGGAAGCTTCGCCATTCAATATTAGGGCTTGGCGGCTTACAGGTCGTACTTACCGCCGCGGCTATTTTTGCGTTTTGTTATTGGGTTTTTACCATGCATTGGCAAACCGCTTTGGCTATTGGCTTAATGCTGGCGCTGTCATCAACCGCTATTGTACTGCAAAGCCTTGAAGAAAAAGGCTGGCTAAAGCAAGAAGCCGGGCAAAATGCATTCTCGGTTTTGCTGTTTCAAGACATCGCCATTATTCCTATTTTAGCGCTCCTACCACTACTGGCTTTTGCGCCGCAAAGTAGCTCAAAAGACATTAGCGACTCCATTATTGCAAGCTGGCCGGTATGGCAACAAGTTGGCGTATCGGTAGCGGTTATCGCCGCTATTATTGCCGGCGGAAAATATGTGTCGGCGCCGTTATTTAGATACATAGCTCAAACCCACATGCGTGAAATATTTACTATTTTTGCGCTGTTTTTAGTGGTGGCTATTGCCCTTGTAATGCAAAGTATTGGTTTATCTCCAGCACTCGGTACATTTTTAGCCGGTGTGGTCCTTGCCGAAAGCGAATTTAGACACGAGCTAGAAGCCGATATAGAGCCCTTTAAAGGCCTACTTTTAGGGCTGTTTTTTATCACTGTTGGCGCATCAATCAACTTTGAATTATTAGCGGATGAATTTACAACCGTTATTGCACTCGTTGCGCTGCTTATTGTAGTAAAAGCCTGCATTTTATTTGCCCTTGCCATCACCTTTAATATTAGTAAAAAGCAGCGTTTACTGTTTGCACTAGCGCTGGCACAAGGCGGCGAATTTGCCTTTGTACTTTTAAGCGTAACCACTACATTAAGCATATTAACGCCAGAGCAAACAAGCCTCGTGACGTTAGTGGTGGCTGTTTCAATGTTGGTTGCGCCACTGTTATTAATGGCTTACGAGCAGCTACAAAAACGCACCAGTAACAGCGCGCCCGAGTTTGATAAGCCCGAGCAAATTAGCAGTGCTAAACACGTTATAATTGCAGGCTACGGGCGCTTTGGGCAAATTATGGGGCGCTTATTACACGCCCAAGGCTACGACATTACTGTACTTGATCACAGCCCAAGCCAAATAGAACTCCTACGCCGCTTTGGCAATACCGTATTTTATGGTGATGCTGCCCGCCAAGAACTTCTTGAAGCCGCAGGCGCGCACACCGCACAAATGCTAATTGTGGCAATAGACGATGCAGACAAAACCCTCGAAATTATTAAGCTTGCGCATAAAAACTACCCGCAGCTTAAAATTGTTGCCCGCGCTATCGACCGCCGCCACGCCTATCAATTACTTAATTTAAAAGTAGATGCCTTTAACCGTGAAACGGTCGACTCGGCCATTAACCTAGCGGTAGATGCATTAGAGCTATTAGGTAACAATAAAGAAGATGCCCAGCGCGCCGGAAAACTATTTAGAGACCACGACCGCGCTGCTGTATTGCAACTAGCCGAACTGTGGGGCGACGACGCCAGCTACGGCGTAGCCGTGCGCCAACGTATGGAAGATTTAAAACAAGTACTGCAACAAGACAAGCAGGCACAAAGTGATTTAAATACCTGCGATAGCGGCGACTGTGAAGACGGCCTAACAGAGCTAGCTGATAGACCTAAAAAGCCTGATGATTCTCATATTGAGTAGTGCTAGGTAGTTGAGTTTTTAGAGATAATGGTATTGCCTCGCTAAGAGGCAAAACTTCTAAATAATTAACTTTGTATGTTACTCAACTTCAAAAAATTCACCTTCATGTCCTTTAAATTTTTCTTTATTTTTATTACTAGGCTCTTCAAGCTCTTTATCTAAGTCATCACTCATAGGCCAACCAGCATTTATTAAGCCCAAAAAATCTCCTAGGGAAACCCAACCAACAACCTTTATTGAGTCAGCTTTAAGCCACTTCTCTCCATCCCAATTTAGATAATCGTAAGAGCCGAACCCAGTCTTATATCTACATGCAACGAAATAGAGACCAGGCTGAACGGGAGTAGAGCTTTCAATCCAATCTACTGGCACATTTAACTTTTGCATTATTTTACGCCCCACACCTTTTGCCTTGTGAATATAAACCAGTAAGCCAAAGCCACAATAGCTGAACTATAAGCATAGATAAATAGCACCCCATGCTCTGATTTACTGGCTAAAAATACTATGAAAGTGGGTACTAAACTTAAAGGGAGTAAAAAACGAAGTTTGAATTTATTAAAATGTTGAAGCAACAAAGCTATCGGCAAACCATAACAAAGAGTTAATAAGCCAGCTAAAAGCCATCCAATAAACGCCATCAAAACCCCAGCTTCAAAGCCTGTTGTAGAGACCACGTAACCGGTAGCCAGCGAATAACCATATCCAATCAGAAATAGTACTAATAGTGCAGGAAAAATTACAAATGGAGCCATGCAACAAGCCTGTATGTTTTTTCGTGTCTTCTGACTAAATGTTTTCATGGTAAATTACTCAAGGAGGCATTAATGCCTTTGTATAAAAAACTAATGAATAAATTTAAGTGCTCTATCATTTAGTTTTAGAAAGCATTTCTATGAACCTGTATTAGTATCAAATTGTATAAATTATTGCCAACTATAAATATGTTGGAAATCAAGAGTTGCTTTAGAAGTAAGAGGAAGGTAGCCGAAAGTATTACTTGATGGTTGCGACTGTATTAACTCGTGAAGTAACTCATAACCGATCATCCTTTCAGCTATGAGCTACTGCATTTAAAAACGCTAAAACCTAGTGATGGTGCCCGCCTTGAATCACTTTACCTTGCTGATTATAAAACCCCGTTGCGCCGTGTTCTATAAAACCAAGGTTAATCATTTTTGCTAAAAACGGGTCGTTTTCGTTATCGCCAATGTCGGCATAATCGGTGGTTTGAAAGCGATCCCATTTGGCAAACTGTGCGGTTATTTCTGCTTTATTACTGTTTACTTCATTAAGGCTTAGTAAAGTATGGGTATCGCTTTTTTTATTGGTTACGCTAAAGCTTTTAACCAAGTTTGATTTGGTAAATAAAGCGAGTTTAAATTGGTTGCCGCCCTCAGAAAGTGTGTAGTTTTTTACTTCATCGCAGCCGCTGCTTTGGGTGTTAACTAGGGTCATTTTTTCGATTAAATGCGTATCCACCAGCTGATTTTTAGCGCTCCAACTTTGTACACCGCGTACCTCAGATGGCTGATATTCAATACCGCGTTGTTGGGCATTAAAATAACGAATTGGGCGAATTTGCTTGTTAGCTAAGTGCTGCCAAAGCTCAGTAATTACCTCACGCTGATGCGCAACTTGTGTGTTGTTTCGCCAAAGCGTAAGTGACTGCGTGCTTTGCTCGTTTTTATGAGTATTGGTAATTTTATAGTCGGCTTTTAAATGCGCGCTATCAATATTACATTGCTGCGCTAGGGTACTGGTACTGGCAAGTGTTGCCATTAAAAATAATGCTAGTTTCATTAAATTATCTCTTATTTAAACGTCACTGTAATAGGCATTACCATACCCATTTACAGTGGCATTTTTATGACATAAAAAAACAACTCGCACAGCGTACGAGTTGTTTTATATACCTCATTTTTAATACGTACTTTATGTGCTGAGCGTACGTATTAAATTACTTATGGCGTTACTTTTTCATCAGCGGTAGTTACTAAATCAGCCGCAAAGTCCATTACATGGAATAAAAAGCTTTGCTCGTTAGTGCCTGTAACTAAGTGAGCGCCTGGGCCCATTGCGTATACGCCAACATCTTCACCTGCGTGAGTTTCTGAGCCAAGTGGTACAAGTGCCTCTTGGTGAAAGCCCGCTGAAGTTGTATCAACATCGGTTAAATCTACACGCCCTGTAACAGGTGCAAATGCATAACCTGCATCGGCATCGGTTTCATCGCCTAAATCTCTAAAGCCGCCACCGTTGGTGTAGCCAACTGTGGTATATGGCATATCGTCGGCAGCTAGGCTTGGCTCGGTTTCGCCTACGGCAACAACTTTACCTAATATTGGGTTACCACGTTTAGGGTAGCCTGCAATAGTAAATACGTGGCTGTGATCGGCAGTTACTACTATTAGCGTTTCTTCTGGGTTAGTGTTTTCCATTGCCACTTGCACAGCTTTTGCAAATTCTACTGTGTCGTTTAGGGCATTGTAGGCATTACCCGCATGGTGCGCGTGGTCAATACGACCTGCTTCTACCGATAAGAAAAAGCCATTGTCGTTGTTATCGAGTACGTTAATTGCTTTTTCGGTCATTTCGCTAAGCGACGGCTCGCCCGCTACATCGTTTGCGCGGTCGGCTTCGTATTGCATGTGCGATTCGTTAAATAAACCAAATACTTTAGTGGCATCGTCGCTAATTGCATCAAAACCGGTTTGGTCCATAACGTAAGTGCCGCTTGGGTAAGTTGTTTGCCACTCGGTTACTAGGTTGCGGCCATCAGTACGGTCGCCTTCTACTGCGCTTACTGCATCGGCTGAGTTTGCTGCTTCATCTTTTGGTAAAAAGTGACGACGTCCGCCGCCCATTACAACATCAATGCCATCAACATCAATACCCGCATAACGCGACTCTAAGTTGGCTTCAAAGTTAACAAGTTGCGATGCAATATCTTCACAGGCTTCTGTGCCCTCTGGCATATCTGAGTTATCTTCCCAGTTACGGTCAGCCGATTTAGCATACGTTGCTGCAGGTGTTGCATGGGTAATACGTGCGGTTGAAATAAGACCTGTTGCTTTACCGGCTATTTCAGCAAGCTCTAACGAGGTAACCAGTTCGTTGCCTGTTACCGTGGCACAGTCGCCGCGTTCAATGTCTTCATCTACACCAATTACGCCCACATCGGTTTTAACACCTGATACCATTGCCGTCATTGTGCCTGCTGAATCGGGCGTTTGTGCATCTACGTTGTAAGTTTTAACAAAACCTGAGTACGGCATTTTTTCAAAGCTTAACTGGTAGTCTTCACCTAAACCGCCTTCAAGCTGGCCTGCTAAAATACGTGCAGCTGTTACGGTAGAAATACCCATGCCGTCGCCAACGAATAATATAACGTTTTTCGCTTTGCCAGACTCAGTAACCACTTCGCTATTAGCTTGCTGTGTTGCCGCAAGCTTTGTTTGTGCATCGCCATACCATGCGTTAGTAGTTAGGGTGGCAAGTTGCTCGCTGGTAAGTGACGTAGCAGGTGCATTACACACTAAGTTAGAAGAGGTAACTTCGTCGCTATCTAGCACGCCGTTGCCGTTTGTATCTACGCCAGTTTGGGTTTCTACGCCGCCATTAACACATTGCTCAGAGCCTACTGCAATGGTGTTATCTACCGCGAGAATATTATTTTCGTCTTTGTCGTCGTCACTACAACCTGCTAGCGCGACCATTACTGCTAAAGAAAGTACTGTTAATTTGTTCATGTTAGCCGCCATTATTGCTGAGTTAGTTCAAGAGCTTGATTAATTAAATGAAATACTACGTTTTGCTCAATTACGCCTTGAGCTAGCTGTGCGCCTGGGCCTTTTGCATGCAGCGAAATATCTTCACCGGCATGGGTTTCTGAGCCAAGAGGGACAGTGGTTTCTTGGTGAAAGCCAACATTGGTAGTATCAACGCCACTAAGCTCTACACGTCCAGCAACTGGGCCAGTTGTATATGCTGCATCGGCATCTGTTTCATCAACTAAGTTTCTAAACCCTAAACCATTTGCATAGCCTACTGTGGTGTATGGCATATCGTCGGCAGCAAGGCTTGGTGTGGTTTCACCTACGGCAACTACTTGGCCTAAAATTGGGTTACCGCGTTTAGGGTAGCCAGCAATAGTAAATACGTGGCTGTGATCGGCGGTTACTAAAATAAGGGTTTCTTCTGGGTTGGTATTATCTACCGCAGCTTGCACGGCTTTAGCAAATTCAATGGTGTCGTTAAGTGCGTTGTAGGCATTACCCGCGTGGTGTGCGTGGTCAATACGGCCCGACTCAACGGTTAAGAAAAAGCCGTTTTCGTTTTTACCTAATACATCAATTGCTTTGCTGGTCATTTCGCTAAGCGATGGCTCGCCGGCAATATCGTTTGCGCGGTCTGCTTCGTATTGCATGTGCGATTCGTTAAATAAGCCAAACACTTTAGTGGCATCGTCAGCAATAGCATCAAAGCCTGCTTGGTCCATAACATAAGTACCTTGTGGGTATTGTGTTTGCCACTCAGTAACTAGGTTACGCTCATCAGTACGATCGCCCTCTACAGCGCTAAGTGCATCTGCTGAATTAGCTGCTTCATCTTTTGGTAAAAAGTGACGACGTCCGCCACCCATTACAAAATCAAGACCGTCTACGTCGGTACCTACAAAACGTGCTTCTAGATTTTTTTCAAAATTAACTAATTGCGAGGCAATGTCTTCACATGCAGTTTCGGTTTCTGGCATGTCTGAGATATCTTCCCAGTTACGGTCTGCCGATTTAGCATAGGTTGCCGCTGGCGTTGCATGGGTGATACGCGCTGTTGAAATAACACCGGTTGCTAGGCCTTTAATTTCAGCAAGTTCTGTTGCTGTTAAAAGCTCATTACCCGATACAGTTGAACACACACCGCGCTCTATGTCTTCGTCTACACCAATAACGCCTACATCGGTTTTAACCCCTGAGATCATCGCGGTCATTGTGCCTGCAGAATCCGGTGTTTGTGCATCTACGTTGTATGTTTTTACTTGTGCTGAGTACGGGAACTCTTCAAAGCTTAAATAACCTTCTTCACCTAAATCGCCCGCTCTTTGTCCTTTTAAGATACGTGCTGCGGTAAGGGTAGATACACCCATGCCATCGCCTACAAATAAAATAACGTTTTTAGCTTTTGTTGTTTGCTGGCTTTGTGCAAGCGCAGTTTTTGTGGCGAGTGTAGTTTGGGCATTTGTATACCAGTCATTGTCTGTTTGGCTTTGTGGTAATACATCGGCATGACTTGCAGCACTTAACATAAACGTTAAGCCAACTGCCGCAGCAACTTTTTTAATTTTCATCCTTTATTATTCCCATTGTGTAGTGGTTATTTTTTGCTTGAAGCGTAAACCTCAAATAAGTAACCGCTGCACTATAGAAAATAGATGTGACCTCTAAGAGTACTTTTAATTAAAAAACAATGACTAAACCATGACAAAATTAAGACACAAAAAAGCGCAGCGGTTAAACGCTGCGCTTAGCACAATTTTCACAGGGATATATTTATAAAATTAAAAACGTGCCTTAAACGATACACCAAAGTAGCGCTCTGCATCACGCGGAATTTGGTAACGGAAGTTGTCGCCACTGTAGGTGGTTACGTAGCTTTCATCGGTTAAGTTTTTAGCAATAAGCGATACTCTAAATGCATCATCTTTAAACGATAAACCCACACTTGCGTTTAAAATACCGTAATCTGGCAGTAACGCAGCTGGGTTAAACTCGCCTACATTGTTTGGTAGGTCTGAGTATTGCTCGTCGGTGTAAATGTAAGAGCCGTTAATATGAATATTAAAGTCGTGCTCTGTTTCAATAAAGTAATCAGCACTTAGTGAGTACTTTAAATCTGGCGAAAACGGGACATCTAAGCCAGAGCGGTCAGTACATGAGCCTGCTTCTACTTCTGCCGGACAATTAAACTCGTCAATTTCGGCCTGAATGTACGCAATACCACCGGTTAAAGTAAGTGAATCGGTAGCCGCCCACATAAAGTCAACCTCAGCACCTTGTGTACTTACATCACCAGCATTGGTTAAACGGGTAATACAGGTACCGTCTGAACAGTCAAAGTTATTGGCTTGAAAGCCTTCAATTTCGGTTCTAAATACAGCAAAGTTAAATACAAAGTCGCGGCTTGCATATTTATAGCCTAACTCGTACGCGTCTGACTCTTCTGGCGATATTTCGCGGCTATCGTTATCTGGATTAAAGTTGTAGTACACGTTAAAACCAGGGCCTTTATACCCTTGCGAGTAAGTACCGTAAACCATTTGGCCATCGCCTAGGTCGTATTGCATACCTAAACGACCCGACACATTGGTTTCTTCTGCACTGCCTGACTCGTCAGTATTTAGTGCTGCTGAGCGTACACCTACACCGGTGCGGCCAAATTCGTCATTGCTTACGCGGCGGTGTGTGTACGACACTTCATCGTCGGTATAACGAATACCAAACAGTACACGTAAGTCTTCAGATAAATCGTAAGTACCATCGGCAAAGGCTGCCCAGTTGTTAAACTCGGTGCTCATGTACGCGGTTGCCGATACAATATCGTTAGCATTACAGCTTACACCTAAGCTTTGTGTGTAGCCGTCTAAGTCCGCCAATGCGGCATCAAGCTCTGCACCGGTTAAGTTATTTTGTGCGTAATACGCCATTGCAGCGTCTAGTTGGCCACCGTTATTTTGACAACTCGCGTCACGGGTAAAGTTACGTTGCGAGTCCATGTTCCAGTAAAATAAGCCAGCCACATAGTTAAACGGACCCGCTAGGTTTGAAGTAACTCTAAATTCTTGCGAAAACTGATCCCACTGCTGAGCACCTAAATCGTGTAATTGAAAGGGCGCGCCAAATACCGGTTCGTTACTGTCGCCAGCAATTGAGGTAAAGTCGCCTTCGCGGTATTCGGTGTTATCCCACGAGCGCTGCGCAGTAATAGAGGTGTATGTGTAGTCGCCAATGGTTTTATCAACCTGTACCGAAAACGCGCTGTGTTCGTCAATGGTGCGCGACTCATAGTCGTGATCAACTTTGCGCTGGTCTAGGTCAATATCGGCCACACCATCAACAATACCGTTGCTGTTAGGGGCTGCGTCTGAATCTGGGTTACGGCCACTTGGCAGGGCTTCTAAATCGGCACAACAGTCGTCGTCGGCGTTATAAAATTCGGCAATAAATTTAACGTTTAAGTCATCGCTTGGCTCGTATTTAAATACAGCACGTGCGCCTTCACGGTCGTAACCGTTTACTTTTTCGTTGTTGTAAACGTTATCAATATAGCCATCAAACTTACCTTTAAACACGGTTAAGCTTGCTGCTAAGTCGTCGGTTAAGCCGCCGCTTACCACGCCTTTAAAGCGGTATTCGTTGTCTTGATAAAACGAGGTTTCTACGCTGCCGGTGGTATCGTACGAAGGATCTTTGGTTGTAATGTTTACCACACCCGCCGAGGCATTTTTACCAAATAAGGTACCCTGTGGGCCGCGTAGTACTTCAATGCGAGATACATCGTATAAATCGGCAAAGGCTTGACCAGAGCGACCTAGCACCACGCCATCAACTACGGTTGCCACACTTGGCTCAGCAGCAATACTAAACGAAATAGTACCAATACCACGCACTGTTAGCGCTGAGTTACGGGTTGTGGTGCCTTTTCTAAAACTCACCGAAGGTACAAGTGACTGCAGGCCTTCCATGTTATTAGCAAACGCCGAATCAATCTGATCGCTATTAAGTACAGACACCGCAAGTGGTACTTCGTTTAGGCTTTGCGTTCGTTTTTGTGAGGTAACAACAATTTTTTCAAACTGGTCGTTATTGTTTTGCTCTGCTTGTTGTTCAGTTTGCTCTTGCTGCGCATGTGCTTGCGTGCTTAGTGCTAAACCCGTTGTCATTGCTAACGTGACTGCCAAGCTTAAGACGGACTTTTTAGCTCTCATGTCATTCTCCAAATTGTGCGTGTGTGCTGTTAAATTACCGCGCTAGCAAGTGTGTGGGTTGCTAAAAAGCGGTGCCAGAGTGTTGTAGTTATTTTCCTTATATCTCTTATGTCTTATATAAGAGATATAAACTTAAACAAACTTATGTTCTATTGCAAACATTATGTGAATAAAATGTGATTTAAAATTTGTATAAAGAATATAACGGCGCATTATGTCGCCTTAGCAACGCCGATATGCGCCAAGCTGCTTTGGTAACGCTTATGCCATCGGCGTACGCTCCACCAGCTAAGCACAAAGGCGCTAGTCCAAACAGCAATTAAGCTTGGTACAAAGTACACGCTGGTGCCACCCACCAATCCAAGCGGAGAAAATAGTATGTACAAGCTTATAATTAAGCTCACTAATACAATCGCGCAAGGCAGTGCGTATTTCCACGGGCTTAGGTTTACCTCGGCTTTACGGGTAAAGTTCCATGGTGTGGCAAGAGGTTTGTAGTAGCCAATACCTAACATAATGGCCAGCTCAATAAAGAATAATATGGCGTAAATATGGATAAAGTTAATATCTACATCCCACACAAATTTAAGCAAAGTGTAGGCAATAACATGAAAAACAATAGCCACTTTAGCGCCCAGTGCAGGCACTTTGCGAGTAAATAACCCCACGAGCACAATTGTGATGACCGGAATGTTGTAAAATCCGGTAAATACACGAATGATGTGCCATAAACCTTCTGGCGCAAACATCAGTAATGGCGCGGTAATAAACGATAAAACAGCAATTACAATACTGGTAATTTTGGCCACTTTAATGAGCTTTTCGTCGCTTACTTTGTCTTTTTTCATGGGTTTGTATACATCTAAACAAAACAACGTGGCGGCACTATTTAACAACGAATTAAACGAGCTAAATACCGCACCTAGTAGCACCGCTAAAAAGAACCCAGATAAGTACTGAGGCAGTACATCTTTAACTAAATGTGGGTAAGCTAAATCTATGGTTTGTAAGCTTTCGTGCTTATAAAGGTGATACGCAATTACGCCTGGGATCATCATCATAAAGGGTACTAGCACTTTAAAGTACCCTGAAAACAACACGCCCTTTTGGCCTTCTACTAAGTTTTTAGCGCCCAGTGTACGCTGGATCACGTACTGATTGGTGCCCCAATAAAATAAATTAGCGAGGATCATACCGGTAAAAATGGTGCCAAATGGCACGGGATCGTCACTGCTACCAATGGCGTTAAGCTTTTCGGTATCGGTGTTTACCAGTGTACTTAGGCCATCGGCAAAGTTGCCATCGCCAAGGGCAATAAGGCCAAGGGTAGGCACTAAAATACCAATAATTAATAACCCAACACCGTTAATGGTATCTGATACTGCAACCGCCTTTAAACCGCCGAATACCGCGTAAATAGCGCCCACGGAGCCCACAATAATAATGGTGACAATTAAGCTTGCTTGATAGCTTAAGTTTAATAAGGTGGGCACATCAAACAGCCTAAGAACGGCAATTGATCCTGAGTACAAAACAGAAGGGATCGTTATAAAACAATACCCTACCATAAATAAGATCACCGTCATGCGGCGTACGGTATCGTCAAAACGATCCCGTAAAAATTCAGGCAAGGTAGAAAACGCGCCGGCTAAATACCGCGGTAAAAAGATCAGCGCCATTATAATGGTTGATATCCCAGCTGTTACTTCCCACGCCATTGAGCTTAGGTTGTAACCATACGCTGAGCCATTAAGGCCAATAAGTTGCTCGGCCGATAAGTTAGTGAGGATCATCGACCCCGCTATAAATGTACCTGTTAAACCACGCCCCGCTAAAAAATAGCCGTCTTGGGTGTTAACTTCCCCTTTGGTTTTTTGGTACGAGATATATCCTACCAGCGCCATAAACGCCAAGCACGATAGCAGTGTCATGGTAATGTTCATACCTTCCATCTTGCGCCCCTTTTAGCTTACTTTACTCGGTAAAAAGTAAGCTAATATCTTTATTATTGTGTGTGTTACGTGTGTTGTGTGTGTTTGCTATTAACCGAGTTTTATTTTGGCCATGCTGTTAGCTGGCTCATGTCTTGCTCTGTGTGTTGAACCTCTGGGCCTAGCATGAGCGTATCGCCTTTACGAACAAATACGGCCATTTGTGTAAGCTCAAGTGTTTCTTCGTAATACTTGCCGCCTTGGTATGTTTGTGCATCAGGGAATCGCACCCACTCGCCTTGTGGTAAATAAAATTTAACTTTACCGTTTGGTACAACACAAGGCACAACAAGGAGTTTTTCGCCGCACATAAATTGCTGATCAAAACTATGTGCCAGTACGTCATCAGGAAACGCCAATGCCATAGCACGCTGAATAGGCAGCCCTGTTTGCTGTGCTTGCTCTGCACATTCTTGTAAGTACGGAATTAACTGATAGCGTAATTTAAGCGCTGCAAATACCGCGTCACTTGCTTGCTCGGTGTATGACCACGGTTCGCGTGGGCCAATGCCATGTAAACGCATGTGCGCACTAAATACCGACGCTTGCGCCCAGCGTACATAAAGCTCTGCATCGCGCGTATCTTTGTAAAAACCACCAATGTCGGTTGCAAAAAATGGCCCGCCCGACATGCCCCACGCTAAGCTGCCGCGAATACTCGCTGCTAAGCCTTGCCAATCGGCTTGTGGGTCGCCACCCCATTGTGCTGGGAAGCGTTGGCTGCCAGTCCACGCTGAGCGGCTAAATAAAAATGGCCCTGTTTTACAGTATTTTTCGGCGGCTTCATAAACGCAGCGGTTGTACAGCATACTATAAACATTATGCAGTCTAATGCCGCTGTCGCCACTATGCGATACCATGTTTTCGTCTTCTAGCTGTTCGCCAAAGTCTGCTTTTATCATATCAACACCAAGCTCAAACAGAGGCTTGTGCGACTCCAGCCAGTATTCGTAAGCATCGGGATGAGTAAAATCTAAAATACCCGACTCTGGTAATGGCGTAAGTACTTCGCCAAAGGGGCTTAAATCCCACTCGTATTGATACGCTTTACCTGTGCGTTTGTCTTTTATTAGCCAGCCGTTCTCGGCCGCTTTAGCAAATAATGGGTTGTTTACCGAGATCATTGGGTATTCCCACACGCAAATTTTAAAATCCATGGCTTTTAGTTCATCAAGCACAGGTTTTGGGTCGGCGTAACGTGTTGGGTCCCATTCAAAGGCAAAGCGGGTGTCGGTGTCTTGCCATGCGCGGCCATCAAGGGTAATTACATCGCACGGCATGTTTTTAGCGCGTACTTCGCGGGCGACACTCAATAACTCGTCGGCATCTTTGTAATACGCTTTTGATAAAATAACACCCAAGCTCCACTGCGGTGGCACCGGTGCAAAACCAGTTAGCTCGCAGTAGCGATTTATACTTTGTGCAGGCGTTTGCTCTTGGTATAAAAATACATCTAGCGCGTCGTCTTCTACTAAACACACATAAGCACGCTGCGACCAAAGTGCGTAACCTACGCCATGTGTAACGGGCGCCGGCGTGTGTACAAATAAATTCCAGCCCTCTGGGCTCCATGCGTATGGCGTATTTTTATAAGACTTTTCGGCGTTTACGCCCAGTGCATCGTGGTTGTATGAGCGAATAAGCTGGCCGCGTTTATCAAGCTTGCCCCATTTTTCGCCAAGGCCGTAAACGGCTTCGTCGTAATTAAGCTCTAGGCTTAAAATCCAGCCGTTATCAGTTTTGGCCAGTGGCGGTAAACGGTGCTGGCGCACAAAATGGCCATCAGTTGCTGATTGCTGTACTAATTTATCGTTTTTATAAAGCTTAAAGTAAAAAGGGTCGCTGTAAAATTCTAAGCGGTACTCACCGGCGGTGGCTGCAAAGCCTTGGTCTAATTTATTAAGTGATAGCGGTAAGTTAGAAGGGGTAGTGGTTAATATTTTAAACGTCTCGTCATGCGTCGTGGAGCCTGCATTTAAACGTAAACCAAACTGGCTTATGGTAACGCTGACCTCGCCAAATTGAGTTGGTAAAACTAGCACATGGCCTTGTAATTTAGGCTCTGCAGTTAAGCGTGCTGGCTCTATTGCGTTCCAGTCTGGCTCACGTAATTCAAATGCATTCATGGGAGTTCCTTAACCAATTATTAGTCTTGTATAAGACACAAGTTAAATAATTGTAATCCCCATGTCAATGTAAATAACCCTAAGATGAATTATTTACATCGTTACTTTTAAAATATGCCCGGTGCCGATGTTGCCACCAGCGAAACGCCGCTTAGGCCAAGCAATGCAATTGCTATTATACGAATCCATTTTGCATCAACGTAAGGCGTTAATTTACGAGCAAATTGCGTTACTAATAATACCAGCGGTATGGCCGCTGCAATTAAAAACATAATGTCGAGCTCGGGTAAGGTGCCAAATAAGGCAATACCAACACGGACTAAGCCACCAATGGTAAATACCGCAAGTAAGGTGCTACGAATGGCCTCAATAGACCAAGCTTGTTTATAGCACTGAAACACCAATGGCGGCCCCGACGTTGAAAACAGCCCACCCAGCAAACCACTTACACCGCCGGCAATTAAAAACGAGCCACGCCCGCTTTGCTTATTTGCTCTATCACGGCCAATTAGCATTAAGCCACAACATAGCAAAATACTAATACCTAAAATAAAGTTTAAGAACTGCGTTAAATGCGCCGACATATATTCAAGCAATATAAAACCTAACAGCATTAGCGGAATACCGGTATACAACATAAGTTTAAGCTCGGGCACTTTTACTGTACTGCGATTTTTAACCACCACAGTGGTTGAGTTAACTAAACCCAATAAACTCACTAAAAAGGTGGTGGCAGTGAGCGGTAAAACATCTAGCAACGTAAAGCTTGCAACCACCAGCAACCCAAAGCCAAACCCGCTAAGCGTTTGCATTATGGTGGCAAGGCTTAGGCACAACGCCATAAGCAAGATGAGTTCTAACGAAATACTGAGCACTTTAAATATCCTACGTGTGCGCTATTGTAGTGTAACGATTTGTTTTTAGGCATAATGTAAAAACAAACTACACGGCAATAGTTCACAATTAATTGAGCTTGCGCAAAACTGCGCAAAAAGTTTCACCTATGATATAAATACAGGTGGATTAAATTTAATGGTAAATAACAATGAGTAACTCTATGTTTGATCACAAATTAAGTGGCCCAAGCTTGGCTTTTCAACCACTTTACTTACAAGTGGCTGATTATATTAAACAGCTCATTGTTGAAAGACGCTGGGTACCTGGCGAAGTATTACCGAGCGAGTTTCGCCTTGCTGAAGAGTTTAACGTAAGCCAAGGCACTGTGCGTAAAGCGCTTAATTTATTAACCGACGATAAAATAGTTACTCGCCGCCAAGGTGTTGGTACGTTTGTATCTGAGCATACCGCGCAAGATGCCCTGTTTAGGTTTTTTCCGCTACAGGCCGACGGTAAAGGCGCCGACCTACCTAAAGCCGAGCTATTGTCGGTTGAGCTTTGCCCTGCACCACAAGATGTTATTGATGCGCTGCAACTTAATAAAAAAGACAAAGTTACTAAGCTTGTACGCAGACGCATTCTCGATAACGAATTTTGTATGAGCGAAACTATATATCTACCACAAAGTTTCTTTCCTGATATACATCAAAGTAGTGATATTCCGCACACATTGTATCATTACTACCAAACCAAATTTAACCAAACCGTGCATAAAACCCAAGACAGCATTAAAGCCGTTTTAGCAGATGAAACCGACGCTAAAATGCTCGCTATTAAAGCCGGTGACCCTTTATTGTTGGTATCGCGCATTACCGAATCAATCGAAGGTAAACGCATTGAATACCGGTTAAGTAAATGCCGTAGCGATCATTACCACTACCAAATAGAACTTGATTAATTAACCGCGCTTTAGCCGCGTGTAAGTTATATTAGCGCATACTTATTAAATATTTTTTAAAGGCAGCAAACGCTGCCTTTTTGCTGCCTGTAGGTTTTTTAACACCTTTCATTTATTGCCTTGCGGTTAACACAGTGTTGACACTGTTAGATTCGTATAATAACTTATATCTTATACAAGACCAAAGTCATTATGCAATTTTAACAGGAATTCCCAATGAGTTCATTAAATAACATCCCGCCAGTCGGGTTCGGTTTATGGAAAGTAGCACAAGAAGATTGCGCGCAAACGGTGTACCAAGCTATTAAAGCAGGTTACCGTCATCTTGATTGCGCATCA
The DNA here is from genome assembly GCF_023161885.1 of Pseudoalteromonas sp. 2CM37A. NCBI lineage: Bacteria > Pseudomonadati > Pseudomonadota > Gammaproteobacteria > Alteromonadales > Pseudoalteromonadaceae > Pseudoalteromonas > Pseudoalteromonas sp. 2CM37A. The sequence continues at coordinate 102,848 of NZ_JALNTJ010000008.1, forward strand.
GACTACGGTAACGAAGAACAAGTAGGCGATGGCATTGCTCAAGCAATAAAAGACGGCCTATGTACCCGCGAAGAATTATGGGTAACATCAAAACTATGGAATACTTTTCATGCGCCAGAGCATGTAGAGCTTGCCATTGATAAAACCTTGAGCGATTTAAAGCTCGACTACCTCGACTTATACTTAATTCACTTTCCGATTGCGCAAACGTTTGTACCAATCGAAACACGCTACCCACCAGAGTGGTTTGTAGACCCAGATGCACAAAACCCACAAATGGAGCTGGCAAAAGTGCCACTGCATTTAACGTGGCAAGCAATGGAAGAGCAAGTACATAACAACAAAGCAAAACGCATTGGTGTGTGTAACTACTCAAGCGCGCTTATTCACGATTTAATGACCTACGCCACAATTAAACCCGCCATGCTGCAAATTGAGTCGCACCCTTATTTAACCCAAGAGCGACTAGTGAGGCTTGCAAAACAGTACGATATTCCGGTTACGGCATTTTCACCACTGGGTGCGCTTTCGTACCTTGAGCTTGAAATGGCCGATCAAACTGAGTCGGTGCTTGAGCAAAGCGTAGTGAAAGCTGCAGCGCAAAGTCATGGCAAAACACCAGCACAAGTTGTGCTGCGCTGGGGTGTGCAACGCGGCACTGCCATTATTCCTAAAACCTCTAAATTTGAACGCATGAAAGAAAACCTCGCGCTGTTCGACTTTGAACTAACAGAGCAAGAAATGGCGCAAATTTCTGCGCTTAATAGCAACCGCCGTTTTAACGACCCAGGGCACTTTTGTGAAGCTGCCTTTAACCGTTTTCACCCTATTTACGATTAGGATAATAAAATGTCAGCTACCGAACTTAACTATGCCCAAGTGCCTACTCAATTAACGTTTGATGACTCGGTTTTTCCGTGCATTGTAGTTAATAACAATAACGCCAGCACCGTTGAAGAAGCGGTAGCTTTTATTCGCGCTAACAAAAGCGAGTTGGCTAAAAAACTACGCAGCTCAGGCGCTGTATTGTTTAGAGGCTTTCCTGTTGATAGCGCCGAAACCTTTGATACGTTTTCAGCTGGGTTTGATTACGACAACTTTACGTACCAAGAGTCGCTATCTAACGCGGTACGTATTAACTTTACCGAGCGTGTATTTACCGCTAACGAAGCCCCAAAAGATGTTGAAATTTACCTTCATCACGAAATGGCACAAACGCCTATTTCGCCAAGTAAGCTGTTCTTTTTTTGTAAATCAGCAGCTGAGGAAGGCGGCGCGACACCGCTTTGCCGCTCAGATAAATTATTTAGCGCTTTAAAGCAGTTTGATAGCCAATTAGCCAATGACTTTGAACAAAAAGGCTTAAAGTACACCACTTACATGCCCGCAGCCGACGATGCAACATCGGGCCAAGGCCGCAGCTGGAAAAGCACCCTAAGTGTTGAAACCAAAGAAGAAGCACACAGCAAACTTACCGAGCTAGGTTACGAGTGGGAATGGCTAGAAGATGGCTCTTTAAAAGCAATTACCCCCGTTTTACCTGCAGTAGTTACCCTTGAAAACGGCGTACAGGTTTTTTATAACCAACTTATTGCCGCTTACATGGGCTGGAAAGGCGTTCGCGAAAATCCATCGGTTGCTATTACCTTTGGCGATGGTAGCGCCATTCCTAAACAAGGGCTAGAAAAAATTGTTGAGCTATCAAAAGAATTTACCTTTGATTTAGCGTGGCAAGATGGCGATGTAGCCTTAGTTGATAACGAAATGGCTATGCATGGCCGCCGCCCATTTACTGGCGAGCGTAAACGCCAAGTGCTTGTTGCGCTAACAGCAGCTAACGCCTAATGCAAAGCTTAACCGGTGCATTAAAGGTAAAAGTTTCCCCGTTATGGCAAGGGGCCAGCATTGCTGCAATGACTGGCCTTGCTGCCTTATTTTTAAGTGAACACTATGGCGCGCCCGCTATGTTGTTTGCTTTATTATTAGGGATGGCGGTGTCGTTTTTATATCAAAGCGACAGCCCGTGCGCTAAAGGCATAGACTTTACTGGCACTACGGTTTTACGCGTAGGCATTGTTTTACTTGGCACCCGTATAGCACTGGGCGATTTAATTACATTGGGCTGGCAAACAGCGCTAATGCTAGCTGGCGCTATATTTACCACCATTATTTTAGGCGTTGTACTTGCCCGGGTATTTGGGTTACAAAAACGCTTTGGCGCACTCACCGGTGGCTCAGTTGCTATTTGTGGTGCATCGGCAGCACTGGCTATTTCATCAATTATGCCCAACAGCGAGCATAAAGAGCGCGATACCTTACTTACCGTAATTGGCGTAACAGCCATGTCGACCATTGCGATGATTTTATACCCTATTGTGGTTAACTACCTTGAATTTGATGCACATAACGCCGGGGTATTTTTAGGTGGCACCATACACGATGTAGCCCAAGTAGTGGGTGCCGGTTATTCGGTATCGCCCGAAACTGGCGATATAGCAACACTTACCAAACTAGTACGCGTGGCTATGCTGTTGCCTGTAGTACTTATTATGATGGTGGTTATTAATCGCTCAAATAAAGGTAACCATGGCGAGTTGCCAAAAGTACCGGGGTTTTTAATTGGCTTTGTAATTTTAATGATTATAAACAGCACCTTTAACCTACCTGCTATTGTGCTTGAAACCACAAATGAGCTTTCTCGATTCTTTTTAATTGCCGCCATAGCCGCCATTGGTATGAAAACAAACCTAGGCAAACTCACCGAGGTAGGCTTAAAACCAATAATTATGATTGTTGCCGAAACCATTTGGATAGCACTGTTAATACTTGGCTTTGTATTGTGTAGCTAAGTTGAGTAGCTAAGCATTAAACCTTGAGCGTATTGAGTGGATTGCCTACAATAGCGCATCACTTTTTAATAAAGATTAAAACCATGACCGATTCAACAAAACCAGCATTACCTGCTCAGCTTTCTATTAACCCACGTAGCAAGCATTACGTAGAAGAAGTGTTTGAACACGAAATTGGCGTAAGCTTAAATGGCAAAGAACGCTTTGACGTAGAAGAGTACTGCATTAGCGAAGGTTGGATTAAAATTGCCGCGCCTAAAGCGCTAGACCGCCGCGGCCAACCTTTACTTATGAAAGTAAAAGGTACAGTAGAAGTATTTTATAAGTAAGCTAAATATATTGCTTATAAAATTAACAGAGTAAAAATTATTTAAATACCCAATATTTCTAAGTAAATTACTTAAGTATATATGGGTATTTATCTACCCACTAATACCAATTAATATGCTTCCCTTAATAAAGTTATTTTGCCGCTCGCAGTTAGGGTAAACTGGTCTTCCATGATTAAAAATTGCTTTCTCTAAGGCAAAAAACAGCGCTTTTTGTACTTATGCTGCGTTACAGCTTATTTGTGCAACACACAAACTTAGGCTTTACATTGCATACCGAGAAAAGATAAGCCGTCTCTAGCCTTTTTTACCCTTATTAGCTATTGCTTTAAGTGCAGAAATATTTGCATTTTCTCCCTCAGCTTCTTTCAAGCGGCGGCGTCTCTTTGCAAAATTATCAAATTCCAATTTTGCTTTATCATCTGCCGCTTTTTTAGAGATTGTCCCTGCGCCGCTTAAAACTTCACGATCATTAAAACTCAAAAACTGATCAAGCTTATCAGTCCAATCTTGTAAGAAAACTTGCTTGCGTCGCAGCGCTTGGTCTTCTGCAAAATCAAGCCACATATTCACAATTCGATTCAGTTCTTTAATTTCGTCCTCTCGCAGATAATTTTTAGCGACAGTGACGTCTGTTTTACGCACTTCATCACCTTTATAACTGGTTAAGCCCATATCTGACTTATTAGCATCTACACGGTTGAAAATAAGCTCTGCAGCCGTCATCTGCGTACAGGCATAGTGCAGCTTATTTTGTATAGCTTGAAAGAAGCGATTAGTTTCTTGATTAGAGGGCTCATAGTCGGCAGCCATTGTAAAAATTTCTTTAGCTCGCAAATATACACGTCGCTCACTAGCTCGAATATCGCGAATGCGTTCAAGCATTTCATCAAAGTAGTCAGGAACGGTAGAGTGCCCCACAGGCGGGTTTTTCAAACGCTCATCATCCATGGCAAACCCTTTAACTAAATACTCTTTTAATATCCTAGTCGCCCACTGTCTAAATTGTGTACCTCGTTGTGAGCGAACCCTGTAGCCTACGGCTAAAATCGCATCAAGATTGTAGTGATCAATTTCGCGAGATACCTGGCGAGTACCTTCTAGCCGAACTATCCGGAATTTCCGGATGGTTGCGCTTTGTACAAGCTCACCTTCCTTATATATATTGATAAGGTGCTCGTTAATTGTACGAACATCTTTATCGTAAAGCTCTGCCATTACAGCTTGAGATAGCCATAAGGTATCTGACTCAAAGCGACATTCAACACGCGTCTGACCATCTGCGCTAGTAAAAAGAACAAACTCTCCTTGTGGAGCTTGAGGGGTATGCTCTGCCATTCACTTCACCTTCTACATAATTAATATAACTAGGCTTCTCACGCCAAGACGGTTTAGGGCACTTTTTTAAACTCATCGCTGAGTTATACACCAACAAATACACCACGATTGTTAGGTGTTTTTTACCAAATAGGACTTAAATCTTTGTACAGCTCTAAATTACCCTGAATCTCATCCCAATGCGAAATTTCAGGTAAACGTTCTGCTGGAGTTAGTTTAAAGTTGAAGTGCTCTTCATAAGATTTCGTAATAGTTTTAGGTAAAATAACTGGCGCATCTGAAAACTCAAACACCCAGTATTTTTCGATAGCATCACTATCTTTTCCTGTTATTTCCTTATCAATGTCGCGCCTAGGTAAAAGCTTCACGCTGTCCACTGAATATAAATATTTTCCTAATTGCTCTGTATCTTGATTGCTGTCGCGTACAGTAAGTACAAGGTAACGTATTTCGCGCATAATGTTTCTGTGTACATTTTGACGATTAGTCGCAATAAGTCTTGTATGATAACCCTTTAAACTACCTGTTTTGGCTTTTTCCAAATACGTTTGATCACGATCTAGTTCATTTACTGGTGCTACAAATGTCAAACCAGTATGTCTAGTCACATTTACGCCATAAGGGGCAATACGAACGGCATCTTCAACAAAATGATAATCATATGACGAAGATTGTTTGTATTCTAAAACCTTGCGCGTTTTATCTAGTTTTTGAGCTAAATATTCTTTTATCCAATAGTTAGTGGAATCCTGACTCCCTGCACTTGGCAATAATGGAAATGCGCCAATACCAATTTCATTAATAGCTTCAGCATAAGGGTTTTGTTCAGATTTTTGTTCTGGAAAAAAACCTGGGAATAAAGCAAATGCGCCAAGAACAGGACGACTTTTTAATGGTAATTCGTATTCAATATGCTGTTGGTGAATAATCGCATCACGGTATCTATGCATCTGATTTATAGCATCTTCAGGTACGGCATCTTTACCACCAAACTGCGTGGTATCTATACGATACTTTGCATCAAATAAAATAAAGAAAGCTTCCCCATTTTCCAAGGTAACACGAAGCACAATATCCGGACGGTGGTTTGCAAGCCAAGTTCGATTAACTGAGCCTTTAGGTGTAAATGAAGGCTCATGCGCCAGCTCAATCTGCATACCATCACTCTCGTGTTGGTATACAAAAGCAGCAGCCATCTCATCCTTAGGAAATTGCTTCTCAAACTGCACTTGTTTGAGGTGGCTTAGTGTCTTTCTTTGTGGCTTAAAGCCCAAAGATTCAATAATCGACTTGACCTCTAAAAAGCACCAAATTTCATAAATTTCTGCAACAGACTTCATCGATAAACGACTTTCTCCAATGCTTCCATTTAAGTAGTATTTCAATTGCTGCCAAACTTTATAAACTTTTGAATAACCAGCTGCTTCTTGCAGCACTTTAGACTCGGTATATTGCCCTTTATAAACACCCACCTCATGCCATAATGCATGCTTTGTATACTGAGCAACTTGGGTGCGCCACGCGTCTAACTCTCTAATAAATGAACTAGATACTTTTGAGTCTTTATCTGCATTAATTTCTAATAGTATCTGAGATAAGTTGGCTTTAGTTTTCGCAAGTACCATTTTAATAAAGCGGTTTTCTGGGGTATCAATATTCAAGCGCTGCTTTTTGATAGTAATTCGAGATGAGCGTTTCGATGCTATTAACTCTTTTGCTTTTTGCTCCTGCTTAGCCCCTAATCGTTTATTTACCCTCTCTAAACTCTGCTCAAAAGTATAAGATTGCAACCGATTATGCGCTGCGTTTAATACTCTTTTTACACCTTGATTAAACTCGTCAACTAAGCGCTCAAATTGCGCTAACCAAAAGAGTTCAAATTTCTCTGGTTGTCTAGTTGACTTACCTTGAGTATGCGTTGTTTTTCCACTAATACTGTACCGCCACAGCGGATAAACACGATCAATTTCATGGTTCATAATGCTCAAATCTTGAGCTTGTATCATTTTAGTTGCATAGACTGTAAAAGCGACGGGTATAGATTGCCAAACTCCATTAACACTGTATTTAATTTCAAAGTGACATAACCCAACATCATTGCCAAAATTAATCACAGCATTTAACGATTTTCGTTTAGGATGAGCAAAAAAACTTCGATCTAGCAAAGCATATTTGTGATTAACCGAAAAAGAGTTTTTATCAACATGGTCATTAAATTCAATTTCAAATCTATATTGGCGGTTTTCAAAAAAGAACGGTTGAATATGTGGCGGACCCTCACTATCAAAGCTAGGCAACATTGGCTGAGAGCCAACCCAAATAAGCATTTCGTCATATTTTGGCAGCTCAACAGAGCGTGACACATATGTCCGTTTTAATTTATTCCGAGGGGAATCTAAGTTATCAGTAGATACATGAATATCAAAGTCATCATGTTCATAGCTTAACAATTCGATATTTTTAGCCATGGTCCATTACCGCCAAAGTTTAAAAAGTGCTATTTATTTAAGGCCAAAAAGAGGTAAAGCCACGCACAAGTTGCTCATTCATCCAACTTAGTTTTTTCTTAGAACGGCAATCCACAGTAATTGTTTCACCTTCTGGATCTAGCTTTTCGCGGTACAAATCTGGTCGTCCGTTTTCCCAAGCCCCAGCCAACTGCTCTTCTAATACTTTTAATAGTGCTTCTAAAATATTATGCTGGTTCTGCCCTACTAATTTATCTTCATCACCTTCAATACGCGGTAGCACTTTACACATCATAAAGTCATCCCACACAGCTTTTAGGGTAAGGTCATCTTGTGGCTGGCTACTCGCAACAGCAAGTAGTAATTCATTAAGAGCGCGGAAGGCCAGTTCAAACGGCGTGTTTTTTAGCACCGCATTCACCGCCGATAAAAACGCTACAGTTTTAGTGCCATCAACATCAAAGGTTTTGGCTAAATCCGCTTTGCTGGCGTTTGACCAAATAGGGTAACTAAGACGCTTATTATAATTAGTTGGGGTGAAAAAGTCTGCATAGTCGTTAGGGAAAAACTCACCAAAATCAAAGCTAAGCGCACGGTCAATCACCTTGCGTGAAAAGCCATGAGTAGTTTCATCCATATTCACCGTACCAGCCACCAGCAAATTAAACGGAATACCTAAACCATATTGGCAAATAAGCGCCCAAAGCTCGTTGTACTTACCATCCTCAGCGCTACCAAAGCCTAGCTCCTTGCGTAGCTTTTCTTTATTAGCCACTGCTTTAATGGTAGCGGGTTTTAATAGTGCATCACTACTGTACGAAAAGCTGTCACCCGTCCAAGTCCATTCACGAGTTTCAAGTACCGACAAATAATCGGCAAAATACTGCTCAACGGGCGCAAGGTTCATTTCATCTAGACACAGCCAGTAAGGTAATACCTGTTCAAGCGCATCACGCTCGCCCGCTACTACTAAGCGCTCGCCTAGCTCGTCACTATCTTGCACTTCCACGCTTAATCCGCTATCAGCAATTGCACGCCATGCTTTAGCTATAAAATCTAATACATCGGTAGTGATATATTCAGCGTTGCCATCTTGAGTAAGCCGCGAAATATACCCCAATAAGTCACTTGGTTCATGCCAATCTGGACGCACTGAGGTTAAACAATAAGTTTCTGAAAATTGCTTAGAGGTTTTTGCTTGCTCACGCACAAAACGGGTTTTACCTGTTCCTGAAATACCAGCGAGAAGGAGGAAGGGCTTGGAAAGAAGACTGCTGTCTAACCGATTAATTAAAAGAGTTTTTATTTTATTTTCTGCACGAATTTTTGGTGAAAAAGATAAAGCCAAATGCTCTATTTTTTCTATCGTCGTGTTTAAAGATATAGGGCTTAAATCAATTACGTTATCATCATACTCAGAACAGTTTTTCTCAGTAGCCCAATCAATTATTTTAGAAAAGGTTGTAAAGCATGGCTTAGTTTGAACGGTAATCATCGAGTTAAGAGCTAAATCAGAGAAATGCTTAGAGCCGTTATCTCGCCACTCTTTTTCAACATAGCGAGTCATAGAGCTAAATTCATTTAAATTCGAGCTAATATCTTTTAATCCGCTTAAAACTGACTCCAAAGATAACGTAAACTCTTTAACGCTTCCACGCTGACCGCTATTTCTGAAATTTACAAAGCCGCCTGAACTTCCGAGACCACAAGGAAACTTAGACTGGCCCGAAACTAAATCAAAGTAAGTATTTAAATCTGTCATTTTGCCTATTCCGTTAGTAAGCATATTTTAGTCGCAAGTGCATTAATCACATTGACTGTAACACTATTACCAAACTGTTTATATGCTTGAACTTTTGAAGCACTTGGTTCAAATTCATCAGGAAAACCTTGCAAACGGGCGGCCTCTCTAGGGCTAATCTTTCTAGGGTTTTTACCATCTTGAAAGATAAGAACCTCACTACCATCTTTATAATATCTTGCAGAAATAGTATTCGTATACGGAGATTCTTCAGTTACTAATCCATAACCAAACCCTTTTCCATTTAACTTATTTTGAATTTTCCTTCGTTGATGCCCCTCCCATAATCTATCCGAAATAGTTAATTTAGGATCTGGATTTTTCTCTAATTTATCACCTACTTTAACTTCATGGTCTAGTGGTTTTGGATATTCAAACTTATCAATCACGCCATCACGCCACAATACAATATATATTCGCTGCCTATTCTGTGGTATCCCAAAGTCCACTGATTTTAGAACCATTTCTTTAGCTAATGTTTGAATTTCCTTTGTAGAGCCATGCTCAATAACACTTTTCGGTATATTACAGCTATATCCGATCTTAGTTAGCGTTTTTAGAATCACTTTGAGCGTGTAACCTTTATCATGGCTAATTAATCCTTTCACATTTTCCAGCAGCGCAAACTTAGGTTTTTTCGTTTCTAGAATATTGGCTATATCATGAAATAAAGTACCTCGAGTATCTTCAATCCCTAGTTTAAGGCCAGCATGTGAAAATGGTTGGCATGGGAAGCCAGCCAAAAGAACATCGTGTTCAGGAATTTCATTTGCCGGTATTTTCGTTATATCGCCAAATGGTACCTCACCATGATTATTTTTATAGGTTTGTTGTGCGTGTTTATCAAATTCGGAAGAAAATACACAAACGCCGCCACTTTGCTGAAAACCGAGCCTGACGCCCCCGATACCAGCAAATAAGTCAATAAATCTAAATTTACTACCAAAATCTGGTTTTAACTTTAGAGAGTCAAACACATCACTAAAAAAAGCGCTTCTGGTTGTATGTAATCCATTTTTTTGTAACTGATTAACTACCTCTTCTTTAAGCATCTCTGGCTTACTTATTTCAGGATTACAGTAAAACTGACTATCAGTGGCAATGGCGTGTATCCACTGATCAATTACAGCCTCAACGGCACTGTCATGTGGCACATGTTCAAGTGCTAAAGGTTTAATAAGCTCTTCTGCTTGTAAAAGGACATTGCTTTTATTGTTCATTATTGACTACTACTATAAATTCTTGATGGATGACTATAGGGCGAAGCATGGTTTTTACACTTTGCATTTCAACTAAATTGTATTTGCCCAAGGTTTTTAGTGTTCTTGAGACATTACTGACTGCTCGCCCAGTAAGCGAGGCCAGCTCAGTCACCGATTGTGGCTGTTGCTCAACAATCACCTTTAACAATTGCTTGTTCTCTTTCGACAGCACACTAGCTACCGATTTAAGTGAGTCGAACCAAATATCAACAGGGTAATCGGGATCGGGCGCTTGACCTTTAATGCCAATCACGCAACGAGACTGTTTAACGTTTTTCATTTATTTACTCGCACAGCTTACTCAAATAGTTTACTCATTAGGCTTAAGCCGGTGCATAAAGCTGCGTTTAACTAATCAAAAACTGTATGCTTATACATATGTTACACATATTATCAACTACTGATAATAGCGCAAGGACACTTTCTTTTTATAAACCTAAGGTATTGATATGTATGGTTTACTTTTTTATTATTTCAGCTATGGCACTATGTCTTTTTATGTGCATAACCTGAGTGATAAATATGCTTTTATATTTGCATTAAAAGCATTGAGCTTTTTTCATGTTAAAGGTGACGAAGTTTCATTATGAATCTAAAAAAATTATGGTTGAATAGCGCCATATTGTTTAGTTGTATAGAAATCCTTTATGAATAAAGTAACTATTTTAGATGGCGGCATGGGACGCGAGCTTAAACGCATTGGCGCACCATTTACCCAGCCACTGTGGAGTGCACAAGCCCTAATAGAAGCCCCACATTTTGTAACGCAGGCTCACCAAGGTTTTATTAATGCAGGCGCTGAAATAATTACCGTTAATAGTTATGCCTGTGTGCCCTTTCATTTAGGTGAAGCGTTATACCAAGCTCAAGGCGCAGCCCTTGCGCAACAAGCGGCCGTTATTGCAAAAGAAGTAGCTCAAAACGCTACACAAAATGTATTAGTGGCAGGCTCATTACCACCCACCTTTGGCTCTTATCGCCCTGAACTATTTGAAAGCGAACGCGCTTTTACTATTTTAGATACGCTATACAAGGCGCAAGACGAGCACGTAGATGTATGGATTGGCGAAACCATATCGAGCATTGAAGAAGCGCACGTTATGGCAAATGTACTTAAAAGCTCAAACAAGCCATGTTATTACGCATTTACCTTAAATGATGTGGTAAGCGAGCAAGCGACACTTCGCTCTGGTGAGCTGGTAAGTGACGCAGTAGCGGCTTTGCTTGAACAAAATGTTACTGGTATTTTCTTTAACTGCTCAATACCTGAGGTTATAGAGCAAGCCTTTAGCGATACCAACGCAGTATTAGCTAAACAAAATAAAAGCGTTGTTTTAGGCGCGTTTGCTAATGGCTTTACACCTATCGCAAGCGATTACAAAGCCAACGAAGGCTCGCAGGCGTATCGTGATATTTCACCTGCAGAATACCTAGATTTTGCAAAAACGTGGTACAGCCAGGGCGCAAGTATTATTGGTGGCTGCTGTGGTATAGGCCCAGAATTTATTGAAGTATTAGTAAACTGGAAACAGGAACTTGAAAGCGCTTAAGCTTTTAGTGCTTTTATAAATATTAGGGTTTAATTGCTGTTGCCTCCCAGCACCCAATCAAGCCCTTGTATAGCTGTAGTAGGAAATGCGGTTGCATGGCTCGCCCCTTCAACAACAACGCTTTTTAATTCAATATTGTCACTGCTAAGTGCATTAATTTTTTGCGTTAATTGCTTTGCCCCTTCCACCATATTTTGCCCTTCACCAAAGCGTGGCGTTTCCTTTGCTCCCACCGATATATAAACCTTTGTAGGCAATTTAGGTTTATTTGCTTGTAGCGCTAAAATCGCATTGTTATTAAACCAAACTGATGGGCTGCCAATTATATAATTGCTAAATAAATCGGGCATCGTAAATAAAATAGTGGCTCCAAATAACCCGCCTAAAGAATTACCGATATAAGTTTTTTGAGTGCTACTTGCTCGGTAGTTACTTTGTATAAACGGCAATACAGTATTTTTTAAAAACAGCGCGTGGTTTTGCGCATTACCGGTTTGTTTTTTCCAGCTTTGCGCCTTATTTGGTGTGTAGTCCCTAATTCGACTATTAGACCCTCTAGAGCCTTTTTCGTAGCTAATGGCCACTATAATAGCCTGCTGCATTTTTCCGGTATTCATAGGAAACCGTGTAGCTCCCGCCACAATAGGGAACGTGTACGGTGCATCGGTTAAATAAATAACTGGATATATTTTTTCAGGGTGCTTTTTATATGACTTAGGGAGCTGAATAAAAACAGGATATACCCGATTGGTTGCGGGCTCAGTGAGCTCTATAACGCTACTTCTAGGGATTTGGTACGGGGTATTTGCGCTTAATTTAAAACACATTAAAGCGCAAAGTAACAGTAAGTATTTTAAAGCCGTATTCATTAACCTAAGCCAAGCGTAATAAACCAATATTGGATGATTACTTTAACTCACTTTTAGCTTTAGGCTATTAAAAAATTTAAACTCTAGGGGATTAATTTAAAGTGCTACACGTTAGTTGTTTGTAGCAATGATAACGCTAAGCTACCTGATCAGATTCAGTGCTTGAACACGGGCAGTTATCGTCATTATGTTTAAGGCATTGTTGGTAATTAAACCAATGAGCCGCAGCAATAAAAGCCGATCCAATTAAAGTAAACGCTTTTTCGGCAACCTCATGCCCTAGCAATACCGCACATATCATAAAGGCTAACCCAATAACGCCGCAGGCCATGTAACGCTTACGCTTATGCTTTTTACAGCCTAGGCTCAATGCTAATAAACTGGTGGGTAATACCGCCGCAAGAATCCATAAATGAAATTGTTCACTATCTATTTGCAGTACAGCAAAGCTTGGCAATAGCGCTAAAATAACCGGGGTTGCAAAACAATGTACGGTGCACATTAACGATAATCCAATCGCCATACGATCCATAACACTTTGACTCGACTTCATTATTTCCTCTACTAAATTAGTGCCTCTACTCAAAAGCGTTACTTTTAAAGAGACATTTTAGTAACAACAGTTAATTACTATTGATACATTATAACATTTCTCGCATAATTGATATAATATAACATCTAACAGGGTAGTCAAATGAAACGTAGATCACAATTAGCTGTGCTCATAGCAGCTTTATTACCTGCAAGTGTGCTTGCATCCACAATAGAGGGCGTTGTTTTAAACAACAAAGGTAAAGTAGTTACCAATGCAACAGTAGAAGTTGAAGGCTCAGACCTTAAAGTAACCACCGATGAAAACGGTAAATTTGTAATAACCGAGCTAAACAATGGCTTAAAAGAGCTTCATGTTGTGGCGCCAGGTTATGCCCACCTTCATCGCGATATAACAATAACAAACGATGAAAACCAGTCGGTTACGTTTAATTTAAAGCGCTCGCCTATTGAAGTTATTGATATTGAAGCGACCCCTATTCATATGTCGGCAATGGAATCTGCATCACCTGTTAGTGTTTTATCTGGCGAACAACTAAGGCGACAACAAGCTGCAACCCTTGGCGACAGCCTTGAAAAACTTCCAGGCGTTAATACTAACTTTCACGGGAAGGTAGCCAGTACACCAATTATTCGTGGTTTAAGCGGCCCGCGTGTACTTATTACTCAAAATGGCCTTGATGTAAGTGATGTGTCGCGCGTTGGCCCCGATCATTCTGTTGCATCAGAAGCGTCTACCGCACAACAAATTGAAGTATTGCGCGGCCCTGCAACACTATTTTATGGCAGTGGCGCCATTGGTGGCGTAGTAAATGTAGTAGATAACCGCGTACCAACCGACAGCACAACACGCGGCGAGTGGAACGTAGAACATAACTCAGTAGATAACCAAAAAGTAGCCTCGTTTAATGCCACCACAGGCACAGACTCGGTGGCATTTTATGCCGATGCGTTTTGGCGTGAAGCCGATGACTACGAGGTACCTGTAGCTGCCGATATAGATAGCGACGGTGAAGAGCATAGTGGCGATTACAAAGTTGAAAACAGTAATGAAGAGTCTGACGGTTTTACTGTTGGCGCTAGCTATTTAATGGATAACGGCTTTATTGGCTTAGCGGTAGAGCAATTTAATCGTCAATACGGTATTCCGGGCCACACCCACGGCGATGAAGAAGAGGAAGAGCACAGCGACGAAGAAGAAAGCGTATTTGCTAATTTAGAGCAAACTAAAGTGCAATTATTAGGTGAGTACAACCTAGATAATAAATGGCTAAACAAAGTAAACCTGCGCGTTGGCAACACCAACTACGAACACGCTGAAATTGAAGGTGGCGCTGTAGGCACCACATTTAAAAACGAAACAAACGAATTTCGTATAGACCTACTACATAACCAATTTAACGAGTGGAATGGCGGCATTAGCTTTCATTACAAACAAAGCGATGTTGAAGCACAAGGTGAAGAGGCCTTTACCCCTCCATCAGAAACCGAAAGCTTTGCTGTAGCGCTAATGGAAGAAAGACACTTTGGTGATTTTTTAGTGCAGTTAGGTGGGCGTATTGAGCGTGTAACCATTGAAGCAGGCGACGTATTACTGCCAAATATTGACGCTCACGCACATGATGAAGCGCAAGAAGTCGACGAGCATGATCACGACCACGAAGAAAGCGCAGAAACCACTCGTGTATTTGACGTAGAGCACGAATTTACGCCAATCAGTTTATCTGCAGGCGTAGTGTGGGATTTTACACCTAACTATAATTTAGGACTTTCTGTATCGCGCTCTGAACGTGCGCCTTCTGCTTCTGAGTTGTTATCGTTTGGGCCACACATTGGTACTGGCACTTACGAAGTAGGTGCACTATTTGATTTAGATGAAGACGGCCATTTAGGTTTATCTAGTCAAACAATTGACCTAGAAACAGCCAATAATATCGATTTAACACTACGTAAAACCCAAGGTGATGTTGGCTTCATTTTAAATGCCTTTTACAACCAAGTAGATAATTACTATTACCAAATAGACACCGGTTTATTCGCCGAAAGTGGCCACGACCATGGCGATGAAGAAGAAGGCGCTGACGAACACGACCATTCATCAGAATTGCCGGTTTATTTATTTAAAACAGACGACGTAATTTTACACGGGTTTGAAGCGCAAATTGCGTGGCAGTTAACCGATGAATTTAAAGTAGATTTATTCTCAGATTACGTTCGTGCACGCCTTAAAGACGGCGGCGATTTACCCCGTACTCCACCACTTCGTTTTGGTAGCGAGTTAAGCTATCAAACAGATAAATTAAGTGCGCATATTCACGTTACTCGCTATCAAAAGCAAGACCACACAGCCCCACAAGAAACAGCAACTGACGGCTACACATTGGTTGATGCAAGCATCTCTTACGACCTTTCAGTATTAAACCAAGATATGTCTGTGTACCTGCGAGGCACCAACTTAACAGATACAGAAGCACGCGTGCACAGCTCGTTTGTAAAAGATATAGCACCACGTCCAGGACGTAGCTTTGCGCTAGGCATTCGCGGTTATTTTTAAGCATTAAAAAATTATAATTAAAGGAAATAAACATGAAAAAACTATACAAATTAAAGCTTATTGCACTGGCTATTAGCACTACATTTATTACAGCCTGTGGCGATGCCCAGACCAATATTGTAGAAAAAGACCCTATTGTTGTAGAAGACGAGCACGATCATGACGATGATGATCACGACCATGATGATGGCTACACAATCGATTCATTAGGCAGATTAGCTGTGCTTGCAGGCGATAGCAACGAAGCCAGCTTTTACGACCTAGATGACAACGCTTTACTTGAAACATTTACCCTGACGAATGATTCAAACACGCTATCGTCATCACCTGATTTTCGTTATGCCGTTATTGCAAGCCGCGCACAAGATTACTTAGGCTTTATTGATGGTGGTTTATGGCGTGAAGACCATGGCGAGCATTTACACGACTACGAGCAAAGCCCAGCGGCTAGCAGTTATGAGCTAACAAGTGGCAGCCGACCTACTCATCTTGTAAAACACGATGGCCAATTAGCTGTTTTTTATGATGGTGATGCAGACTCAGGCACGGTTGCCTCTGTTGAAGTATTAACAGATAACGACATAACCAGCGCAACAGCAACGCTACCGGGTATTAGTTACAATATTAATATGCACGGCGTAGCAGAGCCACGCGGTGAGCATTTATTATCAACACTTCGCCGTGATGACAGCGAAAGCACATCGGTTGCTAAAGTACTGCCAGACCAAGTAGGTGTTTATCATTTTCATGATGGTGAATACGAGCTTGAACAAACCTTAGACCTTACGTGCCCTGATTTACACGGTGCTGCACAAAACCACGACTACGTGGCATTTGGCTGTAGCGATGGTGTGTTATTAGCCCACCAGCACGATGATGAATACGAAGCTGAAAAAATAGCGAACATTGCAGCCGTTGGCGATTTACGCATTGGTAGTATTTATGGCCACGAAGATAGCGAGACCTTTATTGGCGTAGCATCTGGCCATGGTGGCGGCGAAGCCGTAATTGTAACTATTAGCCCAGCAACAGCACAAATGGAAGAACTAGAATGGCAACTAGCCGATGGCGCAAGTGCTGTGTCGTATTCTTTTTCTGCCCATGGCGAGCACTTTTTAATATTAGACAGCTTAGGCTTTTTAAATGTATTTAGTGCACACGACCATGATGGCGAAATGCATTGGGAGCTTGAAGGCCAAGTTGATATTACCGAGCAAGATGTATCAACCATGCCAGAGGGCATGAGCTTTAGCATGACAGTGGCGCAAAATGGTCAGTTTGCTTATGTAGCCGACCCTATTGCTCAGCACGTTGTGCAAGTACACCTTGAAGACTTAGAAATTGAAAGTGAGGTTGAGCTTACTTTTGCTCCTAGTGCAATTACTTGGCTTGGTATTGCGCAAGAGGAAGAAGAAGACGATCACGGCCACTAATTTCACTCTTTAAAAAGAGTACTCCCTTGAAGGTTGGCGTTTTAATGCCAACCTTTTTTTATTCACATTTTGTAACAGACCTTTTATCGCAAGTGCATCGCTATTTATAACCTTATTGTTATGATGTAACAGCTATTAATATAGGATGTAATCCCATGAAAAAATTAACAACATTGGCGCTTGCCTTGGCTGCAGTTATTGCACCGAGTGTATCGGCCTATGAAACTAAAGACACTCGCTTACTACGCTTTCCTGATATTCATAACCAAAACGTGACCTTTGTTTACAGCGGCGATATTTATATTGCTAATACACAAACCGGCGAAAGCAAACGTTTAACCGACCACATTGGTTTTGAAACATTTCCTAAGTTTTCTCCTGATGGTAAGCGTATTGCGTTTTCGGCTGAGTATAATGGCAGCCGCCAAGTATATGTGATCAACAGCGATGGCTCAGGCCTTAAGCAGCTTACATACTACAACGATGTTGGCCCAATGCCGCCGCGTGGTGGCTTTGATTACCGCGTTTTAGATTGGACCGCCGATGGTAAAAATGTGGTGTTTAGAGCAAACCGCACACCATGGGGCAAACGTATGGGTCGCCCTTATATGGTCCCTGCCGACGGTGGCCTTGAGCAGCCTTTAGCTATTCCAGAAACTGGCGGCGGTATGCTCTCCCCAGATGGTAGCAAGTATGTTTATACGCCCATTGACCGTGAGTTTCGTACCTGGAAACGCACCCGTGGCGGCCGTGCGCAAGATGTATGGATTTACGATTTAGAAAATAACACTTCAGAGCAACTTACCACTAACCGTGCAACCGACCAGCAACCTACCTGGGTTGGCGACAATATTTATTTTGTATCTGACCGTGATTACACACTAAACCTTTACCAATACCGCAAAGGCAGTGAGCCTAAAAAGCTCACCAACTTTAAAGACTTTGACGTACTTTGGCCCTCAGCAGGCCCTAATGCGGTTGTGTATGAAAACGGCGGTTACTTATATCGCTTTGACGCAAAAACACAAAAAAGCACTAAGCTGAGCATTAACATTGCCGGTGTGCGCCAATACGCTATGCCGTACAGCAAAAATGTAAGCGACTTTATTGATTCTATGTCGATTTCTCACGATGGCAAACGTGCTGTATTTACAGCCCGTGGCGAGCTATTTAGTGTACCTGTTAAACAAGGCCCTACGCGTAACTTATCGTACACAGATAAGAGCCGTGAAATAGACGCAAGTTGGTCGCCAAATGGGCGTTATATTGCTTACATGAGCGATGAAAGCGGCGAGTACGAAATTTACTTAAAAGATCGCAGTAAAAATAATGCCATTAAACAGCTCACTAGCAATGGCACTATTTGGCGCTTTACGCCTATTTGGTCACCCGATAGCACTAAGCTGTTGTTTGCAGATAAAAACCACACACTGTGGTGGTTAGATGCAAAATCGGGCAAGCAACACAAAATTGATACCGGCATTTACGACGAAGACGGCATTACTCAGTATACGTGGTCGCCTAACAGCCAAGACATTGTGTATGTTAAAAATAACGAAAACCGTTATGCCTCACTGTGGCACTACAACCTTAAAAAAGAAAAGGTAACGCGCCTAACAGATGAAATGAGTAACGAGCAAAACCCAACCTTTTCGCCAGATGGCCAATACCTTTACTTTAGCTCTGAGCGCGACTTTAACCTTGCGTTTAGCAGCTACGAGTTTGACTACATGTTTAACCGCGCCACCCGTATTTATGCGGCTGCAGTAAACGACAGTGTTAAACCGCTTATTGCCTTACAAAGTGACGAAACCACGATTGTAAAAGACGATGACGACGAAAAAGAAGACGACAAAAAAGTTAAAAACGCACTGCAAAGCAGCGACTTTATGCAGCGTGTTACCGCGCTTAATGCTCCTGCTGGCGATTACCGTGGCTTAACCGCAGTAAAAGACGGCGTGCTTACACTTGCTAATGGTGGTTTACAACTTATAGGCACCGAGCACGATAGCGAGCTAGAAACCGTGGCTAAAGGCGTTAGCCATTACACTATATCGAGCAACAGCGAACACCTGCTTGTACATACAAGTGGCGGTTATAGTGTAATCGAGCCGAAACCAAAGCAAGACTTAGACGCCAACAAGCTAGATTTAAGCAAAATGACGCTTAAAATTAACCCGCAAGCTGAGTGGCAACAAATGTACGTAGAAGGCTGGCGCACATTGCGTGACTGGTTCTACGACGAAAACCATCACGGACAAGATTGGGATGCTATTTTAGCTAAATACCAACCTATGGCTGATGCTATTAGCCACCGTAGCGACCTTGATTACGTACTTAGCGAAATTGCTGGCGAAATTAACTCAGGTCATATTTACGTGCAATCGGGCGATATGCCAAAAGCCGAGCGTAAAAACCACGGTTTATTAGGCGCTAAGCTTGCAAGCGATCCATCGGGTTATGTAAAAATAGAGCAAATCTTTAAAGGTGAAAACTGGCATGACGATTTCCGCTCACCACTGGGTACTACAGGCGTAAAAGCACATAACGGCGATTACATAATTGCGGTAAACGGCCGCTCGGTTAAAGACGTTGCTAACTTTTACGAACTCCTTGAAAACACCCAAGGCGAGCAAGTAGAGCTGGTGCTAAACAGTAAACCGCATAGCAAAGGCGCGTGGCAAGTAACTGTAAAACCTGTAGCCAGTGAGCAAGGCCTACGTTATTTAGACTGGGTTAACTCGCGTGCAGCCTACGTTAATAAGCTATCAAACGGGCGTATTGGCTACGTACACTTGCCAAATACAGCGTATGAAGGTAACCGCGCCATGTTTAAAAATTACATGCCGCAAACAACCAAAGACGCCATGATTATTGATGACCGTTACAATGGCGGGGGCTATATTCCTGAGCATATGATCACCTGGCTTGCACGTAAACCACTTAACTATTGGAAACGCCGAGGCACCGAGCCGACTAAAACGCCACAGTTTGCACACGACGGTCCGAAAGCAATGCTAATAAACGGCTATTCAAGCTCAGGCGGTGACGCAATTCCTTACTACTTCCGCCAAGCGGGTTTAGGTAAGCTAATTGGTACGCGTACGTGGGGTGGCTTAATTGGTATTTCTGGCAACCCTGCTCTTGTAGATGGCGGGCAAGTTATTGCGGCTACTTTCCGTATTTTAGATACCCAAGGTAACTGGATTATAGAAAACGAAGGCGTTGCTCCTGATATTAAAGTGGTTGATCGCCCAGAGCTTATTTATAAAGGCCAAGATCCATCAATAGAACGTGCTGTACAGGAGTTACTAAAGGAGCTTAAAGAAAACCCTAAGCAACCTTTAGTGGTGCCACCAGCTCCGTCTAAGTTTTAATTTGCTATATAGCAATATTAGCTAATACCAAAAAAACCCTGCAAATGTGCAGGGTTTTTTAATAATTCGAGTTTAATGATTTATATGTATTAAGGCTTATCTTTTTCTCCAACCACTCCATACATCATCTATATCGTCGGCTTTATTTTTTTTCTTTTTCTTGCCTGTGCCGGCGGGCTTTGCCATTGGCTTGTCGTTTTTAAGTGCTTGTGCTGCATCAAGATTTGCTTGGTTTACCGCAAAACCGGTTACTTCTTCACGCTCTAAACGCAGTTTGTTTTTCTTTTCGATTATTTTAAAGTGATGAAAGTCTTCGTAATCAATTAACGATAACGCTAGGCCAACTTCACCGGCACGGCCGCTTCGGCCAATACGGTGCATATAATCAGCGGGGCTGCGCGGTAAGTTAAAGTTAATAACAACAGGCAGTTTGGCAATATCTAAACCACGGGCTGCTATATCGGTGGCTATAAGTACTTCTATTTCACCGGCTTTAAACTTTTCAATTACCCGAGTACGCTCACTTTGGCCTTTATCACCATGAAATACCTGTGCGTTAATACCACGCTTTTCAAGCTTACCTGCTAAGTGCTCACAGTCTTTTTTAGCGTTTACAAAAATAAGCGCTTGGCGCCATTTATGCGCTTTAATTAAATGCGCTAAAACCGTAGTTTTTTCGCCTTTATTAACTGTAAATACGCGCTGTACAAGCGTGCTTTCGTCTTTACTTTGAACTTGTATTTCAACTGGGTTGGTTAACAGCTCTTGCGTTAATTGTGTGACTTGCTCTGGGAAGGTTGCTGAAAATAACATGGTTTGTTTTTTAGCAGGCATTAACGCTAATAACTCAGCAAGCTCTTCGGTAAAGCCAAGGCTTAACATGCGGTCGGCTTCATCAAGCACTAAGGTCGTTACTTTATCGAGCTTAATAGCATTGCTTGAGATTAAATCGAGCAAACGCCCTGGCGTTGCAACAATGATATCGGCGCCGCCGCGTAGAGCCTGCATTTGTGTATTAACCGACACACCACCAAATACCGCCACCGTTTTAATGGCGCCATTAAAGTTAGCAGAATACGATTTAACGCTATCGGCCACCTGCGTAGCAAGCTCGCGCGTAGGTACCAAAATAAGCCCAGTGACAAAATTACCTTTGCTCGCTGCTTTTTTAGCGCCTTGTTCAACAAACATTTTTTGTAGCATAGGCAAAGCAAACGTCGCTGTTTTACCTGAGCCAGTATTTGCCCCCGCAATTAAATCGCTACCAGCCAGTACACTTGGAATCGCCTTAGCTTGAATTGGCGTAGGTTGGTTATATTCCAAATCGGTTAAACGAGCTTGTAGCTCTGGAATAAGGCCAAGATCGTTAAAGGTGCTAGGGCTTGTTGCTGAGGTCATAAAATTGTGGGCTTATTGCTAAAAAAGTAGCCTGTAATTTTAGCGTATTTAGCTCTTATTAAGTAGGGATTAGTGATTTTAATGTGGTTTAAGTAATGGCTGCGAGCGTCGAGCTACAAGCTTCGAGGAAATTTGACTGTCACCGTGAGCACTCCAAACTTAAAGAGGCTTTCATAAAAAGCCAACAACTAAGTTAGCAATATTATTAGTTCTTGCTAAGTTCTGCTTGTAACCTAGCTTTTGTTTCTCTTAAATAATTTATATAAGGATATGAGTCATTTGTAATGGCTAAAGCAGATTCCATCTGTTTAAGCGCTTGGCGAGTATCGCCTTGCATTTCATAGCCATAAGATAAGGCTGAAAACGCATCGACTGATTTTGGGTGGTTTTTTATATTGTACTTAAACACTTCAATAGCACGGGTAAATTGCTTGCTGCCCGTTAAGTTATAACCGAGTGATCTAACAGCGCGATCCGGTGGCGCAATCTGCTCGCCCCATTGTTGAGATAAGTTTTGATAATAAGCATCAATAGAGGTTACATCGTCAGTTAAATCACTTATGGGCATTTGTTTAGGCAAAAATAAGTTGTGATAGGCATTAAATGAACCAGCGGCCGAAGTCAGATTATGCGAGACACCATCAAACGCATCACTAAAAAAGCGTAAATTTAGCAAGCTATTAGATTGCAAAGCTTGCTGAAGTTCATTGTATCGCTCACGCATTATGCCTGCTTCTTCGCCTATATTAATGTAAACATAGTTATTTAGGTCTTTTGATGTATTAATAAACGCCTTAGTTGCTTTTACCGGTGCGCCATAGTTCCACCAAACCGCAGGGCTGTAAGCAATGTGTGCTTGGAAAAGCTCAGGGTTAGCTTGCATTGTATAAAGTGCAAACACGCCTGCCGCAGAGGCCCCTGCAATCACATTATAATTGTGCGTACGATAACTTTTATTAATTAAGGGCATAAGTTCTTGCTCAATAAATACTAAAAACTTTGCTGCACCACCGCCTTCACCTACCGGGCCTTGTGGCTCTTTATTCACTGTAGGGTAAAAATCTCTGAGTCGATTAGTGTTTTCAACAGCGACAATAATAACCTCTGGCGCACGATTATCATTTTGCAAGCGCTCCATCACAGCACTTATAAGCGGTATGTTACCCGCACCATCAAGGCGATAAATGACCGGATAAACTTTGTTTGGATTAGCTTGATAACTCTTTGGAAGCTGGACTACAACTGTGCGCTCTTCGTTTAAAATTGCTGAATTAATAGTATGTATTTGTTGCGTATAGCTAATGGTTTGCTGTTTTAAATCAGGCTCTGCAAGTGTGCTACTAGAATAAAATATAAATAAACTACATATAAAAACAGCGGTTAATAAACGCATTACTAATCCTTTAGAAAATAGTGTGTTATTTAATCTAACAGGCTTTGAGGTACAAAAAAAGGCGCATTAAGCGCCTTTAATCTTCAACAAGTAATTACCAACCAATTGACCTTACTCAACCGTAACCGATTTAGCTAAATTACGTGGTTGGTCAACGTCGGTACCTTTAATTACCGCTACATAGTACGACAGTAACTGTAATGGCAGCGTGTAAACAATTGGCGCAATAATGTCGTCAGTGTGGTTTACGTTGATTACACGCATTGTGTCGTCTGACTCAAAGTGTGAATCTTTATCTGCGAATACGTAAATAATGCCGCCACGTGCACGTACTTCTTCTACGTTTGATTTAAGCTTTTCTAATAGCTCATTGTTTGGTGCTACAACAATAATTGGCATGTCGGCATCAATAAGTGCAAGTGGGCCATGTTTTAGCTCGCCCGCTGCGTAGGCTTCTGCGTGAATGTACGAAATTTCTTTAAGTTTAAGCGCACCTTCCATTGCAATTGGGTATTGCGAACCACGACCTAAAAACAGCGAGTGATGCTTGTCTGCAAATTCTTCTGCAAGGTCTGCAATGCCATCTGCCAGTAGTAATGTTTCTTCAAGCTTAGCAGGAAGTACTTTTATAGCATTTACAATGGCACTTTGATCAAGCTGTTTTTCTTGCGCTATAGACGCAGTAAGCATTAACAAACCAACTAATTGCGTGGTAAATGCTTTAGTAGAAGCTACACCAATTTCAGCGCCGGCTTTGGTCATAAAGGCAAGGTCAGATTCGCGTACAAGCGATGAACCAGGTACGTTACAAATGGTCATTGATGCCATGTAACCTTGCTCTTTAGCTAAACGTAATGCAGCTAGCGTATCGGCTGTTTCACCCGATTGAGAAATAGTCACAAGTAGGCTGTTTTCGTGTACATACGATTGGCGGTAACGAAACTCAGAGGCAATCTCAACATTACAGCTAACGCCAGCAAATTGCTCAAGCCAGTAACGTGCAACCATACCTGAATGGTATGACGTACCACAGGCAATAATTTGTACGTGTTTTACATCTTTAAATATTTGCTGAGCGCTGTCGCCAAAGGCATCAATTGCTACACGGTCGTCGTTTAAACGTCCTTCAAGGGTATTGCGTACCGCAAGTGGTTGCTCGTAGATTTCTTTTAGCATGTAGTGGCGGTAGTCGCCTTTGCCTGATGCATCTTGCGTGATGTTTGATTCAACAACTTCACGCTCTACTGCGTCGCCATTTTCATCAAAAATTTCTACTGTATCACGCGTAATGCGGGCTACGTCGCCTTCTTCTAAAAAGATAAAGCTACGAGTAACTGGTAATAGTGCTAACTGATCAGAGGCAATAAAATTTTCCCCAAGGCCTAAACCTATAACAAGTGGGCTACCTGAGCGCGCTACGATGATTTCGTTGTCGTTTGCTTTATCAAATACAACGGTACCAAATGCACCTTCAAATTGCTTAACCGCTGCTTGAACAGATGCAAGTAACGTAGTGTGTTGCTTACGAAGCTTATGAATTAAGTGCACCATTACTTCGGTATCGGTTTCAGATAAGAACTCGTAGCCTTCTTCTTTAAGTGATGCGCGTAAGCTTGCATGGTTTTCAATAATACCGTTATGTACAAGTGCTAGCTGGTTGTTTGATACATGCGGATGAGCGTTTTCTTCTGTAACACTACCGTGTGTTGCCCAACGTGTGTGTGCAATACCTGTATGACCGCTAACGCCTGCTTTCTCAAGTGCAGCTTCTACGTTAACTACTTTACCTACTGCTTTTACAGTATTTAGCGTAGAGCCTTCTAAAAGTGCTACACCGGCAGAGTCGTAGCCACGGTATTCAAGACGTTTAAGGCCTTCAACTAAAATTTTGTTTACTGGACGTTCTGCAACCGCCCCAACTATTCCACACATAGTGTCTCCATTAATTTTTTAATTCTAGTAACTCGCTTTGTAGTTACTATTCAATAATCTCTGCACAAATTAGTTTTACACCACACGCCTCAATCGCTTTGCGTTTATCATCTGCTAAGCCAGTATCGGTTATTAATGTGGTTACTATTTTCCACGGTAATTCTAAATTTGGTATTTTTCGGCCAATCTTATCTGACTCAACCATTACTATTACTTCACGGGCGGCCTTTGCCATAACTTGGCTTAAGCCGACTAACTCATTAAAAGTAGTCGTGCCGCGTTTTACATCTATGCCGTCTGCACCAATAAATAGCTGATCAAAGTCATAAGAGCATAATACGTTTTCGGCAACTTGCCCCTGAAACGACTCAGAATGCGGATCCCACGTACCGCCGGTCATTAAAAGTGTTGGCTCGTTTTCAAGTGATAGTAAACGGCTCGCCACTTTAATCGCGTTGGTCATTACAACTAACCCGCGCTTATTTGCAAGCTCTGGGATCATAGCGGCCGTAGTGCGCCCGCTATCAATAATAATGCGGTTATGATCTTTTATAAGTGCAGCTGCAGCCTTAGCTATTGCTACCTTGCGCTTAGAGTCTATTTCGTCGGTGACGATTTCTTTTGGCAGCGCGATAGCACCGCCGTAACGGCGCAGTAATAAGCCACTTTTTTCAAGCGCGGTTAAATCTTTACGAATGGTTACTTCAGATGTTTGAAACTGCTCCGCAAGCTTTTCAACAGCCACCTCACCTAGCTCATTAACTTGAGTAAGTATTAAATGACGGCGTTGCTGGGTGTTTCGTTTAGTCATAAAGCTCGTAGATTAAGTTTCGTTTCGAAAGATGTGCAATTCTAAACGAAACTAGTTAAATGGCAAGTGAACGAGCAAAAATAAAGCAGCTTTCAACGAGTAATAATAAAGGTAAAATAGTCACAGCATCCCTTAACTAAACAAAGAAACTTTAATGCAGCCATTTAATAGCTTAAACAAAGAGCTTTTAGCCCTACGTAAACAAACAGGCGAAATATGCCGACTCTTCAATAAAAGCCCGAGTAAAGGTAATTTAAAACGCATTAAAGAGCTATTCGCTCAATGCGGTGAAGGCGTAATTATAGAATCAGGTTTTCATTGCGATTATGGTAATCAAATAGCTATTGGTGATCGTAGCTTCATAAACATTAACTGTACGGTATTAGATGCCCCAATTAGTGAAGGAGCTATCAGCATTGGTGATGACTGCTTAATTGGCCCTAACGTGCAATTATTAGCGGTATCTCACGCTATTAACCCTACACAGCGACTTAATAAAGAAAACTTTACTGCTCCTATTACAATAGGCAACAACGTGTGGATTGGCGCAGGTGCAATTATTTTAGCGGGCGTATGCATTGGGGATAACAGTGTTATTGGTGCGGGATCTGTAGTTACTAAAAATGTAGAGGCGGATACTGTTGTTGCTGGTAATCCAGCTCGTGAGATAAGAACACTATAATTATAATCGATGTTTTTTAGCGTCGGGAGTCGCTACGCTCGCCCGACCTACATTCTAGAAGTAGATGAGTGTGCATTAATTGTCCGCATTTCACTTTTCTGCAGACGCAAAAAAGCCCGGCTCTTTCGAGTCGGGCTTTCTTGTATTTGAAGCCTGGCAATGTCGTAGTGCCCACAGCGGTAGAG
>NZ_JALNTJ010000009.1:0-121246 GCF_023161885.1 Pseudoalteromonas sp. 2CM37A
ATTCGAACCCTCGATAGAGCTACAAACTCTATACTCCCTTAGCAGGGGAGCTCCTTCGGCCACTCGGACACCTCTCCGTCTTGTGGGGCGTATAATAAAGATTTCAGAAAATATGTCAAACACTTTTATGCCAAAAATGACTATCTGGTTACAGAACGCACATAAGTCAGCTTTAATTGTATAATTGGTTTGAAAAGTAAACGATTTAAATATTTTTGTCTTGTGGATTAACGCCCATTAAAGGCACTAAATCATCTTTGAGCTGCGCTAAATATTGCTCTTGGTAACCTAATTGCTGAAACTCAGCAATACAGGCTCGGTAATAAGCTTGTCGCTTTTGCTCTGTGGTGTCAGTTTCTGGCGATTCTTCAACTCGGTTGTCTTTCATATTATATTCTAAGTCCATTTGAGAATTCATATTTAGAGTGCTATTTTAACCCAGCTCAAAATTTTGGCGTATTTTAGCTAAGTTTTTTACATAAATACAACATAATGTTTAAAAAACAGTCATAAAATTACGTTATAGCACTGTTATTAAGGTCATTTAAAACAAGGCTACATTAAATAACCCAATCTGAATTAACTATTAATAAGTACTAATAACTAGCTTTAAAATTTAGTTTAGTACTAATTAATTAAAAAGCGAACAATCTTATCCTCTCTTTCGTCTGTTTTTATAAAGCAATTTACTCTCCAACTTTTCCTGCATTGGCGCTTATTTTTGTACTCACACAAAAACGCCGCTAAAATTTAGCGGCGTTTATCACATTTATTTTGTTTAAGCTTAGTCAGCTTGTGGGCGCATATGCGGGAACAAAATAACATCTTTAATGGTTGGTGAATCAGTAAATAACATTACTAAGCGGTCAATACCAATACCTTCACCGGCAGTAGGCGGTAAGCCGTACTCTAGTGCGCGTATGTAGTCTTCATCGTAATGCATTGCTTCATCATCGCCGGCGTCTTTTTCTTCAACTTGGCGAGTAAAGCGCTCTGCTTGATCTTGTGCATCGTTAAGCTCCGAGAAGCCATTTGCAAGCTCACGTCCGCCAACAAAAAACTCAAAGCGGTCGGTAACAAATGGGTTTTCGTCGTTACGGCGCGCAAGTGGCGATACTTCCCACGGGTAGCCTGTAATAAATGTAGGTTGGATAAGCATATGCTCAGCCGTCTCTTCAAATATTTCACATAAAAACTTACCTGGGCCCCATACACAATTTTCAGGAATTTTAACGTGCACTTGTTTAGCGTACGCTTTTAATTCTTCAAAGTGGTTTTCTGGGTCATTAAATACCGCAGCATCAAACTCAGGGTTATATTTTAAGATAGCATCAGCCATGCTTAGGCGCTCAAACGGTTGGCCAAAGTCGTACTCTACTGAGTCGATAACTTCGCCGTTTTCATCTTTAGTTGTATTAACAACAATTGGGCTACCTAAAACGTTTGTTGCAACTGTACGTAGCATGTCTTCGGTAATATTCATCAGGTCGATGTAATCAGCGTAGGCTTGGTAAAATTCAATCATAGTGAATTCTGGGTTGTGGCGCGTTGATAACCCTTCGTTACGGAAGTTACGGTTAATTTCAAATACGCGGTCAAAACCACCTACTACTAAACGCTTAAGGTAAAGCTCAGGCGCTATACGTAAGTACATGTCTATATCAAGTGCGTTATGGTGAGTCACAAATGGACGCGCAGACGCACCGCCAGGAATAACCTGTAGCATTGGCGTTTCTACTTCCATAAAGTCGCGCTCTGCTAAAAAGCGACGAATACCTTCAACTACTTGTGAGCGAATGCGGAATGTTTCGCGCGTTGCTTCGTTAGTAATTAAATCAACATAACGTTGACGGTACTTGGTTTCTTGATCTGATAAACCATGAAACTTCTCTGGTAATGGGCGTAGTGACTTAGTAAGTAGTTCGTACTCGGTCATTTCTACGTATAAATCGCCTTTACCTGATTTATTAAGCGCACCTTTAACACCAATAATATCGCCAATATCTAGTTGGCCATATTTTGCTTTTAAGTCTTTTTGCACATCTTTAGATGCGTAAGCTTGTACACGGCCTTTCATGTCTTGAATGGCCATAAAAGGACCACGCTTAGCTAAAATACGGCCAGCAATTGATACAACGTGCTTAAGCTCTACTAATTCTTCTTTACTCTTATCACCAAACTCAGCCTGTAAATCAGCCGTGTAATGTTCACGACGGAACTGATTAGGATGACCGTTGGCTGGGCAATTTTCGCGAATAGCGTCTAATTTGCCGCGACGCTCAGCGATTAACTTATTTTCGTCTTGGATTTGATCAGTCATTTTTTAGCTCTTTTTTAGCTTGGTGGTTATAGGCCAGATTTTAGGCTGGCTTCAATAAATTTGTCTAGGTTGCCGTCAAGTACCGATTGCGTATTACGGTTTTCAACGCCAGTTCGTAAATCTTTAATACGTGCATCATCAAGTACGTAAGAACGAATTTGACTTCCCCAGCCAATATCCGACTTTGCGTCTTCTTGCGATTGCTTTTCAGCATTTTGCTGCTGAAGTTCAAGCTCAAATAATTTTGCTTTTAACTGCTTCATTGCTTGGGCTTTATTTTTGTGTTGTGAACGCTCGTTTTGACACTGAACAACCGTGTTGGTAGGTACGTGAGTAATACGTACTGCCGATTCGGTGGTATTAACGTGCTGACCACCCGCGCCAGATGCACGGTAAACGTCTATACGTAAGTCAGCCGGATTAATATCAATTTCAATATTGTCATCTACTTCTGGGTAAACAAACGCAGAGGCAAACGAGGTATGACGACGACCACTTGAATCAAATGGGCTTTTACGTACTAAACGGTGTACGCCTGTTTCTGTGCGCAGCCAACCATATGCGTATTCGCCTACAAAGCGCACTGTTGCACCTTTAATACCGGCCACATCGCCATCGGTTGCTTCTACTAGCTCAACTTTAAAGCCTTTCGCTTCGCCCCAGCGTAAATACATGCGTAATAACATGTTACACCAGTCTTGTGCTTCAGTACCGCCAGACCCAGACTGTAAATCAAGGTAAGCATCGTTTGCATCGTGAGAGCCCGAAAACATACGGCGAAACTCTAAACCCTCAAGCTGTTTATTTAAGCCTTCAAGTTCAGTTTGCGCTTCAACAAACGTGTCTTCGTCTTCTGCTTCTACTGCAAGCTCTAATAAACCTTCTACGTCGTCAGCACCTGCTACTAAGTTGTCGATTGTTTCAACAACCGCTTCTAAGGCTGATTTTTCACGACCAAGTGCTTGTGCGCGCTCAGGTTCATTCCATACGGCTGAATCTTCAAGTTCGGCGTTTACTTCTTCTAGGCGCTCTTGTTTGTGAGCGTAGTCAAAGGTACCCCCGAAGCAGTTCAGTACGTTCGCGAATTTCCTTGATTTGATTAATCACAGGATTCACTTCAAACATGTACATTACTCCAAAATGGCTAGATTATTGCGCGCTAAAATTAGCACTAAACGCAATAAATTATCGTCAAATGATAAAAACGCCCGATTTTAACAAAAAACCGCGCGCTTTATTAGCCTTTTATGCATGCATTGTGCATATTTTTTAATGCACTTTTTCAAGCTCGCGAACAATTAATTGCAGGCTAAACTTGCCTCTAAATTCGTTTATGTCGAGCTGATACGCCACTTTGACATAACGGGCCTCGGTGTCGGGCCATGCTTTTACATCTATTCCAAATGCAATGGCGTCAACTAAGCGCCCAGATTGATGTTTAAGCACCAGCTTTAAGTGTTTTTCGCCTACTATACGCTGCTGAATAACTTCAAAGGTGTGCTCAAATACCGGCTCAGGAAATTGCTGCCCCCATGGGCCTGATTGCTTTAATAGCTGAGCAAAGTCCATTGTAAAGCACTCGTTTGGCAGCTCGCCATCGGTAAATACAATGCAGCGTTTACTTTCTTCGCTTAACTGCGCGCTTACAGCTGCATCAAACGCGTTTTTAAAGTCATTAAAACTTTGCTCATCAATACTTAACCCTGCCGCCATGGCATGGCCGCCAAATTTATTAATTAAGTGCGGGTCGGCTGTATTTAGCCCTTCGAGTAAATCGCGCATGTGTAGCCCTTCAATAGAGCGGCACGAGCCTTTTATTTCACCGTTTTCGCCACCGGCAAAAATAACGGTTGGGCGGTGGTATTTTTCTTTTAAGCGACCCGCCAAAATACCAATAACACCTTGGTGCCAATCTTCTTGGTATAAACAAATGGCATCGGGAATGGTGTCGTCACTAAACGCAAGCCTATCAAGCACTGCTTGCGCCTCGGCTTGCATGCCCTGCTCTATTTCGCGCCGTGCATGGTTTAAGCTATCTAACTCGCTGGCAATCCGCCTTGCTTGGTTTATATCGGTACTCAATAAGCACGCTATGCCCAAACTCATGTCATCTAGTCGCCCTGCGGCGTTTAAACGCGGGGCCAACGAAAAACCAAAGTCACTGGCGCTTAAACGCGCTGCATTACGATTCGCCACTTCAATAAGCGCAGTAATACCTGGGCGTGTTTTACCGCTGCGAATACGCGCCAACCCTTGGTGTACTAAAGTGCGGTTATTTGCATCAAGCGCAACTACATCGGCCACGGTGCCAAGGGCAACTATATCAAGCAAGTCGGCTAAATTTGGCATAGCATGGCGTTCAAAATAACCTTGCTCTCGTAACGTGCTTCTAAGGGCTATAAGCAAGTAAAAGGCAACGCCGACACCCGCAATTGATTTTGAAGGAAAACGGCAATCATGTCGGTTTGGGTTAACAATTGCATCGGCATTAGGGAGCTGTTCCCCTTGCAAGTGGTGATCAGTAACCAGTACTTTAATGCCCACTTTTTTTAATATATCTATACCTGCAATACATGAAATACCGTTATCTACCGTAATAACCAGCTCTGGTTTTATATCAACAATTTGCTCAGCAAGCGCTGGGCTTAAACCATAGCCTAAGCTAAACCTGTCCGGTACAAGGTAGTCTAAGTTATTAAAGCCAAACATTGCCAAGCCTTGCATTAAGGTAGCTGTACTGGTTGCGCCATCGGCATCGAAGTCGCCAACAATTAAAATGCGGCTTTGCGCATTCAGCGCATCAATTAATAGCTCGGTGGCTTTGTCGATGTCTTTAAACAGTTTAAAGTCGATTAGCGTGGCTGCACTATTATTTAGCTCGTGTGCATTTTGCACGTTACGCGTGGCATAAATTTGCTTAATAACAGGGTGCAGATCGCTTGGCAGGTAAGAATCGTCTACATTTTCGCGCGCAATGATCAGTTTTTTCATGCTGGTTTTTAACTTATGGTGTTCATAATAAAAAGACAAAAAAAGGCCATAAAGGCCTTTTTAAACCAATTCGCTTAATTAAGTGATCTATTTTGAGGCTGAAAAAACGTGTTGATAGTTAGGCAATAAATTCGCTATTTAGTTGTTCTCGGCAATTGCTCCTGCATTGCTCTACCTTCTGCATCCATGCAGTCGTAAATAAGCATTTTTTAACGCCAGTAAAACACGTTTAGCCCCGCAAAATGATAAAGTATTATCGCGGATTGGTATTAAACAGGTATTCAGATTTTTAATTAACCTGCTTTGTTCGCCTCAAGCGCTGCACTTAATGCCGCGGCTGGCTGGTAGCCTGGGATCATTGTACCGTCTTCTAAAATAATGGCTGGCGTGCCGCTAATACCAAAGCTTTGGCCTAGCTGGTAATGCTCAGCTACTGGTGCGCTACAACCGGCAACAACTGTTGTGTCTTCGCCTGATTTAGCTTCTGTTAGTGCTTCTTGTTGGTCGCGTGCACACCATACATTCATTAAATCGGCGTAGCCCGAACCTTGCAGTCCACCACGCGGAAACGCTAAATAACGAACAGTAATGCCTGCATCAAGCAAGTCGTCTAGTTCGCGGTGTAATTTACGACAATAGCCACAGCTAATATCGGTAAATACCGTAATTTGGTGTTTTTCGTTAGGCGCTTTATAAACAATCATTGAATCTTGGTATTCTTTAATACCTTCAACACGGACACCATTTAGCGCTTGCTCGGTTAAGTTGCTGCGGTTGTTTAAATCAATTAGCGTGCCTTGCATTAAAAACTGGCCGTCTGGGCTGGCGTAAAGTACACCTTTATTTGTAATAAGCTCTTTTAAACCGGCAACAGGGCTTGGGTTTATTTGCTTAACTGTTACACCTAACGTGGCAAATTTAGTAACAATAGGATCATTAGCATCTGGCGTTGTGGCTACGCCATTTGCAAATGCACTAATACTTGTGCACAACATTGCACCTGCTAACATTAATTTTTTCATAATTTTCTCTATCTAATAATACGTACTAAATTGACCGCTAAGCTGATATTAAATTTCATATTACGCGCGCGGATGATGCTCTGAGTGTACCGATTTTAATCGCTCATTGGCAACATGGGTATAAATTTGTGTAGTCGATAAGTCGCTGTGCCCTAACATCATCTGCACCACTCTTAAGTCGGCACCATGATTAAGTAAATGTGTTGCAAAGGCATGACGCAACGTATGCGGCGATAAATCTGACTCAATAGACGCCAAAATAGCATAGTGTTTAATACGATGCCAAAAGGTTTGTCGGGTCATACCTACACCGCGTTTTGAGGGAAACACAAAATCGGTGGCGTGTTTTATCATTTGTGCACGCCCCCCTTTTAAAAACTGCTCAAGCCAGTACATGGCTTCTTCGCCTAAGGGTACTAAGCGCTCTTTGTTGCCTTTACCTTTTACAAACACAACCGACTGGCGCAAGTTAATTTGCTCCATACGCAGCCCTACAAGCTCGGTTACACGTAAACCAGTTGCATAAAGTAGCTCTAGCATGGCTTTATCGCGCAGCCCCATTGGTTCTTCAATATTGGGTGCACTTAATAATGCCTCTACTTCGGCTTCTGAGAGCGTTTTAGGTAACGATTGACCCGCTTTTGGTTGCGCAATGTTTTCAAGCGGTGAGCTTGCGATACGTTTTTCACGTACAAAATACTGATAAAACCGCTTTAACGCACTTATGCTGCGTGCCGTGCTACGTGGTTTTAACCCTAAATCTACGCGATACGCTAGGTAGCTTTCTATATCTAAGCTGGTTACCGTCATTAAGCTTTCGCCTTTTAAAAACTGACAAAACTTATCTAGGTCACTGCGATACGCGCTAAGGGTGTTTTCGCTTACACCTTGCTCTAAGTACAAGCTATCTAAAAAGGTTTCTAAAAAGTCGCTGTTGCTGTTTAGCTCGGTATTTGGTTCAGGTAAATCGTCAGGTAGCGTTGTCACGTTGTGATCTCATGTTGGTAATACCCACGGTAGAAGGTATCAATTAAAAATACCTTACGGTAAACTGCGCCCTATCATAACAGGCAATTACACAGTGATAAATACGATGCAGATTGGTTTATTTTTTGGCTCTACTACATGCTACACAGAGATGGCAGCAGAAAAAATTCGCGACCTTATTGGCGCCGATGTAGTGACCTTACACAATATTAAAGACGAACCACTTAAAAATGCAGAGCAGTACGACTTTATCATCTTTGGTATTTCAACATGGGATTTTGGAGAAATACAAGAAGACTGGGAGTCTAAGTGGGACGACATTAAAGATGTAAACCTAAATGGTAAAACCATTGCTTTATTTGGCATGGGCGACCAACAAGGTTACGGACAATGGTTTCAAGACGCCCTTGGTATGCTTCACGATGAAATAAATACCCAGTCGTTTACGCAACTTGGTTTTTGGCCAAACGATGAAAACTACGAGTTTGAAGCGTCAAAAGCACTTACCCCCGATGGCAAACACTTTGTTGGCCTAGCGCTTGATGAAGACAGCCAATACGAGCTAAGCGATGAGCGCATAGCCAGCTGGGTTGAACAAATAATGACAGAGTATAGCGAAACGCTATAACGAGTTTGGCCTAAACCATGTTTAGGCCAATACATTACAAATAACTAAGTTTTTTAGCACACTTTTTTTCACGTATTTTTGCTTGCCTTTGCAATAGCCAATTAGACGCAAAGGTATTAATAATACATGCCAGTACAATAAGCGCTGAGCCTATTACTTGCGATAAACTTAATGTTGTATCGTAAAAAATTAGCTGAAATAACAACGCAAATAATAAGTTAGAATAAATAAGCGGCGCTAGCTGCGAGTTAGAACTGGCTAATCGGTACGCCTTTCCTCTAAAAAATTGCGTTGCAGCAGTCGAAAACCCAATTAACGCCACCATCAGTAATAAACTGTAATTGCTTATATCGATTGCAAAACCTTGGTAAAAGCGCTCACCTTCGCTGGTAAACATTAATACTGGCACCATAAAAATGGCAGCCAGTGTAAAACTCCAACCGTTAATAACCATCATCGGAAGCTTAATTTTACTGGCTCGAAACAAGGTGATTTGCGAGCAGGCATTAAAAATACCAGCCCCTAAACCAATTAATAAGCTCCAGCGCCATTGTATGCCGTCGCTATGAATATTTTGAATAATCACACCCGCAAACATCAGCGCCATTGTAGGTAGCAATAACCAATTTAATTTAGTTTTAAAAAGCACCCGTTCTATTAGCGGTATAAATAACGGCCCAGTGCTAAATAAAATAACCGCTTCCACCAGCGTTAAAGTATTTAGCGCCACTAAAAAGCAGTTTTGGCACAGCACTATAAAAATTGCGCGAATAGCAAAGGTTCGCCATGCTGATTTATTAGGCAGTTGCCATTTAATACCTGCCGCCAAAGCCAGCATAATAATCGCGGGTAAAAACACCCGTAAAAAAACCACTTCGCTGGTGCTAAAGTAATTGGTAAGTAACTTGGCTATAAAGCTATTTAACGCCAAGGTAAATGTAGAGAGCAGCATAAACACACTAGCACGAGAATTTAACGTCACCGCAGTTATCCTTTGAATAAAAAATGAATGTAAAAAGCAAAATTAAAGGCTTAATTTTTTTAATCTATTTATTATTTTTCAAAAAATTGGCATTGGCTTTTATGGCGCTAATTTTACGTGTACTTTATAAATTTAAAAGCGAATAATATTAAACTAACCTGTAAGTAAAACTTAACTGTTAATAAATAACCTATGATCAAATCAGCGCCGTTAAAATCTCTCTATACGTTTATAGCTGTTGCCGAAACTGGCAGCATGGTGCTCGCGGCTGAGCAGCTAAGTATTAGTCACTCGGCGGTAAGTCAGTCTATTAAAGCGTTAGAGTTACAACTTAATACACCGCTTTTTAATCGCATTGGTCGCCGCGTTGAGCTCAACCCTGTGGGTGAGCGCTATTACAAACGCATAGCCCCGGCCATGGCTGAAATTTTAGCAGCCAGCCAAGAGGCAAGTAACACAGTGAATGAGCCAACTTATTTAACACTCAATATGGTTAACTCACTAGCACTGCACTGGTGGATCCCTAGGGTGGCTGATTTTCAGCGAATTTCGCCAAACAGTGACATT
The DNA here is from genome assembly GCF_023161885.1 of Pseudoalteromonas sp. 2CM37A. Lineage (NCBI taxonomy): Bacteria > Pseudomonadati > Pseudomonadota > Gammaproteobacteria > Alteromonadales > Pseudoalteromonadaceae > Pseudoalteromonas > Pseudoalteromonas sp. 2CM37A. The sequence continues at coordinate 9,498 of NZ_JALNTJ010000009.1, forward strand.
CGTATTTCTAACTTGGTGGGAGAATTTGATTTAGAGCGTGAAGGGATTGATGCAGCGATTATTCATGGCCAGCCCGATAAGTGGCAAAAATATCACTGTGAAAAACTAGCCGACGATCAGTTAATTTTAGTCTGTAACCCACAGCTTTTAGTTGGCTTAAATAAAGATGAGTTAACCGCGCAAAATTTGCTGCAACGCTTTAAAGCAATCTACGTTACCAACCCACGTAGGCAAAACGATTGGCAAACGTGGTGCGAGGCTAATAATTTAGCGCAGCCTAAGCAGCATAATAACTTAACCTTTAATATTTCAGTGCAAGCAACGCAAGCCGCGATGCGCCAGCTTGGCGTTTTGGTCACCCACAAACAGTTTGTACGCGACGATATAAAGCACGGCATGCTCACGCAAATTGGCCAAAGCATTGTTAATCCGCATCAGCAGTTTTATTTTGCAACGAGCCACGCCATGCTTAATCACCCACAGGTAAGCGCATTACGAGCGTGGCTTAAACGCGAGTTTTTAAAAACAGCAAACGAGTAGTGCTACTCCACACGTTGCCAATATTGGTTACGGTAAAAAAAGCCTATATAGCCACGTACTTCTAATGTTTTACCGTCGTTTTGTGGCGTTAGTTGCACGGTATAAGTTTTACCATTTGTAGGGTCAAGTATTTCACCATCGCCCCACACGCCATCATCTTCTGGTTTTACATCAGTGATTATGGTCATTCCTAAAATAGGCTGATTTTTTAATGCCCCATCACACTCTTTACAAATACCGGTTTGTTTAGCTGGGTCTAAAATAGTCTCAACTTTACCACTGAGCACCTTATCGTTTTGAGTAATGCGTACGTACGATTTAGCCTCGTTGGTGTCTTCATCTATGGTTTTCCAAAGCCCAACAGGACTCATGTTTGCAAGCGCACCTTGGCTTATAAATAAAGCCGCAGCGAGTGTTGTTAGTAACGGAAGTTTGTTTAACTTTTTCATTGTGTTGCCTAAATTAAAAATGGCGAATAAAACGATAATACCAGCTGATTTATAAACGCACCATGACATTAAACTGCTATTTAGGTACATATAAAAGTAAAAAACCAAGTACGCGTTAACCCACTTGGTTTTAAATTGGCTGATAGTTTTTTAACGTACGCGTTTTAAAGTACGTATTTAAAAGTCACGTACCTCTACATTTGAGCTGTTAAATTCAAACATATTAATTTTGCCACACTGTGCCATATGGTTAGTACTTGTATAGGGGGTATTTGCTTGGCTTATATCGCCTTCCCACTCTTCGCCATTTTTTATAAATGCTTTTAATTCAAACCATCCGTTAACAGCTTTACTGCAATCCATATCAACATCCAGCATCCAATAGTGTTCACCCCATATATTAAGGGGTGTAACACCAAAGCCATCTACTGTTACCGATTTTTGGGCGCCATATTCACTTGGCCAAACATTTGTAGTCCAATCCATGGCAGTGCCTTGCGCTTCACTGCTTTGGCCTTGTTCAATTCCATACCAATCTAGGTAGTTATCGTTTGCTTTCCAAGGCGTTGTGGTGTTGTTTTTTAGATTGTTATGGCGAATTGCCATAGCACATTCAACATTTGTTGTTTGGCAGTTTCTACCAAGGTTTGTATTTGCATAGGTGTGGTCTATACCACCCCGTACAAACATGTCTTGTCCGCTTTGTGTTTGAGCATTAATAAAAATAACGGTTCTTTGCCAGTCGCTATTATTAGGCACTGCTCCTTGAGTTAATTTAGCATTTTTATGAATTGCTATTGCATCCCATGGCGCTACATTTAAATTGATGGTGCCGTTGCTATTAACTGTTATTACTTCACCGCTACAACTAGTAGCATTACCCAAAAGCTCGCCTTTTAACACATTACAGTACTGTCCAGGCGCCATATCTGTTTGAATTGTTGTATTAAGCGTTGAGTCTTCTTTATTAATTGCCATATGACCAGAGCTACCACGTCCAAATGCAATCTGGTTATGGGTGTTATCCCACCAATTTGTTACTACCCAATTGTCGGCTGTGTTATTTCTAAAATCGACACCACCCGCAATATAAGACCAGCGATGCTCGCACTTCCAGTTACTTGCAAAACATTCTAAATTACCATTATTGTGCACCGGTACACTTGGCCCACCCGCATCTGTATCGCCGTGAAAATCATAACTCGACATTACTTTTGGATACCCATACGGATACGCCAACATAAATACGTTGGCTAGGTCGTATAAACGGCCATCTTCAAAGGTAATTACATTACCTGCACCACCATGGCCGCGCTGATTGTCGTGGTTATCTACAAATACCACAGCTGATGAACTTGGCATAAAGCCCCAGCCTTCACCAAGATTACTTAACCATGCAAGCGAGCCATTTCTAAAGGTATTACCAAGCTGAGTACTGTATTTAAACTCGGTAACTAGCCCTGTACTTAAATACTCTGAGGCTGCAACCGCTTCAGTACCTTGATCTATCACCTCATGAAACACCACTGGCGAGCCATTTATTTTTGCCATTAAACTTTGAATATCACTTGCAGCAACATGCTTAGCAGCATCAAACCTAAAACCTTTAACACCCATAGCTTGAAGGTCATTAATATATGCCGCTAATGTATTTTGCACATAATTTGAAGAAGTATTTAAATCGGCCAGCCCTACTAGCTCACAGTTTTGCACGCGATAACGGTTATTACCGTAATCTTCTGGGTTAATAGAACAACTTTCGTGAAAATCTTGTGGGCTATAAATAGGGTATTGTTTATTACCAAAAGTGTTACCAGCAGTGCCCGTACCACTGCCGGCTGCCATATGGTTTATTAATGTATCAACATATATATCGACGCCTGCGGCGTTACAGCGATTAACCATATCTATAAATTGCGAACGGTTACCGCCTCGGCTTTGTAGTTGGTAGCTCACCGGTTGATAGCGAGTCCACCATTGGCTACCTGTAATATGCTCGTTAGGCGGAGACACCTGTACAGCAGCGTACCCTTTTGGTCCTAAAAACTGCTCACATTCTCGGGCTACATCTTGCCAATTCCATTCAAATAAATGCACAAATGTTGTAGGTGCAGCCGATACTAAACTTGGTAAGGTTAAACCTAAGCTAAAACCTGCAGTGGTGATCATTTTACTGAGTTTCATAGTGTGTGTTTCCAGTGTTGGGCGAGTTAAACAACATACTCGACGTTATTTACAAGTGGTTAACACTAGTTTGAGAGTTGCTCAAATAAAAACTGAATACGTATGCATAATGGGTAAACTATCCTTTATTACTAGATAATTACCTGCCTTAAAAATTACATTTTCAAGTAAAACGCTTTACATAACGCAATATAATCATCGCAGTAGCGGTTTTTTTCATCTTTTATGCATAGGGAGGTAAGCTCAGGCAAAGTGTTGATTAAGCTAAAGCGCATCAAACTGCGGCTAAATGCTTTACTTGGTGTGGTTTTTACTTGGCAATGCGCGTTTAAATAAAGCCCGCTTTGTTTTGCCAATTCAACGAATAAGCCCGCCTCTGTGGTGGGTAAAATTACGTTAAAGCACGAATGCTCATGACTTAAACGCATATAGGCATGTATTAGTTCGTCAAAACTTAAACCATCGGTATGGCGTGCGGTGTTACGGGCATCGCTTAGCCCTTTTAAACTGCGGTTAAAATAAGGGGGGTTAGAAATCACGACATCAAATGGCGCCGCCTGTTTAAACGCTTGTATAGTGGTGTGCTTTACTGTGATATTTGGCCACGGGCTAGAGGCTATATTTTGCTGTGCTTGCTTGTAAGCAGCTTCATCAATTTCAACAGCGGTTATGCTAAGTGCTGGTTGACGCTGTTTGCACATAAGCGCAAGTAAACCGGTGCCTGTGCCTATATCGAGTAATGTATTGGCACCTTTTAAATACGCCCATGCGCCAAGTAAAATGCCGTCGGTTGAGACCTTCATAGCACAGCTATCGTGCTCAACCTTAAATTGTTTAAACGTAAACCCTAACATTTTTTCACCTTTTCATTCACCAACTGGCGTATAGCGCGTATAATTGCAGGTAATTGTCCCTTATTTTAGACACTCTATGCAATTTTCTGAATTTGATCTTGATACTAAACTACTCAACGCCATTGATAAAATGGGCTACGAGACACCAACCAGCATTCAACAACAAGCTATTCCTGAAGCGCTGCAAGGTCGCGATATTTTAGCATCAGCACCTACTGGCACAGGTAAAACGGCGGCATTTTTAATTCCGGCTATTCAATACTTAATGGATTTTCCGCGTCGCGACCCAGGTTTTGCACGTGTGTTAATAATGACCCCAACCCGTGAACTGGCTTATCAAATTCATGAGCAATGTGAACTGCTTGCTAAAGGCACTCACCTTAAAATTGGTGTAGTAACAGGTGGTATAAACTACGGCACCCACAAAGAAATTTTTGAAAACAATAACGATATTTTAATCGCCACACCAGGGCGTTTAATGGAATACCTTGAAACCGAAAATTTCCATGCTGAGAACGTAGAAATGCTTATTCTTGATGAAGCCGACCGCATGCTAGACATGGGCTTTAGAAAAGAAATGCTGCGCATATGTGACGAAGCTAAAAACCGTCGTCAGTGCTTTTTATTCTCTGCGACGTTAGAAGGCGATAGCGTTGAGTTATTTGCTGAGCGTATTTTAAACGACCCTGCTTTACTTGAAGCCGAATCGTCACGCAAAGAAAAAGCAAAAATTCATCAATGGGTTCACCTTGCTGATGACTACCACCACAAGCTTGAGCTGTTGGTTAATACCTTAAACGGCCCAGATGTAAGTAAAGCCATTGTGTTTGTAAAAACCCGTGAGCGCCTAGAGACGCTAATTGGTGAGCTAACTAACAATGGCGTAAAAGCCGCGTGGCTGCGTGGCGAAATGCCGCAAGATAAGCGCATGAAAGCGATGGAAAATTTCCACAGTGGCAAAACGCGCATATTAATAGCAACCGATGTTGCGGCTCGCGGTATTGATGTTTCTGACATTAGCCACGTAATTAACTTTGATATGCCACGTACTGCCGATGTCTATGTACACCGTATAGGCCGTACTGGCCGTGCGGGTAAAAAAGGGATCGCTATATCATTAATTGAAGCGCACGACATTGGCATTTTATATAAGGTTGAGCGATACACAGAGCAAAAACTTAAGCGCCGTATAATTAAAGGGCTTGAGCCACAGCATAAAGAAGCTAAGCCACCCGCTAAAAAGCGTAAAGATCCGGTAAAAATGAAAGCTAAGAAAAAAGCCAAAGCTAAAATTAAAAAGAAATAGCACACCATAAATAAACAAGCCGGCAGTTGCCGGCTTTTTTGTACCCGTTACAAATGTAACCCAAGCATGTAACTCATTCCCATTAAAATGTAATTATTGCCCACCTGAATTCTCACTTAATAAAATAACCTTATATTTCAATAAATTAAAACTGGCATCGAAATTGTAACTGAGAAAGTAACTCAGCTAAGAATAGCTGCACGATTAACCGTAATGTAAGGATGAAGTTATGAACCGCTTTAAGTTAACTATCGCTTTAGTATCATTTTGTTGTTTATTTTTATTAGCTTGCGCTACAAAAGTAAGTGCAGCAACTAACTTAGCCGTAGTAAGCAGTGTGGCTACTCAACCTAACTTACAACAAACAATCACCAATACGTTACGTACTAACCCAAACTTAGCATTAAGCGATATTCGCGTGCAGGTTGAAGACGGTGAAGTTGACCTATACGGTGAAGCGCAAACAGGTTTTCAGCGTGCACTTGCGCAAAAGTTTTTAGAAAATATGGATGGCGTTAAAATTATCCGTAATAAAATTAGTGTTATCTGATACAGCATTACAATATTTGTTTATATAACTTATTCCTCTGCGTGGCTTGTTTCTCCAACACAAGCCGCGCTTTTTTATGCTTAACAGCACACTTTAGTATCTAAACTTCTAGCTTTAGCTCCCCTATTAAAAAATAGAGCAAACACTGAGCCGTCCTTTCCCACTCTTTTAAATTAGTGACTTACTAAAGCTTTGATAAATGAATGCTATAACAAGGCTGTAAAGTTCATATAATCAGCGCATTTTTAATACCGTTGGCAACCTATTACTACTCACTAATTAACCACACCATAAATAACAGATAATATATGACTTAATGCATGCAAATGCCCCATAACTTACACAAGGAAGCTAATACATGAAATGGTTTATTTACTACTGCTAAACCCTCTTATTGGCCATGCAGAGGAAGCTATATTTGGCTTTGCTGCAGATGTGTCTGTATCCGGCTTTTTAGCCCAGAAATTAGTGAAATAGATATTATAAAAGTCTTTGCTGATTCTGTTGCTGATCTGGCAGGATTAAAAGTAGGCGACAAGGTAATAGAGCTAGATAGCTGCCCTATTCCAGATTGCCCTGCTGAGGTTACAAAAAAATCGATGACAAAAAACAGTGGTGAAACGCTTTTACTACTAATCAAAAAAACTCGATGGCAGCGAAAAGCAAATAAGTATTAACTTAAAATAAATTGATTAAAAGTATAGTTAAATTTAACCCGACTTAGCGCTTTGAAATTACTAGCAGCGCACTTTTTATGTAAAAATGCGCTGCTAGTGGGTAACTATTACTGGGCTAGTTTAAACCTGTATTAGTCGCTCATTCGCTTTGATTTGAACCCGTATTACTCCCGCCTTGTTGTTTGGGTGACTGTTGGTTTATTTTATCGCTTATCATGGCATCGAGCTTTTCACCGCCTTTAATGCCAAAATCTAACGTACGTATTGGGAATGGAATACTTATATCTGCAGCATCAAGCGCTTGTTTAACAGCGACTACGCCTTTATGGCGTACTGTCATAAAGTCTGGCTCGCCTGGGTATTTTATCCAAAACCACACCAGTAAATTAATACTACTGTCGCCAAAACCTTCTGCGTACACAGCGGTTTCATCTTTACGTATTACAAAGTCAAACTCGTTAATTTTATCAACGATAACTTCTTTGGCTTTTTCAATGTCGTCGCCGTATGAAATACCCACCGGTACCTCAATGCGCCTAACGCCTAACGTGGTGTAATTTTTTAACACATTTCTAAATAATACCTTGTTAGGTACCAGTATTAACTGCCCGTAAAAGCTCTCTATTAGCGTGTTACGCAGGTTTATAGAATGTACAGAGCCAAATACGTCGTCGGTTTCAATTACATCACCCGCTTTAAATGGCTTGCGTATTCCCATAGCAATACCGGCAATTAAGTTCTCGGTCATGTCTTGAAAAGCAAAGCCAATGGCTAAACCCACAATACCCGCACCCGCTAGTAACGATGTGACTGTGCCTTTTAACCCCATAAAATCTAAAGCGATAAATAGGCCCACACATAACACAATAACCTTAAAAATAGACGCCATTAAATCAGCAATTTGCTTAGAGTCGAGTGAGCGCCTTAATAGGTTTTTCATTAGCTGGCCGGCAAAGCGCGCTATTATTGAAAATACAATGGCTATTACCACTGCCACAATAAAGTTTGGGATGTGGCTTATTACTACATCAAACCACCCTCCGAGTTTTTCTTCGATGAGTTTTTCGGCTTCGGCTACTGAAGGTATGCTGATCATATTTTTACACCTATCTATTTTTTATCTCATTAATAGTAGGTGAAGTTAGCAAGTTTAGCGCCAGCATAAAAAAAGCCATGCAATGCATGGCTTTTTAACTCATTGTTTGCTGAGTATAAACGCTTAGTTTTGCTCGTCGCGCATAAATACAGGCTCAAGATCTTTAGTGGTTGCTTCAGGGCTAAAGTAATAACCCGCCACAGTAAACTCTTTTAATTGGCTAAGCTGTGTTACCTGGTTTTCTATAATGTAACGGGCCATCATGCCGCGCGCTTTTTTTGCGTAAAAGCTAATTACCTTATATTGACCATTTTTGCAGTCTTTAAAATGCGGGGTAATAATTTGCGCATTGAGTGCTTTCTTATCTACTGCTTTAAAGTACTCGTTTGAAGCAAGATTAACGAGGTATTGTGCGTCTTGCGCTTTTAATTCCTCGTTTAATTTATTAGCAATAATGCTACCCCAAAATTCATACAAATTTTTCCCGCGAGGGTTATCAAGCTTAGTACCCATTTCTAGGCGGTAGGCTTGCATTAAATCAAGCGGTTTTAGCAAGCCGTATAAACCTGAAAGTATCCGTAAATGGCTTTGCGCATAATCGAGGTTAGCTGCAGTGAGTGTTGCGGCATCTAAACCACCGTACACATCGCCGTTAAAGGCTAGTACCGCTTGTTTAGCATTACTTTGTGTAAATGGTTGCGACCATTCGCTAAAGCGCGCAGCGTTAAGCCCTGCAAGCTTATCGCTAATTTTCATTAGGCTGCCAATTTGCGCTGGAGTTAGTTCACGGCATACTTTCATGAGCTCTTCGCTGTGCTCTAGTAATTCAGGTTGAGTGAACTTATCTGTTGCGGGTGGCGTTTCGTAATCAAGATTTTTTGCTGGTGAAATAACAGTGATCATAGTTAGCTATTGACTTGTAATTTATTTAATGTCAATTTCAACATTAAATGAGACGAAAAGCACGTTTTGTTTATAAAATACCATTGAAAATTAATCGCAATGGCCTAAATCCTACCTTAATAAATCATGCATCGTCGTTTTTCTATTGATAAGGACATAAGACCTATCAAGCATTGTCACACTGTTGCAGTATTGAATACTTATATTAAGGTAGTTTAGATTTTCTTTTAACTTGCTTGGAATGAGGAAGGCAAATGACTAGCGCTCTACAAAGGCTAAAACAACATTCATCTATCGTAGCCGACACTGGCGATATTGAAGCGATCAAAAAGCATCAACCAGAAGATGCAACCACAAACCCGTCGCTTTTATTAAAAGCGAGCGAGATTGAAGCTTACAAGCCTTATTTAGATAAAGCTTGGAGCTATGCAAAAGAAACAGAGCAAGATGCAGCTAAACAGCTTGAACTTGCATGTGACTACTTTGCCGTATTACTTGGTAAAGAAATTAGCGAAATTGTACCTGGTTATATTTCTACTGAAGTAGATGCTCGTTTATCATTCGACACCCAAGCAACTATTGATAAAGCACATACCCTGCTTAGCCTTTATGAAAAAGAAGGTGTAAGCAAAGACAAAATTTTAATTAAAGTTGCGTCTACATGGGAAGGCATTAAAGCGGCCGAACAGCTAGAAAAAGAAGGGACTAAATGTAACCTGACTTTATTATTTAGCGATGCTCAAGCGCGTGCATGTGCTGATGCAAACGTATTTTTAATCTCACCATTTGTTGGCCGTATTTTAGATTGGCACGTAGCAAATGGTATGGAAAAACCAACCGATCCGCTACAAGATCCAGGTGTTCAATCTGTACGTAGCATTTTTGAGTTTTATAAACGCCATGATTACAAAACCGTTGTTATGGGCGCAAGCTTCCGTAACACTGGCGAAATTATTGCGCTTACAGGTTGTGACAAGCTAACGATTAGCCCTAACCTACTAGAAGACTTAGGCAATTTAGAAGGCGCAGAAGAATACTTACTACAAAGTGATATTCCTAAAGAGCCAAAGCCTGCTCCACTTACTGAGTCGCAGTTCCGTTGGTTACATAACCAAGATGCAATGGCCACTGAAAAACTAGCTGAAGGTATCCGCTCATTCGCAGATGCACAAGAGCAGCTAGAAGCACGTTTTAAAGCAATGTAATACGCGCTAATTATGTATTAAACGCCGCACCTGCGGCGTTTTTTTATGCCGTTAATATAATCCGCACTGCTTTATACTAACCTGCCACAGCATGTACCATTGCCTACACAGCTAAATAGCTCACTTTTAATATTTTTTATTTATTTTTTCTATCTAAAAATAGCGCGGTCAATAAAGCTAGTTAGTATTAAACTTCATCAATGCATCACATACTTGTAACAAATTCGTCACTTTTTTATTCTATTTTAGCTAGGCCTGTGGTATAGGTATTCTCGAGGTTCACTAAAATCAATAGGAGATAGTCATGGATAGCCTAAACGATATATTAGAGATATTAGAAGGTCCTGATACAACAAGAAAAACCTCTCAAAAGAATAAAAAAAGAAAGTGGCGCGAGATTGAGGCCATAAAAGACAAACAACGGTTACGTAAAGAACTACAGGAGTTAGACTTTTTTACAGACAGCATTGAAATTGATGAGCTAGATTTTTAATTTCAAACTAATTGCGCTCAATTAGGCAATTTATTTTGCGGCAGGAAAACCGTATCGATAGTAAAGCTAACGCCAGGTTTTACCCCTTCAAAATAATTGATAATTATTGCGCATGGGCATTAATACACAATAACTAAGTAAAAGGCTTTCATAATACGAAAGCCTTTTTTAATATATCAATTAAACCTGCCAGTTAATGGGCGTATCGCCTTGGGCTTGTAACAATTCATTTGTTTGTGAAAAGTGCTTACAACCAAAAAAACCACGATGCGCAGAAAGCGGCGATGGGTGAGGCCCTTTTAAAATATGATGGCGAGCGCTATTAATATTTTTACCTTTTTTTTGCGCATGAGCGCCCCATAAAATAAACACCACTCCTTTGCAGTGTGCATTTATATGGGCTATCACGTTATCGGTAAATTGCTCCCACCCTAAATGTTTATGCGAGTGCGCTTGGCCTTGCTCAACCGTGAGTACTGTATTGAGTAAAAACACGCCCTGCTCTGCCCAGCTTTGTAAGTAGCCATGGTCTGGTATTTCAAAACCGGGAATATCCGTTGCCAATTCTTTGTACATATTTTTTAACGACGGCGGTAACTTTTTAACCTCTGGCAACACAGAAAAACATAAGCCATGGGCTTGGCCTTCTCCGTGGTATGGATCTTGGCCTAAAATAACCACGCGAATATTGTTAAGGGCTGTCGCTTCAAAGGCGCTAAATACTTGCTCTTTGGGTGGGTACACTGCAACACCTTCGACACGGCGTTTTGCTACATAATCTAATGTTTGCTGCATATAAGGTTGCTGTAATTCATATTTTAAAAAGGCTGGCCAATCGCTCATTGTATACTCTTAATTTGTTTGCGTGATGCATCTATTTTATCACACATATTTGCCAGTCCATCTAGCATGCGCGGTGTAAAACGATGTAATAAATCGGCATTTACACGTATAAATTGGTTATGTTTTACAGCGGGGACTTCTGGCCATTTTTGCCAATTAATTTTAGGTTGTGGCTTATCGGCTTGTTCATCAGGAATAATAATAATCTGTGGTTTTTTAATCACCACGTTTTCAATACTTATTTGCGGGTAGTCGGTTGGGCTGTGTGCAAATAAATTGCTTACATGACATGTTTCTATAAGCTGGTTTATCCATGTATTTTCACTTACCGTCATCATTGGCTCTGGCCATAATTGATAAAAACCAGTTAATATTTTTTTGCTTTGCTGCTGCTTTTTAATTTTTTTGAGCTTAGTAATAAATGCGTTTGCTACTTGCTTGCTTTGCTCAATACGCCCTGTAAATTTTCCAAAAGCAATCAGCTCGTTTGCAACTTCTTCTATTTTTTTGGGATCACTTAAATGTATTTTTATACCAAGGCGTTTAATTTGTTCTAAATCTTCACTTTGGTTACCGCTTTTCCAACCAATCACTAAATCGGGTTTTAGCGCTAATAATTTTTCAAGAGAAATACCATAGTAACCACCAATGCGTTCAATACTTTTAGCTTCATTTGGGTAATCAGCGTAATCAACAGTGCCAACAATATTACTTCCCGCACCTATAGCAAACAGGTTTTCTACTATATGCGGTGCAAGTGCTACAACGCGCAGTTTATCTGGCGCAGCTGTATCACTGGCCACGGCACTGCCCCCTGAACACAATAACAGCAGTGCAGTAAAAAACGCTTTATACATTAGTAATCAAACCCTTCTAGTGCTTTTATACCTGAGTCGAAGGCGTGTTTAACATTGCGCACTTCGCTTACAGTATCGGCAAGGTCTGTTAACGTGCGGTGCGCTGCGCGACCTGTAATAATAACCGATTGCATGGGAGGGCGATTATTTAGCGCGTTTACTACCTCATCTAAATCAATATAACCGTAAGTCACCATGTAGGTAAGTTCATCAAGTAATACTAAATCAATACTGCTATCTGCAAGCATACGCTTTGACTCTTGCCATGTTGCTTGCGCGGCTGCGGTGTCGGCTTCTTTGTTTTGCGTATCCCATGTAAAACCGGTATTCATAACGGCAAATTCAACCCCTGCGCCTTGTAATAAGTTACGCTCTCCACACTCCCATGTGCCTTTAATAAACTGACAAACAGCGGCTTTTTTACCATGCCCTACGCAGCGAGCAACCACACCAAAGCCTGAGGTGGATTTACCTTTACCATTACCCGTAATTACCTGAAATATCCCTTTAACATCTTGCGCAGCAGCCACGCGTGCATCTACCTGCTCTTTTACTTTTTGTTGGCGCTGCTGGTGCTTATCGTTATTTGTATCCGTCATTATTATCTCCTTCATAAATCGATATAATGTGTTGTATGTTCAAATGCGCCTCGCACATAGTGGCCAAGCGCTCTAGTTGTTGCTCGCGGTGCGCTACAATACTCACAGGTTGTATAGTTGCATCGCTTTTTACCCACTTTAAAATTTGCAGTGTGGCAGCGGGTTCATCAAACAAGCCGTGTAAATAAGTACCAGCAATGGCATTGTCGTCACTAATAAAGCCATCGTTTTCAAATCCATGAGGGTGCGCGTTAAACGTTAAAAATGGCTTATTAAGTGCTGCGCCTTTACTAATGCCGGCATGAATTTCGTAGCCGCTACACGGTGTTTGCAAGTCATTTAACTGCATAGCCGCCGTTACTTTAGTTAGTACTTTTTGCGTGCTAAGTGTGGTTTCAAAATCGCATAGGGCAAGCCCCGTTACTTGCTTTAATGACGACTCGACTCCGTTGGGATCATTTATGGTATACCCCAACATTTGCATACCACCACACACCCCCAATACTTTGCCACCATAGCGTAAGTGGCGCTTTATCTGCGTATCCCAGCCTTCATTTTTTACAAAACTTAAATCGCCCAGCACGTTTTTACTGCCAGGAATAATAATCAGATCAACCGGTGGGATCGCGTGTGTGTGGCGTACATAATTTATATTAATATTTGGGTGCAGCCGCAATGCATCAAAATCGGTATGGTTACTAATATGCGGCAATAAAAGCACGGCTATATTAATGGTGGCAGTCGTCACCTTGTTATCTATTGCTACAGCATCTTCGGCATCAAGTGCTAAATCATGCAAATAAGGCAGCACACCAAGCACTGGTTTTTTTGTGTAGCGCTCAAGCCAATCTAGCCCACTTTGTAGCAAGCTTATATCGCCTCTAAAACTGTTTATAACAAAGCCTTTTACGCGCGCTTGCTCGGATTCGCTTAATAACGCAAGTGTGCCCACTAAATGTGCAAACACACCGCCTTTGTCTATATCGGCAATAATAATGACAGGGCAATCTACCGCTTCTGCGTAACCCATATTGGCAATGTCGTTCTCGCGTAGGTTTATTTCTGCGGGGCTGCCTGCGCCCTCAACCAATAATAAATCAAACTGCTTTGCTAGGCGTTTATGCGAGGCAAGCACTGCATCCATCGCAACCTGTTTATAGTTATGGTACGTCCCTGCCTCCATATTACTAATGGCTTTTCCATGTATAATGACTTGTGCCCCCGTATCACTATTTGGTTTGAGCAATATGGGATTAAAGTCGTTTTGAGGCTCTACTTTAGCGGCTACGGCTTGCAAAGCTTGCGCACGGCCTATTTCGCCGCCCTCTTTTGTAACCGCGCTATTAAGCGCCATATTTTGCGGTTTAAAAGGCGCGACCTTTATACCTCGCTTTACAAAAACTCTACAAAGCGCAGCCACTAAGGTGCTTTTTCCGGCATCTGACGTAGTGCCTTGAATCATTAAGGTTTTCATCAGCACTATGCCTTTGTTTTTCTAAAAAAGAGTAAGCTTAAAAAAAATACGCTACCCATAGCTGCTGTGATCACCCCTACAGGGAGCTCTTGATTTTTAAGTAATGAGCGCGAAAGCACGTCAACCCACACCATAAACGTGCCGCCCACTAAGCTGGTAATTAGTAAGCCAGCAGTACTGCCCTGAGATATAAAAAAGCGCACTATGTGCGGCACCATTAAACCTACAAAACCAATACCGCCACATAGGGCCACCAGCACGGCCGTTATTAACGAACTCAATACCAACATTAAAATTCTAAAACGGTGCACACGGACCCCAAGCGTTATCGCGCTTTCATCACCAAGAAGCAGCGCATTTAACTGCCTTTTAAAGCTCAGCATAAAGCTAATACACACCACTATAACCACGCATGGCAACCATAACGTGGCCCATTGTGCGCGGGCAAAGCTGCCTAACGTCCAAAACAAAATACCAGCCACTGCTTGCGGGTCACTCCAATACAGCAATAAACTTGTAAATGCGCTAAATAAAAATGACAGCGCCACCCCCGCTAGCAACATAGACTCTACTTGCGTGCTTTTTTGCCGCCCAGCAATAAGTATCAATAAGCCCATTGCTAAAAAGCTCCCTAATAAGGCAGCAGCCGATAACATAAACCCTGCACTAATACCCGCAACGGCCATAAGCAGTACGACCCCAAACGACGCGCCTGACGATATGCCAAATAAATACGGATCAGCGAGCGGGTTACGAGTAACCGTTTGTAAAATAAGCCCTGCAATAGCCAAACCTGCACCCGCCATAAAGGCAAGTAAGGTACGAGGTAACCTAAGCTCATAAATAATACGCGCGTTAAACGAGCCCTCCCCTGCTGATAAAATCCCTGTGAGCACATCACTTAACGGCGTATCTGCGGCGCCAAAGCTCAGTGCGCTAAAAAGGCTGCCCAGTGCAATTAATACGGCTGCTATAAATATTGTCCACTGGTTTATTTTTGTTATATCCATTTAATTAATAGCCATAAAAGTAAGTAATATGAGGAATAGTTTGGCCATTTTCTGTTCGCTGTGGGTGGCTAGTAACGCGCGCACATACCCCAAAAACATCCGCTAGCATGTCCTCACTAAGTACCTGCGCAGGCGAGCCTGTATGTGTTATTTTACCTTTATTAATAACCACCAGCTCATCGCACATAGCGGCTGCTAAATTTAAATCATGAAATGAGGCAAACACAGTGACCCCTAGCGATTTTGCTAGTTCCATCACTTGTATTTGGTATTTAACATCTAAATGGCTGGTTGGCTCATCCATGATGAGTAATTGCGGTTGCTGCACTATAGCGCGGGCAATCAATGCACGTTGCTTTTCGCCCCCCGAAAGCGATTCAAAATTTTGCTTACACTGTTGCTCAAGCCCTACGGTTTTTATTGCCTGTGTAATTTTTTGTTTGTCGCTGTGGGTGGTGGCGCTAAATAATGATTTATGAGGTGTAAGCCCAAGGGCAACCACATCAAATAATGTTAGGTTAAATTGCGCAGGCGTTTCTTGTAGAACTACAGCAACATATTTTGCGTAGTCTTCACTTTTAAGCTGCCAAATATCCTGCTGATTAAAGGTAACGTTGCCAGCGGTGGGTTTATTAAAGCGATACAAACAGCGCAATAAGCTCGACTTACCCGCCCCATTTGGGCCAATTAACCCAATAAACTTACCCTTAGCTATGTGTAAATTAATATTGTTTAAAATGGCGTGATCATCGACTTCCCACGACACATTTTGAACGTTTAATAAGGGTGTATTTGGCGCTAATGTAGTTTGCAAAAGTGAGTCCTTGGAAAGCGTGCACTCACTAACACACAGCTAAAAGACTAGTGCATCAATAAAAATGAGTTTACCCGCTCGTTAAAAAAGTATACCAATCTAGAGCTTCTCATGCTGATTGATATGTCTCATTTGTATCTGACTTAAAGCGTGGTGCTAATTACAGTTACGGGAATAGTTGAGGAATTTCACCCCATTCCAAATGAGGGTCTATTATGGGCGGGTAAGTAAATAATTTAAAGCAAAAAAAACCGCGCTCATTAGAGCGCGGTTAATAAAGGGAGTGTTTAAGCAACGCTTAAAACTTGTATTCCATACCTAGGCCAACGTAGTCTTGGTCAACATTGTTGTCCATATCGAAGCTTGAGTAAAAACCAAATACTTTAATGTTTTTATTAAACTTATGATCAACACCTACAGAAACTGCCGTTTTGTCGTCGCTGTCATCAAAGTCCATTGCTTGGTATTGCACTTTAAACGTGTTTTTACCCATGCTGTAGGCTGCGTTTAATAAATAGCCGTCAGCTTCTGCGCTACCGTCTACTTTTTCTTGAGTTTGGTACATAGCGCCTAATTTAAAGCTCTCTACTTTACCTTGAATTGACGCACGCACTACATCGTAGCCATTTACTTCGCTATCGGCTGCAACCGAGGCGTAAACCGCACTCTTTTTAAGTGCAGAGTCACCGTAGGTAACCGCCATTGAATAACCGTTATCTGCATCTACGTCATCTTCGGCAATAAATGTAGCAAGTACTTTAAAGCCTTCGTAGCTTTTAGATGTATAAGTGATTGAATCACCTAAGCGGTTTTCACCTTTAAATACATTTTTAATATCGCCTTCAAGGTCATTAAATAAATCTAACTTACCTTGCGATTGTTTAAGCGCTGTATCGTTACGACCCACAACAACTTGACCATATGTACCTTTTAAACCTACATACTGGTTACGTGCAGAAATATTGTCGTCGTTATCACCTTTAGAGTCAGCATCAGATACATCAACTTGAAACTCAAACTTATAAACCGCTTCTAATCCATCAGTAATCTTTTCAGACCCTTTTAGTCCAAAGCGAGATGCATTACTTTTAATTTCAGTGAAAGACCCTTCACCATCATCAGACGATTGCACAGTAACATTCGCTTTACCGTATACATCAACGTCTGCAAACGCGCTAAAAGATAAACCACTTACTAGTGCAACACATAAGCTCGATTTTACAAAATTCATGTTATTTCCTCGATAATCACAAGACTAATTTTTAAAACAGCTGCAGTTTGTCACCGTTAAATGACAGATATATTACAAAGGAAACATTTTTGTCTTTTTATTTTAATAAAAGTGTCTAAATTCTGAAAACAAAACGACATGAATATTTAATAAACAAAATTGTACCTATTCAACCTCATTAAAAATAATAGTCGGTATTTAGTGTTCATCAACAGGCTGATAAGCATTTATTTTAGGTAATAAGTTAATCAGGGTTTCTATTAACTCTTTTTGTTCGTTGTCTCTGTGGTAAGCCACAAAAATATCACGCGAAGTATGTTCTACATCTTTTACATGAAACAGCTCACCCTTTTCTAGGTGAGATTCAACAAGTACCTCGGGGATAAACGCACTGCCGCCACACTGAAGAATTAAATCAAGGGCAATACGCCCCGTACTGGTTCTAAAATAAGGCGGCGTTTTACCGGTAAATTGGCGCGCATGCCATAGCGAAAACGTAGTACCCCAATCAACATATACATATTGGTTATCAAAAAAGTTCTCGTTAGTGGCCGTGTCATAGCCACTAACCGGAATAATTGGCAGCTCGCAAATTCGCTCTACCACAAGCTCGTCTACTTTAGGGGGGTCAAATAAAATGGCCAAATCAAGCGTACGCTCTAATAATAACCGCGTGCTTTCTTGTTGGGCTTTAACCTCTGCGACCAACGACACCCCAGGCATAGCCGACACAATATTAGTAATGCCAAATTGTAAAAACGCATCCCATATATTAGGCGTACCCGCTAAACTTATTTGCTTGTGCATGTTATCGGCAAGTGCCACATCGACTTTGGCACGCTGCATGCCGGTGATGATCATTTTAGCGTGCGGAAGCAATCGCTCTCCTGGCGCCGTTAATTGAATATTGTTACGCTGGCGAATAAACAAGTTTACACCCAACCCCTGCTCTAACTGGCGAATTCGAAAGCTTACTGCCGATTGAGTGATATACAGGTTTTCAGCCGCTTTACCAAAGTGACGCGTGCGCACAACCTCTACAAATGTTTTTAATAAATCTATATCCAATTTTTTATCCTCACGATAAAAATAACTTGTTTAATAAATTGTCAAACTTGCATCATACTCCAGCAATAAACAGGGTATGAGGATACAGTTATGAGCAACGATATTTCACTACTTCGCCAAGCGTTTGTTAGCCAACGTCAATTTTATGATGATCAAAACTTTCCTCGCGGGTTTAGCCGCAGCGGAAACTTCACCTTATTAGAAGCCAGCATATTAGAGCAACACGGCGTTGTACTAAAAGGCCTTTATAATAAAACTTTAGCACCCCAAAATACGCTACAAGAGCAATTTGTTGACGTAGTTTGTGGCAGTAAAGAACCTACAAACCCAATCGAAAAAGCCTGGGTTAAATATTTAAAACTAACAACCTGTAAAACCAAGTTTCATACACTTTTTGGCCGTTCAAAAATGTCAGGGCCGGTACCAATAAGCCAAGACGATTATAGCGAATCAGATAGCGTATAAGCCTCTAAGATATTTGCTTTTTTGCGTTTTAACAGTTACAACTTGTATAAGCAAATACTTTTGCAAAATATCAAACAAGGTTGTTACGTGACGCGAAAAATACTCATAGTTGAAGATACGCCTACTATAGCGCGTGTGCAAAAGCATATCGCGCTTAAAGCAGGTTACGAAGTAGATATAGCCGAATCTTTAGCGGCAACAAAAGAGCTAATAAAACACAATAGCTACTTTTGCGCTGTTGTTGATTTTATCCTTCCCGATGCTCCTGCGGGTGAGGCGGTTCCGTATACTATTAATGCCGACATTCCCACCATAGTAATGACAGGCAATATAGATAAACAAACTCGCGACACGGTAGAAAAATACCCAATAATTGATTACATAATCAAAGAAAACAAACAAGCTTACCAATACCTAGAAAAACAACTAAGCCGTTTACCACGTAACGAGAACGTAAAAGTGTTGGTCGTCGACGACTCAACCTCTACCCGTAGATACATTTGTAGTTTACTAAAGCGCCATAAGTATCAAATACTCGAAGCTAAGGACGGCAAAGACGCGCTAGAAGTACTTGAAAGCCAAAAAGACGTGTCTGTTATTATTACCGATAACGAAATGCCAAACATGAATGGTGATGAGCTATGCGCCGAAATTCGCCGGCTTTACAGTAATGATGAAAAAGCCATTATCGGTATTTCAGGTGCTGACTCGTCAGCATTATCGAGCCTATTTTTAAAAAATGGTGCCAACGACTACCTCCATAAACCCTTTAACAGCGAAGAGTTTTACTGCCGACTAAGTCAAAACGTCGACATGCTTGAGCAAATCGCAACAATCAAACGCCAAGCAAATACTGACTACTTAACTAACCTGCCTAATCGACGTTACTTTTTTGAAGAGTCGAGCAAATCACTCAAGTATTTAAAAAAATCAAATCAAGATGGCGCACTCGCCATGCTTGATATAGACCATTTTAAATCGATTAACGATACATACGGTCACGATTCAGGGGATGAGGTTCTCAAAGGGTTGGCGGTGTGTTTTAAAAAGTACTTTGAAAAGCAGCTAGTCGCTCGCTTAGGCGGTGAAGAATTTGCCGTTTACTTTACTGATGCAACCACAGCGCAAGCGCTAAAACGCCTTGAAGGGTTTAGGCAATTTATAGAGCTTAATAGCCAAGAGTTTAGCCAAGAAAAAATTAAATTTACAATTTCTATTGGTTTTGCAAGCGGCCCTATTTATCAAATAGATGAGTTACTTAAACAGGCCGATTTAAAGCTATATGATGCAAAAGAAACCGGCCGTAATAAAGTAATAAGCTAAACCTTAACGCTGCTTTATAGCAACTTGCTTAAACTATTATTGCGCATAGGTATTAAACTTCGGCGGCGGTAACGGCCGCTTTTTTACGCTTACGCGATTGATGATAAGAGTCCCAGGTAAATATAGCCAGCGCACTCCAAATACAGGCAAAGGTAATCACCCGCTCTGCATCAAATACTTCATCGTAAAACACCACAGCAAGCATAAACATTAAACTTGGCCCTATGTACTGAAAAAAGCCCAATGTCGTGTACTGCAAACGCTTGGCCGCTCCAGTAAAGCAAAGCAGCGGCAACGTAGTAATAATACCGGCACTAATTAACAGCGCATTGGTATGCCAATCGTTTAGGGCTAAGTCGGAAGTAGGCGTTGGTGCCATTACCCACCAGTAAATTAATGCAACCGGCAGTAAAATTAGGGCTTCGAGTAAAATGCCTGGCAGCGCTTCAACAGGTAACTTTTTACGCAGTAAGCCATAAATAGCAAAAGACGTGGCAAGCGAAAACGCCACCACCGGAAACGAGCCAAAACTGACCAATTGCAATACTACGCCCGCAAAGGCTAAAAACACTGCAAACCCTTGTAACTTTCGCAGCCGCTCGCCTAAAAATAGCATGCCCAACAGCACATTAAGTAATGGATTTATGTAATACCCTAAACTGGCATCGAGCATATGGTTATTATTAACCGCCCAAATAAATAACCCCCAGTTAAAGCCCAGTATAGAAGAGGTAAGTACTAACATTAAAATAATTTTTGGCTGGGCAACTATGCGCTTAACCTTATCCCAGTATTTAAGCACACTGACCACAAGCACTAAAAAAACCACAGACCAGACAACACGGTGAGTTAAAATTTCAAAAGCAGAAACATGCTGTATTTGTTTGAAATAAATAGGCGCTAAGCCCCACATTAAAAAAGCTAAACAGGCAAAAATACCGCCTTTACGCTGCTCGTTTGCAATCGACATACATACTACTTATTCATACTAAAAGGCCGACAGTTTATACCAATTCGCGCTATTAAGTGATTTATTTTGCGGTAACTAAAGCTCAGCGTAAGGCAAAGCTTTTTATTTTAGCCGTGCGTAATTAGCAGCTTTAACCTACTAAATACGTACCTGTACCAAAGGCGATTTGGATTGCCTTTTCATTGTGTAGCTCCATTCTACATACACACACTTTATTACCAGAGCGGATCAAAGTAGCACTGGCTGTAAATGTCTCCCCTTTGCCAGGGCGCAAATAATCTGTGCGCAAATCAATAGTGCCTAAGGTAGCCAGCTTTTGCTGAACGCTAGGGATATCGAGCTCGGTTAATTTATCAATAACACTGGCTGCTGCAAGCATGCCGCCCACATTATCGAGCACCGCCGATATAATACCGCCGTGAAGAATTTTTTGCGCAGGATTGCCTATAAATACATCCTGCCAGGGAAAGGTAATTTTAGCTTGCTCAGGGCTGAGCGACTCTACCGAGATATTTAAAAACTGATTAAATGGCATGCCATTTACAAACAGTGCGCCAACTTGTTCAATTAACATTTCTTTATTCATTATTATTCTCTATGTTTAAATTAACACTGGTACGATGAGTTAAGCATACCTGAAGCAAAACCACGAGGCACTAATTAAATCATTTACCTCTAAGCTAAAGACATCCTATAAAAAAACCACTAAAATAGCCGCCGATGAATACTCTAACCCCTACACCTAGCACATTGGTCCGCAAGCCCGACACGGTTCTTAAACAAGTGTTTGGCTACAGCGAGTTTCGTGATGGCCAAAAAGCGGTGATCGACGCGGCCATTAATGGTCAAGACTCTTTGGTACTACTGCCTACAGGCGGCGGTAAATCAGTGTGTTACCAAGTACCAGCGTTAGTGCTCGAAGGGGTTACTGTGGTAATCTCACCGCTTATCTCGCTCATGCAAGACCAAGTAACGCAACTGCAAGCATTAGGTGTTAAAGCCGCTTACATTAATAATAGCCTGGCTCGCGAAGAGCAACAATTAGTGTACCAACAATTGCACCAAGGGCTAATAAAATTACTGTATGTAGCCCCTGAAAAAGTGCTTCAGCATGAATTTACCGAGCGACTCAGCCATTTAAATATTAGCTTATTTGCAATTGACGAAGCACATTGTGTATCGCATTGGGGGCATGACTTTAGACCTCATTACTTTAGATTAAATGAGCTTAAGCAGCGCTTTTCCCATGTACCTATGATGGCACTGACCGCCACGGCCGATAAAGCGACCCGCTTTGATATAGTTGAGCAATTAAAATTACAACAGCCCTATATACATACCGGCAGCTTCGACAGACCGAATATTCGTTACACCATCGAAGAAAAGTTCAAGCCAATGGCGCAACTACTGCGCTATTTAAAAGAGCAAAAAAATCAAAGTGGCATTATTTACTGCACTAGCCGTAAGCGCGTTGATGACATTGCCGAAAAACTCGCTGATGCAGGTTTAAATGCCGCCGCGTACCATGCTGGCATGAGCAACGAGCAGCGCCAATTTGTGCAAACCGGATTTGCCCGCGACGACATTCAAATAGTCGTTGCGACCGTTGCCTTTGGTATGGGCATAAATAAACCAAATGTGCGTTTTGTTCTGCATTACGATATTCCAAAAAGTATTGAAGCCTACTACCAAGAAACTGGCCGCGCTGGGCGTGATGGCTTAGCCGCAGAAGCCATTATGTATTTTGATCCCGCCGATATAGGCCGCGTTAGGCGCTTTTTTGAAGACATAGACGATGAACAACGCCGCCGCGTAGAAGAGCAACGCTTTAATGCCATGGCCAGTTTTGCCGAGGCGCAAACATGCCGCCGGCAAATACTATTAAACTACTTTAGCGAGTATAAACGCGAGCAATGTGGCAACTGCGATATTTGCATTAACCCGCCAAAAAGCTTTGATGGCACATTAGTAGCGCAACAAGCGCTTTCGTGTGTGTATCGAGCTGGGCAGCGTTTTGGCTTAGGCTATATTGTAGAATTATTACGCGGGGCTAATACCAGCCGCATACGCGACAACAACCACCACGAACTCAGCACCTATGGCATAGGCAAAGACAAAAGCAGTGAATTTTGGCTCAGTATATTACGCCAACTTATACACCAAGGCTTGTTAAGCCAAGATATTACCCAAGGTGCCTCGCTGCGCTTAACCGAAGCAGCACGCGCAGTGCTTAAAAGTGAATACGCTCTACAGCTTGCCGAGCCGCGCTTACAAGCTAAACACGTATACCAAGATAAACTGGCGCAGTTTAACTACGACAAAAAACTATTTGCCCGCTTACGGGCTCTGCGTAAAGAACTCGCTGATGCCGACGATGTACCGCCGTACGTTGTATTTAACGATAAAACCTTAGCCGAAATGGCGCAGTTAATGCCCACCAACGACAGCGAATTTTTAAAGGTATCGGGCGTTGGCTTTACCAAACTCAATAAATATGGCGGCGAATTTTTAACGGCCATTCGTAATTACCTTGCTAGCAATTAAGTAAACTATGACCCAAATTGAATACAATCACGCCCATAAATGCATTGTTATAAGCCCGGTAGAAGCCCCAC
Organism: Pseudoalteromonas sp. 2CM37A; assembly: GCF_023161885.1. Taxonomy (NCBI): domain Bacteria; kingdom Pseudomonadati; phylum Pseudomonadota; class Gammaproteobacteria; order Alteromonadales; family Pseudoalteromonadaceae; genus Pseudoalteromonas; species Pseudoalteromonas sp. 2CM37A. Next base: position 33,024 of record NZ_JALNTJ010000009.1, read on the forward strand.
ACGATGAAGACTTTGAGCTGTGGAGCACGCTGTTTTTACACGCCGATGAAATAACAATTATTGACTACGCTGGGGGTGCTGACCGTCATCAATTGCGCTTTAGCTATCAACAGCAAACCTTTAATTTAAATTTTGAACACTACAGCGAAAGTATTTGGATTAATGGCGAAGGCCAAGAAGCCGAGCATTTATTAGCAGCCCTTGCTTTTTACTTGAGCTAAAACACCTCGCATATGCACTAATTAACAAAGGTGTATAACAGTAACAATTAATTAGTTTCAAAATCCATACCTTTTACTTACATTGTAATAACAATGATGTAAGCTGATATTACGACTCATAATTGCAGTAGTATTGAAGAGGTTGAATGGTGAATAGAAAATGGATTGCACACTGTTGTATAAGCTTAGCCCTTGTAAGCTTTAGTGCGCCTAAGGCCTTTGCACAACAACCACCCAATAAAACTAACACCTGCTCCGCTGTGCAAACTCACTCAGACAAAAGCAATAATTTACGCCGTGAGGTTGAAGATAAAACCACACTGATTAATAGTCGCAGCGACGCCCAAATAACCTCAATTACCCTTAAACAACTTAACGTTTTTAATACCGAGCTGGAGGAGGAAAATAACGCGCTTTTTCGTTTTGCCAACCGCGCGCATATTCAAACCGAGCCAGACGTTATTAGTAATATTTTATTATTTAAACAAGGCGATAATTACAATGCCAGAAAGCTCGCTGAGTCAGAGCGTTTATTACGCCAACAAAACTATTTATATGATGCGCAAATAAGCGCGGTTGAAAACTGCGACGGCAACGTAGATGTAACTGTGGTAACTCGCGATTTATGGACTTTACTACCCGAAATAAGCTTTAGCCGCAGCGGTGGCGAAAATAAATCGAGCATTGGCTTTCGCGAGTCCAATTTACTGGGTTGGGGCAAGCGCTTGTCGTTTTCACGTACTACCGACAGCGATCGTAATGGTTATTTATTTGTTTATGACGATCCTAATATATTATCTAGCCGGTATCGCGGGCGCTTAGAGTATGCCGACAACAGCGACGGTAAACGCCACTTATTAGAGCTAACCTATCCGTTTTACGCCATAGATACACCTTATAGCTATGGTATTAAAAGCTTTTCTGAACAGCGAGAAGAGTCGTTGTATCGCCGTGGCGATGAATACAGTGAGTTTGATCAAACAACCGATTTTTTTAGCGCTTTTTTAGGCCACTCTAAAGCATTATCTGATAGCTGGACACAGCGCTTAACGTTTGGCTATGTAAACCTAGAAGATAGCTTTGCAGAAATAGAAACAACCTTTGCTCCCTTGGCCAAAAACAGACAACTAAGTTACCCCTATGTGAGTGGTCATTGGTTTGAAGACTGTTATATAAAAGTGCGTAATTTTGACAGTATTTCGCGCACCGAAGACTTAAATTTAGGGTGGAATATTAAAGCCCTATTAGGCTACTCAGATGAATCACTAAGTAATGATGACAGCAGAGCCGTGTATTCGTTAAAAGCTAAAAAAGCACACTTTACTACCGACAGAACGCTGTGGCGTTTTAGTGCTCAAGTGGATGGTTATTGGAATAAAGAGCAAAAACAACTAGAAAACTTTTTAGCCACCAGCGAAGTGCAGTACTACTTAAATACCAGCGAAAACCAATCTTGGTTTGTTAAAGCCCGTGCCCAGTATGCTAAAAACCTAACCGCCGATAAGCAGCTAACACTTGGCGGCGAAACGGGCCTTCGTGGCTATCCTATGGATTACCAGCATGGCGACCGAAGCTTTTTAGTCAGCTTAGAAAAACGCTATTACTGGGAGTACGATTTACTGCAGCTATTTAAAGTAGGTGCAGCGGGCTTTGTTGATGTTGGCCGCGCTTGGTTTAACGATGAAGACAACGGCGAAAACGACCATGTTTTAAAAAATGTTGGGGTGGGTTTGCGTTTAGCACCTAGCAGAGCAAACTCTGGCACCATGATCCACCTTGATATTGCCGCCCCGCTTGATAGCTACGACGATGTTGATTCGGTGCAGTGGCTCGTAAGTGTTAAAAACACCTTTTAAATAGCGAGCAATAAACGAAAGCGTTACACTAGCGCTTTAAATTTTCCTAAAAACAGTACGGGATCACACTTTGGAATTGTTTGCGCTTTTAGAGCTAATGGGTACGCAATATAAATTGATTGTTACCCTTATGGCCATTTTACTTTTTCCTCTTTTATTAAAAGTCACTAAAAAGTTGCTCGAAAAAGCCATAAAAGGAAAAGTAGATGTTCATCGTAAATTTAGAGCGGAGCTATTATTAAAAATAATACTCGCGTTTGTAGTACTGTGCTTAGTGCTTATATTTTGGGGTATAGAGCTGCGCGGGCTATTAGTTTTGGGCTCATCATTATTTGCTATGCTCGGGGTCGCTTTATTTGCCGCTTGGTCGCTGCTTAGTAACCTTACCGCTTTTTTACTCATGTTTATTCAAAATGGTTTTCATGTGGGAAATTGGGTGCGTATTGTTGATGGCGCAAACCATATAGAAGGGCGCATTGTCGAATTAGGTTTAATGAACGTGCTACTTGATCATGTGGATGGGCACCGAGTTGTTTACCCTAATAACCTGTTTGTGACACGCCCGGTTATGGTATTAAATAAAGAACCTAAGCCTACAAAGGCACCGGTAATAAAACGGATTATTGGCCCTAAGAAGACATAGTTTAAAAAGTTATATCCGCAAAAAAGCCGCAGTAAGGCAAACCTCACTGCGGCTTTTTACTAGCTAACATAGTGCTAATTATTTAGCTCAGCTGTTTTAAGCTCTTCATCTAAATCATTTATTTCGTCAATAAAATGCTCTAATTGCTGCTCTACTAAGCTGTTATCATTTGCAAAGTAAGCAAGGTGGAATACCGCATCCCCTTCGTTTACTAGTGGCATAGTTTGCTGGCCTATCACAATACCGCCCTTAGGCGCTAAAAGCTCAAGTTCGGCATCACCTAATGGGCTACTTATGTACGCCAGCACTTGGCCTTTTTCTACGTGTTCACCTAGCGATACTTGTGCACGTACAATGCCATCTACCTCAGCGCGTATCCAACTTGTAGACCCTGCAATAATAGGATCGGGCAGCTTTTTAGGACGTTTGCCGCGGATCATTTTTAAATGCCGCATCACATAATCCACACCCTGCACACCTGCTGCAATGGCAATAGGGTCAAAGCGTAAGGCTTCACCGGCTTCGTAAGTAATAACCGGTATACCTAAATTAGCGGCTTCACTACGTAATGAGCCATTACGAAGGGATGCATTTATAACCGCTGGCGTACCGAATGCTTTGGCCATATCAGCGGTTGCTTCATCATCTAAGTTAGCGCGTATTTGCGGTAAGTTAGTCCGGTGAATAGCCCCCGTATGTAAATCAATAATGTGGGTACAATGTACCGCCACCTGATTAAAAAACATATGTGCCATACGCCCCGCTAGCGATCCACGCTCAGAGCCCGGAAAGCTGCGGTTCATATCACGTCTATCGGGTAAATAACGTGATTTATGAATAAAGCCAAACACATTAACAATCGGCACAGCAATTATGGTTCCGCGCAGTTGGCTTGCATCTATTTTAGAGAGCAGCTGGCGTACAACTTCTACACCATTTAGCTCATCCCCATGAATAGCGGCACACACCATCAGCACTGGGCCTTCCATTACACCATTAACCACTTCAATAGGAATATTGAGCGGTGAATGGGTGTAAAGTTTAGCAGCCTCTAAGGCAAGGGTTTTACGCTCGCCTACGCCAACACTTTCACCTAATAAGGTAAAAGGACGATTAATTTTAACCTTTGCCACGGGTTGCGGTTCCTTTAATAGCAGCATTTTTTTCGATGAAATCAATCACCATACCGGCAATATCTTTGCCTGTTGCCACTTCAATCCCTTCAAGGCCTGGAGAAGAGTTTACTTCCATTACCAAAGGCCCGCGAGATGAGCGAAGTAAATCAACGCCCGCTACATTTAAGCCCATTGCTTTTGCTGCAGCAACGGCGGTTTTACGCTCTTCTGGGGTAATGCGTACTAATGTAGCGCTACCACCACGGTGAAGGTTTGAGCGAAACTCGCCTTCTTGCGCTTGGCGCTTCATGGCCGCTATTACTTTATCACCAAGTACAAAACAACGAATATCGGCTCCGCCGGCTTCTTTAATGTATTCTTGAACCATAATATTGGCTTTTAAACCCATAAACGCTTCAATAACACTTTCAGCCGCTTTACGTGTTTCAGCAAGTACAACACCAATGCCTTGTGTGCCTTCAAGTAATTTAATAACAACCGGAGCACCGCCTACCATTTCTAGTAAGTCTTTAACGTCATCTGGTTTGCTGGCAAAACCGGTTACCGGCATGCCTACGCCTTTACGTGATAACAGCTGAAGTGAGCGTAATTTATCGCGCGAACGAGAAATAGCCACCGATTCGTTAACAGGATAAACCCCCATCATTTCGAACTGACGTAAAACAGAGCAACCATAAAACGTCACCGATGCACCAATGCGTGGAACAATGGCGTCAAAATCTTTTAAATTTTCACCACGGTAGTGAATTTCTGGCTGTTCTGAGTTTATATTCATATAGCAACGAAGCGCATCAATCACCTTTACCTCGTGACCGCGTGCCTCTGCCGCTTCAATTAAGCGACGCGTTGAATACAAATTTCTGTTGCGAGATAAAATACCAATTTTCATAGTTAAAACCTTAACTATCTAATAAATGAGATAAAGCCGGATCAACGACTATACGATTTTCCATGGCTGTACGCCCTAGTAACATTCTAAACTTCATTGTTGCTCTACTCGTTAAAGTAACTTCTATTGGCCAGCTGTGCTGCCCTGCATGCAATGTTGTTTCTATAAAGTAGCGTAACTCTTTTTGCCCACTTGAGCTGGTTACCGCCTTAATTTTTTTAACTTTTGCAGTGCACGCAACCTGAGTGTGTTCGTCATCTTGCAATGGTTGGACTATAAATTTTACCCACTTTTCTTCGCCTTCTTTGTACTCTTCAATGTTAATTGCATGAATACATGAAGTGCGGGCGCCAGTATCAACTTTTGCTTTTATCTTTTCGATGCCAAGCTCGGGTAAACTTAACCACTCACGCCAACCAACAGTTAACTTTGCTGTCATAAATGTGCCCTTAATAAAAAAGTGACTTATACGCTACGGCGCAAAAAACACCAGCGAAATAAATTTATCTAGTCGATGAGTAAATTAAATTGATCTTTTATAGGAACTAATCACACAATGCGCGCCTTGCTGTTTAGTGCCTTATTTAGCAATTAAAGCCTGCATATAGGTTTTACCTTAACGCTAACTTATTAAAAGTTAAGGTAAGTTTGTAAAGCACTATGCAGATACACTATAGTTAACTGTATTAAAAATACACTATTATATGAGTTTAAAATATGATTAATGGTTTACTGCATGCACTGGTGCTTGATGAAAAAGGCGGCGCGCACGCCATAGAAAACACCCGCGATTTAAATAACTGGCACCCTAGCCAAGGTAAACTGTGGATACATATGGACTACAGCCAAAGCGAGGCAGTAACGTGGCTTAAAAGCCAGGCTCACCTTACCGACTTTGAGCTTGATTCGCTTATTGCTGATGAAACTCGCCCTCGCTTAACACCTAGTACCAATGGCCATATGCTGTTTTTACGTGGTGTAAATTTAAACCCAGCGCAAAGCCCTGAGGACATGGTGTCAATTCGTTTATTTATTAGCGAATCTGTGGTTATCACAACGCGCAAACGTCGCTTACTTTCGATTCAAGATATATTAGCAGAGCTTAATGCTGGCCACGGCCCATGCTCAATATCAGAGTTGGTCGGCTCTATTACGCAAAAACTGACATCACGCATGCAAAGTGTCATTGATACGCTTGATGAAACCCTGGATGAATTTGAAGAAGAAATAGACGAGCCAAGTAAAAAGTTTGATAACCAAGGTTTATCTCAACTGCGCCGTCAAACTATTGCCTTAAAGCGTTACTTAAAACCGCAAAAGGAAGCGTTAAGTTTAATGGTAAATAACCATTACCCCTGGCTTTTAGATGAAGATAAAGCAAAGCTAAACGAAACCACTAACTTACTTATTCGTTATTTAGAAGAGCTAGATAGCGCCATAGAGCGTGCGCAAATTATTCAGCAAACCATTACTAACCAAGTGTCTGAGCAATTAAATCAACGCATGTATGTAATGTCGGTTGTGGCTGCGCTTTTTTTACCACTGGGCTTTTTAACGGGCCTTTTAGGGGTAAATGTAGGTGGCATACCTGGTACCGAAAACCCTTATGCATTTAGTGCATTTGTGATTTTTTTAATTGTGCTTACTGGCGGTATTGGCGTGTACTTTAAAAATAAAAAATGGTTATAAAATAAAGTTTTTTTATTATGGCCACTCAATTGAGTGGCCATAATAAGTCACTAATTAATTAGTTTCGCGCGTATAACTCACATTGGTCATCGTCACTTTTGACTCTGTAATGCCTAAATCCTCAAAACAGTTTTTAAACGAGTTAGAGTTTCCGGCCTCACCACATTTATCTAATGTGTATGGGTCTTGCGATTGCAGGTAGTTACCAAACTTAAAGTATGACTGCGAATCATCCTCTACTGGTATACCGAACGAGTTACCGAATGCCGTAACCTCTACATCGCCGTAGTTATTAACTACCCGCAAGTTAAATGTCTCACCGCTGGTCATTGTACCCAAAGCAAATTTTTCTTCATTACCGCTGGTATTACGTAAACGTACGTACACATCAAAAATTCCGTTGTTCGCTACGCTATCATTAAAGCCCGATTCATCAGTATCCGACACATACACTTTAGATATAGTGCCGGTATCACTAGCATGGTGCTGCGATATAATTGTTTTTCCGCCATCAGACATCTCAACTTTTACCGTAGCTTCGAACACTTCATAGGTTTGAGTCATAGCAACGCGTAAGCTTTCTTTAACCTTATACTCATGACGCCAGCCATTACCATTAGGCGTAATATGTTGTGCCTCTAACGGCACAAACACTAAGGTGCTATCGTCAACGAGAGGATTTGGGTTATCACCTTCTAAATCAAAAATGCTACCACTGGTTATGCTGCTAGGAATTGTTGAACCATTTGAGTTATCGCTGCCGCCATCTGAGCCACCATCATTACTGCCGCTGCCCTCAACCAAGGCAAAATTATCAAACCTTACATCGCTGGTGTTGTTGTAATGTTTAGCAAAAACCTGAAGTGAATTGGTGTTTGCTGAGGTAAATGTTTTTGTTACTTTAGTCCACGAAGAAACATTAAAGGTTTGGTTTTTAAATAAACCATTTAAATCGTTTACACCAATTTGCCCTTTACCCAGCACATAAGCACTTAGGGTGTATTCAGTGTTAGGCTGTATATCTACCACTTGATAAACCCGTGCTGGACTGCCCTGAATTTTTAACGATTTTGAGCCACTGTAAGCATCTGAAGAAATAGCGGCTGGGTCGGTTTCGTTCCAGTTACTAAAGCCACTTTCAAAGCCTGCATTATTAATTGTTGCAGCATGAGATAGCGCTGAACTTGTCGCAATTGCGCTGTAAAAAAACAGTTTTTTATGGTTAATCATTATCTTTATTCCTTTAAACCTGAATATAAAAATAACCTAACTACCTAGTTTTGTGTCAGTCACTAAAACTTAGATCACCCTGTGTAAACAGGTTTCTATTTTTGTGTATGAATAGATTTGGCAAGAACACTCGGGTTACAAAAATCAATCTAAAACCCTTAAATTGGCCTTACCAATATTAATGCCATATGGCGAGCTAAAGGCTATATTTTTTGTTACCAATATGTCAACAGAGGATATAATAGCAAATAAGTATTAGTTTTATTAAATATTGCATTACAACTTGTAAATAGTTATAACTATTCAACAGGTTATATATTAGGGACAGGTTAGCAATAAATAAAAATATTTTTTCAATTTAATGAATAAGTAGTACGTCGAAATAAGCTCTATTACCAATAGGAATATGAACAAGCTTAACTTTTAATGAATAAATTAAGGAGAATTAAGTTTTTTATATGAAAGATAATAATTGGTTATAACAAAAATAAAATTGGTAATACGAAAAGTATTAAATTTTTGCCGTTAAATAAGGCAAAATAAAGGGGGGGTATTAATACGCCATTACACTAAAAATGAATTAATATCTGAAAATAGGCTGCGGTTTAAAGAGTCATGTTTACTCTGTGCACAAAAAAAGCGAGCATATATAAATGCTCGCCTTTATCAACTAGCTAACGCCTTACTCTTGAAAGTAAGTGCCCCAACCGTCGTATTCAACGTCACACTCAACAGCTAGCGCTGCAAGTTTATCAACGTCTTCCATTATAACTTCAACGTCTAGCTCAGCTTCGACTACAATATCAAAGCTCCAAATTTTGCTGCCATCTTCTAGCTCAAGCTCTGCCGGTTCTTCAACATCGTAGCCTAATTTAAAGGCAGCCAGTGCCGCTTGCTCTAATTTGCTAAAATCTTCGCATACAAAATGATGCTCAACTTCATAAAGTATTTCAGGATCAGAGCCATCTTCAAGTAGTGAACTTACGATGTCTTCACTTATTTCACGCCAGTTTTCCATTATTTATCTCTCGCTTGAGCATCTAATTCAGTTATTTTAGCAGCCATAATACTATGCACTTGGGTGGCCTGTTCACGGGCACTCACTTTTTTATCAAGTGATATAGGCGCTAACATTTCAATGTAAATTGTACCATTATCCCAGCGGTTTAGCTTAATAGTTTTATCAGTTGTGCTCATACATACCGGTACTATGGGTACATCTGCGCTTAAAGCGGTGTGAAATGCACCGGTTTTAAATGGCAGTAAACCGCGGCCATAGCTTCTTGTACCTTCGGGAAATACCCAAATAGATAGGCCTTTTTGTTTAATTTTTTCAGCGGCTTTTGAAATTGTACCTGCCGCTTTTGAGCGATTGGCTCTATCAATCAATATGTTGCCCGACAACCAGTAAAGTTGTCCAAAAAATGGGATCCACTTTAAGCTTTTTTTGCCTAAGCTAACGCAGTTTTCAGGCACCATAGCCGATACAGTAAATAAATCGTAATTGTTTTGATGGTTTGATAGGTAAACCGCAGGGCCAGTATTGAGCGCATCAGGGTGGCGTTTAAGGACAAGTTTAACCCCTAACATTTTAGCCATTGAGCCAAACCAGCCGGCTATCACATGCACATTATTAGGGTGAAACGGTCTCACAATCGACAATAACAACCCAAACACGCAGCTGAAAAATATAAACAGCACCATAATTAAAATACGTATAACAGCTAACAAACTTCTCTCCAAAATGTGTGTGCAATGCGCTATAAGCCACGCATATTTCACTATTATAACGTGATTTTATGACGATCACGAGACAATAGCGAACAGCTGTAAGCTGAAAAATACAGGATAAACAAAAACGGCCTGCAAAAGCAGGCCGTTAGAGGTGTATATTTCGGGTTTATTCTTCGACTAATGTGTCATCATTTTGCTCATCTGCCGGCGTAAACTCCACCACTGCTTCATCAACACGCTGTAAGCCTCGCGGTAACTTATTACCTCTACGCCCGCGCTCACCATGATAATGCTCCAAATCGCTCGGTTTAAGCGTTAGCTTTCGTTTACCAGCATGAAGGGTAACGCTACTGCCTTGTGGTACCACCGCCAGCACTTTGACAAACTCTTCACGTGCTTGCACTTTAGCCCCTGGTATAGAGATAATTTTATTGCCTTTACCTTTACCCAGTTTTGGTAAGTCGCGCAGTGGGAACAACAGCATGCGTCCTTCGTTCGAAATGGCCATGCAGTAATCGGTTGCTACATCGTTTACTCTGATGGGTGAGAGTAAAATTCCGCCCTTAGGCACGCTCACCAAGGCTTTACCGTTTTTATTTTTACTTACTAGGTCTTTAAAGTCAGTAATAAAACCATAACCCGCGTCAGAGGCCATAAGTAGCACTTGATTATCTTCACCCATTACCACGTGCTCAAAATTAGCTCCAGTGGTGAGGTTAAAGCGCCCTGTCATCGGCTCGCCTTGGCTACGTGCCGATGGCAAGCTGTGTGCATCGGTTGCAAATGCACGCCCTGCTGAGTCTAAAAATACCGCAGGCTGATTACTCTTACCCTTAGCGGAGGCTTTGTATTCATCGCCAGCACGGTAATTAAGCCCTTCTACATCAATGTCATGGCCTTTACCAACACGTGCCCAGCCTTTATCAGAAAGCACGACTGTTACCGACTCTGAAGGAATTAAATCTTTTTCACTCAGTGCTTTAGCTTCTACGCGCTCAATAACAGGTGAGCGGCGATCGTCGCCATACATGTCGGCCGCTTCTTGAATTTCTTTTTTAAGAAGCGTTGACATACGACGGTCTGAGCCAAGCGTTAGCTCTAACTTGTCACGTTCTTTGGCCAGTTCATCTTGCTCGCCACGTATTTTAAATTCTTCTAGTTTTGCTAAATGACGAAGTTTTAATTCTAAAATGGCTTCGGCTTGAGTATCGGTTAAATCAAAGCGCTCCATCAACACAGGTTTTGGTTTATCTTCTGTGCGAATAATTTCAATTACTTCATCAATATTTAAAAAGGCAGCAAGTAAACCTTCTAGAATATGCAATCGCGCCAGTACTTTATCTAAACGGTGCTGTAAGCGCCTACGTACTGTTTCGCGTCTAAACGTTAGCCACTCAGATAAAATACTGCGTAGGTCTTTTACTTGCGGGCGGCCATCAAGGCCTAGCATGTTTAAGTTTACACGGTAGTTTTTTTCAAGGTCGGTGGTGGCAAATAAGTGCGCCATTAACGGCTCAGCTTTAATGCGGTTTGAACGCGGTACAATCACAATACGGGTTGGATTTTCGTGATCAGACTCATCTCGTAAATCAGCGACCATTGGCAGCTTTTTAGCATTCATTTGCGCTGCGATTTGCTCAAGCACCTTAGCCCCTGAACACTGATGCGGTAGCGCAGTAATAACAATATCGCCATGCTCTTCAGTATACACCGCGCGCATTTTAATTGAGCCTCGGCCGGTTTTGTATATTTTATGAATATCGGCTTTTGGAGTAATTATTTCAGCGTCGGTTGGATAATCAGGTGCGTGTACAAGCTCAAGTAACTCATCAAGCTCGGTTTTAGGCTTATCAAGTAATAAACAACAGGCACTGGCTACTTCACGCACATTATGTGGTGGAATATCGGTTGCCATACCTACTGCAATACCCGTTACGCCATTTAACAAAATATGCGGTAAGCGCGCCGGTAACACTAATGGCTCGTCCATGGTGCCGTCAAAGTTTGGCGTCCAATCAACGGTGCCTTGGCCTAGCTCTTTAAGTAATACCTCAGAGAACTTTGATAAGCGTGCTTCGGTATAACGCATTGCTGCAAACGATTTAGGGTCATCTGCTGCCCCCCAGTTACCTTGCCCATCGACTAATGGGTAACGGTAAGAAAACGGCTGTGCCATTAATACCATAGCCTCGTAACAGGCACTGTCGCCATGCGGGTGGTATTTACCTAATACATCACCTACCGTACGAGCCGATTTTTTATATTTAGCAGCGGCCGATAAACCCAGCTCGCTCATAGCATAAATAATACGACGTTGAACCGGTTTTAAACCATCACCAACATGCGGTAATGCACGGTCCATAATTACGTACATAGAGTAATTTAAGTAGGCGTCTTCGGTAAAACGCCCCATTGTTTGTTGTTCAATTCCTTGCATTAGCAAGGTATCTGTATCACTCATTAAAGCTTACCTAGTTTTTCTTATAGCTTACGCGGTAGATCACGTTTGCGTAATCGTCGCTTATTAGCAGACTGCCGTCATTTAATTGTGCAAATGCAACTGGGCGTCCAAAGGTTGTTTCGTTATGCATAAAGCCGGTAATAAAAGGCGTGTATTTAGTAATACGCCCTTGCTCTACATTGGCTACAGCCACTTTATAACCTGATTTTTTAGTACGATTCCACGAGCCATGTTCAGCAACAAATAGCTGCTCTTTGTAAGAACCCGGGAACTGTTTACCGGTATAAAAATGAATACCAAGGGGCGCAACGTGAGCACCTAGCGCAAGCACTGGCGGGCTGTAGTCGCTAATGTTTTTACCTTTACCAAACTCAGGATCTACAATGGCACCGGCGTGAACATAAGGAAAACCAAAATGCTCGTTTTCTTTACTTACGCGATTAATTTCATCAGGTGGAATATCATCACCCATCATGTCGCGGCCATTATCACTAAACCATAATGCTTGCGTGCTTGGATGAAAGTCAAACCCCACTGAGTTGCGTACCCCTTGGGCTATTGTTTTAATTTGTTTGGTTTCTACATCAAGTGCAAAAATACGCCCGTAACGCTCATCTTCGGCGCATATATTACACGGAACACCAACCGGAATAATAAGCTCGCCAGTGGGTGCAAAGCGTAAAAACTTCCACCCGTGGTGACGATCCGATGGCAACGCGTTGTAAACCACGTCAAATTTAGGGTCTTTTAACTGCGTGTCTACGTTTTTAAAGCGAATAATACGGTGTACTTCACCTACGTATAAGTCGCCATCTCTAATTGCTAAACCAGAGGGCATGTTTAGCCCCTCAGCAATCACCATTTTTTTATCTGCTACGCCATCACTGTTATGATCGATTAACGCATACACATTTCCTGCTTTGCGCGAACCTGCGTAAACAATGCCTTTTTTTGATACTGCTATTTGGCGTGCATTTTCAACATCATCAGCAAATAAGCTTACCTCAAACCCAGGTGCTACGGTGAGTTTGTCTAGTATGTCTTTTGCTATTGCTGGGGCTGTTGTTAAGCCAAGCAATAATAAACTTCCCAGTATTTTATTCATTTGCCTCTCCAAGTGTTAAACACAAGCCTATTATACCTGTGCTTTATTACCGTGATCTTCTAGCCACTGGCGTCTGTCTGACGAGCGCTTTTTAGCAAGTAGCATATCCATCATTTCTAATGTTTGCTCCTCTTCGTCTAGCGTGAGTTGCACTAAGCGGCGAGTATTTGGGTCCATTGTCGTTTCGCGCAGCTGCAGCGGGTTCATTTCGCCCAGCCCTTTAAATCGTTGCACGTTTACTTTACCGCGTTTTTTCTCTGCTTCTATGCGGGCCAAAATACCTGTTTTTTCATCTTCATCGAGGGCGTAATACACCTCTTTACCAATGTCGATTCTAAACAGTGGTGGCATAGCTACGTATACATGTCCTGTTTTAACCAGTTGCGGAAAATGACGCACAAACAAAGCACACAATAAGGTGGCAATGTGTAGTCCATCCGAGTCAGCATCGGCCAATATACAAATTTTATTATAACGCAGGCCGGTTAAATCAGTTGAGTCTGGGTCAATACCCAGCGCCACCGAAATATCATGCACCTCTTGCGAGGCTAATATTTGCCCTGATTCAACTTCCCACGTATTCAAAATTTTACCGCGCAGTGGCATTATTGCCTGAAACTCACGATCGCGCGCCTGCTTAGCCGAGCCACCTGCTGAGTCACCCTCTACCAAAAATAGTTCTGTACGGTCGTTATCGGCTGCACTGCAGTCGGTTAGTTTACCGGGTAACGCAGGGCCTGAGGTAACGCGTTTACGCACTACTTTTTTAGCCGCTCGCAATCGGCGCTGTGCATTTGAAATACACAGTTCAGCAAGCAATTCTGCAGTGTCTGTGTGCTCGTTTAACCATAAGCTAAATGAGTCTTTAACCACACCCGATACAAACGCTGCACATGAGCGAGAAGAAAGCTTTTCTTTAGTTTGACCAGCAAATTGTGGGTCTTGCATTTTTACCGATAACACATAGCTACAGCGCTCCCAAATATCATCTGGGGTAAGCTTTACGCCACGCGGTAATAAGTTTCTAAATTCACAAAATTCGCGCATTGCTTCAAGTAAGCCTTGGCGCAAACCATTTACGTGTGTACCACCTTGTGCGGTAGGAATAAGGTTTACATAGCTCTCAGCAATCGACTCACCGCCCTCAGGTTGCCATACAACAGCCCAATCAGCCCCTTCAATCGAGCTTGAAAACTCGCCTACAAATGGGTCTTTTGGCAGTACTTCAAAGCCTTTAACAGCTTCAATTAAGTAATCCTTTAAGCCTGTTTCGTAAAACCATTCTTGAGTTTCTTTAGTTTGCTTATTAACAAACTTAATGCGCAAGCCTGGGCATAAAACCGCTTTAGCTTTTAATAGGTGGTTTAATTTAGTAATTGAAAAGTTAGCTGAGTCAAAGTAACTCGCATCGGGCCAAAATCGAACGGTTGTACCAGTGTTGCGCTTACCAACAGTGCCAATGACATTTAAGTCTTCAACTTTATCGCCATTTTCAAAGGCCATTCTAAATTGTTGAGCGTCGCGCCTTACCGTTACTTCAACACGGTGCGATAACGCATTTACAACCGAAATACCTACCCCGTGTAAACCGCCCGAAAACTGATAGTTTTTGTTAGAGAATTTACCACCTGCATGCAGCTTGGTAAAAATCAGCTCCACCCCAGGAATACCTTCCTCAGGGTGAATATCTATAGGCATACCACGGCCATCGTCTATAACTTCAAGAGAGTTATCTTCGTGTAAGATCACATCAATTTTAGTGGCATGGCCCGCCATGGCTTCATCGACACTGTTATCGATAACCTCCTGGCCTAAATGGTTTGGACGTACCGTGTCGGTATACATACCAGGGCGGCGTTTTACCGGCTCTAATCCATTGAGAACCTCAATGGCTTCGGCGTTATAATTTTGCTGACTCATAATTTTTATCTTTATATGCGCTTAGGCTAATTTGTTTTAGGTAATTTAAGAAACTCTACAATACTATCTAAGGTGCGTTCAAAACCAACAAAGCTGTGATCGCCACCAAACTCAACTAACTGTTTGCATTGTGAAAAATAATTTACTGCGTGTTGATAATTTAACACTTCATCTCCCGTTTGCTGCAACAAATAGAGCAATTCGGGGGATGTTAATTTAGGCACATACAATGCTTTTAAAGCATCCATGTGGCTGGTATTTAACTCATAATGATAATCTTGATACGGATTATAATTGTGGCCAATAAGCGGCGCTAATAAGTTAAACGGTGCTACTGCTGGGTTTATTAATGCTGCTCGCAGGTTATAACGCTGCGACAAGTAGGTGGCATAAAACCCACCTAGTGAGCTCCCAAGTAACGCGGTATCTGGCGTTAATAAATGCTCAAGCTGTAAAATAGCTTGTAAGGGCTCGTGATTTAAACGCGGTACGCAATAGTCAACGTCATAGTTTGCCATAAGCTCGCCAAAGCGCACAGCTTTATATGATTTTTCAGAACTATTAAAGCCATGAATATAAATTACGCGTTTAACCATACAACATCCGTTTTAACTGTTAAAGCATTGTCCTGTGTAGTTAAATGCAACATTCGATAAGCGGGGCCGTGGTTTTCTTGCTGCCATTGCGGGCAATTTTTTGTAAATTGCACCGAACTGGCGGGCGTTGCATAAATACTCAGCTCTCTAAAAGTTTGCGTATAGTGATTATGCACATGACCGTGCAGCAACGCCGCTACATTAGCGCTATTAACTAACACGTTTAATAATTGCGGGCCGTTTTCAAGCATGTGTTTATCAAGG
Organism: Pseudoalteromonas sp. 2CM37A; assembly: GCF_023161885.1. NCBI lineage: Bacteria > Pseudomonadati > Pseudomonadota > Gammaproteobacteria > Alteromonadales > Pseudoalteromonadaceae > Pseudoalteromonas > Pseudoalteromonas sp. 2CM37A. Next base: position 48,768 of record NZ_JALNTJ010000009.1, read on the forward strand.
TAGCCATTAATAGCAAGCGGGTTGTGATGACAAAACACCACATGCTGCGATTGCGAACTTGCTAAACAATCCGCGATTTCATTTAAGTGCTCACTAGACACCCACCCTGCAGGTGTAGGGCCTTTTGAGTTTATAAGTAGCAGCTCAAATCCTTGTGCGATTATGCGTTTAGCTGACACTATTTGCCCACCACTGATGCGATTAAGCATGGCAATCTCATCATGATTGCCTGGTACCCAAAATACTGGGCAGGTCAAATCAGCGTTATTAATAAGCTCAGCAAATAATAAATAAGAGTCAAAACTATGATCTTGTGTTAAATCACCACCAAATATAACCGCATCTAATGACTGCGTGGCCATGTGCGCTAATGCGTGTGCAAAATGCGCGGCGGTGTTTACGTTAAAGTACTCTGCGTTAGGGTCGGCAAATAAATGGCTATCGGTTATATGCGCAACACGCAGCGATGAGCGGTTAAAGTGATAATGCTCATCAAACCAAGCCATTGTTTATGTCCCAGTTTAGTACTGCTCGGCCATGCTCTACACAGGCTACTAACCAGTCATATAAAAATGCATTAAGTTGATACTTTTCATCTTTTTGGTGCATTTTAGGATTTGGATAACCATAAGATGGCTTTATCCGTTGATGATAATCGTGGTGAATAATTTCAGCCACTTTTGCATCTTGATAAAGCCTGACTGTTAAATACAAAGGAGAAACGCCTTTAACCATCCCTGTTAGCTGTTTGATAGAAATATCCAGTGTGTACTTAGCACTATCGTCAATGATAATGGCAAATTCACTATGACCTAATTTAACTTTACGCACACTATTAGCGCTGCGCTCTTTAGGTAATAGTTTTGAAAGACGTACGTAATTATGCTCGCAAAGCGTCATGTACTTTGGGAGGCTCTGAATATATCTTTGGGTTGCTAAAAGTGCTGTCAAAGTACCGCCGTATTAAAAAGTTAAAATTATGTCCACTTACTGCTTATTTTTTCACGATTTAACGCCAACCACTGTAAACAGATTACCGTTGCCGCGTTATCTATTTCACCGTTATTGAGGCGCGAAAGCGCATCATCAAGGCTTAAAATATGGGTTTTGATGTCTTCACCTTCGCTTTCAAGGCCATATACACCACTTTGTACTTGGCTTAAATCTGCCCGCGCTAGGTATAAATGTAAGCGCTCAGTGGTACCGCCCGGACTTGAAAGGTAAGAGAGCATAAATTCAAGATCAGTAAGCTCAAGTCCAGCCTCTTCATAGGCTTCTTTTTTTACCACCCCTTCGTAATCGGTACTGCCATCGGTCATACCGGCAATACATTCTAGCAGCCAGGGCGAGTGTTTGCTGTTAATAGCGCCAATACGTATTTGCTCTATTAATAGTACACTTTGCGTAGTTACATCATAAGGTAGAACAGCAATGGCATCGCCCCGCTCTAGTATTTCGCGCTTTATAAGTTGCGATGTACCACCATTAAACAGGCTATGCTCAAACTCATACATATCCACCTTAAAAAAGCCATTATACAGACTTTTAACTGCTTTTAAGCTCACATCTTTATGTGTAAATTGAACCAAGCTTTTATCTGCCATATTATACATCCCGCTTATTTAAACGATTAAAGTTTGTTAATATATTCTGTTACATTTGAACATACAGTTTTACTAATTTCTTTTTTAGTTATTTAGCAAAACACGTTACCATGCTTTTAGTACAAAATTTGTCTAAGGACTGAACCTAACATGAAAAAGAACATCCTTGCGGCGCTCGTTAGTTTGTCGTGCGCATTAGGCACAACCACAGCAAGTGCTGAAGATTTAATGCAAGTTTTTGAAATTGCTACTGCTAACGATCCCACTGTTTTAAAAGCAAAAGCCCAAGCAGATGCGCAATCTTACGAAAGCGATTTAGCAATGAGTGCATTACTGCCGCAAATTGGCGTAAGCATGGGCTATGAAAAAAGCGATTCTACCTCTTTTCAGAGCGTTGGTGATTTAGCTGACCAAGTTAAAATAAACAGCGATACCGACCAATTCACGCGTGGTGTTAGTTTAAGCCAAACCTTATTCGACTTAGGCGCATGGAATACACTTGATATTGCCGAAAAACAAGCGCTGCAAGCCAATGCGCAATACGATAACGCAAAACAAAACTTAATTGTGCGCGTTGCTGAAGGCTATTTTAACGTATTAAGCGCCATTGATAACCTTGAATTTGTGCAAGCCGAAAAGCGTGCCATTGAACGCCAGTTAGAGCAAACAAAACAGCGTTACGCAGTTGGCCTTACAGCAATTACAGATGTTCACGAAGCGCAAGCACAATACGATAACTCAGTAGCACAAGAAATTATTGCCAGTAATGCCGTTGAAACCGCACGCGAGCAACTGCGTGAAATAACCGGTAAATACCACGCAAAACTTGATTTTTTAAACACCGAAACATTTTCAACAGTAAAACCGGTTAAAAAATCGACTGACTTTGTAAAAGTAGCTGAGAACAATAATATCAGCTTACAAGTGGCTAAAGTCACGGTTGATATTGCTAAGGATCAGATCACGCTTGCTAAAGCTGGCCACTACCCAAAGCTAACACTTGATGCCAGCTACGGTGATTCTTTAACTGACCAAAATATAAATGGTTTAAGCTTTAACGACCAACCTCGTGCCGACTCAACATCGGTTGCCGTTAATTTAAGTGTTCCTCTGTACACAGGCGGCGCAACCGTAGCTGCAACTAAACAAGCCCGTGCGTTTTATGTTTCAGCCAGCCAAGATTACGAAACAAATTACCGCGCCGTAACGCGTACCGTTATTACCTCATACAACCAGGTTGTATCAGACATCGCGACTTACAAAGCTCTAGAGCAAGCTGTGGTATCAGCGCAAAGTGCGCTTAAAGCAACAGAAGCTGGCTTTGAAGTAGGCACGCGTACTATTGTTGATGTGCTTGTAAGCACGCAAAACTTGTATGATGCTAAGCGTAACCTAGCTGATGTACGCTATCGTTATGTGTTATCTACGCTTCGCTTAAAGCAAGCTGCAGGTACACTAACAAGTGCCGATTTACTGGGTATTAACCAAGGCTTAAAAAAAGCCTAATAAGTTAAAAAGTAACGTTTAAAGCCAGCCATTGCTGGCTTTTTGTATTTTATAACACTAAGCGTTAAACTAGCGTTTTTATTTTAGAGAGTATTTTGTGGTCACCTCATCTCCTTTTAAAGCCTCGTTTTTAGGCCCTCGTTATTGGCTAACGTGGATTGGCGTTTTCTTTTTGTATTTGATTTCGTGGTTGCCACAAAAAATTCAGCTTAGCTTAGGTAAGTTATTGGGGCGCTTAGTACACAAATTTATGAAACGTCGTCGCCATATTGCCGAGGTTAATATAAAGCTGTGTTTTCCTGATATGAGCGAAGCCGAGCAACAACAGCTTGTGCTAAAAAACATGGAAAATACCGGTATTGCCATGGTTGAAACTGGCATGGCCTGGTGGTGGCCGCAGTGGCGCGTTAAAAAAGCGTATGGCTCTATTAAAGGATTAGAGCACTTTGAGCGCGTGCAGGCTCAGGGTAAAGGCGTATTGCTATTGGTGCCGCATATTTTGCATTTAGAAATGGCGAGTCGTGTTATGGGCACCAAATGCCAAGGGCTGGGGTTTTACCGCCCACACAACAATGCACTCATGGAATACTTTACAACCAATGGCCGCCTTCGTTCTAACGAGTATTTAATTGGACGAAAAGACGTAAAAGGCTTGTTAAAGTCACTAAAAAATAAAAAGGTGTGTTATTACCTACCCGACCAAGACTACGGCCGTAACCGCTGTGAATTTGTGCCTTTTTACGCAGTGCCAGATACAGCCACAACCACAGGTACATTACTTTTTGCAGCAAGTAAACACTGCGAAACCATGAGCCTAATTAGTCGTCGTGATGAGCACGGTAAATACCATTTAGAAATAGTACCTGAGCTTGAAAATTTCCCAAGCGGCGATGATAAAGCAGATGTAACACGTGTAAATCAGCGCGTTGAGCAATCAATTAACGCTGCGCCTGAGCAATACATGTGGCTGCACCGCCGTTTTAAAACACGCCCTGATAAAAATACCCCTTCTTTTTATAAAAAGTAGTGGTATAAATAAATAATGATAATAAATGAGCATGAGTTATGTGGTTTTGGGTTAAGCATTTAATACTAGCAGTTGCATTAATTTTACTAGCTACCTATGTGTTAGTTGGTACGGGTCCATTGTTTGACATAAAAGAGAGTAAAAACGCAGCTGCCGAGGGGCTTTCTCGCTTTTATTCCTCTATCCGTAACCAAGTTAAATCCGATAGGGAGCGCGATAAGTTTGTACTGCAGCTTAAAAAGCCCGAGCAAACACTTGATCGTGTTTTAGCAGAGCGCGGCAGAGCCGTTGACCCGATGCCTGCTAGCTGGACAGGAACAAGTGCACCAAGACGCTTTGAAAACGGCTCAACGTTAAAAGACGTACTTAACCAATACGCTAAAAGCGAAGGTATTCAATTATATTGGTATTTGAGTAAAGACTACGTTGTAAAAGATTATTTTAGGGTTGATAGCAGTTTTACCTCAGCGCTTTATCAAGTTGGCCGCGCAATTAATGATGACTTTGAATACGAAGTGTATACCTACCTTTGCCACAAACAGCGCGCAGCGGTGATCACTGAGCTGCCCTCTGAATTTGTGCGCAGCAATTGTTTAAAGCTTAATACTTAGAAGCGTAAATAAAGCAAACCCATACATAATAAAAACCCAAGCCTGTGCTTGGGTTTTTAGTGTTTATGTTTCTAGTTCAAATATTGCATTCCAGCATGCCGTTACACTTTCTATATCGGTTTGATACTCCTTACGCGACACCAAGCGACCTTGCTGATTTAGGCTTAATACGTGGTAACGTGAGCGATAATCAATATACGCCTGGATTAACTGCTGCTTTTGGGTTTTAGTGATACAACCAATCGCGGCAGCGTCTGTAAGTATTCTTACATTATCGGAAAACACCGTTAGCTGGCTAAACTGATTTGCGTTTTTGAGCACTAGGTATTGAGTTATAAATTCAATGTCGGTCATGGCGCCTACATCTTGTTTTAAATCAAAATGCTCAGAGTTTCCCTTAGCTAAGTGCGTGCGCATTTTTTCGCGCATTTTAAGCACATCCTGTTTGAGTGTATCTACATCCCGTGGGGCACATAATATCTCTTTACGAATTTGTGCAAAGCGCGCTCTTAGCTCATCTTGGCCTAATATAACGCGGGCGCGCACAAGCGCTTGGTGCTCCCAAGTCCATGCTTGGGTTTGCTGATAATGATTAAAGCTCTCTAAGTTAATAGCCAATAAACCAGAGGCGCCTTCAGGGCGCAGGCGTGTATCAAGCTCATACAATATGCCCGAGGCGGTACGGGTATTAAATAAATGCATTAAGCGCTGTGCAAGTTTTAAATAAAACTGTCGTGAGGTAATCGATTTATCGCCATTGGTGCTGCTATTACCGTCGTGATTATGCACAAACACAAGGTCTAGGTCGGAGTCGTAGCCTACTTCAAAGCCGCCCGTTTTACCGTACGCAATAACGGCAAAGCCTTTGTGCTCATCATCTGTGTTTGGTGGCATGCCAAAGCGCTTAACCGTGTTATACCACGCTATATTAACGGCTTGGTCTACCACAGCCTCGGCAAGAGCCGTTAAGTGATCGCTTACTTTCATAACATCAATCACACCGGTTGCGTCGGCAGCCGCAATACGTAATTGATGTGTTTGCTTAAACTGCCTAAGCGCTTCCATTTGTAGCTCTAGGTCGTCGTGTTCTATACGCAAAAAATATTGTCGTATTTCATCTTTATAAGCGCTCAACGGCGTAGGTTTGTAAAGCGCAGCAGGGTCTATTAGCTCATCAAGCAAAATTGGATAACGGGAAATATGCTCCCCTATCCATTTACTATGGCAACATAATAAAACAAGCTGCTTTAGCGCACCTTGGTTTTCGTACAGTAATTCAAGGTAAGCAGTACGCGATACAATTTTATTTAAAATTTGGCATACCAAGGTAAATGTTTCACCACTGGCATTAAAGTCACTGAGCTGTTTGAGCAATAAAGGCATTAGTTTGTCGAGAATATCTCGCCCACGATTACCTATATTTACCTTACTCAAACGTTGTTTAAAATCATGAAGTGGCACTTGCCATTGCTCTTTTATATCGTTTAAAAAGCTAACATCACCATGATCCCAAGCACTTATAAACGCACCTTCGCAGGTATCAAGGGGAACAGTTTCCTCCCCTATCACCAATAAAAATTCATCGTGAATTTTAGCCATGACCTGCTCAATATCGCTCATGGTATGGTCAAAGCTTTCAGACTCGAGTAAGTAATTTAAGCGCTCTTGATTAAGCTCATCATCGGGCAGGGTTTGTGTTTGTTGATCGTCAAACATTTGCAAGTATTGCTCTACTTTACGTAAGTGTAAGTAGTTGCGCTTTAGCTCATTCGCTTCTTGCTCATCCATCGCTTGGTTTAACGTTAACTGCTCTAAGGCGTACAGTAACGATTGGGTTTGTAAGTTAGCTTCTCGCCCACCACGCACCATTTGCAAAGCTTGTACAATAAATTCAACCTCGCGAATGCCACCAGCACCTAGTTTTATATTGTTGGTCAGGCGTTTTCGGCGAACCTCTTGAGCTATCATAAGCTTCATTTTCCTCAGTGATTCAATCACCGAAAAATCAATATATCGACGATAAACAAAGGGCTTTAAAAGCTGTATAAACTCATCCCAATATTGATTGGGTGTGCCAATTAGCCGCCCTTTTAACATGGCGTAACGCTCCCAATCGCGCCCTTGCTCTTGGTAGTAATCTTCTATGGCGTGAAAGCTCATCACTAAAGGCCCACTTTCACCAAATGGGCGCAGGCGCATATCAACCCTAAATACTTGGCCATCACCGGTTACTTGATTAAGTGCATTAATCAGTTTTTGCGCTACTTTGGTGTAAAACACTTGGGCTTCAATACGTTTACGCCCACCTTGGGTCGGTACATTGCGCGGGTAGGCAAAAATTAAATCTATATCTGATGAATAATTAAGCTCGTGGCCGCCCAATTTCCCCATGCCTAAAACCATTAAAGGCAAAGAGTTACCTTGCTCATCTAATGGCTCCCCTGCTGTTTTTGCCGTTTGCGCATGGGCCCATCTATTTGCGCTATTAATTAGCATATCAGCTAATAGGCTTATGTATTTTATGCTGTCACTGATTGGGTTATCGCAACACAAATCGAGGTACGCTACTTTTAGCCAGTATTTTTCTCGGTACTGTCTTAAAATTTTGTTGCACTGGTTTTCATCTACCTGCTGCAAGTCAAGGCCGTCGAATGGCGCGGGGACATCTCGGCTAAATTGCTCATCGGGGTTTATTAACCAGTCTTTTAGTTGAGGTTGCGACTCTAAACTGCGAAAAGCAAAGTCGCTCAAAGCACATAATTTTACAACTTCTTCTTGTATAGGTTGCTGCGGATACAGCTGTGCAAAGCGTGTTGAGCCAAGTTTTTGTAATTGAATAGGAAGTTGCATTTTGTTACTCATCAATCCTCTCTTTTATATATGCGCTAACCATACTAGAATAACTAAAACCAAGAAAGGTTATCTCTACTTAGGATCAGCATGTCATATTTATCATTATCTAACACTAGTTTAGTTGCGATTGCCATTAGTTTTGCGGTTATATGCATTACTATTTTTAGTCTTAGAATTGTCGCTCAAATAAAAGCAAAACAGGCACTTAAAGACGAACTAGCGCAGCATGATAATTTTGCAATGGGGATTAGTTTCGCCTCAGAAATTACCGTGGTTATTGCCACTATGGCGTTTTTATTTGATGAAATAAGTATGAGTACGGCACAACATAATCCATTAAAAGTGGTTATTTTAATTGTTCTATTATTTACATTTATAAAAGCCGGACATTTAATTCATAGAAAATGGATATTACATAGATTTAATGAAGAAGCTGCCATATTAAAGCAAAATGTATGCGCTGCATTGGTTGATTCTGGTATGTTATTAGCCAACTGTATTATTGCACTTGGCTTGTATACCTGGACTCATGCACAAGGGTTTAGTAACTTACTTATTGCTTTTGTTAGCTTTTTTACGCTCCAGGGGATGTTTGCGCTAGATAGTAAAATACGTGAATACCGCTTCGCTAAAGCAAACCAAGGTGCCTCACTGCAAAGTAACTTTAACCTTGAAAACACCTCTATCGGCATTAGATATGCTGGAAAATCAATAGGTTTAGCTCTAGCCGTGTATGCTGGATTATCTAGTGCGGCCTTTCAAAATGGAAAAATGGTCGAAAATATATTTACACTGGTAATGCATTGCGGTGTAATGTGGGTGTTATTATATTGTTTAAGTTTTGTAATAAAAGCTATTTCATTACCCAATATTGATGCCGCTTTAGAGGTCGACCATCAGGACAATATAGGCATAGCATGCATTGAGTTTGCTGTTTTTTGTGCTATAGGCTATTTACTTATTAGCATGTTTTCACTTTAACGCCACGCTATTAAATAAGTCGCCAAGCGCCCCGTATTTAGTTAACTGGCATAACACATTTGCATAAAGCAACGGGGCCCTATGTCATTTGAAGTAACTAACTATTTGTTAATTGATATAGATAACGAATTTAGTCGTACATTTGCCGAGTATTATTTTAAGCACGCGGCACCCAATACACCCAGCACCTTAATAGTTGCAGGCAGTAACACCCGTAAGCTGGTAAAAATGATGTTTGACGAACTCATTAAAGACTATTGCTATTGCGACCTAGAAAACGAAATTAGCGTATCTGAACTGGCCACTTACCTGCACGAGCACCACGATATTCAGGGCGTGTTATTTAATAACACCGACTATCTACTTGCCGACGACAAACAACGTTTTATATATAACTCCCTGCATGAAAAGCGCTACGTAGTTAGCTTTGACGACAACGGCTATACATTTAATCGTATTACTGACGAAGGCTTTAAAAATCACTTATCGTGCGATACCGATATTGCCGAAACACCTAAAGATTTAATCGCACTTGCCAAGGCACTTAAACAAAAATAAATAATTGCGTACAACGCCCTGCTTACTTACCATAGCGCTATACACCTTTACGCTATAAAATAAGTGACCCCCATGCGAGTACCTCATATTTATCAGGCATCGAGTATTGCCTTAAACACCCCGGTTTCTTTAAACGACGATGCAGCGGGCCATATTGGCCGCGTATTGCGCATGAAAGTAGGCGAACATGTGTCTATTTTTAATGGCGAAGGCGGTGAATACTTCAGTGAAATTATTGAGGTAACTAAAAAATCAGTTGTTGTTATGCCACAACGTTTTGATGAGCATGATGTCGAGTCGCCGCTTAAAATTCATTTAGGGCAATGCGTATCACGTGGCGACAAAATGGACTTTACCATCCAAAAATCTGTTGAGCTTGGCATTAGCGAAATCACCCCTATTTTTAGTCAGCGCTGTGGCGTTAAACTCAGTGGCGACCGGTTAGAAAAAAAACACCAACAATGGCAAAAAATTGCAATTTCAGCCGCCGAACAATCGGGGCGTAACTTTGTGCCAGTTGTTCACACACCGGTTGATTTAAAGCAATGGCTTGAACAACAAACAGACGCCATTAAGCTCACTTTGCACCCTCGTGCCGAGCACAGCATTAAAACAATAACCGTTCCAAGCGCTGGTGTACGCTTTTTAGTAGGCCCTGAAGGCGGCTTTACCGATGAAGAAATGCTGCAAACTAAAGATCAGCACTTTGTTGATATTCGCTTAGGGCCGCGCGTTTTACGAACAGAAACGGCCGCTTTAACGGTCTTAAGTGCATTACAATTACAATTTGGCGATTTAGCTAATTGAAATAGCTCAATGGCACCCTCATATTAAAACTATTAGCACTCTAGTAGTCATTATAATTAGATTAAGGCACAGCGCATGGCGATAAAGTTAGGTATTATTTCTGATCCTATTAGTGGATTTAACATCAAAAAAGACACCGGTTTTGCAATGATGATGCAAGCGCAAAAACGTGGCTACGAAATTTACTACATGGAGATGGATGACTTATCGCTTCGCCAAGGTAAATCGTATGCAACCGCAGCAAAAGCGCAGGTATTTAACAACACCGAAAAGTGGTACGAACTTGAAGAAAAAGCCACAATCGCGCTTGCCGACCTAGACGTTATTTTAATGCGAAAAGATCCGCCGTTCGATACGGAGTACATCTACGCAACTTATATCTTAGAGCGTGCAGAGCAAGAAGGTACGTTAATTATTAATAAACCACAAAGCCTGCGCGATGCTAACGAAAAGCTATTTACAGCGTGGTTTAGCGAGCATACGCCAGATACGCTAGTAACACGCAGCCAAGCTCAAATACGCGCGTTTTTAGCTGAGCATAAAGACATTATTTTAAAACCACTCGATGGCATGGGCGGCGCATCTATTTTTCGTATTAAAGAAGATGATGCAAACATTGGCGTTATTTGCGAAACCTTAACGGAGCATGGTAGTCGCTTTGCCATGGTGCAAAATTACATTCCAGAGATCAAACAAGGCGATAAACGCGTATTGGTTGTTGATGGTGAAGTGATTCCGTATTGTTTAGCGCGTATTCCACAAAATGGTGAAACCCGCGGTAACTTAGCTGCAGGTGGCCGTGGTGAAGCCCGTCCACTTAGCGAGTCAGACCTTAAAATAGCTCAAGCAGTTGCCCCTACGCTTAAAGAAAAAGGGTTAGTGTTTGTAGGGTTAGATATTATTGGCGACAAGCTCACCGAAATTAACGTAACAGCACCAACCTGCGTACGTGAAATTGAAGCCGCTTACGATATATCTATTACCGGTATTTTGTTTGACGCAATTGAGCGTAAGCTCGCTAAATAAACACCATTTATAAGTCCATTAATTTAAGTATTTCATACAATTAATGGACTTTTTATACGCTACGTATATATCTATGCCATACTCAAAGTTCAATAAGTATTCATAAACTAAAAGGGTGAAATCTATGCAATCATTAGAAAATCATTTTTTAATCGCTATGCCGTCGATGCAAGACCCTTTTTTTAAACGTGCCGTTACCTATATTTGTGAGCACAATGAAGATGGGGCTATGGGATTGGTGATCAACCAGCCTATTGATGTGACCGTTGGTGAGCTTTTAGATAAAATAGAAATAGACAACGACAAAACCCAACAAGCCGCGCAAGTCTCTGTGTTTGCAGGTGGTCCGGTTAAAACCGACCGAGGTTTTGTACTTCATTCACCTCAGCCAGGCTACTTTGCAAGCCAAAAGCTTAGCAGTGATATAATGATCACCACATCAAAAGACGTACTTGCCAACCTGACCACCGCCCACGCACCTGAGCAATTTATTATTACGCTTGGTTATTCGGGGTGGGAGCAAGGTCAACTTGAGAAAGAGCTTTTAGATAACAGTTGGTTGATCATTAAAGCCGATCCGAAGATCATTTTTGATACGCCGGTAGAAAAACGCTGGGAAAAAGCAGTTTCAATGCTAGGCTTTGATGTTAGCCAACTTTGCAGCGAAGCTGGACACGCTTAAAGAACGATAATGACGAAAAAAAACCTTAAGCCGCAAGGCCAGCGCACCGTAATGGGCTTTGACTTTGGCACCAAAAGCATTGGTATTGCCATAGGACAAGAGCTCACAGGCAGTGCGTCTAGCTTAAAAGCGGTAAAAGCCCAAGATGGTATTCCTAATTGGGATCATATTGCGGTTCAAGTTAAAGAGTGGCAACCCGACTTAATGGTCGTCGGGTTACCCCTTAATATGGATGGTACTTCGCAAGAGGTAACCTTTAAGGCTAAAAAGTTTGCTAACCGCTTGCACAATCATTACGGCATACCGGTGCAAACACAAGATGAGCGACTCACAACCGCCGATGCAAAAGCGCGTTTATTTGAGCACGGTGGTTATAAAAATTTAGGGAAAGGAAATGTCGATAATATGTCGGCAGTGATTATTTTAGAGAGTTTTTTTGAAGCCAGTTATGGTGAATAAGTAATACCGCCTCCTTTAATTACGTAATCTATTTTAAAAGTCAAAAAACACCGCAGTGGTATAAAACGTTATAAGTAATTTTATCCATAAAAAAAGCGCCCAGCGGCGCTTTTTTTATGGATAAAATACAGTGTTAATTGCTGTTTTTATCATCTAGTCCATCAATGGTTACACCTTGTAAAAATCCTGCACCTTGTTGCTCGTTATTGCGCAGCTTAATCATTAAGCGTAAGTCGTTTGGCGAATCAGCATGATGTAGTGCATCGGCGTAATTAATACGTTGCTGTTTGTATAGCTCAAATAAGGCTTGGTCAAAGGTTTGCATACCCATTTCTTTAGATTTAGACATGGCCTCTTTTATGCCACCAATATCCCCATTTTTAATTAGCTCAGCCACCATGGGTGAGTTTAATAATATTTCAATCGCGGCTACACGCCCTTCCCCATCAGAAGTGGGAATAAGTTGCTGGGCAACAATGGCGCGTAAATTTAGCGCTAAGTCGTACTTAAGCTTGTCGTGTTTTTCTTTAGGCACTAAGTGCATAATACGGTCAATGGCTTGGTTGGCATTATTAGCATGCAATGTAGCCACACATAAGTGACCCGTTTCGGCAAAGCTCAGTGCGTATTCCATGGTTTCTTGCGAGCGTATTTCACCAATTAAAATAACATCGGGAGCTTGGCGTAAAGAGCTTTTAAGTGCCGACTCAAAGCTGTCGGTATCAAGCCCTACTTCACGCTGAGTAATAATACTTTTACGGTGCTCGTGCACAAACTCAATCGGATCTTCAATGGTGAGTATATGGCCACGCTGATGACGATTTCTGTAGCCAATTAAGGCAGCCAGTGAAGTTGATTTACCCGTGCCAGTACCACCAACAAACAGCACTAACCCGCGTTTTGACATAATTACATCGGTGAGTGTAGAGGGCAGCCCTAAATCACTTACATCAGGTATTTGCGTTACAATGCGGCGAATAACCATACCCGCTCTATCGCGCTGCCAAAAAGCCGATATACGAAAACGCCCTTCGTCTGTGGCTATCGCAAAGTTACACTCTTTAGTGGTATGAAATTCGTTTTTTTGTTTATCGCTCATCGCTGACTCTACTAGCGCAAGCGATTGCTCGTCACTTAACTTATCGTCGCTAAGAGCGATAAGCTCACCATTAATTTTTGCACTGACTGGTAATTGACTAGAGACAAATAAATCCGAGCCTTTTTTATCAATCATTATGTGTAAAAAGTGATTTAAAGATAAATTCATAATATGTCCTTAGCCACCAAACTGGGTTTTATCTTGGGCTTTTTCTTTTGCGGCTGCGGTTGTCACAATGCCGTGATTAACTAAATTATTTAAACATTGATCCATGGTTTGCATACCGTGTGATGCACCCGTTTGAATAGATGAATACATTTGTGCAATTTTATCTTCACGAATTAAGTTACGAATCGCCGGTACACCAATCATAATTTCGTGCGCGGCCACGCGTCCACCGCCAATTTTTTTAAGCAGTGTTTGCGAAATAACGGCGCGCAGTGATTCAGAAAGCATTGAGCGCACCATATCTTTTTCTTCACCTGGGAATACATCAATAATACGGTCAATCGTTTTTGGTGCCGAGGTGGTATGTAGCGTACCAAACACTAAGTGGCCGGTTTCTGCGGCGGTCATCGCAAGGCGAATGGTTTCTAAGTCACGTAGCTCACCAACAAGTATTACATCCGGGTCTTCACGCAGCGCGCTGCGCAGTGCATTAGAGAAGCTATGCGTATCTCGGTGTACTTCACGTTGGTTAATAAGACTGAGTTTATTATCGTGTACAAATTCGATAGGATCTTCAATGGTGAGGATATGGTGATGTTTTGTTTGATTTATATAATCGACCATAGCCGCAAGCGTTGTTGATTTACCCGAACCAGTTGGGCCGGTAACCAATACTAAACCACGCGGGTTATCTGATATTGTTTTAAAAATATCTGGCGCACCTAAATCCTCAAGCGTCAGTACATCGCTAGGGATGGTACGAAACACCGCTGCAGGGCCGCGGTTTGAGTTAAATGCGTTAACACGAAATCGAGCAAGGTTAGGCACTTCAAACGAAAAATCCACTTCTAGATTTTGTTCGTAGTCCTTGCGCTGATTATCGTTCATAATGTCGTAAACAAGGCTGTTTACATCTTTGTCTGCAAGTGCAGGTATATTAATGCGGCGAACATCACCATCTACGCGTATCATAGGTGAAACACCTGACGATAAGTGTAAATCAGATGCTTTGTGTTGCACACTAAACGCTAATAATTCGGTAATATCCATTTATGACTCCACAACTAACTGATAAATATATGGTTACAATAGCAGAACGACTCACATCCGCCTACGCTAGAATTGTCAGCGCGGCTAAAAATGCTAAACGTAGTAGCGACGCTATTACGCTGCTAGCAGTATCAAAAACAAAACCAAGCGACGATATTATTGCTGCCTACGAGCATGGCCAGCGCCAATTTGGTGAGTCTTATGTTCAAGAGGCTGTAGATAAAATAGCTCAACTACACACATTTAGCGACATCATTTGGCATTTCATTGGCCCTATTCAATCAAATAAAAGCGCCCTTGTTGCTGCACATTTTGATTGGGTACAAAGCGTAGATAGAATAAAAATAGCTAAGCGTTTAAACAGTCAACGTCCAGAAAACCTAGCCCCTTTAAATGTGCTTATTCAAGTAAATATAAGCGCCGAGAAGGCAAAGTCGGGCTGTAGCGTAGAGCAAATACCCGAACTAGCTGAGTTTATTGACCAATGTGAGCAACTCACTTTGCGTGGTTTAATGGCTATTCCGGCTAAAAGCGACGATCTGAGTGAGCAAAGTCAATCTTTTGAGCAATTACAAACTTGCTTTGATAAACTAAAGGCCCAATATCCTCATATAGATACGTTGTCGATGGGGATGAGCAATGATGTTGAAGCCGCCATTAGCGCAGGTTCAACCATGGTGAGGATCGGCACAGATATTTTTGGAACTCGAACTTAAAAGGTGATAACAGACATATGTCAGATAAAACAATCGCATTTATAGGCACAGGTAACATGAGCTACGCCATTATTGGTGGCATGGTAAAAAACGGTTTTAATGCAAACAACATCATTGCTACAAACCGCAACCAAGAAAAGCTTGCCAAGGTAGCAGACGATTTCAAGGTGAAAACCACCAGCGACAATAACGAAGCCTTACGCGATGCTGATGTCATTGTATTGTCTGTGAAACCACAAATGATGGGCGATTTATGTAAATCGTTTCAAGAATCGGGTATCGACTTTAGTGATAAACTGTTTATTTCGGTAGCGGCTGGCTTAACCGTTAAGCGTTTACGCGAAATGCTTGGCCAAAACGTTAAAATGGTACGTTGTATGCCAAACACGCCATCGCTACTAGGGCGTGGTGTATCGGGTTTATTTGGCGCAGATGAAACAGCCGAAGAGCACGACTTTGTACAACAAGTATTTGAGTGCACAGGTATTGTTGTGTGGGTAGAGCAAGAGTCACAAATTAACGATGTCATTGCTGTGACAGGTTCATCGCCCGCTTACTTTTTCTTATTTATGGAAGCCATTGAAGAAAAAGCGAAAGCACTTGGCTTTAACGATGAAGATGCGCGCCGCTTAGTACAGCAAACTGCGCTAGGTGCAGCCGAAATGGCATTGAGCCAACCAGAAATAAGCATTTCGCAATTACGCGCTAATGTAACTTCTAAAGGCGGCACCACCCATGCTGCGGTTGAGCATTTAAAAGGCGAAGGCCTAGTGCAAACAGTTAGCGATGCAATGGATGCGTGTATTGCGCGTGCAATGCAAATGGAAAAAGAACTTTAAAATTACTTTTTATTGAAGGTTACACTATGAATGCCATGCAATTTTTGATCAGTACCCTGTTTGATTTGTTTTTAATGGTGGTACTACTGCGTTTTTGGCTACAGTGGGCAAAAGCCGACTTTTACAACCCAATGAGCCAATTTGTGGTTAAAGCAACGTCGTTTGCAGTTAACCCGTTACGTAAAATTATACCTGGACTAGGTGGGCTTGATTTAGCCTCTCTATTGCTGGCATTTATTGTAGCCGCTGCCAAAATTAGTACTTTAATGCTGGTGATATACGGCGCATGGTCTGCGCAACCTGTGTTCATACAAGCACTTATTACCGTACTTAAAGAAGGCTTAAACCTTGTATTTTGGGTATTGATTATTCGCGCTATTTTAAGCTGGGTAAGTCAAGGTTATAACCCAATAGAAGCGGTTTTCCATCAGCTTACTGAGCCAATGCTCAAGCCACTTCGTAAAATTATTCCACCAATGGGTGGCTTAGATTTATCGGTGCTTGTACTAATTATTGGTATTCAGTTTTTACAAATGCTGCTAATGGACTTTTTAGCCTAAATTTTTTGTTATAAGCAAAAGAGGCCCTTTGGCCTCTTTTTTATATAGGACATCATAATGAACCGTTTAATTAAGTTTTGCTTTATTAGTTTTTTAGCCTTTGCTTTTAATGCCCACAGTGAAGACATGCAAGGCGCACAGTACAAAGAGCTGGGCCCTTGGCAAGTGCATTACATTGCTTTTCCATCTACCTTTATTCAGCCGCAAATAGCTAAAACATATGGCCTTGAGCGTAGTGGTTATAAAGGCATTGTTAATATTTCAGTACTGAAAAACAATAGCGATAAAACCGCGCAAACCGCTCAGCTCAGCGGCACCGCAAAAAACCTACTCGGCAATAAGCAAGCCCTTACTTTTAAAGAAGTAAAAGAAGGTGAATCAATTTATTACCTTGCGCAAGTAGACTACACCAACGAAGAGATTTTACGTTTTGAGATAAACATCCAGCAAGGTAGTCAGTCTCAAAAACTCACGTTTCAGCAAAAATTTTACGTAGATTAAAAACATGACCAAAACATTAGTGCTTGCCACAGGCAACCCTGGCAAAGTTAACGAGCTGGCCAATATGCTTAGCCCGCTTAATATAAATGTGCTTCCGCAAAGCGATTTTAACGTAGGCGAAGTGGCCGAAACCGGCACCACCTTTGTAGAGAACGCGATAATTAAAGCCCGCCATGCTGCTAAAATTACCGGCATGCCAGCCATTGCAGATGACTCAGGCTTAGAGGTAGATGGCTTAAATGGTGCGCCGGGTGTTTACTCAGCTCGTTTTGCCGGTGAAAGCGCCAGCGATCAAGACAACATAGATAAACTACTTAACGAATTAGCCGATAACCCAAATCGTAAAGCCCGCTTTTGGTGTGTACTGGTATTAATGCGCCACGCCGATGACCCTACCCCACTTATTTGCAGCGCAAGCTGGGAAGGCGAAATTACACAAACCCAAAATGGCGAAGGCGGCTTTGGTTATGACCCAGTATTTTTTGTAGCAGAGCAAAACTGTACCAGTGCCGAGCTCACCAAAGAGCAAAAAAATGCGGTGAGTCATCGCGGCCAAGCACTTAAAAAGTTATTACTAGAGCTACAAAGCAAAGGCGGCCTGTGAACCTTCCACCACTGAGCTTATATGTGCACGTACCTTGGTGCGTGCAAAAATGCCCCTATTGCGATTTTAATAGCCATGGGCAAAAAGGCGACATTCCTGAAGCTGAATATGTTCAGCATTTAATTGACGACTTAAAAGCCGATTTGCACTTGGTGCAAGGGCGTAAAATTCACAGTATTTTTATTGGCGGCGGTACACCAAGCTTATTAACTGGCGATGCATATACCCGCTTATTAAGCGAAGTCAATAACCTAATTGGCCTAAGCGACAACTGCGAAATAACCCTTGAGGCAAATCCTGGTACCGTAGAAACCGGGCGCTTTAAAGAGTACGTTAAAGCGGGTATTAACCGTATTTCTATTGGCGTGCAAAGCATGCAAAACGACAAGTTAAAAGCACTTGGCCGTATTCATGGTGCCGATGAAGCGCACTACGCTGCAGAGCAAGCTAAGCAAGCCGGGTTAAATAGCTTTAACCTTGATTTAATGCATGGCTTACCGGGGCAAAGCCTTGACGATGCGCTGAGCGATTTAAAAAAAATAATTGCTTTAAACCCGCCACATATTTCCTGGTATCAGCTCACTATTGAGCCTAATACACAATTTGCATCCAAGCCGCCAACTTTGCCACAAGATGAAACCCTATGGGATATTCAAGAGCAAGGCCAAGCACTACTTGCTCAAGCCGGTTACATACAATACGAAATATCGGGCTATGCAAAGCCAGGCTTTCAATGCCAACATAACTTGAATTATTGGCGTTTTGGCGATTATCTCGGTATTGGCTGTGGCGCTCATGGTAAGGTGACTGATGCAAAAACCGGCATTATTACCCGTACTGAAAAAATTAAGCATCCGCGCGGTTACATGGATATGCTTAAACCGTACTTGTATAAAAGCTGGCAAGTAGAGCAAGAAGATTTAGCCTTTGAATTTTTTATGAATCGCTTTCGCTTAGTCGAGCCTTGCCCTATTGATGATTACAGTGCGTTGACTAATCAGCCATTGCAAAGCCAACAAGCAGCGTTAACTAAAGCAATAAATGCAGGTTTGTTAATACAAGAAAACGGCCATTGGCAAGTTAGCCTCAAAGGGCATCGTTTTTTAAATGACCTGCTAGAATTGTTCGTGTAGTGGTTTTAACCACGCGCGATAAACATAAAATACAAGCAAATAAATATAATACACCCTAATGGGTTTCTAACAACAAAGGGAAAACAATGCGTAAACTTACCTTTATTGCAGCAGCCGTGAGCGTTGCTATTTTAGCCGGCTGCCAGCAGGCACCACAACAAACAACCCCGGCGCCTGCAGTGCAAGCGCAACCTGTGCAAAGCGAAATCGACAAAGCGAATGCGTTTTTTGAAGATACCTTTAACCGCGATGTAATGAGCAGCCCGGTTTATCAAACTTACATGGGTATTAAAAAAGATTACGATAAATGGGATGACGGCAGCGAAGAGCAAAAACTAAAAGACCTTGCGCAAGCAAAAGAAGACTTAGTTACTTTGAATGCTATCAACCGCGACCTGCTTGATGATGCCACTAAAGTAAGTTACGACTTAAAAAAACAAGACCTAGAAAGCTCGATTGCTGATTTTAAATGGCGTTACCATAACTACCCGGTTAACCAAATGTTTGGTACGCACTCTATGGTGCCTGCGTTTTTAATTAACCAACATTCAATTAGTAATGTTAAAGAAGCTAAAGATTATATTGCGCGTTTAAACGGTGTACCTACTGTATTTGATCAGCTAATTACTGATTTAGAAACCCGTGCTGATAAAGGCATTATTGCGCCTAAATTTGTGTTCCCACATGTTATAGATTCGAGCAAAAACATCATTCATGGTGCGCCGTTTGATAAAGGTGAAGACTCAACCCTATTAGCCGACTTTAAACGTAAAGTAAGCGCTCTTGAAATTAGCCAAAATGAAAAAAATGCCTTAATTAGCGAGGCAACTGATGCATTAAAATCAGCCGTTAAGCCTTCTTACTCTAAGTTAATTAATTACTTAGCACAGTTAGAAAAACGTGCAGATAACCGCGATGGCGCATGGAAACTGCCTGACGGCGAAGCGTTTTACAATAACGCACTTAAGCGCACCACAACAACTGACTTAACCGCTAAAGAAATTCATGCCATTGGCCTTGCTGAAGTAAAACGTATTCATGATGAAATGCGTGAAATTAAAGACAAAGTAGGCTTTAAAGGCGATTTAAAAGCGTTTATGCAGTTTATGAAAACGGATAAACAATTTTATTATGCCAATGACGAGCAAGGTAAACAGCGTTATTTAGATGAAGCCACTGGCCTAATCAACACCATGAAAACTCGCCTAGATGAGTTATTTATTGTTAAGCCAAAGGCTGATCTTAAAGTTAAAGCCGTTGAAGCATTCCGCGAAAAAGCAGCAGGTAAAGCATTTTACCAACAACCTGCACCAGATGGCTCACGCCCTGGTATTTACTACGCAAACCTTTACGACATGGAAGCAATGCCAACGTACCAAATGGAAGCATTAGCGTACCATGAGGGTATTCCGGGTCACCACATGCAAATTGCTATCTCACAAGAGCTTGAAGGTGTGCCTAAGTTTCGTAAGTTTGGTGGCTACACCGCTTACATTGAAGGTTGGGGCTTATACTCAGAGTACATTCCTAAAGAAATGGGCCTTTACTCAGACCCATACTCAGACTTTGGTCGCCTTTCTATGGAATTATGGCGTGCATGTCGCCTAGTGGTTGATACCGGTATTCACGCAATGAAATGGACTCGCCAAGAAGGTATTGATTACTACGTAAATAATACGCCTAACGCCACATCTGACGGTGTTAAAATGGTTGAGCGTCACATTGTAATGCCATCGCAAGCGACGGCTTATAAAGTGGGTATGCTTAAAATTTTAGAGCTGCGTGAAGAGGCTAAAAAGCAACTAGGCGATAAGTTTGATATTCGTCAGTTCCACGACGTTATACTTAAAAATGGCCCTGTACCACTTAACGTATTAGAGAACTTTGTAAACGAGTGGGTAGCAAGTAAAAAAGCTTAATACTTGGTTATAAATAGAAAAAGGTCGCTGATGCGGCCTTTTTTGTTTTATAGTAATAAAAACGCTCAGAGGTAAAGTTAATAATGGATTTAAGCATACAATTACTTAATGCGCGCATTGCTAAGCATCAGCTAGACGAGCTCGATAACGACTTTAAACAGTTAAGCCCTGCTCAGCAAACATTACAGCTAAACCACCTTTACGAAAGTGCTTTGCGCATGAGTATTAAATACGACTTTATGCAAAATGTGGCAACACGTATTTTAACAACCAACACCCCACCAGCACCTTTTATAAACCAATTAACAACGACTGATGCTTTAACGTTTTTTACACCTGCATTAAAAGAAAATAACGGCTTTTTAGCACAAGACGGCCAAGGAAATAATGTGCTGCACAATGTATTTAAACACGCCAATGCTCAAAAGCTGGCGTTTAACTATGTGCGCTCATTAATGCTATTTGAATCTAACGATAATTTAGTAAAAGCCCTTGCACAAACAAATGCTCGTGGCCTTACCCCTGTTGCCTGTTATATCGCCTATGCTGATAAACCTAGCACACCAATAAAGCATGAATTTTCAGCATTATTAGCGCTTATGGAAATAGAGCAAAAACAAAACCCAACCGCTAAGCAGCAACTGGCAAATATATTAAAAGGCGCTGATATAAACGAAACCAGCATTTTACTTAGCGCTGCTTACCTACAGCGCTCAACCGCACAAATTGCCCACTTAGTTAGAGCAATTTAGTCACTTAAGTAATATTCAACACTGGTGACCACCCTCACCTTTTTGATATGTGGCGTATTTGAATCGCGATTGCTAATGCTAAATTGCCCTTGGCGAGCGGATTTTATTTTACCCAGCGTTGAGTTCGAATCTTTAGCAAATTTGTTGGCAACTTCACGGGCTTTTTCTGTAGCCTCTTGCACCATGGCAGGCTTTATATCGTTAAGGCCGGTAAATAAATACTCAACTTTGGTTTCGTAACTATTTTGCACAATGGCAATGCCTTGTTTAGCTAATTGACTCACTTTACTCAGCGCATTTTGTACTTTGTCGGGCGCGTTCGAATACACAATAATATTAGCGCGTACCAAGTAACGAAACTTTTGATTATCGTTAGCGTATTCACGGGCTTGCTTATCAATTATCGACTGGCTACCCGTGCTTATTTCGTCATCATCAAAGCCATGTAGCTTTAAAAATGCAATAACAGCATCGTTTTTTTGCTCAACCCGACTAACCAGTTTTTCTAAGTCGTTGTCTGCATCACTGTATTGCAGCGGCCAAATTACCGTATCGGCGCTAACTTCACGCTCTGCTAACCCTTTAACCTGCACACTACGTTCCATGCTTTTTACATCTACTGCGGCACTTTTAATAATAAAGCCTAATAAAATTAAGCCTATACTTAGGCAAATTGCGGCTATAACGGTGTAAAAACCGGGTGTTTTATTCACAAAAAACTCCTTGATTGATATCAATAATAAGTATCTATGCGCTCGAAATAACACAGCAAACAGGGTACATTGAGACTATAAATAACGCAAAATATAATCAGCCAAGGATATGCCATGAGCTTAAAGCGCATCAGCCAGTTTTTTAATCCGGCCTCGGTAGCCGTTATTGGCGCCTCGAATACCCCCACACGCGCGGGGTTTGTGGTTATGCGCAATTTATTACAAGGTGGGTTTAAAGGGCCAATTATGCCCGTAACCCCTACCCATAGTGCGGTACACGGTGTGCTTGCCTACCCTGATATTGCCGCGCTACCCAAAGTGCCCGACTTAGCCGTTATTTGTACAAATAAAAATACCTTACTGAGCATTATCGAGCAGCTAGGTGAGCTTGGCTGTAAAAGTGCAATTGTGATTGCTGATGGGCTCTCATTGAGCCAAAAAACAGCCTTAAAGCGCGCTGCAAATGCCCATCACGTTACTTTGCTTGGGCCTAACTGTTTAGGGCTGCTCATTCCGCATATTGGCCTTAATGCCAGCTTTTCTCACACAGTTGCAGCACCAGGGAAACTGGCATTTATATCGCAATCCGCAGCGGTGTGTTCCACTATTTTAGATTGGGCTAAAAATAAAGAGATTGGCTTTTCGTATTTTGTTTCGGTCGGTGATTGCCTAGATATCGATTTTGACGAGCTGCTCGATTTTTTAGGCCGCGATGCTAAAACCAAAGCGATTTTGCTCTACATAGATAATATTGAAGATATTCGCGGGTTTATATCGGCAGCACGGGCAGCGGCCTTTAGTAAGCCAGTTATTGCCATTAAAACGGGAAAAACCGGAGCAGGTGCACTGGCTGCTGAAATTCATACTGGTGGCAAGCAAAGTTCAGATGCAGTGTACGATGCGCTTTTTCAACGAGCCGGTATGTTGCGTGTTAGTGATCTGCGCGAACTTTTTGCAGCCACGCAAACACTTGCCATCCACCCAAAATTACTAAAAGTTGAGCAGTTAACCATTTTAACCAACGGCGGCGGCCCGGGGGTTATGGCGGTCGATGAGCTTATTTTAAATTCGGGTAAACTTACCCAGCTTAGCGAGCAAACGCGATCCGCACTCAATCAAGTTATTCCGCAATCGGATACTACATCTAACCCTGTCGATATTTTTGGCGACTCTGCTCCGGCGCGTTACAAGCAAGCATTAGAAATTTTACTTCGCGCCGAAGAAGTTAAAAACTTACTTATTATTCATACCCCTTCGGCACTGGCACCAAGTGAAGACTACGCCGATATGATAGTGCAAACCTTACAAAAAATACCAAAGATGGCGCGCCCTTATGTAATGACCAACTTTATGGGTGAAGATGCGGCTTATGCTGCGAGGCGTGTTTGCTCTAACCACACTATTCCAACCTATCGTACGCCTGAGGGTGCGGTTGGCGCATTTATGCATTTAGTTAGTTATCGTCGTAACCAAAAACATTTAACGCAAACACCCGAATCAAATACCGATGATGCAAAAATAAATAAATCAGCGGCCACTACGCTCATTAACGAATTTTTAGAAGAAGAGCAAAGCTACTTACCCACTCATCAAGCAAGCCAAATTCTTAGTCATTATGGTGTTGAGTGTATTCAAACAGAAGTAGCCTACACGCCCACAGAGGCGCGTGAGCAAGCAATTGAATTAGGCTTTCCGGTAGCGTTAAAGTTGATTAGCCCAAGTATTGCCTCAAAATCAGAAGTAGGGGGTGTGGTTCTTAACTTAAACGATGCAAACGAGGTTGAGCAAACCGCCTTTGCCATGCTGATACGAATTAAAAACACCTATCCAGATGCTGTTATTGAAGGGTTTTCATTGCAAAAAATGGCGCCGCGTGCCGGCGCTAATGAGCTGCGAATTGCCATTAAAACTGAGCCTAATTTTGGCCCTGTTATATTACTTGGTGAAGCGGGTAATGGGTTAGAGTATGCCCAAGCAGCCGTTGCTTTGCCGCCGCTTAATATGAACTTAGCTAAATACCTCATTGCAGCAGCAAACGATAAAGGCGTATTAAAAGATCGCATTTTGCCAGAAAAAGTCGATAAATATCGCTTATGCGCCCTGCTCACACGTATATCTCAACTTGTTGTCGATCAGCCCGATATAAGTGCCATGGAACTTAATCCTATTTTAGCCAGCAATGGGCAATTTTTAGTGCTTGATGCCACTATTAGTGTTAATCGCTATCAGGCACGCAGCGATCGTAAACGTTTATGTATTCGCCCTTACCCTATTGATCTTGTAGAAGAAGTAACCCTTAAAAATAATACACGAGCTACATTAAGGCCTATTCGCCCAGAGGATGAAAAAGCCCACCAAGAGTTTGATCAATCACTCAATAAAGAAGATCGTTACAAACGCTTTTTTGGTGAGCTGCCCCAGTTTAACCACGACCAGCTCGCAAAAATGACACAAATAGATTACGACCGAGAAATGGCCTTTATTGTATGCCAGCGCTTTGAAGGTAAAAGCCGTACCCTAGGTGTAGCACGCGTTATTATGGACCCTGATAATTTACATGCTGAGTTTGCAACCGTGGTTCGCTCTGACTACCAAGGCTTAGGTCTTGGCAGGCTACTTATGAGCGCTGCAATAAATCATTGTAAGCGCCAAGGCGTAGAAGTAATTGAAGGCATAACACTGCCTGAGAACACCGGCATGATTGAGCTTGCCCGTAAGTTAGGTTTTACAATTAGCCGTGATTTTGAAGAAGGCAGTATTAATATGCTGTTAAAGCTAAACACATGAGCAGTACAGCAAGACAAACGTTAGCGCAGGTATTTGAAGGGACTGGCGATTACCGAAAAGCGGGGCATATACTCGACACCGCGCTGATTGCTTTAATTATGCTTAACGTTATTGCCATTGTGTTGGAATCAGTACCGAGTATAAACAAAGTATATTACCCGCAGTTTTTACTATTAGAGGTTATTTCGGTGGCTATTTTTAGCCTTGAATACCTTGCAAGGCTTTGGGCCTGTGTCGATAAAAGCAAATACGCAGCTATAAAAGGTTCAAACGCAAAACGCCGGCTGCATTACTTTTTATCACCTTTGGCTCTTATCGATTTAATAGCCATTTTACCCAGCTTGTTAATGTTTGTGTTTCCTCTGGATTTGCGTTTTTTACGTGTATTAAGGCTGTTAAGAGTATTTAAACTTACTCGTTATTCACGTGCAATGCAGTTGTTATTACAAGCATTTAAAGACGAAGCGAGCTCGTTACTGGCCGCGTTTTTTATTATGTCGGTACTGCTAATACTTGCCTCCTGCGGTATTTATTTATTGGAGCACGATATTCAGCCAGATAAATTTGGCTCTATTCCTGCGGCTATGTGGTGGGCTATGGCGACCCTCACTACGGTTGGGTATGGTGATGTTGTACCGCTAACGCCACTTGGTAAACTATTTGGTGGCGTAGTCACTTTGGTGAGCATGGGAATGGTGGCAATTCCTACAGGCTTGCTTGCCTCAAGTTTTTCGGAGCAAATACGTAAACGCCGGCAATTTTTTGAAGATGCCGTACATGAGCAAATTCACCAAGGCAGTTTAGATGACTCACAGCGTTTGCACTTAGAGGAGCTGCGCTACAAACTAGGTTTAAGTAAGCTTGAGGCCAATAAAGCAATTAAAACGCAGCTTAATCAACGCAACAGCCATTTATTTTGCCGCCACTGTGGTAAACGCCAATAAGCTTATTTTTACTGGTTAAATATGTTGCCCCAATCTTGTTTGATCAGTGCGGGAACAGCTTCTTTAGGTACTGGCTTACTAAATAAATAGCCCTGAAAATGCTTACACCCTAACTGCTTTAAAAACTGCAGCTGTTGTTTGTTTTCAATGCCCTCTGCCACACACTCTTTACCTAAGCTATGAGCTAAGGTAAGCGTTGATTGAATAATGGCTTCATCATCCGAGTCCACGCCAATATCTTGCACAAAACTTCTATCTATTTTTAGTACATCGATAGGAAAACGCTTTAAATACGTTAATGAGGCATAGCCTGTTCCAAAGTCATCCATGTAGAGTTTACAGCCAAGCTTTTTCAGCATTTCCATACTGTGCAGCGCATGTTTAGAGTCGCGCATTAAAATAGACTCGGTGATTTCAAACACTATGGCTTCTGAGGGCACATTAGCGTGGCTCAGCGCTTTATGTATGTCGGTTACAAGCTCTTCGTATTCAAAATCAAGTGCAGAGAGGTTTATCGACAAGTACAGCTGAGGTGAAACCTCACGCCATTGTTTAAGCGCTTGCAACGCACGGGCAAAGGTTTGCAGCATAATTTTTGTTATTAACCCTATGCTCTCAGCCGCTAAAGAAAACTCTTGCGTGGGCACTAAAGTGTTTTCTGGCCAGCGTAACAGCACTTCAAAACCTTCGGTTTTTTGAGTGTGCGCATTCACTATAGGCTGGTAGTAATTGCAAAACTCTTGCTCTTGATACGCTTTAGTTAGCAAAGACTCTAAATGCAGGGCTTTTTGTACATGCTGATTCATCTCCTGCTTGTAAAACTTATAACTGCTTTCGAGCGACTCTTTTGCATGGTACAAAGCTATACTGGCAGCTTTTAACAGCGCTGCATGATCTGCAGCGTCATCAGGCGCTATTGCTACACCAATACTTAAATTAACGTTTACCACCTGGCCATTAAATTCCATATTTTGGCTTACAGAATCTATTAATTTAGAGCAAATAAGCAATACTTCTTCAATTTGCTGCACATCTTCCACCAGCACCACAAATTCATCGCCACCAAAGCGCGCAACACTTGCAGAAGGACGCAAGGAGCGCTTAATACGCTTAGCCACTTGCTTTATTAGCTCATCAGCCGCTTCACGTCCAAATGAGTCGTTAAAGTATTTAAACCGCTTAATGTTTATGTGCAGCATAGCTACTTTACATTGATGATTTTGCGCTTGCTCAATCGCATGCTCAACCCTGTCGTTAAACAGCATACGGTTAGGCAAACCGGTTAATGAGTCATAGTTGGCTAAAATATGAAGCTCATTTTCAGCCAATTTTTGCGCATGAATGTCGGTTAAAATAATAACGTAGCTGCTTAAACGGTGTTCAGTGTCGGCCACTGCACTTATTTTTACTAACACATGGCGCTCCTCACCACTGGCAAGGGTGACTAAGTCTTCACAGGAAAAATGCTCACCCACATTCAGCTTTTGCATTATCCGTAAGTAGTCAAAACGATTACTTCGCGATATGCCTAAATTAAGGGCGCGGCTAGAGCGTGGCTCACTAGGAAAGTTAAAGGCCGTTTGCAACGATTTGTTAGAGGCGCGAACCGTAAAGTTTTTATCAAGAATAAATACCCAATCACGGGTTTGCTCAAACGCAGCGGTAAATAAACGGGCATGCTCTTCAAACACCATTTCGCGGGTCATATTGGTGTAAGTACCCGCTACTTTTTTAGGAAGTTGTCCGCTCCATTCCACTACTTTGCCAAAGTCTTTATACCAACGCCAATAGCCTTTAGCGTGGCGCAAACGATAAGTGCAATTAAAGTAGCCTTTATCGGTTGATAAGAATTCTAACCATTCTAATCTGAAAAGCGCTTTATCTTGAGGGTGAATTTTAGCTAGGTAATCATCTAGGCTCACGCTTTCTTGATCATACCCCAGTTCATTACATAAGCGCGGCTGGTAAATACTACTCGATGTAGACTGCCAATCCCACATGCCCGACTCGCTACCCTCTAAGGCTAGTTTTAATCGCGCTTCACTTTCTTTACTTTCTTTATTAGCGGCCAGTAATATGCGCTGAATTTTGTTGCGGCGCATTACCCAAAAAGCAATAAATGCGATAAACAAAACACCATAAAGCACCATAAAATATGGCGCTCGCCACAGGGGATACTTAACACGAATTTTTAGCACTGCAGGCGGCGTGTACTCGCCGGTTAACGGATCTTTAGCCCATACTTTGAGCTGGTAATTACCTGGATTTAATTTAGGGAATAACACCCGATTATTATTCCGGGTGTAGGTTTTTTGGCCGTTATCGAGCTGATACTCATAAATTATGCGCTCTTGATAGCTAAACGCCATCGCTGAAAACGCCACCTCTAAACCGATATCATCATGGTTGAGGACTATTTCATTTAATGGCTGTTTTAAATCGATAGATAAGTCGCGCGACATTAAATCAACTCGCGTTATATTTACATGATCAATTAATGAGTGGTAATTTTGATTTTCCATCGGATGAAAATATGTAATGCCCTTTAAGCTGCCATAGGCAATGCGGCCATCGCTTAAATGCGCCATGGCACTGCTGTTAAACTCAGCAGAAAGCAGCCCCTCAGATGTAGTAAACTGCTGAAAATGAAGTGTCTCTGGGTTTAGTCGCCATATGCCTTTATGGCTGCTCATCCAAATCATGCCATTATCATCAAGCACCATGTCATAAAGTAAGGTACCTAACTTATTTTTTTCTAAGTCAATCGTGTGTACCAATTTGTAACTGGCTGCATCAAGCCCAATCAGGCCAAAATTAGATAGTGAAATCCATAAAATATTGTTGTTATCGACCACGTAAGAAAGCACATTAATAGCCACGTTATCGTGCTGTTTTGGCACTTTATAAATGGTGTTTAATGCTAATGTGGTTGGGTTTACCTGATATAAAATACCCGCATTAAAAAACAGGGGCATATCAGGCTTGGTTGCCAGCGCTGGCGAAAAACCATGCGCCAAAAACGGCTCTATTTTGCTAAAGGCCCCTTCTAATCGGGTGATCTGCTGAGTATCAATATTATATACAAACATACCGTGATCTGAGTGCACGTAGTACAAATCACCGTTAGGCATTAAGGTTACGCCGTGTACCCAGCCTTCTATGTAGGCTCTATTGTTGGGGTTTGTTATTGTTGGCTCGTTAATTTGATGCGTTATGGGGTCAAACTCAAACAGCCCACGGTTTGTATGTAACCAAAGCTTTTGCTTATAAGGAATAATTTCATACACGCTAAATTCGGTAGTCAGTAAGTCTACTTTGTGGTTTTTTAAGTAAACTTGGCTGGTGTTAGTGGCTAAATCAATTTCGGTTAAGCCATTATGCGTTGCCAGCCATAGGCTGTTGCCATACTCCGTAATGCCCCAAACCGAAGGATGAGAAAGGCCATCGCCACCCAGTTTACTACCATCTATATTGCTAAAGTGATAGGTATTATTAGACAGATAAAATGCACCATCGGTTTTAGTAGCGAGCCAATACCCTCCCGATTTATCTTTTACCATGTCTATCATACTGGTATCAGATAGGCTGTATTTACTTTGCGTAATCCGTGTGTTTTTTACCAACTCTTTGCTATTTAAATCAAATTTAAAGAGCCCTTTATTAGTCGCCAGATCTAGCTTTTCGCCTTCGTTGATGATGCGCCATACATTTAAATCGGCAATAACGGCTTGGTTTTTAAATGCTATGTCGGGGCGTTCAAACATGCCTGGCAAGTCGCTAATATCAACTTGATACAAGCCTTTAACGGTGCCTACTAACAACTGATTATTTTCAATAACCGAAAACGATTTAACGTTGTTTTGATAAATATGCTCAGCTTTGCTTTTTAAATGCTGCAGCGGCCTAATTTGCTCAGAGGCGATATCAAATACAAACGCCCCATGGCTTGTGCCTATAAAAATATACCCATTGTAATGAAAAAGCTCTCTGACTAAGGTGTTTTCGTATTCTTTAGGCAGCTCAAATAGGCTGGTTATTTTACCTGTTTCAATATCTAATTTAGCAAAGTCGCGACCACGCCCAATCCATAAGGTTTTGTCATCAACCGCTGCCATACTAAATACCGACTGGCTTAAAATTTGTTTTTCGCTGGTTGGTTGAGAAATAAATTGCTGGTAGGTGTCGGTACTTGGGTCGTATTTAAATAAGCCGGCAAGTAACGAGGCTATCCAAATATTGCCTGCGGGGTCTTGGTAAATACAGTCAATTATGGCTTCTTCAAGCTCGCCATTAGGGCCATTAATTGAAACAACTTGATAACCATCATAACGGTTTAACCCCCCTTCGGTAGAGAGCCATAGGTAACCGTTATCATCAAGCAGCATAGTGTTCACATAGCTTTGCGACAGGCCTTCACTGGGGGATAAACGTTTAACCTGTGCGCCAACATGGCAACTAAATATAGCGATTAAAGCTATACAGCAACTAATGATCCAATGAACGCCTTTACTCATGGCTTGATCCGTTGTTTTTGTTATAAGTATTCGAGAGCGACTATATTTCGATGCGTATAAATATCAAAAAGTGCTTTTAAACCAGGAGTATATGTTAATACTTGGTTAAAACCAAGACTCGTATATAAAGCTGTAATATTTTTATAAGCAAAGGTGTAAAGCGGCATGCTTTGCTGTTTTATAGCGGCGCATACAAGTTGCTTTGCCAGCCCTTTTGCACGGTGCTGCGGGGCAACAAATACGGTCGATAAAAATAAAAAGTCGTGTTTATTTTGTATTCGACACGCCGCAACTATCTGCATTTCACTGTAAACAACCCAAACCTGATCTTGCTTATTAGCACGTCCTCTTACGCTATACAGTGCATAAAACTTATTAACTAATGGAATCTTAAGTGTGTCTAACTTTTGTACTGTGTACATATATTAGCTTAGCATTAACGCCAAATACTGCTCAAACTGTTGCTTTAAAAACGTTTGCTCTGCCACTGGGCGGCTATGAATCGTGTTATAAACTTGCTCACGTGTTTTTTTATTACGTTTAATTTGATAAGCCCAAAATGAGGCTTCGTAATCTAATTGAATCTGGTATTTTTGCTCTCGGGGTAAAGCACATAAATTAAAACTCACAACCACTCCTAAGTACGGTTAGTTATCCGCATTTATTATACGTATATTTGAACCCATTTACTGTTTTAAAAGCAACAAACATGGGCAAAAACCAGACTATTTTGGTACTATTCACTGCGATCATTTGCCCTGTCCTCATTTTAAACGGAAGTAACCTTGCAGATACAGCTCAATGCTTTTATTTTATTAGTCGTTTTATTTTTTAGTAAAATTACACTCGCCAATCACAATAGCGTTATATTTAACCGCCCGGCCGACTCAGCTCAAGCAAGCTATGCGCTCGCTTTACTCACATTAGCCTATAAAGAACTTAATTATGAAGTACACATAATTGATTTTAATCGCCAAAATGCCCTATTAGCAGCCAATAATGGGGTGTTAGATGGCCAACTTGGCCGCGATATAAGTATAGAGGCGGACAATAAAAACCTGATCAGAATTAACTACCCACTGTTTGACTATAAGCTTTTACTGTTTAAAAACTGCCAACCCAATACACTCGATAAGCTCGATAGTATTGCGGTTTTGTCAGGCTATCCAGTTCAGCACCATTACTTAAATGAGCATAAGTTTAACGGCAATATTATTGAAGTAAAAAATATTACGACCCAACTTAACCTACTAGCCCAGCATAAAGTTGATGGGGCAATTATGCTCGACTTTGTGCTTAAAGCCGATAACTTTTCCCTGCCAGAGACCTGTATGCAAACCCAGCTGCTAAGTACATTTTCGCTCTATCACTATGTACATAAAAAGCACGCAGCTTTGGTAAGTAAATTATTGAATGCTTTAAATAAACTACACGATAACGGCACTAGTCGCGCATTGCGCGCAAAATACAATTTAAAACTCTAGCATGTACAGCAAGGTTTAAAATTCAAAGCCTTGTTGTTTATCTAAAGTGGCTTGTGATTGCGCAGCTTGGCGTTTTTGTAAATACCGTTTGTAACGTTGTTGGCACAAGCTAAGTACTTTCTTTTTTTGCGCATTGCTTAACGCGTTCCAATTAAAGCGCTCATCCCGGCTTCGGTAGCAGCCTTTGCAATAACCTCGGTTGTTTACTTGGCAAATACTTTTACAGGGGCTTGGAATATCAAATATTTCAATTTGTTGCATTGCGCCCCCTAAGTAGATTAATTGCTTTGTATGAGTATAGCGTTATTTATGCACAAAAAAAAAGCAGCGTTTACGCTGCTTTATTACGCTATTTGCCAACGCAGCTGCCTAATGGCTTTGCTCACATACTTTGTTTGTGATTTCAGTTTTGCGTTGAAATGGCTTTGCATACATAGCTAAAACAAGTGGCTTTAGCTCTTCTGGCACTAAGGCTAAACGCTGCTCAAAAGTGGCGGTATCGGGCTCATCAATAACTGCTTGCTTGCACCCACCGGCAATGTAATTTCCTGGGTGTAAGTAAAAAGACTCAACAATGTGCTTATCAATTGTTTGCGCCAGCTCATCAGCATCATCGCAGCCGCTTTCAACCGGTTGTCCAAATGCTAAGTGTACATGCCCTTTAGCAGAGCTAAATCCTTCAACAATACTTGCTATGTCTTCGCCTGCTGATTTTACGTATTCACCGTGCTGCTGTTTATGATAAAGCTCTTTTGCTTTAGAAATTGCACAAGGCTCATACTGATAGGAAATAGACACCGGAACAATTTTTAACTCTTTAATGTACTCGCCAAATTCTTTCTTTTGTTTACGACCATTAAGTTGCAGCATTTTTAAAAGTGCCGGATCTGTTTGATCAAAGCCGTCTTTTGCACGCCCTTCTTTTTGCGCAATCCAAATAGAATTTCCTGCTGTTAACGAGTCATAAATATACGACGACAACTGCGTAAGCGCCTTAAGCATCTCTTTAGGTGCTTTGGCTGAGCGCTTAACGATAAAGCTTTTATTTAAGCGCATCAGCTCGGTTATATACGGTATTTGCAATAAGTTATCACCAATTGCTATACGCACCGTCTTCATTTTATGTTGATACAAACCCCAATTAACAAGTGCAGGGTCCAGCACTATGTCGCGGTGGTTTGATATAAATAAATACGCCTGCTGCGGGTCTAATTTGTCTAAACCCGAAAAGGTAACTTTTGAGGTAGTGCGTTTTATAAGTTTATCTAAATACTTTGCAACTTCGTTTTGTACATCTTCAACGCTCGTAAATTTACCCCATTTTTTTCGTAACTGGCTTCTCACCAGTGTACGAGCAATAAAAGGCATAGCGGATATAAAGCGCGGTAAGTTGTACTTTGCTATTACATCTATAAACGCATTATCGTTAATTAAACGCGCTAGCGAGGCCGCAACTTCATCGTCGTTGTAAGGTCTTATGTCTGCGTACTTATCTTCTAATTCACTCATTACTGCATCTACAATGTTAAAAAAACGGCACGCAAAACGTACCGTTTATATATAATTTTGATTATAACTCAGCCACTCTTAAATAAGAAATAGCCATTTGGTTATGCTTATTTGCGAGCCATTTCAGTCTATGACCACACAAAAAGGGGTTGGTGCATTGTTTTTTAGTTTTATCAACGTTAATAAGGCTTGTTGACCTTTCAAAGGAAAGTGAGTTCAACCTCAAAAAATAAACAGGCCCCAGCGATATAGCCCGCTAAAATATCATGTTATTTATATTTGAGTGGGCAGACCAGCCAATTTAAACTTTTATCAGCAACCTGACTTTTTGTACTAAGCATTTGGTAGTAATAGCATTAACAAAGGTGTGTATTCGTAGTACCTTAAACGCTCTTGCCATTTTACGGTACGCATTTAGATAGGACACACAATGAAAATCACCATTCTCGATAACGCTACTTTAGCTAAAACCTCGTTAACTTGCATTGAAGAACTAGGTGAGCTAACTACTTACGAACTTACGTCACCTGAGCAAGTTGTTGCTCACAGCGAAGGCGCTGACGTCCTTATTACCAACAAGGTTGTGCTAAATCGCGATACGATAAGCCAACTTAAAACACTTAAGCTTATTTGCGTAAGTGCAACAGGCACTAATAATGTTGATTTAAACGCCGCTGAAGAATTTGGTATTGCCGTTACCAACGTAGCAGGCTACTCAACCCCTTCGGTTGTACAGCACACGTTTTCGTTAGTGACTAATTTATTAGGTAATACACACCGATACCAGCGCGACTGCCAGCAAGGCGCTTGGCAAAAAAGCGAGATGTTTTGCCGATTAGATTACAGCTTTAATGATTTACAAGGTAAAACATTTGCCATTATAGGTGGCGGAACGCTAGGTAAAGGTGTGGCGACAGTAGCGCAAGCTTTTGGAGCCAATGTAGTGGTTGCAGAGCGTAAAGGCGCCTCTTGTAGAGAAGGCCGTACACCTTTTGAAGAAGTATTAAAAACCGCTGATATAATTAGCGTGCACTGCCCGCTTACTGATGAAACACGTGATTTAATTTCGTTAGATGAGCTAAAAATGATGAAACCCAGCAGTATTATTATCAATACCGCCCGTGGTGGCATTATAAATGAAGCCGACTTAGCCACAGCCCTAGAGCAAAATTTAATTGCCGGTGCGGGTGTTGATGTACTAACTAAAGAGCCGGCAGAGCCTTCTAACCCGCTGGCTAATTACACAGGCGAAAACTTGCTTCTTACACCTCACATTGCATGGGCCAGCACAGAGTCAATCGTACGCTTAATTAATGAAGTAAGCCTAAATATTGCAGCCTTTACTAACGATGAGTCTCGTAACCGCTTGGTATAATAACAATTTGCAATAATAATTAGCCGCATTGAGGCTAGGTTTTACCTGCCTCAAAGTGCCTTATTCTATTTAGTAAATAGCTGTAACGTGTTTTGACTATGCTAAATAAACGCAGGCTAGCTTAATCGTTAAAAAACCTAAAAAGTGGCTGTTTTTGCTAATGATTTTTATAATTAATCACTTAGAAACAGCCACCACAATCTAACCCTATGAATTTTATAACTTTGTTATATTGGCCTATTACTTGCTCCTGATAAGTAAATAATTAAATTAAAACTCATCAAGGACTATAACAATGAAAAAATCACTTTTAGCTGCTGCACTTATTGCTCCATTTTTAACAGGCTGTGTTATTGCCGTATCAGATGGCGAAGCAGAAACGCACTGGGCAGGTAACGACTCATCAAGCTGGCAACATCAGCATAAAAAAAACCGCGAAGCGATTGCAGATTTGACAATGGATAGCAGCTATCAATCTGTTTTAGCGCAATTAAAAACACCAAACTTTACCGAGCTATTGAAAAAAGACGATGATGTGTATCAGGTACTGTTTTACGTGACTAACAGCATTCACTCTGATGGCAAAACAACAAAAGATGAATGCACGCCATTGGTATTTAAAAATGATAAATTGGTAGGTATTGGTGAAAACGCACTGGGCATGATCACAAAATAACAACGCGCTAGTAGCGTAAAGTCGCCCCGCTAGGTAATAACATTAACGTGTGGGGCCGATTTAAATAACGCTTTAATATAAACACAGCTACATTATAAGTTAAGCGCAACCACCTGATCGCGCCCTGCATCTTTTGCGGCATATAGCCCTAGGTCTGCTTGTTCGAGTAAGGCTTGTTCGGCACTTGCATTGCCGTTTTCCATACTGGCAATGCCAATACTGATTGTTATGTGATCTGCATTTAATGAAGCTTTGTGCTCTATATTGAGGCTGTTTACCGCTTTTCTTAACTTTTGGGCAAATGCTAATGCCTGTTGTTTATTAACATCGGGTAATACCGCAGCAAACTCTTCCCCCCCGTAGCGGGCAATAAAGTCAGTACTACGCTCACATTGCGCTGCTAACGCTTGGGCAACCTGCTTTAAACACTCATCCCCCGCTCGGTGGCCATAGCAATCGTTGTAACGCTTAAAGTGATCTATATCTACTAATAAAACAGACAAACACGAGCCATTACGTTTACTTCTGCGCCATTCACGAGAGAGGTTTTCATCTAAATAACGCCTATTGGGTATTTCCGTTAAACCGTCTATTGAGGCAAGCATTTCTAACAAATCATTTTTTTGCTTGATCAGTAATTGGTTGCGTACCCGCACTTTGACTATAGACGCATTAAAGGGTTTAGTGATGTAATCCATTGCACCTAATTCAAGTCCTTTTGCTTCATCGGTGTGGCTATTATTAGCCGATATAAACACAATAGGAATAGGCTGAGTAATAGGGTTTTCTTTAAGCTGTACAAGCACTTCATAACCATCAATGCCTGGCATCACCACATCTAAAATAATTAAATCGACCTGATTAGATTTAATAAAGGTGAGCGCTTTTTCGCCGCTTTCGACTAAAAATACGTCATGCTCCGTGCCCAGTGTTTTTTCAAGCACCAGCCGGTTAAGGGGATCATCATCCACAATCAGTATTTTAGCTTTTTTCGACATCCCGTCCCCCTAAGGTTTCAATAAATATAATCACTTGCTTTAGCTGAATGATTAGCTCTTTTAAAGTGTGCTGAAGCGGCTCGTTAGTTGTTTTAAGGTGCGTTTCACATTGTTTTGCACACAATGAAAGCCTAATAAAACCTAAGTTACCCGCCACGCCTTTAATGCTATGCACTAAGCGTACCACTTCATCTCGCTGGGTGTTTTCTTCAATTTGTTCTAACTGCGTTTCACACAGCTTCGCAAACTTTCCGACCATGGTTGCCAGTAAATTTTCATCAAAATTAAACTGGGTGAGCGCAAAGCTTTGGTCATAAAACTTAGGTTTTATAAAGTCTACGTCTCTAATTGCATCTAACAGCACAGCTGCAACCACAGGTTTAGTTAAATGCTTATTCATGCCGCTACTAAGTGAGCGCTCAACATCTGCAGGTTCACAATGTGCTGTTAAAGCAAAAATAGGCAGCTGGCGCGCGTCAAACTGTTGGCGAATCAATTGCGTTGCTTGGCAACCATCAATATGCGGCATTTGCACGTCCATCAAAATTAAATCTGGTTTTAATATTTGTAGCAGCTCTATTGCATCTGGCGCATTGGTAACCGTTATTACATTTATATGGGCCTGTTTTAGCACACTGCTAATAATGTCTAAATTAAGCGGGTTATCATCAACCGCCATAATAAGTAGACCCGATATATCTTTTTTTACTTCTTCATTATTTTCAGCGGCTTTAGGTGGCTCCGCCCCCGCATTAGCATTTAAGCTAATCAAGCGCTGAGCTAACGCCGTAGCTTTAACATGTTGTGCGTTAATTTGCGTAGTACAAGGCAATGCTAAAGTGTGTTCGTGATTCACCACAACCACAGGGTATGAGTTGCCACTGAGCGTTTCGTGTATAGATTCAACCTTTAATAAATCGTTCAATGTGGTTTCATCAATAATCAGTTGCTGTGCATCAGCAAGCTTTATTGGGTAGCGAAGCGCCTCTTCTAAATCAATAGCTACCACTTGTGAGTAGGCATTAACCACTTCGTTTAGCTGTACAGTGTCATCGCTCACAATGGCTAATGTATTAGGTATAAATACACTATTTTTAGCCGTATCTACCGCAAGCGCTAGAGTAAAGAAAAACTCACATCCACGGCCTTTGTCGCTATTAATTGCAATTTCGCCGCCCATTAAGGCTACACCATGTTTAACTATAGCAAGTCCAAGCCCGACCCCTTGGTGAATACGCGTAGAAGATTCATCGCCTTGAGTAAAAGCATCAAACAGTCGTCGTTGGTCAGCTTTAGCAATACCTACACCACTGTCTATTACGTGAAAACAAATACGTTGCTGATCTAAAACGTCATTTTCTTCAAGCACCATTTTTAAGGTAATACTGCCTTTATTAGTAAACTTAACGGCATTGGTAAGTAAGTTACCTAATATTTGTTGCAAACGTATTGAATCCCCCACCAGCGCGGGGTTAATGAGTGGATCTATTTCAATATTAAAGCTTAACCCTTTGTTTTGGCACAATGGCGCTGTTAAGCTCTCACAAATATCAATCAGTTCAACTAAGCAAAAAGGCACCGGTTTAATTTGCGCTTGCGCACTTTCTACACGGGCAAAATCGAGCATTCTGTTTAGCATTAATAATAAGCTTTGTGCTGCGTTTTTAGCCTGCTTAGTTTGTTGCAGCTGCTTATTTTTTAAGCCTTGCTCTACTATCATATCTAACAGCCCTAACACAGCGTTAAGAGGGGTGCGGATCTCATGGCTTAGATTAGCAATAAAGCGGCTTTTAGCTATTGTTGCGCGTTCTGCGTCATGCTTAGCTTTAGTCAGCGCACTTACATCTTGAATATGAATAACATAATAAGAGGGATCACGGTTTTCATCCCACACCAGCGACACACTCAGCTGCAGCCAACTTGTTAGTTTTCCTTGTGAGAGCGTTAAATGATAAACCCGTTTTTTATCATCTAATAAGTGACAAAGCGCATTTTTTATTTCTTGCCACTGCGCCTCATCAAACAGCATTTTTAGTGGCTCACCAGTTAAAATATCTTGCTGTGAAAATAACTTACGAGCCGCTTTGTTAACTTGCAATATGGTGTGCTCAAGCGAAAGTAACACCACACTGTTTGCTGCAAACTCTATTGCACTTCTAAATTTAGATTCTGACGCTTTTAACGCCGATAGAGTTTGCTGCTGCTCAGTAATGTCTCGCCCAATTCCCATAGTGCCTAACAAGTGCTGGTGCTCGTTATAAAATGGGGCAATCGTTAATTGATACGATTTGTCGGTGCTATCTATGCGTTGCTCAATGCTACTTTTGGTTTGTAAAACTTGCTTTTCTAGTAGGCTTAACTGTAAATCGTCGCTGTCTAAATCTTCAATACGCTTACCGACTAGGATGGCTTGCTCTTTGCCTACATAGGCTTCAAATGCTTTATTACAACCTAAAAATGAGCCATCAATATTTTTAAAGTAAATAAGATCAGGCACACTATTTAGCATTGTATTTAATAGCGCTAGGTGTCGCTCTTTTGCTTCGTAGCTGCGTTTTAGCTTTTGAGATTGCAGCTGTAACTGATCATCGAGTTCTTTATTAGCTTCTTGGAGCGACTCAACTAACTGTGCATTTTTATCAAACACATATTTAACGCGAGAAAACCAAGGCTGCCAATTTAAAGGGATGGGGTAATTAGAAAGCGCGGCTTTAGGGGCATCATTTTGTTCAAAATATTGCATTAAATGAGTCATTGGCCTAACAAAAATACGTTGGCTTAACCAAAAAAATACCGCAAACATTAAGCTTAAAAATAACGTTAAAAACGCAAACTCTAAAAGAACTTCATACCTAATTGGCGTGATCACTTTTATTTGCGGCTCATAAAAGGCGGCATGAATGGGCAGGTTCCCCATTGCTTGCATAAAAAACTGCGCATTTTTGTTATTAACTAAGTTTATTTTTTCATTGTTATGGGCTAATTCAGGCCAATAATCTTTTAAGGCTGTTGCTTCATTTAACTGCTTAACAGAGCTGGCTATCACTTGATGCGACTGGTTCATAAACACATATTCGCCTTCGCTTGGTGCCACCTTTTTAAGCCAGCTAGACATGGCCTCTAAATCGTATATTAAAATGATGTAGTCTGACGAATTAGGTTGTTTTTTACGGCCAATAGCAAAATAAGCGCTATCGCGTATTTTAACAATGGCGCTTGAGGTAAGCTGGCCAGGTATAAATGTGGGCTTAAAATTACCATTTAAAATTTTATTAAGCATAGTGCTTTGGCTTTTATTACGCCTTACCACATAGGCAAACCCCGAATCATCAACATAGGCAACAGCCGATAACGATTGCATAAGCGATAACGCGGTATTAAACGTTGGGCTTAGGGTTGTAGCTTGCTGCCATTGGATCAACGCCCGGTTAGAAAAAGCAAACTGCCCTTTACCGACTATTTCGCCTTGGCGCTCGCTAAAGTGGCGGTAGTAGTAATTGTCGTATTGATTAATACCTTCTAGTAAGTTGCGATTGAACTGCTCAACACTAGGCTGCTGATACGATATAAAGGCATTGTCAAAAAAGTCATTTACCGAGCTCATTATATGGCTAACTTGAGCCGACACTTGCTCAAAATCGGCTTGACGTTTTTCTATGGCGCGCTCAACTTTTATATTATACAAGTGCAAACACAGTAAAAATGCCACAAATAAGGGAACAAATAATGCTACAAATAAAGAGCGGTAATAGTCTTTTAGAGGTAAAAATTTCAACGTTTTGCCTAAGTTTTGGCCCGATAGTCAGCCACTAGACTATCGAGCCAAATTGTTCTGCGCAAGTTATAAATTTTCTTCTGCAAAGGAGGCTAAACGGCTGCGCACTACCCCGTTTAAATTAACTGTTGCACTGCCTTCAAAGTCTTTAAAACGCTCAACAATATAAGTAAGGCCGGAGGTAACGGGGGTTAAGTAGTTACTATCTATTTGCGCTAAATTACCGCTACAAATTAGTTTTGTTCCCTCGCCACAACGGGTAATAATAGTTTTAAGCTGAGATGCCGTTAAGTTTTGGCTCTCATCCAAAATTACCACTGCATTTTGAATACTACGCCCACGCATAAAGTTCACCGACTTAAACTGTACATTGGCTTTTTCCATTATGTAATTGCGACTCGAAATTGGGTTCTCGTCTCCTTTGTGTAGTACCTCTAAGGTGTCGGTAATTGCAGCTAACCACGGCGCCATTTTTTCTTCTTCGGTACCGGGTAAAAAACCGATAGACTCAGCTATTTCGGGGGTATTACGCGTTACAATGACCTTGTCGTAAATACCTCGCTCAATCACCATTTCAAGCGCACTGGCCAGTGCCAGTAATGTTTTACCGCACCCAGCTGGACCGGTTAAAATAACCAGCTCAATACTAGGGTCAAGCAAAGCGTCGAGAGCCATACCTTGGTAAATATTTTTAGGTTTTACGCCCCACGCTTGCTGGTGCATTAAACGCTCAACACTAATATCTTTTAATTTAATACGCTCGTTATCGTAAGATTTGACCCGCGCAGCAAAGTGCTCGCTGCCATCAAGTATGTACTCATTGCAAAACACATCTGGAATTAAGTTTTTAGCCACATAATGAAACGTATCACGGCCGTGCTGCTGTGTTTCGCATTGCCCTACGTGCTGCCAAAAATCGCCCTCTATTTTTTTATAGCCGCTAGTTAATAAAGCAATATCATCGATTAATTGGTCGGTACGGTAATCTTCAACATATTTAAGGCCTGCACCTTTTGCTTTAAGGCGCATGTTTATATCTTTTGTCACTAATACAATTTTTGAATCGCTGTGCTGTTTTTGTAAATACACGGCGCAGTTAATAATGCGGTGGTCGTTTTCATCCCCCGGTAAACCAGAAATAGAATCTGCAAAAAGATGGTCATTAACAATAATGAGCGTACCGGTTGAATTGGCATTTGCCTTTTTATTGCTAGGCAGTGCAACACCCTGCAACATTTGCTCTGGAGTTGCATCTTTTAGTACCTCATCTAAGCCGCGAATAGCCACTCGTGCATCACGGCTTACGTCGTGTTTTCTATCTTTAATGTGGTCAAGCTCTTCTAAAACAGTCATGGGAATGACAACGTTATGTTCTTGGAAAGACAAATAAGCGAGGGGTTCGTGGAGTAATACATTGGTGTCTAGCACATACATTTTACTTTCAAGGTTCGAAGCTTTTTCCATAGCACTTTCCTTACGTTTTATGATTTTTATGCTATACCAAAATAACTAAGTAAAACGGGCCTAAATTCAAACCTGCAATACTTAATTGCTAAGGCATAATCTAAGTTTAGTCTATTTGTCATAAAAGTCCGTTTTATTACAAACACGATATAGTTTTTATTTACCTAAAAAAGAGCCATTTGTTAGCACTGTTAATGGGATTAATTCGCACTTATAAAATTAATTAAAAGTGAGTCAAATAGCGCCTTGCAGTGGTGTTATGTAACAGGTAACATAGCCGCCTTTTTCTTCATAGACGAGACATACATGAATTTTTCCTTAGGTCAGCGTTGGATCAGTGATACAGAGTCAGATTTAGGATTAGGCACAGTAGTTGCCATTGAAGGCCGCCAGGTCAGCATTTTATTTCCTGCCAGTGGTGAAAACCGTGTTTATTCTAGTGCAGAAGCACCGGTTACCCGTGTGGCATTTAATCCAGGTGATGTGATCAAAAGCGTTGAAGAATGGGAATTAGAAGTAGAGTCTATTGAAGTGCAAGGTGAACTACTTTGCTACGTAGGTACTCGCGTTGATACCGGCGAAGAAGCAAAGCTAAAAGAAACCTTTTTAGATCATTTTATTAAGTTTAATAAACCGCAAGATCGTTTATTTGCAGGCCAAGTAGATCGCTTTGATCGCTACACCTTACGTTACCAAACTTGGCAACACCAATTTGAGCGCCAGCAATCGCCTATTAAAGGCCTAATTGGCCAGCGCGCTAACCTTATTCCGCATCAGCTTTATATTGCACAAGAAGTAGGTAAACGTTTTGCCCCACGTGTACTGCTCTCAGATGAAGTAGGCCTTGGTAAAACCATTGAAGCCGGCATGATTTTACACCAACAAATCATTAGTGGCCGTGCTAGCCGTGTACTCAT
Organism: Pseudoalteromonas sp. 2CM37A; assembly: GCF_023161885.1. Classification (NCBI taxonomy): domain Bacteria; kingdom Pseudomonadati; phylum Pseudomonadota; class Gammaproteobacteria; order Alteromonadales; family Pseudoalteromonadaceae; genus Pseudoalteromonas; species Pseudoalteromonas sp. 2CM37A. The sequence goes on from NZ_JALNTJ010000009.1 coordinate 91,379, forward strand.
TGTGGTGCCAGAAAACCTGCAGCACCAATGGTTAGTAGAAATGCTACGCCGCTTTAATTTACGTTTTTCTATTTTTGATGAAGAGCGCTGCGACGAAGCCTTTGCAGACTCGCCAAACGTATTTGATACCGAGCAGCTAGTACTTACCAGCCTTGAGTTTTTAACCAAGAAAAAACGCTGGTTTGAACAAGCAACACTTGCTGATTGGGATTTATTAGTTGTTGATGAAGCTCACCACCTGAGTATTAACAATGGTAAGCCGAGCACCGAATATCAGCGCATGGCTGAGCTTAGCCAAGATATTCCGGGTCTTATTCTATTAACAGCAACGCCTGATCAACTTGGTCACCGTAGCCACTTTGCCCGCTTGCAATTGCTCGACCCAGATAGATTTTACGACTACGACGTATTCAAAGAAGAAGAAGCTAATTACAAAGACGTTGCCGAAGCGGCAAATCAGCTACTGCAAGCACAAGCCCTTGATGATACAGCCAAAGCCACACTCATTGAGCTATTAAAAGAAACCGATATTACCGATGTGCTTGAAAAAGCTCAGCAAGGTGATTTACCGGCGCGTAAAGAAATACTTAACATGCTGCTTGATCGCCATGGCACAGGTCGTATTTTGTTTAGAAACAGCCGCAGCGGAATTGATGGCTACCCTAGCCGTAAATTACATGCTTACCCAATGGCACTGCCAAAGCAATATAAAACAGCAATGTCAGTACTTGGCAGCATGAGCGGTATACAAAGTGCAGAGTTAAGCGCACAACGCGCGCTGTTTCCAGAGAAAATCTTTCAAGAGTTTGAAGGTGAAAGTGCAAGCTGGGGCGCATTTGATCCACGTGTAGATTGGTTAATCGAAACACTTAAAACCCTAAAGCACGAAAAAGTACTGCTTATTTGTGCCAAAGCCGAAACCGCTATTAGCCTTGAGCAAATTTTGCGTGAGCGTGAAGCAATAAAAGCATCTGTGTTCCACGAGGGCATGTCGATTATAGAGCGTGACCGCGCAGCCGCCTTTTTTGCCGATGAATACGACAATGCACAAATACTGCTGTGTTCAGAGATTGGCTCAGAAGGACGTAACTTCCAGTTTTCGCATCACTTAGTGTTATTTGATTTACCACTAAACCCTGACTTACTTGAACAACGTATCGGCCGATTAGACCGTATTGGGCAAACAAAGGATGTTAATATTCATGTGCCGTATTTTGAAAATACAGCGCAAGAAGTATTACTGCGTTGGTACAACGAAGGCCTTGATGCATTTGAAAGCACATCTACCACTGGCCAGCTATTGTATAAAGAATTTAGTGAAGACCTACTTGATTACATTGCTGCCCATAATTGTGATGAAGAAGAGCTCGACCCTCTACTTGAGCAAGTAGCCAAGCAAAATGCCTTGCTACGCAAACAAATGGAAAGTGGCCGTGACCGTTTATTAGAGCTGCATTCATCTGGCCAAGGCGCTGCCGATTCATTGGTTGAAGAAATTGAAGCACTTGATAACCAATTTGAGTTACCAAGTTACATGATCAACGTATTCGACACATTTGGAGTAAGCCAAGAAGACAAAGGCGAAAACACCATTATTTTAAAGCCAACAGAGCATATGCTAAGTGCATCGTTCCCAAGCTTAAAAGAAGATGGCATGACGGTTACCTTTGACCGCGATACCGCCCTTTCGCAAGAAGACGTGCATTTTATTAGCTGGGATCATCCTATGGTGCAAGGCACAATGGACATGATTTGTGATGATGACTTTGGTAGTGCCTCTGTTGCTTTACTTAAAAACAAAAAATTACCACCAGGTACCTTTTTTGTTGAGCTAATATTTGTAGCCGAAGCTATGGCACCAAAAGCCCTGCAAGTAGGTCGCTTTTTACCGCCAACGCCTATTCGCATATTACTTGATAAAGCCAGTAATAACCTCGGCGAAAATGTGGCGTTTGATAGCTTTAACCAACAGCTTTCAGCCGTTGGTCGTCAAACTGCAAGTAAATTAGCAGGCGCTTTACAAGGTGCGGTTCATCCAATGATCAATACCGCAAAAGACATGGCTCAGCAACAGCTTGAGGTTATACGCAGTGCGTCACTTGAAAAAATGCAAAGCACCTTAGGTGAAGAGCAAGCTCGCCTTGAAGCGCTTAAGCAAATTAACCCTAATATTCGCCAAGAAGAGATTACCTTCTTCGATAAGCAGCGCAGCGAGCTGACAACGCATATCGAAAAAGCCCAGTTAAAACTTGATGCGATACGCTTAATCGTAGTTTCACACTAAGACTAAAGCCGTCAGCTATAAGCTGTCAGCCGTTAGTAAAAAATTGAAAATGACAGCTTAATAAAGCGCGGTAATTATACCGCGCTTTATATTCTAGAAGCATGCGATAAAAAGCTACTTAGTCTAGATATTTTTCAGCAATTTTTATCGTTTTATAAACCAGCTCATCATTAATTGCTCCCTTTTGGCTAGGGTGACACATTATTGCAAGGTAAATATTCTTTCCAGACACCTTCTTGCTCATAAGCCATGATCCTGTCGATTTCCTTGCTTTATTAAAGCCAGATTTAATATCATTATCCAAAATATCAAGAGCGTCTCCGACCTGCATATTATTATTTTCTAATGACTCAACAAGATGCTTCATATTTTCACTTTTAGAGTACATTTCCATTCTATCACTAGGTATTAATTCTACATGAGAATGATCATACCCCTTCAGAGTCTTACCTACTAATGGTGATAACTGATGTTTGGATAAGCTGCTTTTCGCATTTTCAATTTCTTCAACTTTTTTTATCACATTATCATGAAGCAATTGAATATAAAAATTTTTATTCTTAGTACCCAAGTAACTTGTCAGTAAATGCATTATATAAATTTGACTAACCAAGAACTTTGACATTGAGTATTTATTAGTCTGTGGGAGTGCTGAGACTGCTTTTTTAATCCAGTTTTCCGCGTCTTCCATACCTAAAAAAAACTCTACTTTACTACCTAGAGTTAAAGTTATATCTTCAGGTAAAGTAGACCCAAGCTTATGGCTCAACATACGGGCAATAAGGAGGTCTATTTCGGCCTGTTCAGGGTTTTTTCTATCATTAACAAACTTACTAATTGTTCGTTTTATATCTTTAGAGTTTCCCACCATCTTTTCATTTCCCTATACTACAACCACATTCAGAATTTCAAACCTAATGAAAGGTAACAGTAAATTTATATCAATTACAAAAGTGCGCAATTAAACTTTTATCTTTTCCTTGAGCCTTTGCTCTCGCTCCCCTAAAATAGCGCCCTGCAAAATTACTGAGGTCGGCCGTGTTAGTTAATTACAATCCCCCAATGAGTCCGTATTTAACAATACTGCACCAAGATGACGACTTGCTCATCGTTAATAAACCCAGCGAACTTTTAACCGTCCCAGGTAAAGATCCAAAACATGCCGATAGCTTAATTAATCGCGTTAACCGTGTTTTTCCTACAGCTAAAATAGTGCACCGCCTAGATATGGCAACGTCAGGCATACTTTGCCTTGCTATGAATAAGGCAGCTCATAGGCATTTAAGTATGCAGTTTCAAGAACGTGAAACTGCAAAACGCTATATTGCACGTGTTTACGGCCAACTTGAGCAAGATACCGGATCGGTTGATTTGCCACTTATATGTGATTGGCCTAATCGCCCTAAGCAAATGGTTGATTATGAAAACGGTAAACCCTCGCTAACCCACTTTAAAATACTTGCACAAGAAGCGGGCGCAACACGTGTAGAGCTCACGCCAATTACTGGGCGCTCGCACCAATTACGCGTGCACATGCTAAGCCTTGGCCACCCAATACTGGGCGATAGACTTTATGCCCATAAAGAGGCCCTAGCCGCGGCGCCACGTTTACAACTACATGCGCAAATGTTGCAACTAAAACACCCCGTGACCGAGCAAGTACTGACCTTTGAGGTAGAGCCCGACTTTTAATAGGTAAAGCCCACAAAGTTAGTACTAAACTTTTACCTTAGCGCGCCGATACTTAGTTATTACTCACGTTTTGGGCTTACTATGATATCTGCGCAGCTAATCAAAAAAACGCTACAAAGTCTATGTTGTTGCTCTGCGTTATGCTTAAGCGCATATGCCAGTGCTGCAGAGCATATAGCCCCACCTTCTTTATCAAGTATCGAAAATAGCGATATAAAACGTCTACTACCCAATGATGAAGTTAAACCCATACTTGCTGGCGATACAGAGTTCTTAAGCTTGTATAGCGAATACATGAGCCGCGATTTTAGAGGTATTGTATTACTCATCCCTGATTGGAATTCTACCCCCACCAGCAATGCTGGCATGAGTTACCTGCGAAAAGAGCTTACTAATTTAGGTTACACAACCTACGCCATGACAGTACCCGATATAGATTGGCAAGCAAGTAACATGGCTTCACAAGCAGCTGCCCAATCAAGCACGCAAGCGCAAAATGAAGATCCAACAAAAACGGCGCAAAGTAACAGCGACGGTGCTGTTACAACGGCTCAAGAGCCACACTTTGTTAGTGCCATTGATTTGGTGAGTAATGAGGTACTAAGTCATTATAAAACTAATTTAATAATGCGTTATGAGGCGCTCTATCAAAACGCGATGAGCGAGCCAAATAATATTGTCGTCATAGCACAAGGTACCAGTGCGGGAGTATTGCTAGAATACTATGCCGATTTTCCTGACTCGCGAATAGATGCGTTTATAAGCTTAAGTAGTTATTTACCTAATACACAGCGCAATAAAGGTTTAGCGCAAACCACATCGCTGGTGGCACCCGCCTTGCTTGATATTTACTATGCAAATGACAATACCGATATACTTATGAGCCTTAAAAACCGCCAGCGCTGGGTAAATCGAAATGCTAAATTTGATTACCGCCAGCGCCAACTCTTTGGCCTGCGCGATGCGCCAGAGCAGCATGCACGGTTAACTAAAGTGATAGACGGTTTTTTACGCCGCCTTTTTTAAATACTCGTAAGCCGCTTGAATATCTTGGCTTTTTTTAACTGCTACTTCCATCATGTGTTTAGGCAGCCCTTGAGAGACTAATTTATCAGGGTGATGCTGCGCCATTAATTTACGATACGCTACTTTAATATCTCGTTGCGTCGCGTCACTACTTAACCCTAATAAAGCCAAGGCCTGTGAGCGGTTCATGCTGTTATTAGGGGGCACATGATGACCAGAGCCTTCACGGTAACTGCTACTTTGACCTTGCTGCTGTTGTCTATACTGTTGTTGCTGCTGTCTAAAACTAAATTCAGCTTGGTAACGCTTAAGAATAAAAGCAAAATGAGTTTTAGAAATACCTAATTGCTTACTTACCTCTTGTAACAGCTGTTTTTCTTGCTTTGCGAGCACGCCATCAGAAAACGCCATTTGAATTTGAATTTCTAAAAACAGCTGCAGTAAGTCGTAACGTTTTGCAAAGCGTTCTTTAAAGTCGTGTACTGTTTCTTTAATCGAAAAGTCGCTGTCTTTACCTGATTGAAATGCATGCTGAGCTTCGCGGCGCTCATCGCCCTTTAGCCCCATTTCATCCATAAACATACTTGCCGCTTTTATATGCACCTCGCTTACGCGACCGTTCGACTTTGCAATATGCCCCATAACCGCAAAGCAGCTCGAAAAAAACAACGCTTGGCGCTCGTTTACATCATCACCTTTAAACAAACCTGAAAAGCCCCCGGCTTTATCAAAATCGTTTTTTAAGCTTTTATCAAATAAATGGCCGAGGTATAAACCTAAAATGGCACCAAAAATTTTGCCAAACATAAAGCCAAAACAAAAACCGAGTATTTTTCCCCACATCTAATTAACTGCCTCTATTAAAGTGTGTTTTGTATGCGCTCGTTGAGCTGCGCGAGTCGCTGTGGTGTGCCGATATCGTCCCACTGACCAATATAAAGCTCAGTTGAGATAACCTGTTGGGCGAGTTTTTCTCGCAATATTGGCCCAAGCGGGCGTATGCCAGGCTCTAAACCTTTAAAAAAATTAGCGTGGTAACGGCTAATTCCCGAAAATGTATACTTTTGACTCTCAGCCGATAAGTGACTTAACGCAAAATCCCCTTTTTCGTTATGAGGTGGGTTTTCTACTAACACTATGTGGGCCTCGCCGTCTTGCAGGTGCAATTGTGTAAGCGCACTCACATCGTAATCTGTGTATACATCGCCATTAATTACAATAAATTGCTCACCTAGTAATGGCAGCGCCTGAATAATTCCGCCTGCGGTTTCAAGGCCGCCCTCAGCCTCTTGGCTATATTCAATGCGCACACCAAACTCAGCGCCATTTTTAAAATAGCTTTTTATTTTATCCCCTTGCCAAGCTAGGTTTATAACAATGTTAATAATGCCAGCGGCTTTAAGGTTATTAATATGGTGCTCAATCAGCGGTTTCCCCGCCACTTTTAGCATAGGTTTAGGCATAGCTTGTGTAAGCGGCATCATTCGCTGGCCGCGACCGGCAGCTAAAATCATGGCTTTCATGTGCGCTCCTTAGCTAATTTTAGTGTTACCTGTGGTATTACAGTGCTACTTACCCACTCACTTAAAGCTGCAAGCTCTGGATAGGTTTTTGCAACATCAACTATGTAATCCAACGTCGGTAAAATATTATCAAGGTAGCCGGTTTTACCATCGCGTAAATAGAGCCGACAAAATATTCCCGCTGCCTTTAAATGGCGCTGAATACCCGTTAAATCAAACCACTGTTTAAACTGCTCAAAAGAAATATCTGTTATTAATTTTTGCGCTGTAAATTCTTCATACCCGTACTCAAGCAGCTGATTAAGCTGTGCTTGTGGCAACTTAAAGTAGCAATCGCGTAGCAGCGACACTAAGTCATAACACAGCGGCCCGCGCACGGCATCTTGGTAATCTATAATTGCCCACTGCTCATTGCTATACATAATATTACGGCTGTGATAATCACGATGAACCGTGACCGTAGGCTGCGCTAGCATGGCGTTCGTTAATAGCTCACAGCTTTGCTGCCAAAGCGTTTGTTGCTCAGTATTTAATGTTAAGCTAATAAAATCAGTAACCAGCCATTGGCTAAAAATATTCAGCTCAAGGTGAATAAATTCTTTATTATAATTTTGCATAGCTGCTGATTCAGGGGTTTTGGCCCAGCTTGCCGCTAAACGGATTAATTGCTTGTAATATTCATCTCTATTTGGCTCATCGAGCTTATCGGCTAAGTGTGTATTTCCTAAGTCACTTAACACAAAAAAGCCTTGTTCTTCATCGCTTGCAATTATTTTAGGCAATAAAAAGCCGTTGTCGGTGAATACTTTATTAAGAGAGATATACGGAGCGTTATTTACTTTTTGTGGGTCGGAGTCCATCACAATAAACGCTTTTCCGGCACAGCTTAAACGGTAATAACGGCGAAAGCTGGCATCCCCAGTAATGGCTACTAAGGAGTGTGGTTTAGCATCAAAGTGCGTATTTATAAATAGTTGTAAATTATCAAAGCGTGTCATTATATAAGATGTCTATTTTTATAGGTCAATTACTGTATTTGCCATTGTTTTCCTTTATTATGTCTAGCTTATAATAAACCAAAGAGCATTAAGGTCGATAAATGAGCAAAACCTGGGGCATATTGATGCTAGGCGTAATTAGCGCACCATCGCTTGCCGAAACTGAACTGGCACACAATTTATGTGGCATTTCAATGCAAACCAGAGCTTGGCAACCTCTACCAAACTTAGCGGCAGGATCGGTTGATATACAAGCTGACGATGTAGAGCTCCTAGGCACACAAAGCGCTGAATTTACCGGCAATGTTGATATTAACACCCTTGATATGAGTTTGTCCGCACAAACTGCGCTTATAGATAAACAGCGCGGTTTACTTAATGCAACAGGCCCTATTACTTATCAAGACCGTGTAAGCCAAGTAAACAGCTCAGGTTTAAATGCCGATTTAAATAATTCAGAAATAAGCCTGCTAGGTGCCGATTACAGCTTAACAGCGCAACAAGGTAAAGGTGGCGCCGAAAAACTCACTGTCAACGAGTCTGGCTTATTGTTAATGAATGCAAGCTTTACTACTTGCCCAAGCGATACACCCGTGTGGGAAATAGAAGCCGACGAAATTAACCTCTCTCGTGAAGAAGGCTGGGGCGAAACCTATAATGCCGTTTTACGTATTCTTGATACCCCCGTTTTATATTTACCTTATTTCACGTTTCCACTGGATGAGCGACGCAAGTCGGGCTTATTAACACCAAGCATTTCGAGCTCCGACCGTTACGGCCTTGAAACTGTTACGCCTTATTATTGGAATATTGCGCCTAATTTTGACGCCACTATTACACCACGTTATATGTCGCGCAAAGGCTTACAATTGCAAACTGAGTTTAGATACCTCACGGAGCAACATGAAGGCTTAGTCGGTATTGAGTATTTAGATAGCGATGATTCGGAGCCAAGCCTTGATGAGCGCTATATGTTTCATTGGCAGCAACAAAGCTATTTAAGTGAAGACTGGCGCGCCAATATTGATGTAACTAACGTCAGTGATGACAACTACATCACCGATTTAAGCTCTAATTACGCAAATAAAACCGATACCCAACTTTATCGTACCGGCTCTGTGACTCACCTTGGTGACACATGGCGTACCGATATTAAATTTCAAAACTTTGAAGTACTAGGCGATCACTTAGAGTCGTATGCCGCGGTTCCACAAATTAGCTTTACACAAACCGCCCCGTGGCGTTTTGATAACTTTGACTTTAGTTTGTCGGGTGAAGTAAGCCACTTTACCAACGACTCTTCAGAAATAGCCATCGACAGTGCTACCCGCGTACACGTCGAGCCAAAAGCGCGCTTTAACTACGCAACACATGCGTGGTCGTTTCTCTCAGAAGTGAGCTTATTGCAAACTAACTACAAACAAAGTGGTAATTTAACGGGCACTCAATATAGCGATAGCGTTTCGCGTACCTTGCCAAAAGTACGTTTGTACTCGCAGCTTAACTTTGAACGTGACACCTCGACTTTTTTTGAAGATGGTATTCAAACTCTTGAGCCACAAATACAGTATTTATATACCCCTAATAAGGATCAATCTGAGATAGGTCTATTTGACACCACCCGCCTACAGGATGACTTTTTTGGCCTATTTAGAGATACGCGCTTTTCGGGTGTAGACCGTATAGCCGCAGCTAACCAATTTACGTTAGGTGCAACAACACGCTTATTTGATAATAAACACGAAGAAGTGTTTAACTTTAGCGCGGGTCAAATTTTTTACCTAAACGACTCGGCTAAACCTACCGAGCAAGATTTAGACTCAGAGACAAACTACAACGCCCTTTTTGCAGCGCAAACAATGCTACATTGGCACCGCCGTTGGTACCTCTCAGCGGGTATGCAATACGACACGGATGGTAAGCAAATGATCCAGTCAAATGTCACCCTCGATTACAAAGGTGACAATAATGAGCTAGTTCAATTGAACCATCGCTATGCAAATGATGTCTCAGGAAATACAATCGAGCAAACGGGTGTATTTACAAGTATCCCAATTAGTGATCAGTGGCAATTTATTGCAAGCTACCACCGGGACCTTGAAAATAATCGAAGCATCGAATTTTTAAGCGGATTACAGTATGAATCATGCTGTTGGGCAATCCAAATTACTGGTCACCGTCAGATTGAAACCGATTTAAATCAGTCTATCGGGCAGCAACAAGCCACTTTTGATTCAGGTATTAGTTTAAACTTTGTATTAAAAGGACTTGGCAGTAAGAGCCGTTACGATGCACAAAAATTATTACAACAAGGTATTTTTGGCTACCGTAGACCGTATTTTCTTAATAATTAAGGCAAACGAGCAATTAAGGTGATACTTTAAAGCCCTAAAATGCAGTACGCCCTGTTTTAAAGCAGTACTATTAGAAGAGTAGTAAAAAGAATATGAATTTAAAAAAACTATTATCAACAGCTATTTTAAGCTTAAGCTTATGCCATGGCGCATTTGCCGCCCCACAGGAAATCGACAAAGTAATTGGTGTTGTAAACCAAGGCGTAATTTTAAAAAGTGAAGTAGACACCATAATTAATCGTGTTAAAAAGCAAGCCGCAGAGCAAGGCCAACAACTTCCTAAAGACGAAACGCTTCGCGTACAAGCCGTTGAGCGTTTAGTTAACCAAACGCTTATGATGCAAATGGCTGAACGTATGGGCCTTGAAATTTCAGACAGCCAGTTAGACCAAACACTCGCGAATATGGCAAAAGATCAAGGCGGCAGCATTGCCGATCTTCGTCGTACCATTGAAGCCGCTGGCGAGAGCTTTCAAGCCTACCGCGAAGAAATTCGTAAAGAGATCACCACCCAACAGGTTACCCGTGCCAATGTAGATCGTCGAATCTATATTAGCCAACAAGAAGTAGATAACCTGTTAAAGATAATGGAAAGCCAAGGTCAAAACTCTGAAGAGTATGATATTGGCCACATCCTTATTGATATACCTAACGATGCAACAGCAGATGAAATCACCAGTGCTAAAACCCGTGCTGACAAAGTTATTGAGCTATTAAACGATGGCCAAGAGTTTAAACGCATCGCTATTTCATCATCAGGTGGCTCAAAAGCGCTTGAAGGCGGACAACTCGGTTATATGGGTATCAACGAAATGCCTTCGTTATTTGCCGAAGCTGTAAAAGGTCAAAAGAAAGGCGCTATTGTTGGCCCGCTTCGCTCGGGTGCTGGCTTTCATATAATTAAGGTGCAAGATGTACGTGGTCGCCAATTAGTAGAAACTACAGAAGTACGCTCACGCCATATTCTTATTAAGCCTTCAATTATTTTAAGTGAAGAAAAAGCACGTAGCATGCTAGCAGGATTTGCCAAAGATTTACGTGCAGGAAACGCTGACTTTGCTGAGCTTGCTAAAGAATACTCAGAAGATCCAGGCTCAGCCCTTAAAGGCGGTGAGTATGATTGGACTGACCCTACAACGTATGTACCGGCGTTTAAAGATACTTTATTATCACTTGATAAAAATCAAATTAGTGAACCATTTAGAACACAATTTGGTTGGCACATAGTACAACTTTTAGATAAACGTGTAGCAGATAAAACTGAGCTAGCTAAACGTAACCGTGCGCACGGCATGTTGTTTAATCGTAAATTTAAAGAAGAAAGTTTTAACTGGCAGCAAGAAATGCGCGAACAAGCCCATGTTGAAATTTTCCCTATAGACGAGTAATTATGACATTACGAATTGCAATTACCCCGGGTGAACCCGCGGGGATTGGCCCTGACTTGCTGCTGCAATTAGCGCAGCAACCATGGCAAGCTCAACTGGTCGCTATCGCCGACAAACAGATATTAAAAGAACGCGCTCAACACTTGGGCCTTAATATTGAGCTAATTGATTTTGATGAAAATGCCCCTGCAGCTATAGCGCCTGCAGGTAGCATTTATATTCACCAAGTAGATTTAGGCACTGACGTTAAGCTAGGTGAACTAGACGACTTAAACGGCCAATACGTGCTTGATACCTTACGTATTGCCAGCGAAAAAAATATGGACGGTACCTTTGATGCCGTTGTCACGGGCCCTGTTCATAAAGGGATTATTAATAAAGCCGGTATTTCCTTTAGTGGCCACACTGAGTACTTTGCTCAGCAGTCGGGCACCTCTGATGTCGTAATGATGCTAGCAACTGAAGGCTTGCGTGTTGCCCTAGTAACAACGCATATACCACTGGCTTATGTATCGCGTGCTATTACACAAGAGCGCTTAACTAAAGTTATTAGTATTTTAAACCACGACTTACAAACTAAGTTTGGTATTGAGCAACCAAAAATTTTAGTGTGTGGATTAAACCCCCATGCCGGCGAAGACGGTCATTTAGGCACTGAAGAAATAGAAACAATTTCACCTACGCTTGAGCTTTTAAACAGCCAAGGCATGAATTTAATTGGTCCGCTTCCTGCTGATACCCTATTTCAGGATAAATACCTCTCTCAAGCCGATGCCGTGCTTGCTATGTATCACGATCAGGGTTTACCTGTGCTAAAATACAAGGGATTTGGTAACTCGGTAAATATAACCTTAGGTTTACCATTTATCCGCACTTCGGTTGATCACGGTACTGCGCTTGATTTAGCAGGCACCGGTGACGCTGAAGTTGGCAGTTTTGAATTAGCGATCCGCGAAGCAATTAAGCTCGCCCATGAAAAAGCACAGAATCAATGACCGATAAAGTACATTTAGGACACCGCGCCCGTAAACGTTTTGGGCAAAACTTTTTATTTGATGAATCTATCATTGATAAAATAGTGACTGCAATCGATCCTAAACCACAAGACAACCTAGTAGAGATTGGCCCAGGTTTAGGCGCAATTACCGAGCCTGTTGCCGATTTAAGCGGCCAACTTACTGTTGTTGAGCTAGATAAAGACTTAGCTCAGCGTTTAATTGAGCACCCTTTTTTAGGTCCTAAATTAAACGTAAACCAAGGCGATGCAATGAAGTTTGACTTTGCAAGCCTAGTACGCGATGACAAAAAATTAAAAGTGTTTGGTAACCTGCCTTACAATATTTCTACGCCATTACTGTTTCATCTTTTTGAGTTTGCTGATCATATTGAGCACATGCACTTTATGCTGCAAAAAGAAGTAGTAAAACGTATGGTTGCAGGCCCAGGCAGCAAAACTTTTGGCCGCTTAAGCGTGATGACACAATACTACTGCCACGCAATGCCCGTGGTTGAAGTACCGCCAGAGTGTTTTAAACCAGCACCTAAAGTAGACTCTGCGGTTATTCGTCTGATCCCTAAAAAAGCCGAGCAACGTACCGCTAAAAGCGTGAAAATTTTAAACACCGTGTGTTTAGAAGCCTTTAACCAACGCCGTAAAACATTACGTAACAGCTTAGGCAACTTACTCACCGCAGATGAGCTTACCAGCATTGGTATTGATATTACTTTGCGTGCTGAAAGCCTAACGTTACAACAATTTATTGATATAGCTAATTGGATTTATGACAACAAGCAGTAATATTGGCTCTCCTGTAAAAGTCTCTGTAGAGACTTTTTATGTTGAAGGGCAATCTCAGCCTGAGCTAGAAAAGTACGTTTTTGCCTACTCAGTGACAATTAAAAACCACAGTCTTTGCAGCGCTACACTTTTAAGCCGTTATTGGTTGATCACCGATGCCAATGGTAAAGAAGTTGAAGTAGAGGGCGAAGGCGTTGTGGGCGAAACCCCCGTTATAGGCCCAGGCGAAACTTACAAATACACCAGTGGCGCAATATTAGACACCCCTGTTGGCACCATGCAGGGACACTACACACTGCGCAATGAGTTTGGCTCTGAGTTTGAAGCACCTATAAGCGTATTTCGTTTAGCGTGCCCTAACATTTTACATTAGTAAAAAGCGCCATGGCTGATTACGCAATTGGTGATTTACAAGGCTGCTTTAAAGAGTTTAGCCGCTTGCTCAAACGGGTTGACTTTAACCCAAGCAAAGATCACCTTTATTTAGTGGGCGATATCGTCGCACGTGGGCCGGACTCTCTGGCCTGCCTAGATTATATTTATCGCCATCAAGACAGCATGACTGTTACTTTAGGCAATCATGATTTACACATGGTTGCCTGTCACTATCTTAATAAGCCAATCAACCCCAAAGATAAACTCGGTGCTATTTTTGATAGTAAAAAGCTTCCTCACTATATCGCCTATTTGCAAACTCAGCCGCTTGCTATTTATTTAGCACAGCACCGCAGCTTTATATCGCATGCAGGGCTTAACCCTAATTGGTCTATAGAAAGCGCACTTAAACACGCACAGTTTGCTAAGCGTTGTTATCAATCGGCAAATGCTAAGCACTTTTTTGAAAAAATGTATCAGCCTCATCCCGCTATATGGCATGACGATTTAAACGAATTTGATAAGTTTAGGTACATTGTTAACTACTTTACCCGCATGCGCTTTTTAACCAGCAACAACACGTTAGAGCTTAGTGCGAAAGGCGCAATTAGCGATAATAAAACGTTAACAGCCTGGTTCACCCACCCTAATATAAAAGCATTAGAAAACAACCTTATATTTGGCCATTGGGCCGCTCTTGAAGGGGTTACTCAGCTCAATCACATACATGCGCTCGATACCGGATGCGTATGGGGCGGTGCTTTAACGATGATGAACTTGCAAACTAAGCAAAAAATAGTAGAAAAGCCGACGCTTTTATCTAAATAAACTGTAAAACCCCAGCACATATGTTAAATTTAAATTAATAGATATTAATTGCTTAACTTATTGGTTAAAAAGCCGATAAGATGTGATTGAAGTACTTTAATTGGAAATCCATATGAATCTGACAGTAAGCCAACGAATTTGGTGTGGTTTTATATTTATCACCTTATTACTCATAATCATTGGTGGTAACTCTTTAATAAAAATTGCGAGCATTGACCGCTCTACCCAGCAGGTAAACCAGTTATCACTGCCCGCGCTTAATAAAAGCTCAGAACTACAAGCTGAATTTATTTTAATGAGTAAAGCAGCCCAAGCTAGTTTTTATACCACCTCAAGCGCACAGCTCACCCCTATAAAACAAAAAGTACTTGAGCAAAAAGACAAATTCAACTCGCTGCACGCCGACCTTCAACGTGTTGTAAAAAACGATGCATCACTGAGTCAAAAAAGCCAAGCTGTAGAAAAAACCTACTTAAGCTTTTTAGGTACGGTCGAAAACCTATTAGCTGATAAAGATAAACAACTAGCACTTAATAAAACCCTCACAGCACAGCTTGAAACAATTGAGATTGCAGCTGAAGATGCCAATTCAGTCGTGCTTGATATCACTGATATTACTAACTTTGAGCAAAATCACGCACGCGCTTACCAAGCTGCCAATAACTTAGAAAACAACTTTATGTCTGTGGTGAGTAACAGTACCGATATGCTCACGGTTAAAACGACAAACACCTTAGATATTGTAAAAAATGAGCAAGCTTATTACCTTGACGAAGTTATTCGTACTTTAGCGTTAATAAAGCCAGCTATAGAGGAAGATAACAACGACCTATACAGTGATTTACAAGCATACGTTGATACCCTGATAGAAAATATCAGCGGTAATAATAGCCTAGCGGCCAATAAGCAGCGCCTTATTGATGCTATCGCACTTACCGAAAAAGAACTTGCCCAATCAGAGCAAGCAACCACTATGGCACTGTCGCAAATTGATGATTTAGTAACACAAGCAAGTACTGTAGCTTACAAATTACAAGAAGGTGTTCGCGAGGATGTAGACTCAGCGACGCTCTGGACATGGGCAGGTATGATCATCGCAACGTTAATTGCAATTGCAATTGCGATTCTTACCGTTAATAGAATCACTAAGCCACTGGCTGAGGTTAATCGGATTTTAGATATTGTTGCCAGCGGTGATATGACCCAACGCTTAGATGACTCTGCAAAAGATGAATTTGGCGAGCTATCAAAAAGCTGTAACACCCTTATAGATAGCTTACGTAGCTTAATTAAAGGCATTATTTCACGCTCAACTCAATTAGCAGCGGCGTCTGAGCAAACATCGGCCATTACCGGTGAGTCAAGCCAAGCTATTCGTAACCAACAAGCACAAGTAGAGCAAGCGGCAACAGCCACAACCGAAATGAGCAGCACGTCGCAAACAGTAAGCAACAGCGCACAGCAGGCACTTAACGAAATAAAAAATGCCGATAAAGAAGCTGAACGTGTAAAAGGTATATCTCATCAAAACAAAGCCACTATTGAGCAACTTGCTCGCGAGGTGGACGATGCATCAGGTGTTATTAATAAGCTTCATCAAGACAGCGCATCTATAGGCAGTATTTTAGATGTAATACGCGGCATTGCAGAGCAAACCAACCTATTAGCACTTAACGCTGCAATTGAAGCAGCACGTGCCGGTGAATATGGCCGAGGTTTTGCGGTAGTAGCGGATGAAGTACGCTCACTGGCAAGCAAAACACAAGAGTCGACCCAAGAGATACAATCTATGATTGAATCGCTTCAAAGTGGCGCAGAAGCGGCTGTAACAGCAATGGATAAAGGTAAACAGCAAGCAGAATCATGTGTTGAACAAAGTGACTTAGCAAGCAGCGCATTAGACTCAATTACACTTGCCGTATCGCAAGCGCACGATGTAAGTGAAGAAATCTCTACCGCTGCTCAAGAGCAACAACAAGTATCACAAGAAATTAGTGAACGTTTAGAATCTATTGTAGCCATAGCCGAGCAAACAGCTGAGGGTGCAAATCAAACAAACATTTCAAGCTCAGAAGTAGCCAAACTTGCTGAAGAGCTAAGAATATCGGTAGAAAACTTTAAAGTGTAATGTACACCTAACAACAGTAAATTAACGCAATAAAAAAACCCGATACTGTTACTCAGTATCGGGTTTTTTATTTACTTGTTTTAACACTTAGCGAGAAGCACGCTGGCGATTGCCGCCCACTTTAGGCTTAGTGTTAGCCTTTTTAAATTGGCTAAACCCAGTATGGCGCGTTAAGGCTGGGCGCCCTCCTTTACCAGCGCCTTTATTTGCTTTTTCATCGCGGCCTTCTTCTGGCACTAAGCAATTTGGGCCTTTACCAATTAAATTGGCTTTCCCCATACTACGCAGTGCATCGCGGATCATTGGCCAACCCGATGGATCGTGATAACGCAATATGGCTTTGTGTAAGCGACGTTGGCGCGCTCCTTTTGGCACAGGTACTTGCTCTTTGTTGTTTTTAATATTACGCAACGAGTTCATTTCTGTATGGTAAATGGTGGTTGCATTGGCCATAGGCGACGGGTAAAAATTTTGTACTTGGTCTAACTTAAAGTCGTTAGATTTAAGCCACAATGCCATGTTAACCATGTCTTCGTCTTTGGTACCTGGGTGCGCTGAAATAAAGTACGGTATTAAATACTGCTTTTTACCCGCTTCTTTTGAGTACTTATCAAATAATTCTTTAAATTGATCGTAAGCACCCATGCCCGGCTTCATCATTTTAGACAAAGGGCCATCTTCTGTGTGCTCAGGGGCAATTTTTAAATAGCCACCCACATGATGTGTCACCAGCTCTTTTACATATCGAGGGTCTTGTACGGCTAGATCGTAACGAACGCCTGAGGCGATCAAAATCTTTTTAATGCCTTTCACTTCACGAGCTTTTTTGTATAAATCGATAGTAGGTGTATGGTCTGTGTCCATGTGCTTACATATATCAGGATAAACACATGAGAGTCGCCTACAGGTACTTTCTGCTTTTTTGCTCGTACAGCGCAATTTATACATGTTGGCCGTTGGGCCACCTAAATCAGAAATAACACCGGTAAAACCAGGTACTTTATCTCTAATTTGCTCTATTTCATCAATAATCGACTCTTGCGAGCGACTTTGAATAATACGTCCTTCATGCTCGGTAATAGAGCAAAACGAACAGCCACCAAAACAGCCGCGCATAATATTAACCGACGTTTTAATCATATCGTAGGCTGGTATTTTTGCATCACCATAACTTGGGTGCGGTATACGCTGATAAGGCAAACCAAATACATCATCCATCTCATGGGTTTCGAGCGGAAATGCCGGCGGGTTAACCCAAATAGAGCGATCGCCATGGCGCTGAAATAACGCACGAGCACAACCTGGGTTGGTCTCTTGGTGCAAAATGCGCGAGGCATGAGCATAAAGCGGTTTATTAACGCTTACTTGCTCAAATGCAGGCAGTTTAACGTATGTTTTTTCCCACGGTTTAGGGCGCGCAGGCTGAATGGTAATGGGTTTAGCGGCCTCGGCTTTTAAATCAATACCGGCTTGCTTAAACTCTGATTTACTACACCCAACATCATCAGCCCCATAGGGGTTTGGGATAGGGTCAATTTTGCCTATTTTATCAATCGCTGTTGAATCACTTCCGCGCCAGCCCGGTATTGGCTCTTTACGAATAACCGCTGTACCACGAATATCCTGAATTGTATCCATAGTTTCGCCAGCGGCTATACGGTGGGCTACTTCCACCAGAGGGCGCTCTGCATTACCATAAATAAGGATGTCGGCTTTGGCATCAAATAAAATACTACGGCGTACTTTTTCTTGCCAGTAGTCGTAATGAGCAATACGGCGCAAGCTTGCTTCAATACCACCAATAACAATAGGCACACCTTTGTAGGCTTCGCGTAAGCGCTGAGAGTAAATCATCACCGCACGGTCAGGACGCTTGCCGCCCACATTACCTGGTGTATAGGCATCGTCATGGCGCATTCGTTTTTCAGCCGTGTAGCGGTTGATCATCGAATCCATGTTGCCGGCTGTTACACC
Organism: Pseudoalteromonas sp. 2CM37A; assembly: GCF_023161885.1. Lineage (NCBI taxonomy): Bacteria > Pseudomonadati > Pseudomonadota > Gammaproteobacteria > Alteromonadales > Pseudoalteromonadaceae > Pseudoalteromonas > Pseudoalteromonas sp. 2CM37A. The sequence continues at coordinate 109,747 of NZ_JALNTJ010000009.1, forward strand.
AAAAAATAAGTTTGGTTTACCAAGCCCCATAAAGGCATCTTTTGATTGCCAATCTGGCTGAGCAATTATACCTACTCTAAAGCCTTGCGCTTCAAGTACACGGCCAATAACCGCCATACCAAAACTAGGGTGATCAACATAGGCATCGCCGCTAATAATTATAATGTCGCAGCTATCCCAGCCAAGAGCGTCCATTTCTTCGCGAGTGGTAGGTAAAAATGGGGCGGTGCCATAACATTCTGCCCAATATTTGGGGTATGAAAATAGCGCGCGTTCAGCTTTAAGGGAGCTCATAGTTTTGGCCGTAGAATAACAAAAGGCGCGAATTATATCCTAATACATTGCTTATTTATACAACATTGCCTAGAGATATCGCGCCTACTGTAAAGTCTGTTGATATTAAGTTTTTTTATTTCGCTCTTTAATAAACTCTAAAAGTTCGTGCTCAGGCATCGGCTTAGCGTACATAAAACCTTGTACTTCATCACACCCTAAGTTTTTCAAAAACTCTGCCTGCTGCTGTGTTTCTACACCTTCAGCAATTGTTTTTAGTCCTAGTTTAGCACCAAGCGACACCACCAAAGCAGCAATAGCACCGGTGTCGTTATCGGGTAAATCTTTTACAAATGCGCGGTCTATTTTAAGCCTATCAAGCGGTAAACTTTGTAAGTAACTTAACGAAGAAAAGCCCGTTCCAAAATCATCAATCGCAACTTCTACGCCTAATTCTTTTAACTCTTTTAGGGTATTGATCACGGTTTCTAATTCATCCATTACCACGCTTTCAGTCACTTCTAACTCTATATTGCAGGGTTTAACATCGTACTTTTGTAAGGTGTTTTTTACTGTTGAAGCGTAGCCTTTAACCTTAAATTGCGGCACAGATACATTTACAGCAATGCAAATTTCTTCACCGAGTGCCTCTAAGCGTTTTTGCTGTTGGCAAGCTTGTTCTAAAACCCATTGGCCAATATCAACAATTAAACCGGCATCCTCTGCTAAAGGCACAAACACCGCAGGAGATATAAACGAGCCATCTTCTGATGGCCAGCGCAGCAATGCTTCACAGCCAATCAAAGATAAATTATCAAGTGAAAGCTGAGGCTGATACCACACTTGGAGTTTTTGCCGAGCAAAGTCATGACGTAACTGCCTAATAATACCTAAGCGCCAAGCCATTTTGTCTTGCATATCAATATCGTAGTAAATACCCTCTTTGCATTTAAGCTTTTTAGCTTGATTTAACGCAATATAGGCAACTTTGAGTGTATCTAACCCAGTACTTTGAAAGTCTTGCTGCTGACATAAACCAATTCTAAAATCGACAGGTAAAATATGCTCGCCAGCACTAAAAGGCACACTTAGCACGTCGTTAAATTGTTCAAGGTCAAACTCCGTTTGGCGAATAATAAAGCCAAAAACATCTGCGCCAATACGCGACAATAACTTTGCGTCTGGGTAAGCATCTTTAAGCCGCTTTACAATCTCGATTAGCAAATGATTGCCAATTTCTTGTCCTAAGCCATTGTTAATATCTGCAAAACCAATCACATCAATTAATACAAAAACGTAGTCATTAACATGTGGTTTTTGATAACGCACCACCCGCTCAATAAAATTAGTACGATTAGAAATACCGGTCAGTACATCTTTGTAGGCCGCATCTCTTAGTTTTACAAACAGCCTTACGTTATCAAGGGCTACACTCACATTAGTAAGAAAAATCTCTGCAAATTGCAGCTGCGCATCACTCGGTTTATGCTCGCACTCTAAATAAATAGCAGCCTGGCGGTGCTTACTTTTAACAATAAAAGTTACGCTCGAATCGGTTTGGCAATGCTGAGCCGACTCAAAACACTGCTCTACTTGTTCAAGCGCAACGCTATCAACATTAACAAGCTTTTCACCAAAGTAGCTCTCATAATGGCCACTGCCACCCAATACTTGAATAAAGTTATCGCCATCTAGCTTACTGCATACCAACCCAACTTGCTGACACTCTAAAATAATGCCCAAGTGTTTAATAATCTCTTTGCACAACACTTTAATATCGGTAAGCCCTAAAATAGACTTTGAAGCCGAAACAATGGTGTTCATTGCATCACTTTGATACTCAAGTTGGCATACTTGCTCGTACGAGCGAATAGCGGTAATTAAAGAAGTTACTAATTTAGAACGAGTTAACTCTGTTTTTGTTTTATAATCGTTAATGTCATATTCGCGAATTACTTTTTCTTCTGGGGTGTTGCCCGCTTGGCCGGTTCGTAAAATAATTCGCACATGCTGATTGTTAAGCTCTTCGCGTACGCGTTTTACAACTTGCAAACCCGCATCATCAGATTCCATCACTACATCTAAAAAAATAACGGATATTGTATTATTGTTTTTGAGTATTTCGATGGCTTCGCTGCCAGAGTACGCATCGTGAAAACGCAGCCCTGCCCCCCAAAACTCTACGCCCGATAACGCAAGCTTAGTCACTGAATGTATTTCAGGATCGTCATCAACGATCAAAACATCCCAAAAATCAGATAATTCTTGGGTTATTTCTTCTTCGCTGTCTGGCGCTAAAAATAAAAAATCGCTTTGCTCTGACGACATTATCTACCCTTTATCAGTTTTAATACTTATATAAGCTCATACCTATGTGCTAAAAATATATTTTTGGTTTATAGGCTAATTCATACTATAGTCGATTAATAAAAAGTTGTTATATTTCAAACTAAAAAACTCGTAAAAGGTGTGCCTATTAAATTTTTTAAAATCCTTATAAAAACGCTCTTATTGTTAGTTTTAGTGGCTATTTTGATTGGTTTAACCCTGCCGCAAAATTACAGCGTAAATAAAAACATACAAATAAATGCCAATGTAGCGACCGTTAAATCGCTGGTTTCTGACTTTAGCCTTTGGCATACATGGTCGCCTTGGGGGAAAGTAGATCCGTCTATCACTTTTACTTTAGGCGAACCTAGTCGCGGTATAGGCGCGCATCAATCGTGGCAAAGTGACTGGGGGTATGGAGAAATGACCATTACGTCGCTTTCGCAAAATAAAATGACCTTTAATGCACTTTTAAAAAATGAGCATATTATTGAAGGTGAAATTACATTTACCGAAGTAGAAGGTGTGGTAAATGTAACGTGTAATATTAATGGCCAAACCAATACCCCGCTAATTTCGGGTTATCTATCAATTTTTAGCGAGTATGTATTAAGCAATACAGTGTCACTTGGCTTAAATAACTTACAAACAGTGGCGCAATTACGCGACCAAAAAACACAGCTGGATAACGATGACAGTAAAATCAGCCCAAGCGAGAATTAACCTCGCCAATATAATTGAGTCTTTACTTGGCTACCCCGTAAAAAAAATAACCACAAATACAGGGCAACCAAGTACAGATCAAAGTTACGGCTCTAAAGGCGATCTAAACCCGCTTTATCACATAAATAGCGATAACCCTATTTTAGCGCGCGCCCAAAAGCGCCAAGATTTACTGCTTATAAAACAGCAGCAAAATATAGAAACCATTTTAGCTAAAGCAATGGGATTTTGCCCCGATGTGGCAAGCAATAAGCAACCAGATGCCGACTGGATAGAGCGCTTTATTGCCCTATGTGAAGACACCTCAAATGAATCGATGCAAACACTGTGGGCTAAAATTTTAACTGGCGAGACGCTCAACCCCGGTACATTTTCTATAAAAAGCTTACAAACACTCAAGCATATGACCCAACGCGAAGCAGATGCATTACAAAAGTGTGTATCGCTGAGCAGCTACAACGCAAAAGACGACAGCCACTTTATTTTATTAGGGTTTTATAAAAAGCCTTCGCTTTTCGACTTACTACGAAAAGGCAATAAGGTATCGCTAAATTTAGGAAAAACGGGGATCAGCTTTCCTGATATTTTAACGCTAATGGATCTTAATTTACTCTACAGAAAAGAAATAGAATCGGCGGTATTAAAAGCAGGACAAGAACTCACCCTGTCGTTTTTATCGCAAAAAGTGACGTTAAAAGCTAAAAGCAGTGACTTAGTATTAAGCTATTACAAGTTTACCCAAACAGGCGATGAGCTTTCTAAGCTTATAAATTACCCTGTAAATAAGGTGTATAAGCAATTAATTAATAATGCATTGGAGGGAGAATTTGATTTAACGTGGCATGTTAATAAATAACACACCACGCTGTAAGCTCACTAATTAAAAGTGAACTTGAATACCCGCAAATGGGCCTGATGCGTCAATATCGGTATTAATATCATCAACATCATCTAGCTCTAACGTCATTGAGCGGTAACCTGCTTTAATAGCTACATCTACCGCTAGGTTATCAATAAGTTCATACGCTACGCCTACTTGGTAGTCTTGTACTTTACTATCGTCGATAGCCAAAAAGCTACCTTCAAAAAACACGCTTAAACCCGTAAATGGTAAGCCTGCTTCAGCACGGCCATACGCAAGTGGCACAAAGCCCGAAAAATCTTTAGTTTCAGAGAAGTTAGTGCCACCTTGTTGAGTGGTACCAGTTACAACAATGTCACCGTCAAACTGCTTTGCGTTTAAACCTAAATCAATTGAAATTAAATCGTTATCAAAGATTTCGTAATAAAGAATGTAATCAATGTGAGTTAAATCACTTAATGTATTTGCAGTTGTACCAACCACGTAATCTGAGCCATTAAAGCTAAACGTATCAGTAAGGGTTGCTGAGCCATTAAGTTCAAGCTCAGTGTATTTAAGCTTTAGGTTAGGAACTAATGGCACTGGGTGCTCTAGTGCCGCGTAGTAGCTAATAAAGGTTTCGTCTTCAAAATTAAAATCTTGTGGTGCGTTATCTTTGTAAGAAAACTGACCGTCGTTATCTGACTGCCAGCCATCAACACCTACATATAAACCTAATAGAGTGTCTGCCTGTGCTGCAGGGGCTAAACATGCCATTGAAAGGGCAGCTGCTAAACAATACTTTTTCATTTTTTATCCTTGAGCTAGTAGTTCGCTAAGTTCGATTAAAGCCGCATTGGCTCTTGAAATATAATTTGCCATAACTAAAGAATGATTTGCCACAAAGCCAAAACCATTCCCGTTTAATATAATTGGGCTCCACACGGTTTCTTGTGTTGCCTCAAGCTCACGTATAATTTGCTGTAAGCTTACACGCGCATTTTTCTTTTCTAATACATCAGCAAAGTCATACTCAACTGCTTGTAAAAAGTGTAATAACGCCCACGTTGCACCGCGCGACTCGTAAAACACGTCGTCTATTTCCCACCACGACGTTCTTACTTGTTGCTGAAGTGGTGTGTAGGTCGCTTGCGTGTTTGAAGAATTACCGGCTAAATCGGTATTTACTTTGTCTTGGCCAACACTTGCACTTAAACGCTGACTTAAACTGCCTAAACGCTTTTCGGCTTCTTTTAACCAGCTACGTAGATTATCTGCACGTGAATAAAATTGGCTATCGCGCTCATGCTCGTTAGCAATTTGTGAGCGGTACACAAGAAGGTAGTCTATTCCCTTTTGGTACTCTCCCTCGGCACTTGGCCACGCCCATGCCTCAGAGCTAATATTAAATTGTGGCTGCGCTTTTTTGAGGGCTTCATGTTCGGTAGATTGCGACTGTGAACGGCTAAAGTCTTTACGCATTGATAGCGCTAAATCACGCACCATTTCAAGCGCGCCATATTCCCACGCAGGCATGTCATCCATTATCACACTTGGCGGCATCACATCGTTTGATAAATATCCACCTTGCTTATCAAGTAATGTGCTAGCAACGGTAATAAGCGTTGAGGTGGTTGTATAGCCTGTTACCATTTTTTCGTTGCGTGCTTGCGCGGTTTCTTTTGCATTAGTTACTACGTTAAAACGTGCCGGCTCAATGCTCCAATAAACTGCAATAGCGTAAAAAATAATAAGTAGTACCACCAAGGCACCAGCTATTTTTCCTTTATGTTGCGACATTTATCCTCCTAGTGATGAGCGTGTTGTTTTTTAGATGGCTTTGAATGCGCAGCTTGCGCTTCAAGCGAAACCACTTGAGCATTAGTAAACAAGCGGTTACCGTCACTAAAATATAGCGTGAGTTTACGTTCTTGCCCTACTTTTAGTGGCTCTTGTGGATCAAATACCATTAAATGGTAACCACCAGGCTCAAAGCTTAGGCTTTCATGGCCCTTAATAGTAACGGCTTTAACCTGCTGCATTTTCATCATGCCATTGACATGTTTGTGCTCATGTATTTCTACACGGCCTAAACCTTCGATGGTTGCTTTAGTTAATTTAGCAACACCACCACCGTGGTTAGAAATTGTTAAATAGCCAACACTCGACTTACTACCAGGCAAAAACGCCCTTACTTGTGCATGGCTTACTTCAAGCTTAGCTTCGTCTGTATCGTGGCTGTGCCCAGCATGTGCAGCAACCGATGACGAAAACACATTAATCATTAACGCCGAGGCCATAAAAAAGCACTGCTTCATCATCGCTTTATTCCTTGTGAAAGCATAAAATTTCACTTTAAATTTAACATAGTTAACTAATAATAGTCAGTTAAATTAAGGCTTAAGAGGTTACTTTTTTGTTATCGAGCACCAACCAGCACAGTACAGCTACAAATAATAATGGCCAGGCTATCATCACTGAACCAAATAACAGTGCCAAAATGGTGCCAACCAGCGCGACAATCCCTGCGCCTATTAACCCCATGGTCACTAAAGCCATTACGGCTACCACTGCAATAATAGCGACTAATACACCAGCCAGCTCAAGCCCCACCCAGCTCATATCTGCAATCCAAAGTGGAAACTGCCATGAATCAAAATGTATTAGCGACACAGTATCAGTAAAAAGTAACACATATACGACAACACATATTGCTAAGGTTTTCATATCCCTCTCCTAATACGCACGCTCTTCAAGGCAGCAGTGAGCAATCAAATAACCAAGCGCCACTGCAAACGGAAAACTTATAAATAATAAAATAGTTACTAACCGTGTTGACCACACTGGAAAATCAAGGCGACGCGCTAACCCACTGCATACGCCCGATATTTTTTTATTCAGTGAATTTTTGTTCCAACCACGCTGTGTTTTAAAGTTATTCATACTTTACTCCTTAAGCGCTTGGCGCAGTTGTATTGGTATTACTTTGCTTAACACTGGCTTTTAAACGAGCCAGCTCTGCATCTATTTTTTCATTTTTTACTAAAGACTCAATTTGCTCAGCGGTTGATTGCGCTGTATTTGTAAGTTCATAAGCATCAACCTGTGCTTCTATGCCTTCCACTTTTTGCTCTATCATTTCAAAGCGAGACAAAGCATTTGCGACCTTGTCACTGTGTAATTGCATGTTCACTTTTTCACGTGCAGCAACAATATCGTGGCGTTTTATTAATTGAGCTTGTTTGCTTTTAGCTTGCGCCATTTTTTGCTGTAAACGCTCACAATCTGCCGTAATTTTCTCTATCGACTCTTTTAGAGTATTTAGCTGAGTGTTTTTTGCTGCAATTTGCTCATCTACTCGCTGTTTTTCTACTAACGCAGACTTGGCTAAATCGTCACGGTTTTTAGCAACTGCCAGCTCAGCTTTTGTTTGCCACAAAGTTAAGTCTTTTTGTTTTTGTGCAATTTGGCGTTTAAGCGTTTTTTCTTCGCACAGCAAGGCTGCGGCCGTGCTTCTACATTCGTTAAGCGCTTCTTGCATTTCACTTAGCATAAGGTTGAGGAGTTTTTCTGGGTCTTCTGCTTTATCCAGCATGGCAGCAATATTGGATTGGATAACATCATTTACGCGATTAAATGTACTCATTGTTTTGTCCTGTTGTTTTTAATTGATAACAACAACAAGATTCCAAGAGTTATGCCAAGTAACAAAAATTTATTTATAATCTTTTATATTCAATTAGTTAGGTAACTAACACGTTATTTAAAACTGACTAAAAACTGAATATTAATAAGCGAAAATCACTAATTTATTTATCTTTTGACTAAATTTTAGTTATAAAAAAACCACTTTATAAAGTGGTTTTTTTATAACTGTTCAGCGCTTTACTATTACTCAGGCACAAAACTTAATGCTTTATCCATTACCGACAAATCAGCCTGTTTACCGTGACCGTTTTCTGAAAGGTGACGTCTAAATCCGCGCGCCCCTGGCTGCCCCTGAAAAATCCCCAGCATATGGCGTGCTATATGCCAAAAGTTAGCACCTAAACGCATTTCCTCTTCTATGTAATCATACATAGCGCGCACCACATCGTGACGAGTCTGAGTATTAGCCACCTCACCGTAAATCTTTTCATCCACCTCATTAAGCATAAATGGATTACTATATGCTTCGCGACCAATCATAACGCCGTCTATATGCGCTAAATGCGCTAGGCTTTCTTCAATTGTTTTAACGCCGCCATTAATGCTTAAATCGAGCTGTGGGTAGTCTTTTTTTAGTTGGTAAACGCGTGGGTAATCAAGAGGCGGTACTTCACGATTTTCTTTAGGGCTTAAACCATTTAACCACGCTTTACGGGCATGAATAATAAAGTCATCACAGCCAACTTTATGGCTGGCTTCAATTAATGCGCATAAAAACTCATACGAGTCTTGCTCATCAATACCGATGCGTGTTTTTACCGTAACAGGTATACTAACTTCACTTTTCATTGCCGCAACACACTGTGCAACCAGCTCAGGCTCGGCCATTAGGCATGCACCAAAGCGCCCGTTTTGTACTCTATCTGAAGGGCAGCCTACATTTAAGTTAATCTCATCGTAACCGCGCTCACCCGCAAGCTTTGCACACTTTGCTAGCGCCTCAGGATCAGACCCCCCCAGCTGCAAAGCAACCGGCCCCTCGTGCTGATTAAAGTGTAGGTAATCGCCGCGACCAAATAAAATCGCCCCCGTGGTGATCATCTCAGTGTATAAAACAGTGTGCTTAGTCATCTTACGATGAAAAGTGCGACAATGACGATCAGTCCAATCAAGCATGGGTGCAACAGAAAAACGTCTGTTTAACGTTGGATTATCTAATGTGCGTTTTTGCAATGTAAAAGCCTCGGGGATTATAAGTAAATGCGCCCATAAAAAGGCGCTGTATTTTACACAAAAGCCTAATTAGCATCAATGTTAGCTGTATATTTGTAAACCAAAATAATGCGCGATACCGTTGAGTATATTTGTAACTGCCACAGAGCTTAAAATTAACCCCATGATTCTACTTATAATACTTGCGCCACTGTCGCCTATTAATTTATGCACATGATTTGCGAGTAACAACAGCACAAGCACAACAACTAATACAACCAACATCATCGACGATGTAGTAACTTGCTCAACCCACGTGTATTCTTCGTTACGGGTCATCAGTACTGCGCCAAGCATGGCGCCTGGGCTTGCTATAGAGGGAATGGCTAGCGGAAAAATAGCTGTTTCTGTGCTGTCGCGCACACTTTTAATCTCAGACTCGGGCTTACTTTCACCAAAAATCATTGAAAGCGCAAAAATAAGCAGGACTATGCCCCCAGCTATTTGAAACGCCGACAGCGGTATTTCAATTGCATTTAATAGCTGCTCACCGGCAATAACAAAAAAGAGTAAAACCACAGCGGATACACCGACGGCTTTAAAAACAACTTTTCGTTTAAACTTTTCATCTTCCCCACGTGTCACAGCAATAAATACAGGCACTGTACCTATAGGGTCTATCACCGCAAAAAAGAAAATAAATATAGCTACCAGTTCATGCATTAATGGGGTTCCTAGATAAAAGTGTTTAATAAAAACGCTGCAAGTACAACACAGTATGTTAGTATATCACGGTAGCGTAAGGATAAGAGAATGATGAATATAGAATCACTCGTAAGTAAAGCAAAACAAGTTTGTGACAACCGTGGTGCGCGTTTTACGCCTATCCGCGAAAAAGTATTTCGCCTATTAGCTAGCGCCCAAGGCGGCGTTGGGGCGTACGATTTACTTGAACAATTAAAAGTAACAGAAACAGGCGCAAAACCTGCAACAATTTACCGTGCGCTAGACTTTTTATCAGAGCTGGGCTTTATTCACAAAATAGAAAGCACCAATGCATTTATGCTTTGCCATCACTTTGATCATATTCATCCTGTGCAGCTATTAATTTGTGACAGTTGTGGCTTTGTAAAAGAGCTGCACTCTACGGTTATTTCTCACGAGCTAAACAACTTAGCAGCAGAAAGCGGCTTTGTTGTATCAGGGCAAACTATTGAAGCACACGGTAAGTGTGAGTCTTGTAGAAGCTAAACCCAAAGTTTGTTTTAAAGCTATACTCATATTTAGATAGCCACTTTAGCACCAATTTTAAGAGTACCTAACATGAATGTTGAGTTCATTAATCCATTTTTATCTTCTTTGATCAATGTGTTATCTACAATGGCACAAACCGAGTTAAAACCAGGTAAGCCGCGTATAAAAACAGACGAAGTCGCCTGTGGCGATGTATCTGGTTTAATTGGCATGGTGGGCGCGCAAACTCGTGGCTCATTTTCAATTACCTTTGATGAAAACTTAGCTCTGACTATCATGGAACGCATGCTTGGTGAGCGCCCTGACAACATAGACGATGAAGTAACTGATATGGTTGGGGAAATTACTAATATGGTTACCGGTGGAGCTAAAAACTTACTCGGCGAAAAAGGCTATGACTTTGATATGGCTACGCCCATTGTAGTTGCAGGTAAAGGCCACACCATCACACATAAAAGTAAGGGCAAAAAAATAATTATGCCATTTAGCTGTGATGCAGGCGATGCAAATATAGAAGTTAGCTTTGATAAGTTATGAGCTGGCAACAAACTCAAATAACTTTAAAACCACGCGCTCGAGGATTTCATTTGATAGATGATGAAATACTCGCGCAGCTGAGCGAGCTGGCCAATTATAAAGTTGGCCTATTACATTTGTTTATTCAGCACACGTCGGCAAGTTTAACCATAAACGAAAACGCCGATCCTACAGTGCGCATGGATATGGAAAGCCACTTTAACCATTTCGTTCCTGAGCGCCAGCCTTACTATCGTCACGATTACGAAGGTGATGATGATATGCCAGCCCATATAAAAACCAGTACGTTAGGGTGTGAATTAAGTATTCCTATAAGCAATGGGCGCTTAGCGCTAGGTACATGGCAAGGTATTTACTTAGGCGAGCATCGCGACGCTGGCGGTGCAAGATGTATTATAGCGACCTTGCAAGGCGAAACCTTTTAACCTTGTATTGACCTCCCCTCCCTAGCTTTTACCCACGTCACTTCGCATTATTTAAAACCCTTTATATCGCGCGGTGGCATGCGGCCACTCGTGCGTTTAATATTTATAAATAATTTTCGTAGGTATAAATCAGATCAAAATATTGTTTTAGAGGTGTTTATTTTAGTGGGATATTTAGAGAGATTGGAGCGGCACACGAGGCTCGAACTCGTGACCTCGACCTTGGCAAGGTCGCGCTCTACCAACTGAGCTAGTGCCG